>NZ_JBITLW010000002.1:500736-689743 GCF_044465645.1 Streptomyces sp. NPDC049627 | reverse complement strand
CGGGAGGGGTTCGCCGAGCACAGCACCCAGCACCCAGCACCCGCCACCCGGCCACCGCCACCCCGGCCGAGCGGACCGGCACCCCGGCGACAACCCGACTCCCCTACGGTTCCGCCACGGCGTCGGGGGGCATCCCGTCGAGCACCTTCGACAACCGCTCCAGAACCCGTACGGCGTCTGCGAGTTCCGCATCGCCGAAAGCCTCCGCCAGCCGGTCGGCGAAGGCCGCGTGGCCGGGGTTGATCCGGGAGATCGCCGTCCGGCCCTCCTCGGTGGGTGCGAGGAGCTTTGCGCGGCGGTGGGCCGGGTTGGGCCGGTACTCGGCCAGCCCCTTCTCCACCAGCAGATCGGCGATGCGCTGCACGCTCTGCCGGGTGATGCCCATGGCGCGGGCGATCCCGGAGACGGGGAGGGGTTCGCCGAGCACGGCTCCCAGCACCTGCCACCAGGCCGCCGTCAGCCCGGCCGGGCGGGCCAGCTCCTCGGCGACCGCGAGGAACTGGCCGTTGAGCCGGAAGACCCCGAGCGCGGTGCGGCTGAGCAGGTCCTGCCGCTCCCGGCTCACTCCGCTCCCGCCTTTTCGAGCACCGCGTACGCCTCCGCGTCGGAGTCGTGGAACAGCCGGTACCAGGCGTCCAGCACCTCACCCTCGTACACCCCGAGCAGCCGGAAGATCTCCCGGGCGAAGGCGACGGGTTCGGTCGGACCGGCGGTGATCAGCTTGCCGCGGGTGTCGTCGGTGACGGCATCGGCATCGACGTACCGCTCACCGCCGCCGTAGCCGGTGGCCGCGAGGTAGAAGGAGACGGCACTGGTGTGGGCACGGTCGTCGAGCAGCCCCTCGCGGGCCAGCCCGGCGGTGGCCCCGCAGATCGCGGCGACGGGCACACCGGCATCGAGGAACTCCCGCGCCTTGCGGGCGAAGGGCGCGAGTTCGTCGGTCGTGTCCCAGAGGTCGGCGCCCGGGAGGATCAGCAGGGAGCTGTCCTCGGGCCGTACGTCGTCCAGGGCGAGGTCGGGCTGGACGCGCAGTCCGCCGATGCTCCGTACGGGCTCGGTGGACGGGCCGACCGTGCGGATCTCGTATCCGGCGCGTGCGAGATATGCGGTCGCGTGACCGGTCTCCCAGTCGGCCCAGGTGTCGTAGACGGCGAGGTACACGGGCTTGCTCATGGTCATGGCTCCTCCTGGTCACCCCGAATATGACAACATGCTGTCAGTTCGGCAGCTTGCTGTCAATGCACTCCTGGCATCCCCCGCGTCGACAACCTGTCGCGGAAACCGGCCGACCACAGACAGGACGCCGATACCGCGCGCCTGTCCCGGATACCTACGCTCGCCGCATGACCCCTCATCCCAACCCCGAGGTCGGCGCTGCCGTGAAGGCCGCGGACCGTGCGCATGTCTTCCACTCCTGGTCCGCGCAGGAGCTCATCGACCCGCTCGCCGTCGCCGGCGCGGAGGGGTCGTACTTCTGGGACTACGACGGCAGGCGCTACCTCGACTTCACCAGTGGGCTCGTCTACACGAACATCGGCTACCAGCACCCCAAGGTCGTCGCCGCGATACAGGAGCAGGCCGCACACCTGACCACCTTCGCGCCCGCCTTCGCCATCGAGGCCCGTTCCGAGGCGGCACGGCTGATCGCCGAGCGGACGCCGGGCGACCTGGACAAGATCTTCTTCACCAACGGCGGCGCGGACGCCGTGGAGCACGCCGTACGGATGGCCCGGCTGCACACCGGGCGGCCGAAGGTGCTGTCGGCGTACCGGTCGTACCACGGCGGTACGCAGCAGGCCGTGAACATCACGGGCGACCCGCGCCGCTGGGCCTCCGACAGCGCCACCGCCGGTGTCGTGCACTTCTGGGCGCCCTTCCTCTACCGGTCCCGGTTCTATGCGGAGACCGAGGAGCAGGAGTGCGCGCGGGCGCTGGAGCACCTGGAGACGACGCTCGCCTTCGAGGGGCCGTCGACCGTCGCCGCGATCATCCTGGAGACGATTCCGGGGACGGCGGGGATCATGGTGCCGCCGCCCGGATACCTGGCCGGCGTGCGCGAGATCTGCGACAAGTACGGGATCGTCTTCATCCTCGACGAGGTCATGGCGGGGTTCGGGCGGACCGGCGAGTGGTTCGCGGCCGACCTGTTCGACGTCACGCCGGACCTGATGACCTTCGCCAAGGGCGTGAACTCGGGGTACGTCCCGCTGGGCGGGGTCGCCATCTCCGGGGCCATCGCGGAGACGTTCGCGAAGCGGCCGTACCCCGGCGGTCTGACGTACTCCGGGCACCCGCTGGCCTGCGCGGCCGCCGTCGCGACGATCAACGTCATGGCGGAGGAGGGCATCGTCGAGAACGCCGCCCGGCTGGGCGCCGAGGTGGTCGGGCCGGCGCTGCGCGAGCTGGCCGAGCGGCACCCCAGCGTGGGCGAGGTGCGGGGCGTGGGCATGTTCTGGGCGGTCGAGCTCGTCAGGAACCGGGAGACCCGTGAGCCGCTGGTGCCGTACAACGCGGCCGGCGAGGCGAACGCCCCCATGGCGGCGTTCGGCTCCGCCGCGAAGGCGGGGGGCATCTGGCCGTTCGTGAACATGAACCGCACCCATGTCGTGCCACCGTGCAACGTGACCGAGTCCGAACTGAAGGAGGGCCTGGCGGCACTGGACGCCGCGCTGGCGGTGGCGGACGAGTTCACGGAGTAGGACCCCCACCCGCAAGGGGCTTCGCTCGCGCCGTGGTGGCCGCTGCGGGTTGCGCGGCCGACGGCCGTCGGAGGCTGGTCGCGCAGTTCCCCGCGCCCCTTGGGGGCGAGACCCGGCCCCCCTCTGTCAGTGCCGGCCCGCATCATTCAGCCCGTCCGGCGTTTGAGGACGAGGCCCTTTCGGGGCCGAAGCGGGGGTCCAGGGGGCGGCAGCCCCCTGGCGGGGTCGAAGGGGCGGAGCCCCTTCAGGGATGGGACGGGTAGGGGCGGCGGGGGCGAGAAAAACCCCGTTCGCCGCAGAAACGTCCCGCGGATCCCGAACGCGTAAGGTGGCGTGCTCGTAGAGATATACGCGCACGCCACCTCATCGCGACGACGGGAGACGCCCTGACCATGCCCGGCACCGGCGGCAACGGCTCCGTGACCCGGAGCACCCTGCGGCAGCAGCTCGCGGACGCGCTGCGGGACGAGGTGCTGGCCGGCCGCCTGCAGGCAGGGCGGGAGTTCACCGTCAAGGAGATCGCCGAGCAGTACGGCGTCTCCGCGACCCCCGTACGCGAGGCCCTCGTCGACCTCTCCGCCCAGGGCCTCCTGGAGGCCGACCAGCACCGCGGCTTCCGGGTCCACGAGTACTCGGTCGAGGACTACCGCCGCATCATCGAGGCCCGCGCCCTGGTGATCGACGGCATGTTCCAGGTCCTGGCCGCCGGCCGCGCGAGCCACCGGGCCCCCGACGACCCCCGCGTCCAGGCCGCCGTCGCCGGAGTGCGCCGCCGCGCCGAAGAGGCACAGCGCGCCGCCACCGCCGGCGACCTCACCGTCCTGATCGGCTACGACCTGCGCTTCTGGCGCGAACTCGGCGCCCTCTTCGGCAACCCCTACCTGGCCGACTTCCTGCACCGGCTGCGCGTGCAGTCCTGGGTCTGCGCGGTCCAGCACCTGCGCCGCCTCGACGATCTGCGCGGCCACCTGTGGTCCCGGCACACCGAGCTGGTCGATGCCCTGACGCGCCGCGACCTGCCCACGGCCCGCTCGGTCATCGCCGCCCACGACGCGGACTCCCTCGCCCTGATCGAGCGGCTGGCGGCGGGATGACCCACGAGCGGGGCCCGCAGGATCTCTCCGCCGACATCCCCGAGAACGACCCCTCCGCCCACACCGCCGCCGACGTCTCCTCCACCGACCTCGCCACCCCCGGCCTCTCCGCCGTCGACCTCTCCGTCGTCATCCCCGCCTACAACGAAGAACACCGCCTCACCACCACCCTCGACGCCGTCACCGACTACCTCACCGCCCACCCCACCCGCTGGCCCGACTGGGAGATCGTCGTCGCCGACGACGGCTCCACCGACGCCACCGGCCACCTCGTCACCGCCCGCGACCACCCCCGTGTCCGCCTGGTCACCGCCCCCCGCAACCGCGGCAAGGGCCACGCCCTCCGACTCGGCGTGGCCGCCTCCCGAGGGCGCCGTGTGCTGGTCACGGACGCCGATCTGGCGACGCCGATCGAGGAGCTGGAGCGGCTCGACAAGGCACTCGGCGAGGGCAACTCCGCGGCGATCGGGTCCCGTTCCGCTCCCGGCGCGACGATCGGCGACCGCCAGCACCCGCTGCGCGAACTGCTCGGCCGCGCGGGGAACTTCCTCATACGCCGTACGGTCGTCCCCGGCATCCGCGACACCCAGTGCGGCTTCAAGCTCTACGACGGCGACCACGCACGCGCGGCCTACGCCGCCTCCCGCGTCGACGGCTGGGCCATCGACGTCGAGGTGTTACGGCACCTGCACCGCGCCGGCCTGACCGTCGCCGAGGTCCCCGTCCGCTGGTCCCACCGGCCCGGCTCGAAGGTCACCCCCCTCGACTACGCCCGCGCCCTCACGGAGATCACCCGCATCGCCCTGCGTTCCGTGCGCGATGTCCGCCCCGCCGACCTCTTCGCGGCCTTCCTCTTCCTGCTGATGTCGGTGGCCCTCTACTCCGGCCGCTTCTTCGACCCGGCCCACCGCTACCTCCCCGACTCCCTGCGCGACCAGAACCAGTGGGAGTGGTTCTTCGCGGCCACGGCCCACAACGTCGCCCACCTGAAGAACCCCCTCTTCACCGACCTCCAGGGCTTCCCCGACGGCGTCAACCTCATGGCCAACACGGTCATGCCGGGACTCTCCGTCCCCCTGACGCCCCTCACCCTCCTCGCGGGCCCCGCGGTCACCCTCAGCCTGGTCATGACGCTCGGCCTCGCCGCCACCGCGGCCGCCTGGTACTGGCTGATCGTCAAACACGTCGTCCGCGGGCGGATCGCGGCGTTCCTCGGCGCGTCCCTGGCCGCCTTCGCACCGCCGATGGTCAGCCACGCCCACGCACACCCGAACTTCGTCGTCCTCTTCATGATCCCGCTGATCATCGACCGCACCCTGCGCCTGTGCACCGGCACCCGGGTCGTACCGGACGGGGTGGTTCTGGGCCTGATGGCGGCCTACCAGGTCCTCCTCGGGGAAGAGCCGCTGCTGCTGGCGGCGTTGGGGATGCTCCTCTTCGCCGCCGCCTACGCCGCCGTACGCCGGGACACCGCCCGCGCCTCCTGGCGGCCCCTGCTCAGAGGGCTGCTGATCGGCGCGTCCGTCTGCCTGCCCCTGGTCGTGTATCCCCTCGTCTGGCAGTTCGCCGGCCCGCAGAGCTACACCGGCATCGAGCACAACCCCCGCTCGTTCAACAGCCCTCTCGCCCTGCTCTCCTTCGCGGAGCGGTCCTGGCTCGCGGGCGACGCGAAGACGGCGAACGCCCTGGCCTTCAACACCACCGAGCAGAACGCCTTCTACGGCTGGCCGCTGGTCCTCCTCGCCTTCGCGATTCTCGTACGGCTGTGGAAGCAGGCCCTGGTCAGAGCGCTGGCGTTCACCGCGGTGGCCGCCGCGTTCCTGTCGCTCGGACGGGAGCTGCGCATTCCGCTGACGGCCATCACGCTCCCCGGGCCGTGGCAACTCCTCGCCGACAGGCCGCTGTTCGAGGCGGTCATCGAGAGCCGGGTCGCGATGATCTGCGCCCCCGCGCTGGGCATGCTGGTCGCGATCGCCGTCGACCGGCTGCCGGCGGCCCGCTCCCTGAGCATCCGGTACGTCGGTCTGCTGGGTGTCGCTCTCGCGCTGCTCCCCCTCGTCCCGGCCCCCCTCAAGGCCGTCGACCGCATCGCCGTGCCCGCCTTCATCGCGGACGGGACCTGGACGTCGTACGTCCGCGAGGGCGAGTCGCTCGTGCCGGTGCCGCTGCCCGACCCCTCCGACGCGGAGGCACTGCACTGGCAGACCGAGGCCGGCCTCGGCTTCAAGCTGGCGGGCGGCTACTTCAACGGCCCCTACGGCGACGAACGCGTCGGCATCTACGGCGCCGAGCCCCGCTTCACCTCCAACCTGCTGCGCGACGTGCGCAACTCGGGCCGGGTCCCGCCGGTCGACGACTCCTGGCGGGAGCAGGCCCGGGCGGATCTGGCGTACTGGCGGGCGGGCGTCCTGGTGCTGGCCCCGCAGCCGAACGACGGTGCGCTGCGGGAGACCGTGCAGAAGCTGGTGGGCACTCCCGGGAGGTGGGTCGACGGAGTATGGGTATGGGACCTGCACGAGCGGGGACCCGCATGAGGAGCCCGTGTGCGGATTCCGCGGCGGCGCACCACATCAGGAGCTGCATGACGGGTCCGCCCCCGAGCCGCACCGATTACCCTTCCCTGACCACCGTGCTATGCCTTTGCCACGCTGTGCGACCGCTGTGTGAGGAGCCCTCTTTTGGCCTGTGACCTGTGGCTGGTACCGCTTGTCGACGTGTTGTGCCACACCCCCGACAACCCCTTCGCCGAGGAACTCGCGCAATACAACAAGGTGCTCGCCGAGGCCGGGCTGCCTCCGGTGCCGGTGTACCAGTACATGCCGGGTCTGTCCGGTGACGTCGCCCCGGTCGCCGGCTTCGACTACGACGCGCTGCACTTCCTGCGCCGCGCCTACCTGCTCCAGGTCTGCGGGCTCCCGGTCACGCCCGTCGACGAACTGGGCGGCGACTACGAGCAGCTCCTGGAGATGTTCGAGACGACGGCCCAGCAGTCGCACCTGGTCTGGCACTACGACCACGCGGGCGCCTACGTCCCCGTCGACTTCCCGAACCCGCTCTCCAACGACGAGCTCCTGGCGGGTGGCGGCCCGCTCGGCTCCGCCCAGTCGCTCCTGCGGGAGCTGGAGTCCGTGGCCCCGGTGATCGGCATCGACCCGGCCAACCCTCCGGCGGCCCCCCAGCCCCCGCTCGCGCCCACGGCCCTGGAGGAACCGGCCGTCCCCGCCCCCTACGACCCGAGCCCCTTCGCCCGCGAACGGCACGTGTGGCTGGGACTGCACGCGGCGGCGACGCGGAGCCTGGCGCAGGGTTCGATGATCGTGTTCAGCTGACCTACTTCAGCTGGGACAGCCCCTTCTGCAGGTCCTCGAGGTTCATCACCGGCGTGTAGTCCACCGTGGCCCCGAAGACCTGGAAGAGCTGCTCGGTGAGCGGTGGCAACTGTGCGGATTCCTTCATGTCGAAGACCAGGAACATGGTGCGGACCCCGTTGTCGGGGCCGAAGTAGGAGGCCTCCGGCTTGAACCCCTCCATGATCTCCTGCATCACCTGCTGCATCTTGCCACTGCGGATGACCTCGTTCGCCTTCTCCGTGTCGATATGGGCCTGCATCAGCACGCGCATGCCGGTCACCTTCTTCCCATCGCCGCTGAGCTTGCTGAGCTTTACGAGCTCACGTTATGGGCGGTATGCGCACTTCGCTCGCTCACGTACTCCATCAGAAAAGGGGCGCCCCGGTGGGACGCCCCTTGTTCTGCCTGCTCACCGGCTCACCGGCTCACAGGAACGAGTTGATCTCGATCGTCTCGTCCCGGCCCGGCCCCACACCGATCGCGGAGATCGGGGCGCCGGACATCTCCTCCAGCGCCTTGACGTAGTTCTGGGCGTTCTTCGGCAGGTCGGCGAAGGACTTGGCCTTGCTGATGTCCTCGCTCCAGCCGGGCAGCATCTCGTAGACCGGCTTCGCGTGGTGGAAGTCGGTCTGGGAGTACGGGAGTTCCTCGACGCGCTTGCCGTCGATCTCGTACGCCACGCAGACCGGGATCTGCTCCCAGCCGGTCAGGACGTCCAGCTTGGTGAGGAAGAAGTCGGTCAGGCCGTTCACGCGGGTCGCGTAGCGGGCGATCACCGCGTCGAACCAGCCGCAACGGCGGTCACGTCCGGTCGTCACGCCCCGCTCGCCGCCGATCCGGCGCAGCGCGTCGCCGTCCTCGTCGAAGAGCTCGGTCGGGAACGGGCCGGCGCCGACACGGGTCGTGTACGCCTTGAGGATGCCGATCACCCGGCTGATCTTCGTCGGGCCGACGCCCGCGCCCGTGCAGGCGCCGCCCGCGGTCGGGTTGGACGACGTGACGAAGGGGTACGTGCCGTGGTCGATGTCGAGGAGGGTGCCCTGGCCGCCCTCGAAGAGGACCACCTTGTCGTCCTCCAGCGCCTGGTTGAGGATCAGGACGGTGTCGGCGACGTACGGCTCGATCTTCTCGGCGTAGCCGAGGAGTTCCTCGACGACCTGGCTCACCGCGATCGCGCGACGGTTGTAGAGCTTGGTGAGGATCTGGTTCTTGACGTCGAGGGCCGCCTCGACCTTCTGGGTCAGGATCGACTCGTCGTACAGGTCCTGGACGCGGATGCCCACGCGGTTGATCTTGTCGGCGTAGGTCGGCCCGATGCCGCGCCCCGTCGTGCCGATCTTGCGCTTGCCGAGGAAACGCTCGGTCACCTTGTCGACCGTCACGTTGTACGGCGTGATGATGTGCGCGTTTCCGCTGATGAGGAGCTTGGACGTGTCGACGCCGCGCTCGTTCAGCCCGCTCAGCTCGGAGAGCAGGACCGAGGGGTCGACGACGACACCGTTGCCGATGACCGGGGTGCACCCCGGGGACAGGATTCCGGAAGGGAGGAGGTGCAGGGCGTACTTCTGATCGCCCACGACCACCGTGTGGCCGGCGTTGTTACCGCCCTGGTAACGCACCACGTAGTCGACGGATCCGCCTAGCAGGTCCGTCGCCTTTCCCTTGCCTTCGTCACCCCACTGAGCACCGAGCAGCACAAGTGCGGGCACGCGCGTACACCCCTTCCGGGCGGGGCATGTCCAAGGTCAGGGGAGCACGCGTAGGGTTTCCGCCGCGTGCACCACGACTGGCCGCGATCGTCGTTGGCCGCGAACCGTCGGACCGGATGGCCCCGGAATAGACGAAGCCCCTGGCGCAATAGCGCAAGGGGCTCTTGCACAAAGATGCTACCCGAGGAAGCGAGGCATGGCCGAGGTGGCGACTTTCGCGATGTCCGATCAGCTGCTCGTGGTGATCGATCCGATCGCTCGCAGAACGGACGGAGAGTCCGTACGCATCGCGAAAGACGTGCTCAGCGCGGGTGCGGCGACGAAAGTGTGCCTCCCGGACGGGCCGGACGAGTTCGCCCGGGCACTGGCCCGGCGCGGGTCGCGGCGGCCGGTGGTGGTCGGCGACGACCGGGCGCTGATGCGGGCGGTGTCGCTTTTGCACCGGCAGCGGGAGCTGGCCGAATGTGTGCTGTCGGTGGTGCCGGTCGGGGGCGCGCTGTCGCTGGCCGGATCCCTCGGGGTGCCGACGGGCGCGGTGGCGGCGGCCCGGGCCGTGCTGGAGGGCGTGGAGCGGCGGCTGGATCTCCTCGTGGACGACAGTGACGGGGTCGTCCTGGGCGAGCTGCGGATCCCGCCGGTAGGGGAGCCTGCCGCGCCGAACGGGGCCACCGCGGTGGGGCCGGGCGCCGGGCGGCCGTGGCTGCGGACGTGCCAGTCGCTCGTACGGACCCTGGTGCCGGCGCGGGCCCCCTCCGCCGCCGGGTCCGGGCCGTCGCGGCTGCGCGTCGAGGTCGACGGGTCGACGCTGGTGGACCTCGACCACCCGGTGGAGGCGGTGTCGGTGGCGCCAGGGGCGTCCGGGATGGCCGCGGTGGAGGTCCGGCGCGCTTCGGTGGGCGCGGAGGCCTCACCGCTCAGGGCCGAGGGGCGGACGGTGACCGTGTCGGGGGCGCATTTCCGGTACGCGGCCCACACGGCGGTGTCGGGGCCGTTGCGCAGGCGGACGTGGACCGTGGGGGAAGGGGCGCTGCGGCTGGTGCTGCCGGGGCGGTGAGCCTGCCACCTGGTCCTCGCCGAGCGCGCCCGCGTCGAGCCGCACCGGCCGGAGCCGTCCGGCTACGAGGGCCGTACGGACGTCCGGGTGCCGGTCTGATCGGCTCGCCGGAGCGTCAGTCCTGCCCGAACATCTTCTGCCGGTGCTCCCGCCACCGCTCCATCATCGCCGCGACCTCCCCCTCGATGAACTCGAAGAACGCCAGCGTCTCGGCCATGCGGCGCCCCGCCGGGGTGTCGGCGCCGAGGCTGGTGACGCCCTCGCGCAGCGCCCCCTCCCACCGCTTGATGACGGCCTCGCGGTTGGTCAGGGCCTCGTACCACTGGTCGCCGTGCACGCGGTAGCGCTCCCGGCGCGAGCCGGGTTCCCGCTCGCGCGACACCATGTGCGTCTGGGCCAGGTAGCGCACCGCCCCGGACACCGCCGCGGGGCTGATCTGCAGCTGTTCGCTCAGCTCGGCGGAGGTCAGCACGCCTTTGTCGGAGGAGAGCAGCGCGGCGAAGACCCGGGCGGCCATGCGCTGCATCCCGGCCTCCACGAGCTGCGCCGCGAAGGACTCGACGAACTTCGACACGGCCTCGGCGTCCCGCCCACCACCAGCTGCTTTCGTCATGGGCTCATCCTATCCGTGCTTCATACGCTTCCTTAACTTCACAAATTTCTGAAAGAAGCGTACGTTCTGAACCATGACGAAGGCAATCACCGTCTCCGGACTGCACAAGTCGTTCGGCACGACGCACGCGCTCGCCGGCCTCGACCTGGACGTCGAGACCGGCGAGGTCCACGGCTTCCTCGGCCCCAACGGCGCCGGCAAGTCCACCACCATCCGCGTCCTGCTCGGCCTGCTGCGCGCCGACTCGGGCGCCGCGCAGGTGCTCGGCCGCGACCCGTGGGCGGACGCGGTGGAGGTGCACCGCCGCATCGCCTACGTCCCCGGGGACGTGACGCTGTGGCGGAACCTGTCCGGCGGCGAGGTCATCGACCTGTACGGCCGCCTGCGCGGCGGACTCGACAAGACGCGCCGTGCCGAGCTGATCGAACGCTTCGAGTTGGACCCGACGAAGAAGGGCCGCACGTACTCCAAGGGCAACCGGCAGAAGGTCGCCCTGGTCGCCGCCTTCGCCTCGGACGTCGATCTGCTGATCCTGGACGAGCCGACCTCGGGGCTGGACCCGCTGATGGAGGAGGTCTTCCAGCGCTGCGTCGAGGAGGAGCGCGAGCGCGGCCGTACGGTCCTGCTCTCCTCCCACATCCTCAGCGAGGTCGAGGAGCTCTGCGACCGGGTCAGCATCATCCGCAAGGGCCGTACGGTCGAGACCGGCTCACTCGCCGACCTGCGCCATCTGACGCGGACCAGCGTCACGGCGGAACTGGCCGGTCCGCCCAACGGCCTGTCCCGTCTGCCCGGCGTCCACGATCTCGACGTACAGGGCCGCCGCGTCCGCCTCCAGGTCGACACGGACAAACTCGACGCCGTCCTGCGGTCGTTGACCGACTCCGGCGTACGGTCGCTGACGTCGACGCCGCCCACGCTGGAGGAGCTGTTCCTGCGGCACTACCAGGACGACATGCGGGAAGGGGTGGCCGCACGATGACCACCGCGACCACCGACTTCGCCGTACGGTCCGCAGGCACCCGCCAACTGGCCGGTACCGGCACACTGTTGCGCTTCGCGCTGCGCCGCGACCGGCTGATGATCCCGGTGTGGGTGGGGGTGAACGCGCTGATGATCCTCTCCATGCCGAACACGCTGGAGAACCTGTACGCCACCCCGGCCGAACGGGCCGACCTGGTACGGAACACGGCCACCAACGCCTCCTTCCGCGCGCTGATCGGCCCGGTCTTCGACGACTCGATCGGCGCCCTGACGGCCTGGCGGGTCGGCGTGTACGCGGCTGCGCTCGCGGCCGTGGTGAGCCTGCTCCTCGTCGTACGGCACACCCGCGACGAGGAGGAGAGCGGCCGCCAGGAGCTGGTGGCGTCCGGGATGGTGGGGCGCAGGGCCTCGCTGACGGCCGCGCTGCTGACGGCGGCCGTCGCGAACGCCGTACTGGCGCTGCTGGTCACGGCCGGGCTGTCCGCCCAGGGCGCCTCGGGGGCCCTGGCCCTCGGGCTCGGCCTCGCGGGGGTCGGCATGGTGTTCGCCACGCTGGCGGCGATCGTCGCCCAGTTCACGGAGAGCGCCCGGCTGGCGCGGGGGCTGACGGCGGGGCTGCTGAGTGCCGCGTTCGTGCTGCGCGCGGCGGGCGACTCGGCGTCGGACGACGGTTCGTCGGCGCTGACGTGGGTGTCGCCGCTGGGCTGGCTGGAGAATCTGCGGGCGTTCGCGGACGAGCGGTGGTGGGTGCTGCTGCTGCTCGCGGCGGCGGCCGCCGTGCAGGGCGTGGTGGCGTACGAGCTCGCCGGGCGCCGGGACGTCGGCATGAGCTTCCTGCCCGCCCGGCCGGGTCCCGCCGACGGCCGCCTCGGCACGGCGGGCGCGCTGGCCTGGCGGCTGCAGCGCGGCGGCGTGCTCGGCTGGAGCATCGGTTTCCTCCTCGCCGGGGTCGTCTACGGCGGGCTGACCGACGGGGTGGCCGACCTGGTCGGCGACAACGACAACGCCCGCGAGATCTTCCGGCGGATGGGCGGGCAGTCCCAGATCACGGACGCGTTCCTCGCCTCGATGGTCGGGATGCTGGGCCTGATCGCCGCGCTGTACGTCGTGGCCTCGGTGCTGCGGCTGCACGGCGAGGAGACCTCGATGCGGGCCGAACCGATCCTGGCCAACGCGGTCGGCCGACTGCGCTGGGCCGCGGGGCACCTGCTGATCGCCTTCGCCGGATCCGCCCTGATCATGCTGCTCGCGGGGCTGGGCTTCGCGGTCGGATACGGCAAGCGGGTGGGCCCGGTCCTCGGCGCCTGCCTGGTGCAGCTCCCCGCGGTGTGGGTCGTCGGCGGGCTGGCGGTGCTGCTGTACGGGGTGCTGCCGCGGGCGGCGATGGCGGCGTGGGGTGTTGCCGGGGCGGTGCTGCTCATCGGGTGGGTGGGGCCCGCGCTCGATGTTCCGCAGGCGGTGCTGGATCTGTCGCCGTTCGGACACCTGCCGAAGCTGCCGGGCGGGGGGATGGAGTGGGGGCCGGTGCTGGTCCTGGCCGGGCTCGCGGTGGTGCTGGTGGCCGGGGGGCTGGCGGGGCTGGGGCGGCGGGACCTGACCACGTAGAAGTCTGCATATAACGCATACCGAAGACATACGCGACATAGGAGTTGAAGCAGTGGAAGTACTTTCACCCGCCAAGGACTCCCTCAAATGAAGCTCAAACCGTACAACCACTCCTTGACCTCGAATCCCTGTCGCGCCTAGCTTTGCAATCACGAATCACCCAGCTGACCACCGGGTGAAGACGAGACGGGGAAACATGAATCGCATATCGAAGATTGCCGTGCTCGCCAGCGCCGCAATTCTGCCCATGACCGGGGTCGGAACCGCTTCCGCCGCACAGGCTGCCACGACGGAAACCACGACCGCTTCAGCATCCATTCCTGACGGCTTCTTCAAGCCGGGCGCAAACACCGTCGTGAAGCGAACCGCATCCGCAGTGCCGGCACCCACCTCTTCCGCCGCCTCCGCCAGGGCCGGCTACTCACTCAAGAACATCAACGGGCCGAACGAGGTCTGTGGCACCACCAAGCTTCAGAAGACGAGCGGGGCCGGCAAGACGACTCTCGTCCTGACGGTTTCCAAGTCTGTTTCCGCGGAACTGAGCAGCGAAGTCGCGGTCGATGCCGAGGTGGTCTCCGCAAAGCTCGGGTTCAAGGTGACCGGCACCACCACGGTCGAGGACCAGACTCGCTACGAAGTACCCAAGGGGAAGTTCGGGTACATCGAGGCATACCCCCTGTACGACATGTACAACTTCAACGTCTACTATGGGGGCCACAACAAGGGGGCCAGCTGGGCAATGAGGCCGGTCGGAGTGTGCTTCAACCAGTGGACCGACTAGACCGAATAGACAGACGTCCCGAGACCAGGGAGAGCACCTATGACGCGGACGATTCGTTGTCTCATCGCCGGCGTCACAGTGGGACTCGTCTGTTCGGCTTGTACGGCACCAGATACGGGGAAAGCCGGCCCGTCCAGTCCCCCAGAAACAGCCGAATTGCTGAAACTCCCCACGGTCTCCGTGACGGGTGACCCCTTCGCCGAATTGGATGTCACTCCCCAAGAGCCCAGCCGGAGAGTGCTCGGCGAAGTGGACGCGGGCCGTGAACGGCTCATCGTGTATACCGAGGGGAAAAAGTGCGGACTCCTCGCCACCCCTTCGGGCACACATCGGAAACCTTCGCTGCAACTCCTCACTTCATGGCCGGAAAAGGCCGACCAGGGAAGTTCACGCCTGCCATTCGGCCCTTACCTGAAGACGTCCGGTTATGGGTCGGGTGACAGTCCGGCCTGGGCGGAACTCTCGTGCAGCAAGAAGGCCGTCGTCGTCAACTATTCATCTGTCGACGGCGGCAAGGAGATACGGCATACAGGATCGGTCTCGCTGTCCCGTTCCGAGGATGGAAAGTCGGTCTCTGTCGTCGTAGGCAAGGAGGGGAGCAGAAAGAAGATCCTTTCTGCGGCCCACTCCTCGTAGCGAAGTCAACGGGCTCCGTCGCAAACATGGCGACGGAGCCCGTCACGCTCCTGCGTCAGCCACTCAGACCTCGACGGCCAGCCCTTCCAGCCCCCGGATCACGAAGTTCGGTTTGCGCTCCGGCTCCGCCGCCAGACGCAGGGTCGGTGCCTTTGTCAGCAGGGCGGTCATCGACGCCGCCAGCTCGATACGGGCCAGGGGGGCGCCGATGCAGTAGTGAATGCCCGCGCTGAAGGAGATGTGCGGGTTCTCCGCACGGGTGAGGTCCAGGCGGTCGGGGTCGGTGAAGACCGCCGGGTCGTGGTTGGCGGAACCGAAGAGCATCGCGATCTCCGCGCCGCGCGGGATCACCGTGCCGTCGATCTCGATCTCGTCCAGCACCCAGCGCTCGAAGAGCTGCAGCGGGGTGTCGTAGCGCATCAGCTCCTCGATCGCCGACGGGACCAGGGAGTGGTCCGCGCGCAGGGCCGCGAGCTGATCGGGGTTGCGGAACAGCGCCCACCAGCCGTTGACCGTGGCGTTCACCGTGGCCTCGTGGCCGGCGTTCAGCAGGAGGACGGCCGTCGAGATCATCTCCTGCTCGGTGAGGCGGTCCCCCTCGTCGTACGCCGCGATGAGGCCGGAGATCAGGTCCTCGCCCGGCTCCTCGCGGCGGGCCGCGATCAGCTCCCGCAAGTACTCCGAGAACTCGACCGACGCACGGACCGCCTTGCTCGCCGTCTCCTGCGACGGGTTCAGCTCGTACATCCCGCAGATGTCCGCCGACCAGGGCCGCAGCTGGGCGCGGTCCGCCTCCGGGATGCCCAGCATCTCGGCGATCACCGCGACCGGCAGCGGCTCCGCGACATCCGTCAGCAGGTCGCCGCCGCCCTTCTCGACCAGCGCCGCCACCAGGTCCCCGGCCAGCTCCCGCACATACGGCTTCAGCTGCTCCACCGTGCGCGGCGTGAACGCCTTCGACACCAGCCGCCTGATCCTGGTGTGGTCCGGCGGCTCCAGGTCGAGCATCCCGTGGTCGTTGAGGACGTGGAACGGCTCGTGCTCCGCCGGCGGCGCCGTCCGCCCGAACTCCTCGTGCGTGAACCGGTGCTGGTAGGTCCGGCCGAGCCTGCGGTCGCGCAGCAGCGCCGAGACGTCCGCGTGGTGCGGCACCAGCCACTGGTTCGTGGGCTCGAACCAGTGCACCCGGCCCCGGCCGCGCAGGTCGGCGTAGGCGGGGTACGGGTCGGCCAGGAACGCCGGGTCCCAGGGGTCGAAAGCGAGGTCGGAAGGAGCTGCCATGCACGGACGTTAGACCGCGCTCCCCCTGTCTGACCAGGGGGCTATGCCGCGCCGAAATCGGGAAGCGTGACCGTGCCGTCCTCGGCGAGCGGGAAGCCCGGGTTGTGCGCGACCTCCCAGGCATGCCCGTCGGGATCGACGAAGGCGCTGGAGTAGAACCCGACCGCGTTGACCGCCGCGCGCTTGGTGACCGTCCCGCCGGCCCGCTCCACGGCCGCGAGCAGCGCGTCCACCTCCGCCTCGGACCGCACGTTGTGCGCGAGGACGATCCCGCCGAAGCCGTCGGCCTGCCCGGTCTCCAACCCGCAGTCCCGGGCCAGCTTCTCCCGGCCCCACAGCACCAGCCCCAGGCCGCCCGCCTGGAAGAAGACGGTCTCCTCGACCTCCTGCCCCCGCCAGCCGAGGGCCTCGTAGAAGGCCTTGGACCGGGCGAGATCGGAGACTCCCAGCGTGATCAGGGTGATGCGCTGTTCCATGCCCTCACGGTAGCCCCGGGCGCGTCAGCCCGGCGTGACCAACCGCGCCTCGTACGCGAACACCGCCGCCTGCGTACGGTCCCGCAGGCCCAGCTTCACCAGGATCCGGCTGACGTGCGTCTTGATCGTCGACTCGGCGACCACCAGCCGCTCGGCTATCTCCGAGTTCGACAGGCCCTGTGCGATCAGTACCAGCACCTCCGTCTCCCGCTCGGTCAGCTCCCCGTACGCCGCGTGCGCGGAGGACATCATGCGCGGGGCGTCGGACAGCTTCGAGAACTCCGTGATCAGCCTCTTCGTGACGGAGGGGGCGAGCAGCGCCTCGCCGGACGCCACCACCCGCACGCCGTCGGCGAGCTGGCGCGCGGAGGCGTCCTTCAGCAGGAAGCCCGACGCTCCGGCGCGCAGCGCCTGGTACACGTACTCGTCGAGGTCGAAGGTGGTGAGCACCAGCACCTTCGCCGAGCCGTCCGCCGCGACGATCTCCCGGGTGGCCTCGATGCCGTTCAGCTCCGGCATGCGGATGTCCATCAGCACGACGTCCGGCGAGAGTTCCCGCACCCGCTCCACCGCCTCGCGGCCGTTGACGGCCTCGCCGACGACCTCGATGTCCGGCATCGCGTTCAGCAGGACCGAGAAGCCCTCACGCACCATCATCTGGTCGTCCGCGATCAGCACGCGGATGGTCATGAGGCGTCCTCTGTCGTCGTCGTGACCGGCAGGAACACCGCCACCTCATAACCGCCGTCCTCCGTCCGGCCCGCCGTCATCTCACCGTTCAGCATGGAGACGCGCTCCCGCATGCCGGTGATGCCGTGCCCCGCCCCCGGTGAGGGCTTCACCAGGGCCGGCGCGGGAGGCGGGCCGTTGACTATGCGCAGGCCCAGACCGCCGAGGACGTACCCGATCTCGACGCGGGCGCTCGCGCCCGGCGCGTGCCGCAGGCTGTTGCTGAGGGCCTCCTGCACGATCCGGTACGCCGACAGCTCGACCCCGGGCGGCAGTTCGCGCACCGCACCGGTCACCGCCTTCTCGACGCTCAGTCCGGCGTCGCGGACGTTGGCCAGCAGCGCGTCCAGGTCGGCGAGGGTGGGCTGCGGGGCGTCCGGGGCCTCGTAGTCCTCGGCGCGGACGACGCCCAGGACGCGGCGCAGCTCGGTGAGGGCCGCCACCGCGTTCTCCCGGATGGTGGCGAAGGCCTTCTCCAGCTCCGGCGGCGGGTTCTCCACCCGGTAGGGAGCGGCCTCCGCCTGGATGGCGACCACGGACATGTGGTGGGCGACCACGTCGTGCAGCTCGCGGGCGATCGTCGTGCGCTCCTCCAGCAGCGTGCGCCGGGAACGCTCGTGCGCGGTCACGGTCTGCTGGGCGGTGACCTCCTGCCGGGCCTCCCTGCGGGTGTGCCAGACGGCGACGACGAGCAGGATCAGGGCGGAGAAGACCAGCATGGGGGCGGTGTCGTCGCCGTAGTAGAAGCTCGGACCGAAGACCACGTCCGCCACGAAGCCGTACGCCGCGGTGACGGCCCACATGTACGCGGCCGTGCGCGGCCTGGTGCGTATGGCCACGACCGTCAGCACGGTCAGATGGCAGGCGAAGCTCGCGGGCTGCCAGGGATAGCCGTTCAGGGAACTGCCGAAGACCTGGCTGACCGGGGCGGCCGCCATGGACAGCCAGAACGCTCCGACCGGCCGCATCATGGTGAGCAGGATCGGGATCACGGTGAGCGGACCGAGCAGCACGGCCTCGCGCTCATTGTCGACGGTGGCCATGAGCAGCGTGAACAGGGCGGCCGCGGCGATCACGGCGTGCGGTGTCCAGGCCGCGTACTCCCGCAGGCGGCCCGGCAGCCGCCGGGTCAGCGGCCCGTCGACACTCATCCGCGGCATGGGGCGGTAGGCGAAGGCGTCGTGGAACAGGTCCTGCCGCAGCCCGTGCAGGGCGTCCGCGGCCAGCCGGACCTCCGGGCTGCGCGGCTTGGCTCCGTCCCCCGGTGGCGGTGTCTGCATGTGGGTCGTCTCGGTCACGTACAGAACGGTAGGCGCAGGGCCGGGTCGCGGTCGTCACCAGTGAGAGGGGTCCTTGCGGGTCCCTCTCAAGTACTACGGGCCCGAACCACTCACTCGTCGACGACGTACGCCCCCGCCACCGCAGCCGCATGCGCGGCCCGCGCGGCGCGCTCCGCGGCGGGGGCGTCGGGAACCACACCGGTCGTCAGCAACTGGTAGTAAAGGGGCGCCGACACCGCCCGTACGACCGCCTCCGCGTCCGTCCCGGCCGGCAACTCCCCCCTGGCGACGCCCTGTTCCACGCACGGCGCCCACTCCGCCACCCGTACCTCGTAGAACCGGCGGAGCGCCTGCGCCGTACGTTCGTCGCAGGTCGCCGCGGCGATGACGGCACGGAACAGCGCGCCCTGCCGGGGATCCGCCAGGGTCCGCCGGACGAGTGCCGCATTGGCCCGCAGGTCCCCCAGCACGGAACCGGTCTCCTCCCGCGGCAGCGACTGCTCGGCCATGTCACCGAGCAGGTCGGCCACCAGCGCCGTCACCGACCCCCACCGCCGGTACACGGTCGTCTTGCCGACCTCCGCGCGCCGGGCGACATCCGCGAGGTCGAGGCCGTCGAAACCCTGCTCCGCCAGCACGTCCCCGGCCGCCCGCAGCACGGCCGCACGGACACGCGCGGTACGCCCGCCGGGACGCAGGGTGCCGGGTTCGGCGGACATATCGGCCTCCTTGGTGCACGGACGGTGCGCATGCGCGGTGCGTTGCCAGCGTAACGAGACCGCAGAACCGTTTATCCCCTCACCCTGCGTGACATCCGCGTGTCCGCGCACGTCACCCGCCTGGTACCGTCCCCGCCAACGGCCGAGTTCCCACCTGGTCCGCCACTCCCGCTTCCGTCCAAGTCCCTTTACGTCGCTGAGAGGTTGGAGCATGCCCGACGACGCCGCAGCAGCCCGGGCCGCCGCAGAGGAGGAGTCGGCGTTCTCGCACCCGCCCGTCGACCCCGACGCCATCGCCTCGTACGGTGACCACCCCGACCAGGTGATCGACTTCTATGCCCCGCGCGGTGAGACCGGTCCGGGGGGCCCGGCCCCGCTGGTCGTCCTGCTGCACGGCGGGGCGTGGCGGGCGCCGTACGACCGGCGCCATGTCACGCCGTTCGCGGACTTCCTGGCGCGGCGCGGATTCGCCGTGGCCAATGTCGAGTACCGGCGGGGGGCGGCGGACGACGCGGCTGCCGGCCGCAATGGGGCCGGTCCGGGCGAGGGCGGCCCGGTCGCCGGACGCTGGCCGCAGACCTTCGACGACGTGGCCGCCGCCGTGGACGCGCTGCCCGCACTCGTTCGGGAGGCGCTCCCGCAGGCCGACCCGCGCCGGACCGTGCTCACCGGCCACTCCGCCGGCGGTCACCTGGCCCTCTGGGCGGCGGCCCGGCATGTCCTCCCCCCGGACTCCCCGTGGCGCACCGACCGCCCCGCACCCCTGCGCGGGGTGGTGGCCCTGGCCCCGATCGCCGACTTCACGGTCGCCGACAAGCTGGACGTCTGCGGGGGCGCCGTGCGGCAACTCCTCGGCGGGACCGTGGAGTTCGCCGAGCGCCGGCCCTACGCCGACCCCGCGCTGCTGCTCCCGACCGGCATCGCGACGACCCTCGTCCAGGGCCGCACCGACGATGTCGTTCCGCACGCGGTCGCCGACTCGTACGCGGACGCGGCGGCGAAGGCGGGGGAGGTCGTCGGGCTGACGCTGCTGGAGGACGTCGGGCACTTCCCGCTGATCGATCCGGCGGCGGACGCGTGTGCGGTGGTGGTGGAGGAGATCGCGCAGTTGGCCTGGTGAGCGTGGCCTGGTGGGCATGGCCTGGTGAGCGGTCCCGTACAGGGCGGCCCCCTTCATACCCGTAATACCTGAGAGCTACGTCGCAGGTGAGCTCCCTGGCGTGACGCGGACGACGCGCACGGATCCGTAACTTCCCATCCAGACAAGCCCGATGGCCGGGCGGACGGGGAGGGACACGACCATGGGGCGTACGACGGGGGCAGCGGAGGCGAGCACGCCGGACAAGACGCGCGCACCGCTGACGGCGCGGACGGCGGACGAGCCGGAGAAGACGCCCCGCCTCCGCAGAACCCGCCGCATCCGAGGGCGCCGGGCCCTCCTCGCCGCCCTGATCACCGGCGCCGTGGTGGTACCGCTGTCCGGCGCCGCGCGCCCCGAGATCCCCGCTCCGGTCCCGGCCGCCCTCGCGACGGTGACGGCGGCGACGCTGGACGAGGCGTACGCGGCCAACCGCGCCAACGCCGGCGAGGCGTCCCGTATGGCGGCGGCCCACGGCAACCGGGAGCGGGCCGCCGCGGACCGCGCGATGGCCGACGCGAACCGGCACTTCCTCGCCTTCGACGGCCGGGGCCCCGGCCTCGCGACGGAGGTCTTCGGCGACCTGGCCCACGCCGACCGCATCGCGGTCCTCGTCCCCGGCTCCGACACGTCCATCGACACCTACGACCGTTTCCGCGACGCCGCCCGCGCCCTGCACGGACGGCTCACCCGGGAGGCTCCGCAGGGCACCACCACGGCGGTCGTGGCCTGGCTCGGCTACGAGACCCCGGGCACGGTCAGCACCACGGTCACGACGACGGGCCGAGCGGAGGAGGCGGCCCCGAAGCTCCGGGAGTTCATACGGCAGCTGCGCGCCCTCACCGACGACGAGCCCAACGGGCCGGCCGGCCAGAAACCGCGCATCTCCCTCCTGTGCCACTCCTACGGCTCGGTGGTCTGCGCCCGTGCGGCCTCCCTCCTGGACGTGGACGACCTGGTGCTGGTCGGCAGCCCCGGCACCGGCGCGGACACCGCCGCGGACCTGCACACCCCGGCCCGCGTCTGGGCGGCCCGCGGCGGTGACGACTGGGTCGCGAAGGTTCCGCACATCAAGGTCGACCTGCTCGGCACGACCGTCGGCTTCGGCACCGACCCGATGTCCCCCTCCTTCGGCGCCCGCGTCTTCACGGCCGGCGACGGCGGCCACAGCGACTACTTCAGGCCGGGCTCGACGTCCCTGGCGAACCTGACCCGCATCGTCCTGGGCGACACCTCGGAGGTGACCCATGACTGAGCCCACGCATGAGACCACACATGAGCCCCCGCATGAGCCCACGCACGAGCCGAGGCCCGAGCCCGCGCACGCGTCCAGGTGGAAGGGCATTCGCCGGGCCGCCGCCCGCGTCGACGCCGCCACCCCGGCCGAGCGCGACCGGGCGGTCGACGCCCTGCGCGCCTTCGCCATCCTCGGCGTCGTCCTGGGCCACTGGCTGGTCACGGCGCTGGTGTCGGACGGCGGCGGAGCGGACCTGCACACCGCGAGCCCGCTCCACTCCATGCCCTGGCTGGCCCCGATCTCCTGGGTCTTCCAGACGCTCGCCGTGTTCTTCCTGGTCGGCGGTCATGTGGCGACGCGTGGCTACACCTCGGCGCGAGCACGCGGCACGACTTACGGGCGGTGGCTGACGTCCCGTCTGTCCCGCCTGCTAAAGCCGGTGGCGGCCGTCCTCACCCTGTGGACGGTGGCATCGGTCCTGCTGCTCCTCTCCGGCACGAGCACGGACACCGTCCACACGCTGCTCAAACTGGCCCTGTCCCCGCTGTGGTTCCTCCTGGTCTTCGCCGCGCTGACGGCGGCGACGCCGCTCCTGGTGCGCCTCAACCCCCTCTGGCCGCTGGCCGTCGTCCTCCACGTGGACCTTCTCCGCTTCGGCCTGGGCGCGCCCGCCTGGCTCGGCTGGGTGAACGTGGCGGCCGGCTGGCTCGTGCCGTACACCCTGGGCGCGGCCTGGACCCGGGGCGAACTGGAGCGCCGGCGCGCGGGCTGGATCCTGCTGACCGGCGGGGCGGCGGCGACGGCCGCGCTGGTCGCCTGGGCGGGCTACCCGGCCGCCATGGTCGGCGTCCCCGGCGCGGGGATCTCCAACCTGAACCCGCCGACGCTGGCCGCCGTCACGTTCGGCCTCGCCCAGTGCGGCCTGGCGCTGCTCCTGCGCGAGCCACTGCGCCGCGCGATGCGCCGCCCCGTGGCCTGGGCCGCGGTGGCCCTGCTCAACCTCTCCGCCATGACGATCTTCCTCTGGCACCAGACGGCCTTGATGGCGACCACGGCCACGGGCTTGCTCGTGGGCCGGCTCCCGGGCCTGCACACCCTCCCCGACAACCTGCTCTGGGTGGCGGCCCGCCTGGCCTGGCTCCCGGTGTTCACAGCAGCTCTGGCGCTGTGCTGGACGACGTTCCGCGGCTACGAACAGGGCCCGCGGCGCCCGACCGGCCGCCCGTCCCGCGTGGTCCGGTCACGGCCGGCCCCGCGCAGCACCGAAGCGGAGGCGCACCACCATGCCTAGGGTTGGCCCTGTGACGGAAACGGGGATCCAGCACGCGTTCACGAGGCGAGTCCGGCGCTGGCTGCGGGTACTGCGCGAGGACCTGTGGACCGCCCGGTCGGATCCGTTGCCGCCCTCCACGTGGCTGCGCTGGCTGCCGCACGGAGTGCTGTGCATCGTCGCGTTCGGGGTCACCTTGGGCGCCGTGGCACAACTGAGGGACAACGGCGGGGTGGGCGGCCAGCTCGCCTTCCTGATCGGGCTCGCGCAGGGCGGTGCGGTGGTCCTCGCGCTGTGGCGGCCTGTGCCCGGGTGGTGGCTGTCGATGGCGGCCATGGTGGCGGGTGCCGTCGAGGTGCGCCGTCACCTGCTGGCCGGCAGCGCGCACGACTTCACCTGGCCCTGGTCGGCGGCCGGGATCATCGGGCAGATGGCGGTGCTGCTCCTGCTCGCCCTGCGGGTGCGCACCCGTGTGTCCCTCGAAGCGCTGGCCCTGACCGCGCTCGTCACCTACGTCATCCAGGGACTGTGGGGGGCGGGCGGCTACCAGCCCACCGGGGTGCTCGCGATCATCCTGTCCGCGGTCGTCGTGCTCCTCGGCATCGCTCTGCGCGGCCGTCGCGAGGCGCGCGCGGAGCTGAGGCAGCAGGCCACGCTGACGGCCGAGGAGAGGGCCCGGCGCACCCTGCTGGAGGAGCGCAGCCGTATCGCCCGTGAGCTGCACGACGTGGTCGCCCACCACATGTCGGTGATCTCCATCCAGGCGCAGGTCGCCCCGCACCTGGTGGAGAACCCCTCGGAGGAGTTGCGGGAGAACCTCGCCGGCATCCGGCAGAACGCCCTGGACGCGCTCACCGAACTGCGCCGCGTGCTGGGCGTCCTGCGCTCCGAGAGCAACGGGAGTCCCGCAGACCCCTACGGCCTCGGCGAAATCGGCAGCGGAGCCGCCCCGGACGCCCCCCAGCCCATGCTCGACCGGCTCGGCGCCCTCATCGAGAACACCCGTGCCGCGGGGCTGGACGTCGTCACCGACATCAGGGGCGAGGCTCACTCGTACCCGACGGGCGTGGAGCTGTCCGCGTACCGGATCATCCAGGAGGCGCTCAGCAACGCGCTGCGGCACGCACCGGGTTCCGAGGTGCGCGTCGAGATCTCGCACGACTACCACGGTCTGCATCTGGGGGTCGTCAACTCCCGTCCCCAGCAACGCGTTCCGCGCTCCCCAGGTGCGGGGCACGGTCTGCTCGGCATGCGTGAGCGTGCGGCTATGCTCGGCGGCCATCTCACCGCGGCCCCGACCCAGCACGGCGGTTTCGCGGTCTCGGCCTTCCTCCCGCGGGACGACACCCCGGCCGCTCCCCACCCCTGACGCCTCCCGACGCCTCACCACCCTGACAGGAGAACCGACCCCATGACGAGCAGCCCCATCCGCGTGCTCATCGCCGACGACCAGCAGATGGTCCGGCAGGGATTCAGCGTGCTGCTCAACACCAAGCCCGACATCGATGTGATCGGCCAGGCGGTCGACGGCCTGGACGCGGTCGCGAAGGTCGCCGAACTCACCCCCGACGTCGTCCTGATGGACATCCGCATGCCCGAACTCGGCGGCATCGAGGCCACCCGCCGCATCACCACCGCGACACCCCACATCAAGGTGCTGGTGCTGACCACCTTCGACCTCGACGAGTACGTGTACGAGGCGCTGCGCGCGGGCGCCTCGGGCTTTCTCCTCAAGGACGCCTCCGCCGACCAACTGGCCGAGGCGGTACGGATCGTGGCAGGGGGCGACGCGCTGCTGGCGCCCGGTATCACGCGGCGGCTGATCGCCGAGTTCTCCCGGCTGGACAACCGGCCCCGCGCCCCGCTCAAGGACCGCGTCGGCGATCTGACCGAACGCGAGACGGAGGTCCTCGCCCTGATCGCGCAGGGCCTGTCGAACGCGGAGATCGCCGAACGCCTCGTCGTCGCCGAGCAGACCGTGAAGACCCACGTGGGCCGCATCCTGGTGAAGCTGGGGCTGCGGGACCGGACGCAGGCGGCGGTGTTCGCCTACGAGTCGGGGCTGGTGCGGCCGTCCGGGTACTGAGCCGGGCGGTGCCCATGGACACATGGAGACCGCCCGGCGCCACCGTGGCGCTAGCCCAGGAGATCCCCCAGCACCCGAGCCGCCCGCTCCACGTCCGCGAACCCGACGTACAGCGGCGTGAAGCCGAACCGCAGCACATCGGGCTGCCGGAAGTCGCCCACGACCCCCCGCCCGATGAGCCGCTTCATGACGTCCCCGGCATCGTCGCACCGCAGGGCCACCTGACTCCCCCGCTCGTCATGGGCGACCGGAGTGAGGGACTCCACGCGCCCCTGACCCACATACGCCTCGACGCACTCCAGGAAGAAGTCCGTCAGCGCGAGGGACTTGGCCCGCACCGCCTCGATGGACACGCCCTCCCAGACCTCCAGCGCCGCCTCCAGGGCGAGCATGGAGAGGATGTCCGGCGTGCCGACGCGACCGCGCAGCGCGCCCGTCGCCGGCTCGAAGGAAGCCCGCATGCCGAAGGGCTCGGCGTGCGAGTTCCAGCCGGGCAGCGGGGAGTCGAAGCGGTCCTGGAGGCCGTGGCGGACGTACAGGTACGCCGGTGAACCCGGGCCGCCGTTCAGGTACTTGTAGGTGCAGCCGACGGCCAGGTCCACGCCGTGCTCGTCGAGCCCCACCGGCAGCGCGCCCGCGCTGTGGCAGAGGTCCCAGACGGCGATCGCGCCCGCGTCGTGCACGGCGGCCGTGAGGGAGGGCAGGTCGTGCAGCCGGCCGGTGCGGTAGTCGACGTGGTTCAGCAGCACGGCGGCCGTACGGTCGCCCAGCGCCCGAGGCACCTCCCCGGGCACGACCGGCCTGAGCGTGCACCCGGTCATCCGGGCCGCCGACTCGGCGATGTAGCCGTCCGTGGGGAAGGTGGTCGCGTCGACGAGTATCTCGTCCCGGCCCTCTCCCGCCATCCGCACGGCCGCGACAAGTGCCTTGAAGACATTGACGCTTGTCGAGTCGCCGACCACGATCTGCCCGGCCGCGGCACCCACCAGCGGGGCGATGCGGTCACCGATCCGTTCGGGCGCGGTCCACCAGCCGCTCTCGTCCCAGGAGCGGATCCGCAGCTCGCCCCACTGCCGGCGCACGACGTCCTCGACCCGGCCGGGGACGTTCGCGGGCAGCGCGCCCAGCGAGTTCCCGTCGAGGTAAACAACGTCGTCGAGCACGAACTGCTTGCGGACCGCGGCCAGTTCGTCGGCCGCGTCCAGCGCCCCGGCCTTCGACGCGAACTCAGACATGGGACCTCGCCGTCCACAGCTCCGGGAAGACGTTCTTCTGCGCGCGCTTCTCCAGCCAGGCCACCCCGGCCGAACCGCCCGTGCCGGCCTTCGCGCCCATCGCGCGGCGGGTGGCGACCAGGTGGTCGTTGCGCCAGCGCCACACCAGCTCCGCGACATCGGTCAACGCCTCGCCCAGGCGGGCGAGTTCGGAGTTCTGGTCGCCGGAGTAGATCGCGGTCCAGGCGGCCTCGACCGCCTCCGAGGGCTCGTACCGCTGCGAGACGTCGCGCTTCAGCACGGCCGCGGGGATCGCACAGCCGCGCCGGGCGAGGAACCGCAGCACCTCGTCGTACAGGCTCGGCTCGTGCAGCGCCTTCTCCAGCTCCGCGTGGACCCGCGGGGCGCCGCGGTGCGGGACCAGCATGGACGCGGACTTCTCGGCGAGCAGGAACTCCATCCGCCGGTACATCGCCGACTGGAAGCCGGAGCCCTCGCCGAGGGCGCTGCGGTAGGCGTTGAACTGGGCCGGCGTGAGCTGGCCGAGCGGCTTCCAGGAGGAGTTCAGGGCCTCCAGCTCCCGCACGGAACGCTTCAGGGCGTCGATCGCGACGCCGACGCGGTCCTCCCGCAGGGCGTGCGCCGCGGTCTCCCACTCGTGGACGACGACCGTGAACCACAGCTCCATCACCTGGGTCGTGACCAGGAAGACCATCTCGCCGGGGTCGTCGGAGAGGGTGTGCTGGAGGTGGGTGAGCACGTCCGCCTTGACGTAGTCCTCGTAGGGCGTCGTGCCGGCGAAGTCGAGATTGGGGGTCTCGGGCTCCTGGGTCGCCGCGGACGTCTCCTCGGACGTCCCCACGGCCTGGTGAGCCTGCTGGGACATTGCTGTCTCCTGTGTAACTCCGGGTAGCGGTCCGCCCTGCCGTTATCGGCAAAGGGGCCCCGGTCCCCACCCGGCATATTCCGGGATCGCCCCGGACATCGCAAGGCCCGCCCTGGTCACATCGATCGCATCGAACGCATCGACCGGGGCGGGCCACGATGACACTCCGGGACGCTCCGGCTAGCCCAGCGTCTGGGCCGCCGTCGGCGAGGAGTCCTTCAGGAACTGGGTGCAGCGCTCGTACTCCTCCTGCTCGCCGATCGCTCCCGCGGCGCGGGCGAGGGCGTGCAGGGCACGCAGGAAGCCACGGTTCGGCTCGTGCTCCCAGGGGACGGGGCCGTGGCCCTTCCAGCCGCCTCGGCGCAGGGCGTCCAGGCCGCGGTGGTAGCCCGTACGGGCATAGGCGTACGACTCCACGACGCTGCCCCGCTCGAACGCGTCGTCGGCCAGCTGGGCCCAGGCCAGCGAGGACGTCGGGTACTGCGCGGCGACATCGGCCGGGGCGGTCCCGCCGGCGAGCAGCTCACGCGGCTCGGGGTCGTCGGGGAGGTGGGTCGGGGGCGGGCCCCCGAGGAGGTTTTCGTGAATTCCCATGCCTCCCAGTCTGGCCCATGGGGCACCGGCCCCCTTGATCGCGCCAGTAGGGTCGTCCCGTGAGTAACGAAGACATCACGCTGACCGCGGGCGACGCGGAGGCGGTCGTGCTGCCGGGGAACGGCGGGCGGGTCGGGGGGCTGCGCGTCGCGGGGACGGAGGTGCTGCGGCAGGGGGATCGGTTCGGGTGCTTCCCGATGGTGCCCTGGTGCGGGCGGATCCGGGACGGGCGGTTCCTGGACGGTGCCGTGGTCCGGCAGATGCCGCTCAACGCCCCGCCGCACGCCATTCACGGCACCGCGCGGGACGGCGCCTGGAAGGTCGCCCGGGTCACGAGTGACGAGGCGGTCATCACGTACGACCTGGTCGACCCCTGGCCCTACCCCGGCCGCGTCACGCAGATCGTGCGCCTCGCCGAGGACAGTCTCACCCTCACCATGTCCGTCGAGACGTACGAGACGTCCTTCCCGGCCCAGATCGGCTGGCACCCGTGGTTCAACCGGAACCTCGGCGCAGAGGACGTACAGCTCGATTTCAGCCCCGCATGGCAGGAGGAGCGCGGCGACGACCACCTGCCCACCGGCAACCGGATCGACCCGCGGCCCGGCCCCTGGGACGACTGCTTCGGCATGCCCGGCGGCGTCGACGTCACGCTCACCTGGCCGGGGCAGCTGGAGCTGAAGGTCGCCAGCCGGGAGGAGTGGGTCGTGGTCTACGACGAGCAGGACGCCGCCGTGTGCGTCGAGCCGCAGAGCGGGCCGCCCAACGGCCTGAACAGCATGCCCCGCCTGGTCACGCCGCTGGAGCCGCTCGAGGCCACGACCGTCTGGAGCTGGCGGCGCCTCTAAGCTGGGCGGCATGACTGACGTACGCGGCGAGCTGCTGCAGCAGATCAAGGACAAGGCCGTGGTGCACGGCAAGGTGACCCTGTCGTCGGGCAAGGAGGCCGACTACTACGTCGACCTCCGGCGCATCACCCTCGACGGCGTGGCCGCCCCGCTGGTGGGTCAGGTCATGCTCGATCTGACCGCCGACATCGACTACGAGGCCGTCGGTGGTCTGACGCTCGGCGCGGACCCGGTGGCGACCGCGATGCTGCACGCCTCCGCCGCCCGCGGGAAGGTGCTCGACGCCTTCGTCGTACGCAAGGCGGGCAAGGCCCACGGCCTCCAGCGACGCATCGAGGGCACCGAGGTCAAGGGCCGCCGTGTGCTCGCCGTCGAGGACACCTCCACCACCGGCGGCTCGGTGCTGACCGCCGTGGAGGCGCTGCGCGAGGCGGGCGCGGAGGTCGTCGCCGTCGCCACGATCGTGGACCGGGCGACGGGGGCCGCCGAGGCGATCGCCGAGCAGGCCGGGGTGCCGTACGTGTTCGCGTACTCCAAGGATGACCTGGGCCTCGACTGAGTTATCCACAGGTTGGACACGGGGGCGGGACCATCCGGCCAAGTCTGGAAAGATGGGGCCGACGACGACGTCACACCCCCCATAGGTCTAGGTCAGGGCCGTAAGAAAAACGCAGTAACGCTGTACGTCAACCCGCACACTCAAGGAGCGGACAGATGCCCATCGCAACCCCCGAGGTCTACAACGAGATGCTCGACCGGGCGAAGGCAGGCAAGTTCGCCTACCCGGCCATCAACGTGACCTCCTCCCAGACCCTGCACGCGGCCCTGCGCGGTTTCGCGGAGGCGGAGAGCGACGGCATCATCCAGATCTCCACGGGTGGCGCCGAGTTCCTGGGCGGTCAGCACAGCAAGGACATGGTCACGGGCGCCGTCGCCCTGGCCGAGTTCGCGCACATCGTCGCCAAGAAGTACGACATCACCGTCGCCCTGCACACGGACCACTGCCCGAAGGACAAGCTCGACGGGTACGTGCGTCCGCTGCTCGCGGTGTCGGAGGAGCGCGTCGCCCGCGGCGAGAACCCGCTGTTCCAGTCGCACATGTGGGACGGCTCCGCCGAGACCCTCGCCGACAACCTCTCCATCGCGCAGGAACTGCTGGAGCGCGCCCGCGCCGCGAAGATCATCCTCGAGGTCGAGATCACCCCGACCGGTGGCGAGGAGGACGGCGTCTCGCACGAGATCAACGACTCGCTGTACACGACGGTCGACGACGCCATCCGCACGGCGGAGGCCCTGGGCCTGGGCGAGAAGGGCCGCTACCTGCTCGCCGCCTCCTTCGGCAACGTCCACGGCGTGTACAAGCCGGGCAACGTCGTGCTCCGTCCCGAACTGCTGAAGGAGCTCAACGAGGGCGTCGCCGCCAAGTACGGCAAGGCGTCCCCGTTCGACTTCGTCTTCCACGGCGGCTCCGGCTCCACCGAGCAGGAGATCGCGACCGCGCTGGACAACGGCGTCGTCAAGATGAACATCGACACCGACACGCAGTACGCCTTCACGCGTCCGGTCGCCGACCACATGTTCAAGAACTACGACGGTGTCCTCAAGGTCGACGGTGAGGTCGGGTCGAAGAAGACCTACGACCCCCGCACCTGGGGCAAGCTCGCCGAGGCGTCCATGGCCGCGCGGGTGCTCGAGGCCTGCTCGAACCTGCGCTCGGCCGGCACGAAGATCAAGTAACCGACGGCAGCCGACGGCCCCACAGCCGTCTTCCGCGAGCCGGGTGCCACAGCACCCGGCTCGCTGTATACCTGGGGGCATGCCCGACGTCCGGCTGGCCTCACCGCAGGGCAAGTGGATCCTGCTCACCACCGTCCTCGGCTCCAGCATGGCGATGCTGGACTCGACCGTCGTCAACGTCGCCCTCCCACGCATCGGCCGCGATCTGGACGCCGACCTCGCCGCGCTGCAGTGGACGGTCAACGCGTACATGCTCACGCTGGCCGGGCTGATCCTGCTGGGCGGTTCGCTGGGGGACCGGTACGGGCGGCGCCGGATCTTCGTCGTGGGCGTCATCTGGTTCGCGGCGGCCTCCCTGCTGTGCGGCGTCGCCCCGAGCGCCGGGGTGCTCATCGCCGCCCGGGCGCTCCAGGGGGTCGGCGGGGCCCTGCTCACACCGGGGTCCTTGGCCCTGATCCAGGCGTCCTTCCATCCCGACGACCGGGGGCGGGCGGTCGGCCTGTGGTCGGGGTTCGGGGGCATCGGTGCGGCGGTCGGCCCGTTCCTGGGCGGCTGGCTGGTGGACGGCCCGGGCTGGCGCTGGGTCTTCCTGCTCAACGTCCCGCTGGCGCTGCTCTGCGTCCCCGTCGCTCTGCGCCATGTCCCCGAGTCGGGGGACGGACGCAAGCACGGCCGCTTCGACGTGCTCGGCGCGACCCTGGGGGCCCTGGCCCTCGCCCTGGTGACGTACGCGCTGATCGAGGCGGGCTCGGGCTCCCTCGCCGTCGTGCTGACCGCGGTCGCGGGGGTGGCCGCGGGCATCGCCTTCGTGGTCGTCGAGAAGCGCCGCCCCGACCCGATGATGCCGCTCGACATCTTCGCGTCCCGGCAGTTCTCGGCGGTCAACCTCGTCACCCTCTGCGTCTACGCGGCCCTCGGCGGTTTCTTCTTCCTCGCCGCGCTCCAGCTCCAGGTCGTCTCGGGCTACTCGGCCCTCGGCGCCGGTACGGCACTGCTCCCGACGACCGTCCTGATGCTGCTGCTGTCCGCCCGCTCCGGCGCCCTCGCCGACCGCATCGGACCGCGCATCCCGCTCACCGTCGGGCCCCTGCTGTGCGCGGCCGGCATGCTGCTGATGCTGCGTGTGGGCCCGGACGCCTCGTACGTCGCCGACGTACTGCCCGCCGTGCTCGTCCTCGGCTTCGGCCTGGTCACCCTGGTCGCCCCGCTGACCGCCACCGTCCTCGCCTCGGTGGACGTCGCGCGGGCGGGCCTGGCCAGCGGCATCAACAACGCGGCGGCCCGCGCGGCGGGGCTCGTCGCCGTGGCCGCGCTGCCGCTGCTCACCGGGATGGGCCCGGAGGCGTACCGCTCACCCGACGCCTTCGACGACGCGTTCGGCCGGGCGATGCTGCTGTGCGCGGGTGCGCTGGCGGCCGGATCGCTGCTCGCCTTCGCGACGGTACGGCGCCCGCCACCGGACTGCACCCGCCCCGAGTGCCGCACCCACGGTGGCGTGACAGCACCACCACTGGAGGGACGACCGGTGCGGCGCAGGGTGCCGTAGACGCCCAGAACTCAGCGCGGCCGCACCCGCGCCGAACCAAGCTCAGCGTCGCCGCCGCAGCATCCGCCCCACCACGATCGCCGACGCCAGGACCAGCGCCGCCGCGGGTGCCGCCCAGCGCAGCGTGGAGCCGGGGACCACCGTCTGCGGGGCGGGGACCGGTGCGTACCGCCCGCGCGGGGGCGCGTGGTCCACTTCCTCCGCGCTGCGGCCGATCATCGTCCGGCGGGCGTGGGCCGCCTCGGCGACGGGCGGTTCGTCCCCGGTCTCCTTCGGCGCGGGTTCGTTCTCCTCCGGCACCGGGTCCAGCGACGACGGCGGTACCTCGGTGTCGAAGACGGACGCGGAGTCCGTGCTCTCCGCGGAGCCCGCCTCGTGCCGGGGCTCCGGCGCCGGCGCGTCATCGGCGTCCGGCGTCGTCTCGAAGTCACTGGTCACCCGCGCCTCGAACTCTCCGGGCGCCAGACCCTCCTCCGTGACCTCAGCCTGCTCCTGTGCCGCCGCCCCCAGGTTCTCGGAGAAGCGGTTCAGCAGGCGCGTCACGGCCGTCCCGACCGCGTCCCCCGGCAGCTCCGACACGCGTCCGTCCGCGGAGGCCGACCCCTCGAACCGCACCGTGGTGCCGCCGTCCGCGTCCAGGAGCCGCACGGTGAGCGCGAGCTTGACCGAGCCGGTGCCGCGCGCCTCGGTCGCGTCGCCCTCGATGGCGTACGCACCGTCGTCCTGCGCGGTGAGCCGTACAAGCCCCCGGTACGTGATCGTGTGACCGCCGATGCGCAGCTTCAGCCGCCCCGCGACGGGCTCGGCGCCGGCGTCCTGCTGGAGCCCGGGGACCGCCCGGGCGACCCGCACGGGATCGGCCAGCACCTCCCTGAGCCGCTCGGCCGGAACCGGAACGAACACCTCATGCTCCATGCTGAGCGAGCCTACCCAGCATGGCGTGAAGTGCACCCGCACATCCGGCGATTCTCACCGCCCCGCGCCACGCCGGGCGTATCCTCCCCAGCCCTCCCCGCCCCCTCCTGCCTCAATACCGCGGATGCACCAGCGTCGACGCCCCCACTCCCCCGACCCGCATCCCCTCCGCCGCCCGCGCATCCGCCGCCAGCCCCTCCCGCGTCAGCGTCCTCAGCCGCGGCGCCCCCCGCCCCTCCCCCGGCCGCAGCGCCGGACGATGACCGCGGCCGGCCAGGATGAAGCCCCAGTCGTGCGGCGTGCGCGTCGGGCCCGCCGAGCGGTCGGGGCCCGGTGTGAAGCCGGAGTCGTGGCCCGTGACGCGGTACGGGGCGGTGCGCAGGCCCGCCGCGCGCAGTGTCGCGTCGACCGTCCAGAAGACACGGGGGCGGGCGGAGACCGGCCCGGCGTGGACCGCCAGGCGGCCGTGCGGCGTCAGGGCGCGGCGGACGAGGCCGTAGAACTCCTGGGAGTACAGCTTGGTGCTGGCCGTGATGCCGGGGTCGGGCAGGTCCGAGATCACCACGTCGTACGTCGCGGGCGGCGCCGCCCGCAGCCGGCGGAACGCGTCGCCCGTCATGACGTGGACGCGGTTGTCGTCGTACGCATGGCCGTTGAGGCGGGCCAGCGGAGGATCCCGGCGCGCCAGCCGCACCACCCCGGCGTCGGCCTCGACGATGTCGACCCGGTGCACCCCGGGATGGCGCAGCACCTCGCGCGCCGCCAGCCCGTCCCCGCCGCCGAGGATGAGCACGCGCGAGTGCTCGCCGCTCATCGCGGGGTGGACGAGGGCCTCGTGGTAGCGGCGTCCGTCGCGGCCGCCGACGCGGAGGCGGCCGTCGAGGAAGAGGGCGAGCGGGCGGCCGTGCGTGCCGCCGGTGATGACGACCTCCTGGACGTCCGTCTGGACCGCCACCCGTACGTCCCGCCCGTACACCGCGTGCCGTGCCGCTCGTTCGAAGTCGTCGACGAGTACGGCGGCCGAGGCGAGGAGGCCGAGCACCGTGAGGTTGGCGATCACCAGCAGCCAGCGGGTGCGGCGGGTGAGGTCCCCCCGGAAGAGGCCGAGGACCAGCGCGCCGCCCGCGACGGCGTTGACCGCGCCGGTGATCAGAGCCGAGGTCAACTGCCCCAGCAGGGGCAGCAGGAGGAACGGGAAGGCCAGGCCGCCGACCAGTGCGCCCACGTAGTCCGCGGCGAACAGATCCGCCACCGCGCCGCCCGCGTCCTGCCGCCGGATGCGCTGGATCAGCTCCATCAGCAGCGGTACCTCGGCGCCGATCAGCAGGCCGATGGTGAGGGAGAAGGCGACGAGGAGGGCGCGGGGGCCGTCGGCCCACATGCCGCCCCAGTCGCCGGTCCAGGCGAAGACGGCGTACAGGGCGAGCGCGCTGCAGCCGCCGACGAGGGCGAGGACGGCCTCGATGGCGCCGAAGCCGGCCGCGGCGAGCGGGCGCAGGCGCTTGGCGACGAGGGAGCCGATGCCCATCGCGAAGACCATGCAGGACAGGACGACGGAGGCCTGGGTGACCGAGTCGCCGACCAAGTAGGAGGCCAGGGCCACGAGTTCGAGTTCGTACACGAGTCCGCAGGCGGCACAGACGAAGACGCCCAGGAGGACCAGGAATCGGCCTGTGCCCGGCCGCACCGGAAGCCGCGGGGGGCCGGCCCAGGGGGGCGGGGCACCGGGCGGGGCGGGCGCGTGCGGCTCGATCACGCTGCCGACGGTACGTTACGGCACGGGCACGCTTCGTCACCCACACGTGTGTTGTTGAGGCGGGAGACGTTTGTGTCCACGAACGCGGGACGGGCCGAGGTTGACCTCCGCCCCCTGGGCGGCACTTCCGGTCACCCTCACCCCCACCTTCGTGCGCGTGGCCACCAACTGCCCGTCCTGCGGGTAGGCGTGCCAGGTCCGCCAGTGCACCTGGCCCTCGTGGTGCTGGGCGAGCATCGCCGTGAAGGCGTGCGGGCTGCCGGGGAACACGCCGGCGAGGCCGTGCGGATGGTCGGCGACCAGGGCCAGCAACTCCTGGGCGCGGCCCGCGAACTGACCCGGTGACAGGATCTCCACCCGGGCAGCGAACTCGTACTCCCAGTCGCCCACCCGCTTGGCCACCCCGAGCGGAAGGGGCGTACTGCTGCCGGGCATGCAGGCCACCGTCTCCGAGCAGTCACCCCGGTCCTCCTCCAGCAGCACCTGATGGGACGCACCGAGCAGTCGCAACTGGAGCTTCGCTCCAGGAAGTTCGAGGTCCAGCATGGCCAGTGCGGGCAGCGGCTCCCGCCCGAGGGCCCAGGCGAGGTCGGCCGCGCGCGTGTCGGTATAGGAGGTCTTCAGGGTCGTGAGCATGGGTCGGCTCCGCTAGCACGCAAAGAAAGGGGAGGTGTCGGTCTCCGGCGCCCCCCGGCCGACACCGGGAGTCGGCCCGGTCAGCCCAGTCGGCCGGTCAGAAGGGGTGTCCGCGGGACGTCCGAGGGGCTGCGTTGGTGAAAATTACTGAATCATGAACGGTGGCGCCGCCACAGCGTTTTTACCCAAGTTCGTAGGGTTTCCATCCCTCAGAGGGCTTATCAGCTCAACTGTTCAACTCCGGCGTGCGCCGGGGCGCACAGGCGAACGCACGGGAGACAGGAAAAGGAACAGGAAAGCGGGGCCGGTCCCAGGCACCGGCCCCGCTCCGTCCGGATGCGGTTCCCCCTCGGAGAGCTCAGCTGCCCCGTGTCAGCTGCCTCCGCCACCACATCCGCCCCCGCCCCCGCAGGACGACCCGCCTCCGCATGACGAGCCACCCCCGCAGGACGAGCCACCTCCGCAGGACGAACCCCCCGAGTCGCCCCCGCCGGCCCACCAGCCACCGCCGCCGCTGTCGTACGAACGCCCCCTGCGGCTGTGCGTGCGGTGGACCGGACGTCCGCTCCTGCGCGACACGGACACGACGATCACCACGAACACCACTGCGACCAGCGCCCCCACAAAGACTGTGGCCATGGCGTCAGCCTCCTTCCGTTCCCCCGAAGCGGACCGAGGCGTCCCCCCGTGGGCGCCTCCCGCTCGGTGCGTGCGAGTCAGATGCCCGGCGGTCTCGCGGCCCAAAGCAGAGTTGAGGAACTTCAGAGCCTTCTCACGGGGTAACGGCCCCTGACCTGCACAGAAAGGCAGATCAGGGGCCGTCCGTGGGTCACTGGGCCGTCTGTGGGCCGTGATCTTCCTCGGAGACGCGCTGAAACACCGTGTCGATGGCGCGGCGGGCCCTCTGGCGGCTGTCGGGCATCAGGTGGGCGTACACCCGCAGCGTCAGCCCCGGGTCAGCATGGCCCATGTACTCGCTGACGGCCTTGATGTTCTCGCCCGCGTCCAAGAGCGCGGACGCGTAGAAGTGCCGGAGGGCGTGCATGCCGTGCTCGCGCGCCGACTCGTACTTGCCGTCGTCGTCTGCCTCCGGGATGAGCCCAGCGACCGCGAGAGCGGGCTTCCACTCCTTGCCGTTGAAGTTGCTCCGCCACACCATGCCCCCTTGCTCAGCCGTGAAGATCAGCCGGGCGGACGCCTTCGGGCCCTCCGGCACGTCCCACGGCAACGTGATCTCCACGGGCTTGAAGGCGTCCATGTGCGCCCGGAGGGCTTCCGCCACGGAGCCGGGCAGCGGAACGTCCCGCTTCTTGCCGCCCTTGGGGAGAGCGAACACCGGGTGCCCTTCCACGTGCTTGATCTGCCGGACCACGTGGAGCGTGCGTCCGTTGGTGTCGATGGCGTCCTCAGCGAGCCCGAACACCTCGCCCTGGCGCAGGCCGCATCCGGCCCCGACGTTGACCATCGCTTGGTACCGATGCTGGAGGGCCGCGCGAACAGCGAACACCTGGTCGGGCACCCAGGGGACTACCGGATGCGGGTCAGGCTTGGGCCGCCGGACGGTCCGGGCACCGCACGGGTTACGCGACAACAGCGTGTCGTCAACAGCGGCAGACAGGACCGACTGAACGTCCGCGAAGATGTTCCGGGCGTAGGACGGCCCAATGCCGGGCTTCGCTTCCAGGGCGGCGACGAACTCCCTGATGTGCTCCGGCCGGAAGGTCCCGATCGGACGGGAGCCGAGCACCGGATAGACGTGCAACCGCAGGCGCCGGCCGAGTTCCTTCCGGGTCATCGGACTGGGTGTCTTGGTGTCCAACCACTTCTCGGCGTACTGCCGGAACGTGATCTGCATGGACTTGGGGTCGGTGTACTGGCCGCGCGTCATATCCGTCTCGATAGCGCTGAGCCACTTCTCCGCGAGGCGCTTCTTGCCGTCGGGGAAGCTCTTGGACTTCTCGGTGCCGTCGGGGCCGACGTAGCGGGCCCGGTAACGCAGGCCGGAGCCGTGGCGGTCGCTCTTGACGCGGACGGACTTGCCTGCGGCGTTGGTCTCGGTCTTGAACCAGCGGTCTTGGATGTGGCCTGCCATGTGGGGCGTGGTCCCTTCGGAGCATGGGACGGGGAGGGCCACGGTGTGGCCCTCCCCGGGGAGTTGGGTGGTACGGAGTGCGGCAGCCTCAGGCCGCGTCTTCTAGGGAGGTGCGTTCGGCCTCCCACGCCTGTACGGCGGCGGGGTTGAAGCGGAGATAGCGCCCGACGCGGAAGCCGGCGGGACCGATGCGCTTGCGTCGCCACTGGTAGACGGTCTCGACGCTCGGGAGGCTGAACATGGTGACCAGGTCTTCAGGGGTGAGGTAGCGGTCCGGGAGGCCGCCGCGCAGGAGGGCGCGCGGGTCGGTCGGCTCTTCGGTGGCCATGGTGTGGTGACTCCTCATGTCCGTCTCGGGGTTGGGTGAGGTGTCCTGCGGTGGGTTCTGGTGCCGCGGGTTGCGTGCAGGCGGCGGGAGCCTGCGTCTGTCCGAGGCTGGGATTTCTGCGTCACAGCGTCACCTGCGTCATTCAGGCGCCTGACCTGCGGGTTTGCGTGACGCAGGGCGCTCGGAGTGCGACACGCGTGACGCACGCTGTCCGTCACGCGTGACGCGGTGACGCAGGCGTGACGCAGAATCCGCCGTCTGCGTCACGCCCGTCTGCGCAGGTCACGGGGCGCTTTTCATGATCGTGTGACGCTGTGACGCAGCGCTTCCTTACTTAGGAAAAAAGAGGGGGCGTTTGTTGGTGGTGTGGTGCGGCTCAGAACGTGAAGAAGGAGCCGCTTCGCGGCACGTCCATCGCAGGGCGGCGCCGCCGCCGAACAGCAAGAGGAGCACCCATTGGGCGGGGTGCTCCTCTTGCATGTGCGGTCAGGAGCCAGGGAAGCGCTGCTGCTCGTGCGCGGATGGGGCCGCTTGGCGGGTCATGACGGTGTAGCGGCCCTCTCGGGTGCGTCCGAAGTCGATGAGGACGCCGCGGGCCGCCAGAGTCGGCTGAAGCCTCTTGAGGCGGTCAGAGAGCACTTTGCCGGTGGTCGGCCAGCCTTTGGGCAGCGGGCGCAAGTCCTCCCCGATGTAGACGCTGCTGAGGCAGTGCAGCCACTGCGTGGACGTCATCTGCTGCTCGGCTCCCTCTTCCATGCCCGCTGCGTGCTGCAACACGGTCTGCGCCAGAAGGTCGCCCTCAATGACATCGTCATTCAGGTCGTCCAAGCTGGCCCGGTACGCGGCCAGTGCCCCGAGGCCGGTTGCCGCATCCAGCTGCGCGCACAGGTGCGCGAAGTCCGCCATGCGCAGGTCGGTCGGTGTCTCCGCTTCAGCGGCCCGCACCTTCACCGTCAGATCCAGCAGGGAACCGAGAACAACCGGCAGGATCTCCGCGTACTCCGCCCACAGTTCCGCCTCGGTGCGCCGCACCCGGGGCCGCACGAGGCGGAGCGGGAGGAGGCGTTCGGCGAGGTCGGGGCGGATGACGCCGACGTCGATACCGGTCAGGAGCATGGGGCGCCGGTAGCGGGAGCGGACGACGTCGCCGTCGGTGAAGAGCGCCCGTTTGATGCTCTCGGCGCCGGTGACGATGCAGCACATCAGGTCGGACAGGTCCGGGGACAGGTGAGAGAGGTTGTCCAAGGCGGTGACCCAGCCCGCGGCCACGGCCGTGATCATGTTCTCCTCGTCCTTCGGTGCCCGGCGCAGGTCACCGCTCATGCCCTCGATGATCCGCACGAGCATCCGGCCGCCGGTGGACTTGCCCGCACCTTGGGGACCGGTGAGAAACGGGGCCGGCACGGGCACGGACGGCTCCAAGCAGCCGACCAGCCACGCGATAGCCAGGCATTCCGTCTCAGCGCTGGCGAAGTTACACAGGCGCAGCAGGAGATCGATGCCTTTGCCGTCGGTGTCCTTGGCGGGCAAGGGGAGTTCACCGGTGAGCTGGGTCCGCCGCCAGCACACTTCCTGCGGATCGGGGACGGCAATGTCCCAGCCGCCGGGGTGGATGCGGACGGACGTGCCGTCGTCGCGGCCCAGGTCGAGCCAGGTCGCGCCGTCGAATCCAGGGGCGACGCGGATGTGGGTGGGCTGTACGTCCTCGGTGAGTGCGAGTGCTTCGATCAAGTCGAGCGCCTCCTTGAGCGCGGTCCCGTTGAAGACACCCAGTCCGTCCCTGAACAGGCCGACCATGAGTTCTTGGCGGTGGCTGCCGGTGGTGCCCTGGGAGCGGATCGGGCGGGCGACGGGGTGGCCGTTGCGCTGCGCGTACACGGTGCCGTCGACGGTGCGGAAGTAGCGGAAATGCGCTTGCGCGTAGTCGGTGATGACCTGCCGGGCAGGGTTCTTTTCGTCCTCGGACATGGCTACAGTCCCAACCTGGTGCGGGCGTTGGTCCACGCGTCGGTGCAGTGTCGGGGTGATTCGCCCTTGGCCTGCGCGGCTGTGAACAGCCGTCCGATGTGGGCGTCGGTGAGGCAGCCGCACCGGCCGTGCGTGGACAGCACGGCAAGGAACGTCCGGTAGACGGTGGTGTGAACCGCGCTGCGGGCCTCGGCGATGCGCTGCTCTGCCATGGCGATGCCCCGCTCCAGGTAGGCGGGCGTGCGGTGACGGCACTCCCCGCCACCGGCCGGTGCGGGCAGGGCGAGGGCCTGCGACGCGGGCCGGACGGAGTCGGATTCCTTCACGGCCATCGCGCGGACGATGTCCGGCAGCGCCGTGATGGTGCCGGTGCCGGGACCGAGCCAACGGGCGTAGGCCATGGACGACTTGATGTCCACGCCGGGCCGAACGCCATTCACAGACCGCATCGCGCCCTGGTAGATCCAGTGCTCTCCGCGCGTGGTGGGCACGGTCTGCGTGGCTGGCAGCTTCTCGCGTGCCCAGGCGATGGCGTCCGCGTTGTCGAGGTCGACGACGGTGAGCCCGGCGCCGCCGGGGTGGTAGGCCACCGCTGCCGCGTCGCGCCACGCTGTCGCCCACGCTCGGGAGGTGAGGACGCTCGGGTCTGTGGTGGCCGCTGCCCATGCGTGGCAGGGCCGCGGGCAGCAGCAAGGGCCCGCTGTCTTCATGTTCGGTCGGCCACCACACGCGTTCTTCGCGCAAGCGCGGCAGTTGCCGAACGGCACCTTCCCGACGCGCAACGGCAGGGGTGGAACCCCGGAAGCGGCTAGGTCAACGGCGGTGCGCAGGTGCTCGTTCATGCCGCCACCCCCAGGCCGACGCGGGAGACGAGGAAGGCGCGGCCGATGTACTCGGACGTCCAGCAGTAACGGCTGCTGGTCGTCTCGCCGGATGTCGGTCGGTTGGGTCATGCTGGATGTCTCCAGTTCCTTGGATGGATGCTGGCGAGCAAGGGCGGCCCCGGATTCTTTGGCGAGAGTGGGGGCCGCCCTTGGCGTAGCTAGTGGTGAATGCTGCGCCGCCACGGCTGGCGGTACGGGGAGTGGTGCAGCAGCCCGGCGGCGAGCAGGTCCTCGTAGTCGATGCCGGTGCAGGGGTGGCGCTGCTCGCTGCCGTCGGGCAGCGCCCACAGGACCGTGCCGTCCTCGTCGCAGATGGTGCAGTCGTCGTGGCTGGTGCGGTGGTCGGCCTCGATGTACAGGCGGGCGCGGGTGCCGTCCCTGGTGGGGAGGCGGCGTACGGCGGTTGCGTCGACGGTGGCGAGGATGGCTTGGGCGATGCGGGGCACGTCCCGGTGCTCGCAGAGGATGCGGATCTCCAACGTGGTGGTCCCTTCGGATCAGTGCTTGGAGCGGGCGAGTTTGAGGCTGATCCCACCGACGCTGATCGGGCCGGTGGCCGCGGCGATGGATGCGGCGGTGTGCACGGCGAAGTCGAGCAGGGTGAGGAGGGCGGCCACGGTGGCGAAGATCCCGAAGGCGCCCGCCCCGGCGACGACGATCGGGTACAGGTAGCTGCGCAGCGGGCGGCCGGCGGGGTCGGTGGTGTGGACGACGATGACGACCGGTTGTCCGGTGGTTTCGGCGCGGCGGTAGGCGTCGGCGGGGATGTGCGGGGCGATGATCCCCGGCGGGTCGCGGTGTGTGCGGTGGGACATGCGGAATCCCTTCACGCGGTCGGTCAGGGAGGCGGAGGCACCCCCTGTGGGGAGGCGTCTGGAGGGGGTTTCGGGGGTGCTGACGTGCGGGCCTCCCTGCCTCCCTGAACGATTATTCGTGCAGGTCAAGGGCAGGGAGGCGGGTCAGGGAGGGGTTTAGGGAGTTCTCCCTGCCTCCCTGGCCCGGCGGGGGTGCGCCTCCCTGCGTCAGGAGGCGGAAGCGGAACCATCCGCGTCGCGGTCGGCGAGGGCGCGGGCGAGGCGGTCACGGCCCACGACCATGACGCCGTCGGACTTGTAGGGCTCGGCTCCGGTACCGTCCAGGACGCGTTTGAGGTCGAGGAACGACCACTTGCCGTAGGCGTCCGCGTTGAGCGCGGCGAGCCGGTTGATGACCTCCTGGGTGCGCAGCCGGGCGGCGTCCCCGAGCACGCTGGCGATGTCGGCGAGCGGGTCACGCTTCTCGCCGCGTTCGATGGCGTGCAGGGTGGTGACGCCGTCGCGCAGCGCCTTGGCGCGCTCCGCGATGGCGGTGGCCTCGTCATCGTCGATGAAGTGTGTGCGCACGGTGATGGAGGTCTGCCCGGCGGGGATGGCGATGCCGTCGGAGGCGACGACCAGGGTGCCCTTGTCCAGGCCCTGGCGCAGCAGGTGCGGGGCGGCGCCACCGTCGACGGCCTTGTCCCCGAGCGCCATCTTGGCCTGCGATTCGGTGCCCACCACGAGCGAGGCGCGGGTGTGGGCACCCTCGCGCACCAGCTTGGGAAGGTTCTGGTCGGTGGGGTCCTGGGTGCCCTCCCACAGCAGCACGTCGACCACGCGGCCCTGGTTGTGGACCTTGCGCACGGCCATGAAGTAGCGGGAGGTAGCCGCGGAGCCGCCATACGGGCGCTTGTCCTCGTCCTTGGCCGGGCACATGAACGCGACCTGTGCCTCGTCCACGATCCCGATCAGCGGCGTGAAGACGGTGTTCGGGTCGCGGCGGCGCTGGTCCATACGGCGTTCCATCTCCGCGACCAGGCCCTCGACCATTTCGGTCGCCTCGATGACGTGTTCATCGGTCGGCCCTTGGATCAGTACCGTGGCCAGGCCGTCGAACATGTTCCAGTCGCCGGCGCCCTTGAGGTCGGCGATGCGGAACTCCACCGTCTTGTCGAGTGCGGCCCACAGGGCGAGGGAGCGAACGGCGGCGGTCTTGCCCTGGTTGGACAGGCCGGTGATGAGCAGGTGGCGCTGATACAGGCTCAGCGCTGCGGCGTCCCCACGCAGATCCTGACCCCACGGCGCCTTGCCGGTCTTGTAGTTGGCGGTCAGCGTCTCGTCGGTGACCAGCGGGGACGGCCCGATCGGCTCATCGAGAGCACCACTGTCGGCGATCCACAGCCGCACGGTGCGGGCCGCTTCGGGGATGGTGATGAACAGCTCGTGCTCATGCCGGGTGAGGTTCTCCGCCAGCTTGCGCCGCCGCTTCTGCACCTCGATCGTCGACACCCCCGACGGCAGGGTCACATCGACCTCAACGCCACACCCGGCGATCGTGATCGGCCCGAGCATCGACGCGCCGGCATCCCCCATCTCCTTGATGGCGTTCTTCAGCGGCGCGATACCGAGGTCACGCAGGGCCTTGACCACGATCGACGGGGTGATCGGCTCACCCTCGCTCGATCGGGCACTGGCCGGGAGCGCCCACTGCGGGGCGGCCTGCTGCTTGCTGCCGACGGCCCACAGGGCGAGCAGGGCGAGGAACGGGCCGATCGTGAGGGCCGGACCCCACACGACCTGCACGATCCGGATCAGCAGGCCGATGAAGTCGATGGTGGCCGCGAGCGGGGTGATGACGTCCTTGACGTCACCGTTGTTGATGGCCATCACGACCCCGAGGGCCACCAGGGTCCCGATGCCCATCCCGGTTCCGACCGCGACTCCCTTGGCGACCTCCACGGGGGAGTGCAACAGGTCCATGCGGCGGCGGTGACGGGCCTCGCGGAAGCGCTGCAACCGCTCCTCCCACTCCTCCGCCAGCTCGTTGTTCCCCGCGGCTTCAGCGGCACGAATCATGCGCTCGTAGCGGGCCCCGGTCCGACCGTCCCACGTGCGACGGGCCACGATCCGGCCCCCGTTGAACGTGTAGAGGCCATGCCGCGCCACAGCGCGGACGGTGGTCTTTGTGCGCTCGTGGGTGGCGGCGGTCTTGATGGCGCGGCCGGAGCGCACCCACAACGGCACGGGCGGGGCCGGTGCCGGGTCGGGGACCACGGTCAGCGTGGTCACGGTGCCCGCATCGGCGGGCGGTTCGGGGTCCTTGTGGAGGCGTACGACGTTCTCGGACATGCTGCGAGTGCTCCTGACTGCCCCAAGTAGGGCGGGAGTTGAGGAAGGGCTGCCGGGGGGCCGGATCCGTGGCAGGGACGGCCGCCCCGGCAGCCGAGACGTACGAGCCGCGCGTCAGGCGGCGGGAATGGCGCTGGTGGGCGCGGTCACCACCAGCGGGATTTCTTCTTGGGCACGATGTAGGGGTGGCCGTTGATCATGTGGTCCACGCACTGCGGGCAGTCCTCGCGCGGCCTGAGGTGGCGGTGTGCGCGCCGGTCGTGGGCGTGCCGCCAGCACTGCGGGCACTGGCCAGGAGGCGTCTCCCGGTGGGCCATGGTCACCACCACCCCGAGGACTTCTTGGCGGCCTTGGCGCGGGCGGCCTCCGTGATGAGCCGCTGCCGCTCGCCGTGCAGGGCGGTCAGCTCCGCGTTCAGCCGCCTCTCGGCGGCGGAACCGATGGAGTCCATCCGGTCCTCCGCGCCAGTCGTGCTGCGGCCCCGGTGGATGTTGCGGGCGCCTCCGGCCATGGCACGGGTCATGTCGAGCCGTTCACGGCTGGTCAGCGGCCACCACTCGCCCCGCTGCACGGCTTCCAGCTTCTTCGTGGTCCGCCGGATCTCCTTGTCCAGGCGGCGGATGTCGGCGTTACTCATCGCCGTTACTCCTTGGAGAGACGTAAGGGGCTGCGAGCCTGGTCAGGTCATGCACCAGCCGGAATCACAGCCGGAGTCCCAGTCGTCGAACGGCAGTGTGTCCACGCCGTCCGGGATCGCTGCGCGCAGCGGCCGGTTGAACCGGGTCAGCCACACGGGGTCCTTGCCGAGTTCGTCACGGCGGCGGTTGAGGAGTTCTTCGAGCTGGCACGCGCGCTCGAACAGCTCGGGTTCGTTGCGGCGCATGTCGTGCCAGGTCTCTGGCCGGTGGAACGGGCAGAACCAGCACGACGACTTCGGCGGCACCGGCAAACCGGCCTCGCGGATGATGCGCGCGCAGTCGATACGGCGGATCCCGCGTTCCAGCAGCGGGTATTCGATGCGCTCGTGCGGCTCGCAGCGCCGCTTGTTGGCCCGGCCGATTTCATCGAGGCTGATGCCGATCCCGACCGTGGCCGGCGCTTCCTTCGTCGCCCCACGGCGCTTGAGTTCGTCCCCGACGACCTTGATTTTGAACTGGGCCGTGCACGAGCGGGTGCCGGGGGCCCCGTTCGACATCCGCACCGGGATCTTCAGCGACCGCGAGCCCTCCCGGGTGAGGTCCTGATACAGCGTGCGGACCTCACCCGAGCGCTTCATCACCCGGTCCAGCACGACCAGCTCAAGGCCGTGCGCTTCGGCGTAGGGGATGGCGTACTTGTGCAGGTAGGCGAGGGTGCCGGGGTGCTCGGAGTCGTCCCCGACGTTCGCCATCAGGAACGTGCGATAGTCCAGCTCACCCGTGGCCGCGAGGACCAGGGCCGCCATGGACTGAACACCCCCGCCGAAGCTGAACGACTTCACCGCAGCCGTGGTGGGTGTGGTCATTCCGCCACCCCCACCGCGACCGCGCGGGCCCGCTCCGCAAGCAGCGTGTCCCGCAGTATCCGCGCGTTCGCCGGAGAGGTGTGGATCGCACGGCGGATGCCCTCAGCAGTAACCTTCGTGTCCGCCCAATCGGCCGTCGCCTTGCGCGCCTCATCGAGCAACTGATCCGGGGTGCGCTTCACTCGGGGCGATCGGGCCGCGTCGGGCACCCGACCCGTCGCACTACGCGGGCGGGGAGAATCGGCCGCCACAGTCCGCCGCTTGCCCGACTCGATCGGCACGGCAATCGCCGGGACGGGCTTGAGCGGCAGGGTCGACTTCCCGAAGTCGACCGGCACCGGATCGGGCACGCGTACGACCGTCGCCGTGATCGGCTCGGGGGTCGATTCCGGCAGGTCAGCCGTAGACCGAATCCTCTCGGTCTCGGTGGATTCCTCCACATTTGTGATCCCGGTGAACATGGCCGACAGAGCGGCATCCGCGCCGATCGTGACCCGATCGCGCTGGACGTCCAGCAGCCTCGATCCGAGCGTCGCATCGCCGACACCGACCTTGCGGGCCAGCCGCCATGACCTGCGCTCGGACCGCTTCCGCGCGCCCTTGGCGGGGTGGTTGGCGGCGCGGGCCCGGTGGTAGGCCAGGGCCTGCACGACCGCGACGGCACGCCGCTCGGCCTCCGCGTCACGGCCGTCGGTGTGCACGACGATCCGCCTCGCGAGGAACGCCATGCCCTCAGCGGACGCGCACATACCCATCGGGGTCACGGCGTAGATGACAGTCCGGCTGGCGTCCGGACCGGCCATCGCGGCCATGACGGCAGCGGCGGCGGGCAGCGCCCACAACCCGGCACGCACCGGCCACGGCGAGGACTGACCCAGCATGGTCAGCCCCAGCAGCACCAGGGCCAGGACAGCGGTGGCACCCTCACCGGCCGCGACCGCACCCAGGGCCGTGCCCTTGCCGTAGGCGTGGTTGATGTTGCTGAACGTGCCGATACCGCCGGCCACGCCAACGGCCACCATGATGCCGAAGGCGCCACCCAGCACGGTCTTCTGCGCACGCGTCAGGGATGTGCGGTTCATCGGCCGGCTCCCTCGTCGTCGAGGTCGCCCGGCTCCCAGGTGAACCGCTCCCCCATCCATTCCTCGGTGTCGCCGCGGTCCGGCCCGACCGCCAGCGCAGCAGACGACTCGGCACTCCGCCGGTTGGCCATCCATCCGGCGACCTGCAGGGCGAAACCGACGGCGGCGATGCCCATCAGCGACCGGTGACCGGTCGCTATGCTGGCGATGGAACCGGCGATCGCGAGAACAACGCCCGTCCAGATCAGCGCCAGGGCGCGGCCCGTCGGGGTCGGGGTCGGGGAGGTCATGCGGCACCCCCCGGCAGCGTCACACCGGCCGTGCGGTTGGCCAGCGCCCGACGCGCGGCCAGCACCCGGCGGTGCGCGCGGCGGATGCGCCGCGCGTCAAGCTCGGACGGGATGCGGTCAAGGGTGACGATCTGCGCGTCCAGCAGGTCGACCTCCGCGAGGATGGCGGGCATCTCCTGCTCGATCGCATCCAGCTCCGCATCCGTCGGTTCAATCCAATCGGCGAACGCGGTAACAGCGTCCTGAACAGTGACGATGGGGCTCATAGGGTCGTGGTCCTTCCACAGGTGAACGGCCCGAACAGCGGCCCCGGGTCTAGCCACCCGGGGCCGCGCGCCGTTGAAGTCGGTAGGTCCGGCTCCCCTCAGCGCCGCTCGTACGAGACGAGCGGCGGAGGCAACCGGCCGCAGCCGTTGAGCTGCGGAAAGGTCGGGTTGCGCTGTACCGCGCACGGGACAGAACCCGTGCGCGCCCGCCCTCTTGCTTGCGGAGGGGGACGGGCTTCCTCGGCGCGCTGTTGAGTTGTCAAGGAACCAGCAGCTCAGGGCCCCGTGCGTAAGCGAGCTATCCCGAACCGCCACGGCCCGAAGGCAGCCCAAAGAAGGCCCCTCCAACCCGCTGTCCTAGGACTGCGGGCGACCTGAGATGAAGATGGCACGCAGTCCTGGGACTGTCAACAGTCCTAGGACTGTGATTCACTGGAGCGTGTCGAGAGGAGTTCTGCGTGGCACCGAAGTGGCGCGAGCTGGCGGACAGGCTTGCGGAGCAGATCAAGAGCGGTGAGTATCCGCCGGGCGCCCAGTTGCCCCAGATCAGAGAGCTGGTTGAGGCGGGGGAAGGCTCAAAGGAGACCGTCCACAAGGCCTACAAGGCCCTGGAGACCGAAGGGCTTGTGACGTCGACGCGCGGACATGGCACCGCCGTGCGTCCGCGTACGCCGCTCAAGCGGCTGGGCATCGCCCGGTACGACAAAGCGAAGTGGCGCGACGGTGACGAGGTCGCGTTCATCGCTGACCGCGTCGCATCGGGACGCGCGTACAAGCGCAACGAGCAGACGCAGACTGTGAGCCGCGTGCAGGCGGACAGCCTTGTAGCGGAGGGACTGGGTGTCCCAGTTGGCGCCGAGGTCTACGCACGCGCCCGACTCGTAAAGGAAGGGGTGCAGCCGACTCATACCCTGACCAGCTACTACAGGCCGGAGCACGTCGAGGGGACACGCATTGTCGACCCCACCCCGGGCCCGGCCGGCCGCGGCGGCGGCTTCCGGGTCCTCTACGACGCCGGATACGAGATCGACCACATGCGAGAGGCACTGTTCGCCCGCGTCCCGACTGCGGCCGAGGTGCAGCTCCTACAGCTTCCCACCGGTGAGCCCGTAGTAGAGCTGCACCGGACCACGTACACCGCAGATGGCACGGTGGTTGAGTTCGCGGTGGGCATCCACGCGGCTTCTCGCTTCGCGTGGGAGTACGACTTCGAAGTTCCCGACTCGGCGCAGGGCAGGAAGGGGCAGGAATGATCTCGGCACAGGCATGGGCGGATGCTCGACTCCTGTGGGACTACCACTTCATGCACCATGACCCACGGCCGTGTTCGGTGGCGGTGGGGCTGGGCAGTCACGACCTTGGTGTGGCTGACGTGACAGCGGAGCTGTACCACCAGGGCATGACGCCGGTCATCGTCTTCACGGGGGCCACCAGCCCCACGACCCGGGCGCGCATGCCGCGCGGGGAAGCTGTGCACTACCGGGAGCGGGCATTGCAGCTAGGGGTGCCCGAGTCCGCGGTACTCCTGGAACCGCGTGCGACGAACACCGGGGAGAACATCGAGTTCACGAAAGCGGTGTTGGCGGAGGCCGACGTCAAGGTCTCGTCCGTCCTGCTCGTGAGCAAGCCGTACGAAGAGCGGCGCTCGTACGCCATGATGCGGAAGATGTGGCCCGAGGTCGAAGTCGTGTGCGCGTCCACGCCGATGGGCCTGGAGGAGTACGCCGACTCCATCGGAGACGCTCGCATGGTGATCGACATGATCGTAGGCGCCCTGCAACGAGTGCTCGTCTTCCCGAGGTTGGGGCTGGCCATCGAGCAGGACGTACCAGACACCGTTGTAGCCGCCTTTGAGCGGCTGTGCATCGGAGGCTTCACGAGCCGACTCATGCCAGCTGACGTTGCTCCCCGCCCCGGCACCTGATGCCGGGGCGAGGATCAGCCCGCCCTGAGTCCTTCTGAGATTTCCCCACCTCATCAAGGCCCGCGCACGGCGCGGGCGCGCGCCGCCTCTGCGGCGCGCTCGGCGGCTGCGGGCATGAAGTGGGAGACAGCCTCTGTGGCTGGGGCGCTCGGCTCCACAGCGGCCACTTTGGCGCGAGCCTCGACGATCATGGCCCCAAACGTCGTGCTTAAGCGGGCAGGTCCACCCGACGCACCGGAAGCTTACGGGGCCATGATCACTCGCGCCAAAGCAGCTCCAGGCCAAAGCCGCTCCACCGACCTTGCGATTCCTGCAAACTGCAGCGGGGTGTGACGCTCACCGGGGCTAACCTCGAACCGCACTCTGTTTTGATCTACACGTCAGATGCAGACTGGATTACTTCCGAATATTCCTCGGTATGCAGCGTACTGGACGGGTCACCCCAAAGCCTCACATGTTCAGAGTCCCAAAAAGCGACGAGCCATATGAAAGGGCCGAACTTATCCGTCCGAGGTTCATCGTACTTATAGCGATGGACCAATCCCTCAAGCTTGGACTTGAGCTGGTCCCTGGCTGCGCCGCTCGTCTGCCCCTTCAGCAGCGGCTCCAGCCCGGACACGACGGCATTGCCGAATAGAGATGACCTTTCGGGTAGCCATGCCAGGTCATCACTGAACCCCAGGTAGCTGCGCACCCCCAGTGGGGGCTCAACCGCTTCCTTGCCGAGAGTCTGAGCCGACCGACAGGCTATGGCCACGACGGGCTTGCCCGAAAGGAGCCCGATGTTCTGCTGATCAAGCAGAGGGTCTTTACCATCGAGGCTCCTCCATGAACCGTGACCGAAGAAGAAGAAGGCTTCGTTTTCTTCTGTCTCAAGATAATTTTCGAGACGCGTTCGATCTGCCAGTTCTTTAGAGAGCGCCGAAGAGACCATATTGTGCCGCCCCTTGGCTCTTCTGCGCAGGTCTTCGGCCCAGGCGGCTAGCGTCCCCGCCCAAAGGTCATTTGCTGGCGTCACCAGCACTATCGAACACATCGCCCTGCCCCTCAGGTGCCAAATCGTGCAATATGTCCTCTAGTGAGTACTTTTCTGCACCTGCTTCTATCATTCTGAGGAGAAGCTGCCCGGCTTCATTGTTTGAGTGGTCAGCGACTGCATCGGCCATCTGGCGTGGTGTTAGTGCCTCACCAAAGCCGAGTTGTATGAAGGGTTTGTCTGGGCTGGGATGCCTCTCCACCCAGAGGTGCATCGCCTGGACTATTTTCTTCATGTCGCCGTCCGTCATATATCCTTCTTACCTTCCTGGCGGGGGCTCGAATCTGCCGCTTTCGCTGGGTGCCACTGCCACTAGCCCCAAAGGGCTGAGCTCGATCTTCAATTTATGAGTGGCGCCCTTCGACCGGGACTTCTTGGCTCCGAGTGTGAGCACGCTGAACTTAATTCCTCCGCCACCCTCGGCCGTATCCTGGACGGCAACTTCCATTTCAATCTCAGCCTTGCTGAGACTGAGCATGGGGCCGTCAGATGACTCTTCTGCATTGAGCTTCGCCTCGGTTAGGTCGGCTCTCAGCTTTTCCAGGACGGCTACGAGGTCGGGGCCACTATCTGGTTGGGTCATGGCTACCCTCCAGCAGGTGTACTACCCCTCACTGTCTAGTGTGACGGAGCGCCGGGAGGGCGCAACTCGAACATGCGGGCCCGGTCGGCGTCGCTGCCGCCCAGCCGTGCGCACTTGCAGCAGTAAATGGCTTTCCTGCGGGCAGCGCAAGGCTTTGGCCCTGTGGCACCCGTCTCTGGATTTGTAGCGACGATTCCGTTAGCCAGCGAGCTGGTAACCGTAGGTCAAAGCCTTGAATCAACCCGTGACCATGCGAGGCGCCCACGCCCAGACGTCCAGGGGCGTCGCCCGCGCGAGGGGAGCTCGACGAGTGAAGTTCGATTCGGAGCGATCATCTCGGGGCCGTCCGAGGCCTCGCGAAGCCGCTCAACGACGACCGGCATTGACAGTCGAACCACCGCCGCATGCAGTGAAGCCCCAGGTCAGAGCCCCTTACGGGTTTCCCTCAAGGGTGGACGTGCGGGGTCACGGCTGCGGAGGTGAACGCATCCTGCTCTCACGGCCCACCATTGAGCGGTAGTGTGACCGGCATCACACTCTGGGGGTAGGCGTGGCACTGATCTCGAAGAAGAGTCCTGAGCAGCAAGCTCAAGCAGCCGCCGAGAAGGCACGGAAGCAGCAAGAGGCCGAAGACAAGCGGCGCGCTGATCAGCTCGAACGCGAACGACAGACGTTCATGAACACGCCGGTGGGGCAGGCTCGCCAGTCATTCGAGCGCGGCGATCTTGTGTTCCAGTGCTCAATAGACGTAATGAGTCAACAAGCCATCATCGTCGCGATGGTTGGCAGCACCACAGCGCAGAAAACCAGCGACCCGGTGGTCGTCCTCAACGCGGTCTGCCATGAGGGGTGGGAACTGGTCAACGGCTCGTTCGTGTTCGTCGAGCAGGGGCAGCAGAGCCGCGACAAGTTCATGTCCTCCGGTCAGAACGTCGCGATCAAGGGGGAAACGGTCGGCTACTACCTCTTCAAACGCTGCGACGAGAACCGCCGCAAGGCGAATGAACCGTGGGCACAAAACGCCACAGCTGACGGCTGATCCTCGCCACCTCGTCACGGCCGAGGACTGTGGACTATTTGCGGACGAGTACCGCCCTGCGATGCACTGAGAAGCCCGTGACCTGCGCATACGCTTCGCACTGAATCGCCCTCCGGAGCCGTGTGCGCCATGGCTCGGGACGGCAATGGCAGGGACGCCACACGCCACGGACGGCCCACCCTCCAGCGGGCTGGGCCGTCTGTGGGCCGTCCGAGGGCGGCCAACGACGACAGATGACGACAGTCCACGACAGCGCTTCCCCTGCTCAGATACGGCGCCCTGGATGCCGGCGCAGGTGCTCATCCCCGAAGGTAAGTTGAGGAACTCCAGAGCTTGGGCGCAGGATGACCGGCATGACCTCCACCTCCCGCCCCCTGCTCAACCGCCGGCTCGCCGAGTTCGGGACGACGATCTTCGCCGAGATGTCCGCGCTGGCCCTGCGGACCGGGTCCATCAACCTCGGCCAGGGCTTCCCCGACACCGACGGACCCGAGGAGGTCCGGGAGGCGGCGGTGCGGGCGCTGCGGGACGGGCGCGGCAACCAGTACCCGCCGGGTCCCGGCATCCCCGAGCTGCGCACCGCCGTCGCCGCGCATCAGGAGCGGCGCTACGGGCTGTCGTACGACCCGGACACGGAGGTCCTGGTCACGGCCGGTGCCACCGAGGCCATCGCGGCGGCGCTGCTGGCGCTGCTGGAGCCCGGCGACGAGGTGATCGCCTTCGAGCCGTACTACGACTCCTACGCGGCCTGCATCGCGATGGCGGGCGGGACACGGGTGCCGGTCACCCTGCGCCCGCACGAAGGACGCTTCCGCCTGGACCTCGACGAGCTGCGCGCCGCCGTCACCGACCGCACCCGGCTGCTGCTGATCAACAGCCCGCACAACCCCACCGGCACGGTGCTCACCGGCGCGGAGCTGGCCGCGATCGCCGAGCTGGCCGTCGAACGGGACCTCCTCGTGGTGACCGACGAGGTGTACGAGCACCTGGTCTTCGACGACGCCGAGCACCGGCCGCTCGCCACCTTCCCGGGCATGCGGGAGCGGACGGTGACCATCGGGTCGGCGGGCAAGACGTTCTCCTTCACCGGCTGGAAGGTCGGCTGGGTGACCGCGCCGGCCGGCCTGGTCACGGCCGTACGGTCGGCGAAGCAGTTCCTGACGTACGTGTCGTCCGGGCCGTTCCAGTACGCGGTCGCCGAGGCGCTCGCGCTGCCCGACAGCTACTTCGCGGCCTTCCGCGCGGACATGCTCGCCAAGCGGGACCTGCTGGCGGCGGGGCTGGCGGAGGCGGGGTTCGAGGTCTTCAAGCCCGCGGGCACGTACTTCATCACGACCGACATCCGCCCCCTCGGCGAGACGGACGGCTTCGCCTTCTGCCGCGCCCTGCCGGAGCGGGCCGGGGTGGTCGCCATCCCCAACGCGGTCTTCTACGACCACCGGGAGGCGGGGGCGCCGTTCGTGCGGTTCGCGTTCTGCAAGCAGACGGGGGTGCTGGAGGAGGCGGTGAAGCGGCTGCGGGCGATGTGAGGCGCCCGGCCCTCGCGCGGGCCCCCACCCGGCAGGTGAACAAGGCGCGCGCAGGGGCCCTCAATACCCGCTCTCCCCGGCACTTCGCCGCACAGTACGCATGTGGCCCACACAAGGACCCTCGTACCCCGCCCCGTCACCAAGGCCCGCTCCGAACGCCCCGCCGGCCGGCCGACGAGGACCACGGCGGCGATGGCTGCCGCCCTCGGCGTGTTCGCTGCCGCCCGGCTGCTGGGCGTCGTCGTCGTGGTCCTGACCGCCTGGGCCACCGGCCGGCACGACCGGCATCCGCTCGGGCTGCTGGCGCGGTCCTGGGACTCGCTGTGGTACCTGGGGATCGCGGGCCGGGGATACGGCCGCACCCTGCACTTCGGGCCCGAGGTGGTCCAGAGCGACCTGGCGTTCTTCCCGCTGTACCCGGCGCTGGTGCGGGTCGTCGCCGCGCTCACCCCGCTGGGCGCGGGCGCGTCGGGACTGCTCGTGTCGTGGTCGGCGGCCGGCGTGGCGGCGGCTGGGATCTACGCCGTCGGGGCCCGGCTGCACGGGCGGGCCGTGGGCACCGCACTCGTGCTGCTCTGGGGCCTCCTCCCGCACTCGGTGGTGCTGTCGATGGCGTACACCGAGCCCGTGCTCACCGCCTTCGCCGCCTGGTCGCTGTACGCCGTGCTCGGCGGCCGCTGGCTGTGGGCGGGGGCGCTGGCCGCACTGGCGGGGCTGGCGCGGCCCAACGGGTTCGCGGTCGCGGCGGCGGTGCTGGCCGCGGCGGGATGCGAGGTGTGGCGGAACCGCCGGCAGATCGGCGGGGTTACCCACAGGCTGTGGACGGGCGCCGCGCTCGCGCCGCTCGGCTGGGTGGCCTACGTGCTGTGGGTGGGCCGCCGCGAGGGCGACCTGCTCGGCGGCTACTTCGAGGTGCAGCGCCGGTGGGGATCGACGTTCGACTTCGGCCGGGGTTCGGCGCACTTCGTGCGGCACGTGCTGCTGCACGGCGACCGTTTCGTCTTCCCCATGACGATGGTGATCGTCGCGACGGCGGTCGTCCTGTACGGGCTGCTCCTCGCCGACCGCGCCCCGCTGCCGCTCCTCGTCCACAGCGGCGTCCTGCTGCTGATCGTGCTCGGCGGTTCGGGCTTCTTCGAGTCCAAGCCCCGCTTCCTGCTCCCCGCCTTCCCCCTCCTCCTGCCGCTCGCGCGGGCGCTGGTGCGTACGGCGAGAGCCCGGCCCTGGCACGCGGCCGTGGTGACCGGTGCCCTGGCCGGGCTCTCCCTCGCCTACGGCGCGTATCTGGTCGTGATCGCCGATACGCCGCTGTAGGTACGTCTGCTGCCGCGTGCGGGGACGCCTGGTCCCGCGCGGCTCTACTCGCCGTCTTCCTCGGGCTTCTCCGCTTCGTTGACCTCCTGCTCGAGGCCGAGCTGCTCGACGAGCCACTTGTCGAACTCGATGGCGGCCCGCACCCAGCTGACCGTCGACGAGACGAAGTGCTCCAGGCTCACGCCGGTGCCGATCAGCATCTGGGCCTCGCCGATCAGGCGGACGGTGCCGTCGTCGTGCGTGTGGCTGTACACCTTCGGCCACAGCGTCCGGCGGTTCCAGTCGTCGATCGACTCCAGGAGCTGGGGCTTCTCGTCGATCTTGTGGGGCCGGTCGTAGAACGTCCGCACCGAGAACACCTGCTGGTCGCCCTCGCCACGGAACATGAAGTACGTACGGAACTGCTCCCACGGCGCCGCGAGGTCACCCTCGTCGTCGACGACGTACTTCAGCTCCATCTGGTCGAGGAGCTGCTTCACGAGGTCCTGATCCGGGATTACGGGGCCGGGCGGCGGCCCGGGCTGCGGCTGCTGGCCCCCGAAGTTCGGAATCGAGGACGGGTCGATGCTCACCGTGATTTTCCCTTCGTACGGATTCCGCCATCCTCCCCCATGCGGGGAGGGGGGTGGCAACCCCAGACGGGCCCTGTCAGCCGTCGGCTGACAGGATCCGGCCGGTCGTACGCGGGTGGGTCAGCCGTGGATCAGCGTGGTGCCCTGGAGTTCCTGGGTGATAGCGCCCTTGTCGTCGCCCGCGATGTCGTAGACGATCGTGGCGTCCGAGGACCAGTACAGCTCACCGTCGTAGGTGGTGGACGGGGCGACGCAGGTGTTCTGCGCGGTGTCGAAGGACCAGTTGTAGTAGTTGTTGATGATCTCGGTCATGTCGCACGTCTTCTTGGTGGCGACGTGGTCCTCGCCGTCCGGGGTGAGGCGCTCCTCGATCCGCGTCGTGATCTTGAAGCTGGTGAACCGGGTCCCGTCGCCGAGCGTGGCGCCGGGGACGAGCTGCCAGTAGACCACCGACTTTCCGGTCATGTCGCCCTTCACCGCGCCGTTCTGCTCGACCATGTAGGTCGTCTTCGGCCGCTGGTTGGGGAAGGTGACGTCGAACTGGGAGTTGGCGGTCCAGGCGGCCGCCGGGCTGGCCATCAGGACGCCCGCGGCGACGGCGGACGCGGCGAGACCGGCTGCGGTCATGATCTTGCGCATGCACATTCCTTCTCTGCTGGAGTGTCACAACAGGCATGCGGGGGCGCGGAGCCGCGCAAGGCGATGTGCGTGAACGTTCCCCCGTGAAGCGTGCGCCCAGCCGGACTGGTCAGGTCCGCTTCTCGGGCGCCGGGTCACTGTAAGCACCGCATGAACACGCCGGACAGCGGATTTAGGGGCGTGGCCGAGAATCGCCGTCCGAAGCGGAACGGCTCCGCGCGGGGGCCGGGACCTTGCGGTCCCGCTGCGCCATTCATGGAGATCCCGTGAAGTGGAAGGGCAGGAGTTGCGCGAGTGACTCCTGTGTTTGGCCGGAACTGATCACCCCTACCGCCTGCGTGACACAAACCGGCCCGCCCCGGGATACGGGGCGGGCCGGGGGGAAGGGACCTGGACGCCGCGGGTCTGCGCGGCCCGTCAGAGGGTCTTGCCGGTGGCCGGGCCCACCAGCAGACTGTCGCCGAAGCGGTCGACGCGGACCGTGTCGCCGTCCTTGATCTCGCCGGAGAGGATCTCCTTGGCGAGCCGGTCGCCGATGGCGGTCTGGACCAGGCGGCGCAGGGGGCGGGCGCCGTAGGCCGGGTCCATGCCCTCGTCGGCGAGCCAGGCCAGGGCCTCGTCGGTGATCTCCAGGGTGAGGCGGCGTTCCGCGAGCCGCTGGGCCAGGCGGTCGATCTGGAGCTTCGCGATGCGGCCCAGCTCGTCCTTCGCGAGGGCCGAGAAGACCACCAGGTCGTCCAGGCGGTTGAGGAACTCGGGCTTGAAGGAGGTCCGGACCACCTCCAGCACCTGCTCCTTCTTCTCCGCCTCGCTGGTGATCGGGTCGACCAGGAACTGGCTGCCCAGGTTCGACGTCAGGACGAGGATCGTGTTGCGGAAGTCGACCGTACGGCCCTGACCGTCCGTCAGCCGCCCGTCGTCCAGCACCTGAAGCAGGATGTCGAAGACCTCGGGATGCGCCTTCTCGACCTCGTCCAGCAGGATCACGCTGTACGGCCGCCGCCGCACCGCCTCCGTCAGCTGCCCGCCCTCCTCGTAGCCGACGTACCCGGGAGGCGCGCCGACCAGCCGGGCCACGCTGTGCTTCTCGGAGTACTCGGACATGTCGATGCGGACCATCGCCCGCTCGTCGTCGAAGAGGAAGTCGGCGAGCGCCTTGGCGAGTTCGGTCTTGCCGACGCCGGTCGGGCCGAGGAAGAGGAAGGACCCGGTGGGCCGGTCGGGGTCGGCGATCCCGGCACGGCTGCGGCGTACGGCGTCGCTCACGGCCCGTACGGCCTCGGTCTGCCCGATGAGCCGCTTGCCGATCTCCTCTTCCATCCGCAGCAGCTTCTGCGTCTCGCCCTCCAGGAGGCGCCCGGCGGGGATGCCGGTCCAGGAGGCGACGACCTCCGCGATGTCGTCGGAGCCGACCTCCTCCTTGACCATCGTGTCCTTGGCGCCCCCGCCGGAGGCGGATGATGTCAGCGCCTCCTCGGCCTGCGAGGCGGCCTGAAGCTCCTTCTCCAGGGCCGGGATCTCGCCGTACAGCAGCTTGGAGGCGGTGTCGAAGTCGCCGTCGCGCTGGGCGCGTTCGGCCTGTCCGCGCACCTCGTCGAGGCGCTCCTTCAGCTCACCGACGCGGTTGAGGGACTGCTTCTCCTTCTCCCAGCGGGCGGTGAGGCCGCGCAGCTCCTCCTCCTTGTCGGCGAGGTCGCGGCGCAGCCGCTCCAGGCGCTCGCGGGAGGCCGGGTCGGTCTCCTTCTCCAGCGCGAGCTCCTCCATCTTCAACCGGTCGACGGCGCGCTGGAGTTCGTCGATCTCGACGGGGGACGAGTCGATCTCCATACGGAGGCGTGAGGCGGCCTCGTCGACGAGGTCGATGGCCTTGTCGGGCAGGAAGCGGGAGGTGATGTACCGGTCGGAGAGGGTGGCGGCCGCGACCAGCGCGCTGTCCGCGATCTGCACCTTGTGGTGGGCCTCGTACCGCCCCTTGAGCCCGCGCAGGATCGCGATGGTGTCCTCGACGGTCGGCTCGGCCACCAGCACCTGCTGGAAGCGCCGCTCCAGGGCGGGGTCCTTCTCGACCCGCTCCCGGTACTCGTCGAGGGTCGTGGCACCGACCATGCGCAGCTCACCGCGGGCGAGCATGGGCTTGAGCATGTTGCCGGCGTCCATGGCGGAGTCACCGCCGGCCCCGGCGCCCACCACCGTGTGCAGCTCGTCGATGAAGGTGATGATCTGCCCGTCGGAGTCCTTGATCTCCGCGAGCACGGTCTTCAGCCGCTCCTCGAACTCGCCCCGGTACTTGGCCCCGGCGACCATGGCGCCCAGGTCGAGCGCGACGAGCCGCTTGTCCTTGAGGGACTCGGGCACGTCCCCCTTGACGATCCGCTGGGCGAGCCCTTCGACGACGGCGGTCTTGCCGACACCCGGCTCACCGATGAGGACGGGGTTGTTCTTGGTGCGGCGGGAGAGCACCTGCACCACCCGCCGGATCTCCTGATCGCGCCCGATGACGGGGTCGAGCCTGCCCTCCCGCGCGGCGGCGGTGAAGTCCGTCCCGAACTTCTCCAGGGCCTTGTACTGCCCCTCGGGGTCGGCGGTGGTCACCCGGCGCCCGCCGCGCGCCTTCTGGAAGGCGTCCAGCAGCTTCTTCGCACTGGCACCCTGCTGCACGAGCACCTCACCCGCGGGTCCGCCCTTGGCCGCGATGCCGATGAGGAGGTGCTCGGTGGAGAGGTACTCGTCCCCGAGCTCCTTGGCCCGCGCCTGGGCGTCCGCGATCACGGCGAGCAGCTCACGGTTGGGCTGCGGGGGTGCGACGGTGGATCCGGTCACGCTGGGCAGCGAGGCGAGCGCCTTCTCGGCGCCGGCGCGCACGGAGGCCTGGTCGGCGTCGACGGCCGCCAGCAGATCGATGATGTTCGCATTGTCCTGCCCCTGGAGCAGAGCGAGGAGCAGGTGGGCAGGGGTGAGGTCCGGGTGCCCCTCGGTCACGGCCCGGTTGCTTGCCGCGTTGATCGCGTCCCGGCTCCTGTTGGTCAGCTCGGCGTCCACGTGTCCGTTCTCCTCCTGGCGTCAGCGTCTCCCAGTACTGACTGAGTCAGCGTACACAAAGTTGAGTCTATTCCGCTCAAGGTAGTCCCGGGAACCGTGCTGCCGCTAGGTTCCCGGCATGGCGGCTTACCCTCAGGACCCCGGCGCACCCGACCCCGCGTACCTCACCTTCTGGGAGGAGCGGCACCTGTGCACCCTGACGACCCTGCGCCCGGACGGCACCCCGCACGTCGCACCCGTCGGAGTGACATACGACCCCGAGGCGCGGCTGGCTCGGGTGATCACGAACAAGTCGAGCAAGAAGGTGGGCAACGTGCTGGCCGCCGGGCCCGACGGGGCGCGCGTCGCCGCGTGCCAGGTCGACGGGGGGCGCTGGGCGACGCTGGAGGGCCTCGCGTACGTCCGCACGGAGCCGGAGCGGGTCGGGGAGGCGGAGCGGCGGTATGCGGTGCGGTACGGGCGGACCCCTTCGCCGAATCCGCATCGCGTCGTGATCGAGATCGAGCTGACGCGGGCGATGGGGCGTGGGTGACCCGGAGGGGCCGCCGAGTGGCCGGATACCGGTCGCCCGGTTTCAGCCACCGGCGGAACGGGCGGATACCGGGAAATGTCCCCGAAAACTGCAGCGGCGTCACCGTGTTCAGGTCACGGTGACGCCGCTGCGGGGGGAAGCACCTGAGCGATCTGTTACGACGGGGGAATCGCGTCAGGCACTGCGGGGGGTGGCTGAGATGGTCCTTGGGGCCGGGGCCTCCGGCTCCACCAGCCGGTGGTCGCGCTGATCGAGGTTGACGAAGATCATTCCGTACCGGATGGCACACCGCACAGGCTGCGGCGCCCCCCGAGGCCGCCGCAGACACCGGTACGCCCGCACGTCCTCCTCCTCGTCCCGCGTGACGACGACCGGCTCACCGAAGACGGTCACCATCAGCGAGTCACCGGGGTGGGGGATCGCGGTGACCAGGTCGATGAAGTGCCAGCCGGAGCGGTAGGCGGTGGCCATTTCTCTGCGGAAGGAGCGGTCGTCGGGTGGGGTGGTCACGTCAGCTCCATGCACTGTCATCCGGGGCGACAGGCCCACCAGTTCCAGTTTCGGTGACGGCCGCCAACGACCAGGCACTGTCCGCTCGAGCGTCACCCTTCGCGCCAGAGAGGCCACTCAGGGATCCGAATGCCACAACGGCGGAGAAGGCGGCGACAAGCACCGTGCGAAGCATTCTCTTACGCATAGTCGGCTTCGTCCTCACTTGAAGGTCCCCTCTTCCCCCGTCGAGTAAGACGATGGCTCATTCAGGCACGTCATGGCCACACAATCGATGCATCATGTTCCTGCATGTTCAGGACCCTGGGGGGTGGAGATTTGGCAACGAATCAGGCAAAAGGGACGCATCCCCATGCTGCTACGGAGCTGTGTGAGGAAGGTCGCCGTCTTTATGCGAACGCCCTCCGCACGGGACGTATCGCCCGCGAGGACGTTGAGCCCGCCCCTTGCCTCATGGAGTTGGCCCTGCTCCACCCCGATCCTGACGACGCGACCTTGCTGCGCCCGGTTCTTCCCTCAGTCGCCCTGGCCCAGCGGCTCAATCCCATAGAGCGCGAGATCACCGAACGCAGGCAGTTGTCCATCGAGCTGGCCAACGCATTCGAGCCGTTCATGGCGCTCAGCGCCCAGGTGACGGCGTCCACGCATTCGATCACCGTATTGGAAGGGCTCGACCGCATCAACGAGGCGCTCGACCTGGCGACGGCGCAGTGTCAGAACGAGATGCTCACGGTTCAGCCGAGCCACCGCCATCCGGAGCGCAGGCTCATCGAAGCGCTGGAGCGTGACAAGCCCCTCATCGAACGGGGGGTACGGATCCGGACCCTGTATCAGCACACCGCCAGGTACAGCCCCGAGAGGCTCGCGTGGGTGGATCATTTCCCCGACGGCAAGGCGGAGTACCGCACCATCGACGAACTTGTCGAGCGCCTCATCATCTGCGACGAGACGGTCGCGTTCATCCCCACACGCGACGACCGGCAGGTCGCCCTGGAACTACGCCACCCCGGCCTTGTCCGTTACCTGATCAAAGTCTTCGAGTTCATGTGGAACCGCGCCGTGCCGCTGAGCGCCGGCGCCCCCTACGAGACCGCCCCCGACGGCATAACCGACATCCAGCACTCCATAGCCAAGCTCCTCGTCGAAGGCCACGTCGACGAGGCCATAGCCCGCCGCCTGGGCATGAACGTCCGCACCTGCCGGGCCCACATAGCCAAGCTGGCCACCGCTCTCGGCAGCGGCAGCCGTGCCCAACTCGGCTACCTCATAGCCCAGTCGGGGATCCTGGACCAGGACCAGCGGTCATCGGGCGGAGAGAACGGCCCGTGACCACGCGGAGGCACGGCCACGACAGGGAGGAACTGTGTGATGCGGGGACGCAGATCTACGAACGAGCCCTGCGCGAAGGCCGCGTATCCGGCGAAGAGGCCGCCGCGGCGCCCTGTCTGATCGACTTCGGCCTGCTGCACCCGGCCGTCGACGACCTGAACCGGCTGGAGCCGGTCGCACCCGCCGTCGCCCTGCACCGGCTGCTGAGGGCGTCCGAGGACCGGATCGCCGAAGAGCGGCGACGGGAGGAACGGCTGGCGGAGACCTTCGCGGGGCTGATGCGGATCCAGGGCCGGCCCGCGGAGATCGAGGGCTCGGCGACGATCAGGGTGCTCAGCGGCATGGAGCGCATCAACCAGGTCATCACCGAGGCCATGGCCGACGCAACGCAGGAAGTGCTCTCCATCCAGCCCTACAACAACGCACGCAGCGAGGCCGCAGCGGCCGTCGCCCTGGAACGCGATCAGGCCCTCCTCGACCGCGGCGGTCGCATCCGCACCCTGTACCAGCACACGCAACGCCACGCGCCCCTGGTCATGGCCCGGTACGAGCAGTTGAGGGGCGATGTCGAGGCACGGACCCTCGACGAGGTCACCGAACGACTCATCGTCGTCGACCACGCCGTCGCCTTCATCCCGGCGAGCAAGGACCGCACGCTTGCCCTCGACGTCCGCAACCCGGCTCTGGTCGACTACTTCGTCACCACCTTCCACCGCCTCTGGCGCCTGGCCACGCCCATGCACCCCGAGACCGTCAAGCGCCCGACTCTCAACGGCATCACCCCCCGCCAGCGCGCCATCGCGAGCCTCCTCGTCGAAGGCCACACCGACGCCGTGATCGCCGACCGCCTCGGCATGAACATCCGCACCGCCCGGGTGCACATCGCCAAACTCGCCGCGACGCTGGGCAGCGAGAGCCGTGCCCAACTCGGCTATCTCATCGGCCGGTCGGGGATTCTTGACCAGGAAGCCCCGGCATCCCCTGCACCCCCGTCGCTCCGGGCCCCCCAGGCACCCCGGCCACTGTGATCACCCCGTCCCCGGAAGACGACGCCCGCGGCCGGTCCAGGCCCACCTGTGCTATCCGGACCCCGAGTTGCGTACGGCTCGCCGCCCCCAGCGTCTCCGACAGCCGCGCGATGTGCGCCCGGCAGGTACGGACGCTTATCCCCAGGCGCTCCGCGATCACGGCGTCCTGGTGCCCCTCGGCGAGCAGCGCGGCGATGGACTGTTCGCGATGGGAGATGCCCTCGATCCCCGTGTCCGGCAGCGGGGCCGTCAGCGGGATCGCCAGCCGCCACAGCCGCTCGAACACCGTCACCAGATAGTGCACCAGCGCCGGATGCCGCAGTTCCAGGGCCATCGTGCGGTCCGCGTTCGCCGGGACGAAGGCCACCGTGCGGTCGAAGAGGATCAGCCGGTCGATCACCTCGTCGAGCGTGCGGGCCTCGACCGAATCGCCCATGAGCTCCAGGTAGTTGAGCAGGCCCTGTCCGTGCCGGGCCACGTGGGTGTACAGGTCCCGCATCCGCACACCCCGCCCGCGCAACGCCAGCGCCCGGTGCAGGCCCTCGGTCAGCTCGTGCTCGGGACGGATGCCGCCGGGCTGCACCGTCAGCACCTCCGTCGTGCAGGCCTCCGTCGCCGCGTCCAGGGCCCCCTGGATACGGGAGGCGCCGTCCAGCACCCGGATCGCCGTGCCCTCCGCGCCGGACGCCTGCGGCTGCTGCGGACCGAGACCGGCGTACCACTCGAACGCCGCCACCGCCGACCCCACCCGCCGCTGACTCGCGCTGACCTCGTCGTACACCCCGCGCAGCAGCCGCGTCATGACCTCCTGCGGGGACGTCGGCACCAGCCAGTCCATGTCGTCGGGGTCGGGGTGCAGCAGCGCCAGCTCCAGCAGGCAGGGCACCGGCTCGGCGTCCCGGCGCGGCACACGACCACGCCGTACGGCCCGGGAATACACGCGGTCCCCGGCCTCGCACAGCCGGTCGGCACCGTGCGGATGTTCCTCCGCCCCGTGCCCGGCCATCGCCCATCCACCCCCGGTCCTCGCCTCATTCGCCGGCCCAGTCCTGGTCCAGGGACCCACCGTGCACACCCTTCGGGCCTACGGTTCACTCGCGCTTCCGCAGCGCAACTATGCGCGGACCGGCCGTGCTCCGCAACACGGCTCCCGCCGGGACGGGCGTCGTAAACCACCGATAACTCCCGCTATTTCCTGGCCTCCGTCCGCCGAGTTGCAACAAGCTGGGGGTGTCGGCCCGGCCTTTGCCGTGTGCGCAGCAAAGCACCTCGCCCCCTCCCTCCCTTGGGCTGTTCGGCGGCTCGACCACCCCGGACGCCTCCCTTCCGCGTGCATCTCCCGGAAATCCCCCAGTGATCACCGCGTTACACCCCGCACTTAACGTCAGCCCATGGCGGACATATTTGACGCGTACGCGTTGGCCGACGCGTGGGACGAGATGTTTGAGCGGCCGGGTGAGGTCAGGACCGCCTATGAGCCGGTGCTGGCTGCGCTTCAGCCGATCGAGCCGAGTGAACTGCGGTTCAGGGCCGACCAGATGGCGCGGGCGTTCACCGACAGAGGCGTGACCTACGCCTTCGCGGGCGAGGAGCGGCCCTGGCCGCTGGACCTCGTGCCCCGCATTCTCGACGCCCTCGAATGGGATCTCATACAACGCGGCGTCGCTCAGCGGGTGCGCGCCCTGGAGGCCTACCTCGCCGACGCCTACGGACACGCCCGCGCCTTCGAGGACGGCGTCGTGCCCTGGCGGCTGCTGCTCAACTCCCCCCATTTCCACCGGGCGGCCCACGGCATCGAGCCACCGGGCGGGGTCCGGATCCACGTCGCCGGCATCGACCTGGTGCGCGACGAGGCGGGCGACTTCCGGGTGCTGGAGGACAACGTCCGGGTGCCCAGCGGCGTTTCGTACGTCATCGAGAACCGCCGGGCCATGACCCGGATCTTCCCCTCCCTCTTCGCCGAACAGCACGTCCTGCCGGTCGACGGCTACGCGCAGAAGCTGCTCGCCGCCCTGCGCGCCGCCGCACCCGACGGGACGGATGATCCGCGCGTCGTCGTGTTGACCCCCGGGCCCAACAACGCCGCCTACTTCGAACACGCCCTGCTGGCCCGGCTGATGGGTGTGCAGCTCGTCGAGGGGCACGACCTCGTCTGCCGCGGCAACCGGGTGTGGATGCGGACGACCCGCGGCGAGGTCCCCGTCCACGTCGTATACCGGCGGCTGGACGACGATTTCCTGGATCCGCTCCACTTCCGGCCCGACTCGGTGATCGGCTGCCCCGGCATCCTCAGCGCGGCCATGGCCGGCAACGTCACACTCGCGAACGCCGTCGGGAACGGGATCGCCGACGACAAGCTCCTCTACACCTACGTCCCGGACCTCGTCCGGTACTACCTCGGCGAGGAGCCGGTCCTCCCGAACGTCGAGTCCTACCGCCCCGACGAGCCAGGTCAGCTGGATGCCGTGCTCGACCAGATCGAACAGCTCGTCATCAAGCCCGTCGACGGCGCCGGCGGCCAGGGCATCGTCATCGGGCCCCGGGCCGACCGCGAGACGATCGAGCGCACTCGCAAAGCCGTCATCGCCGACCCGCGCGGCTTCATCGCCCAGCGGCCCGTCGCCCTGTCCACCTCCCCCACCCTCGCGGGCGAACGCATGGCACCGCGCCACATCGACCTGCGCCCCTTCGCCGTCAACGACGGCAACGATGTCTGGGTGCTGCCCGGCGGCCTCACCCGCGTCGCCCTCCAGGAGGGCAACCTGATCGTCAACTCCAGCCAGGGCGGCGGCTCCAAGGACACCTGGGTGCTGGCCGAGGGGCCGGCGGAGTCCCCCGCGCCGCTGAGCGCCGGCGATCCCCTCGCGGTCGCCCCCCGTCAGCTCGGACCCGACGGGACCCCCACCGTCGTACAGGAAGGGGCGCAGCAGCAGTGAACGACGTGATCCTCTCCCGCATCGCCGAGGCCCTGACCTGGACCGGACGCTATGTCGAGCGTGCCGACGCCACGGGCCGGATCCTCGACGCCTATCTCCACCGCATGCTGGAGGACCCCTGGCGCGACGAGGACGTGGCCTGCCGGTCGCTGTACGCGATCCTCGGGATGGACGCCGGCGGCGCACCGGTGGACATGCAACAGGTGCTCGACCAGCTGGCCTTCGACGCCCGCTCGACCGGGTCGATCGAGGGCGCGCTGGGTGCCGCCCGGCTCAATGCGCGCAGTGCCCGTGAGGCGGTCTCCTCCGAGATGTGGGAGTGCCTGAACTCGACGTGGCATGCCCTCGCCGACCAGCGGCTCGCGGCCCGGCGGACGGGCCCGTACGCGTATCTGGAGCTGGTGCGCAGGCGGGCGGCGTTGTTCTTCGGGCTGGCCGACTCGACGATGAGCCGGGACGACAGCTGGCGTTTCGTCGTCCTGGGCCGCAGCCTGGAACGGGTGGACATGACCGTACGGCTGCTGTCGGTGCGGGTGCTGGACGCCGCTCACGCGCCCGACTGGCCGACCCTGCTGAGCGCGTCCGGCGCCGACGAGGCGTACGCGCGGGTGTACGGCGGCTTCGGCGACACCCCTCGGGTGGCCGAATTCCTGCTGCTGGACCGTGACTTCCCGCGCTCGGCACTGCACGCACTGACCACGGCGGAGGAGTGCCTCACCGCCCTCGGCCGCCCCCGTCAGGACCCGGCGCGCCGGCCGATCGGCCGGATGCGCACCCGCCTCGAATACCTGGACACCCACGCCCTGGAGGACCAACTGCCGCTGCTGCTGCGGGACTTGCAGCAAGCCTGCATGACCTCGGCGGACGCCGTGGCGGACCGGTTCTTCCCGTACCAGGGGCCCGTCGAGTGGGCCCAGGAAGGAGCGTGAGCATGGCCACCGCAGTGTCCCGCCGCCTCCGCATCAAGCACGTCACGAAGGTCTCGTACGCCCAGCCGGCGGCCTCGTCCCACAACGAGGTCCGCATGACCCCGCTGACCCTGCCGGGCCAGACCACGCTGGACGCCCGGGTCACCGTCAGCCCGTCGACGCCCACCTGGTCGTACTGGGACTACTGGGGCACCCAGGTCACCGGCTTCGACCTCATCGACCCGCACGCCGACCTCACCATCACGGCGTCCAGCCTGGTCGAGACGTCCCCGCCGGGCCCGCCGCCCCCGGCGCCCACCTGGGCCGAGGTGGCCGAAAGCGTCGCCGGCTCGCGCCTGCTGGAGTTCGCGGGCGCCACCGCCCGTACGACCGTCCCCGCCGCGCTGGTCGACAAGGCGCGCGAGGCGGCGGCCGGTCTCGACCCGCACGAGACGGCGGTGGCGGTGGCGGCGCTGGTCGCCGACCGGGTCGGGTACCTCCCCGGCGCCACGGGCGTGAACACCTCCGCCGCCGAGGCCTGGGAGCAAGGGGCGGGTGTCTGCCAGGACATCGCCCATCTCACCATCGCGCTGCTGCGCGGCCTGGGGCTGCCGACCCGCTATGTCTCCGGCTACCTCCACCCCGAGCGGGAGGCGGAGCTGCACCGCCCCGTGGCCGGGCAGTCCCACGCCTGGATCGAGTACTGGGCGGGCGACTGGTGCGGCTACGACCCCACCAACCGCACCCGGGCGGACGAGTCCCACGTCGTGGTCGGCCGTGGCCGGGACTACGACGACGTCACCCCGCACAAGGGCATCTACCGGGGAGTGCCGGGCGGGCCGCCGGAGGTGACGGTGGAGTTCACGAGGGTGGCCTGAACGGGAGGGCGGCCTGACCGGGAGGGCGGCCTACTTGCTGAGCCCGATCCGCCGGCAGTCGGCCTTGTACTCGGCCGTGCAGATGTCGGACAGCTGGTGGATGCCGTCCGCGACGACGGTCTTCTTGATGTTGTCCTGGGTCAGGGCGACCACGGGGACCAGCAGCGCCGGGATGTCCTTGTCGGTCGGGCTGTCGACCTGGTCCTGGGTGAGGGAGTCGAACTGGATGTCCTTGCCCTGGACCTTGGCCACCGCCATCTGCGCGGCGCTCTCGGCCTCCTGCGGGTACGACTTGTACACGCTCATGTACTGCTCGCCGGTCACGATCCGCTGGACGGCGTCCAGTTCGGCGTCCTGCCCGGTGATCGGCGGCAGCTTGGTGACGCCCGCGGCCTCCAGGGCCTTGATGACGCCGCCGGCCATGCCGTCGTTGGCGGCATAGACGCCCTTGATGTTGCTCACGCCGATCGACTGGATCGCCTGGGCCATGTTGGCCTGGGCGTTCTCCGGCTTCCAGTCCTTGGTGTCGTACGACTTGGCGATGTCCACCGCGCCGTTGAGCTCGGAGAGGGCGCCCGCCTTGAACTGCTTGGCGTTGGGGTCGGTGGGCGAGCCGTTCATCATGACGATCTTGTCGGAGGAGTCGACCTCGCCCATCGCCTCCAGGAGGCTGCGCCCCTGGACCTCGCCGACCAGTTCGTTGTCGAAGGAGACGTACGCGTCGATCGGCCCCTCGGCCAGGCGGTCGTAGGCGATGACCGGGATCCCGGCCTCCTTGGCCTTCTGCACGCCGTCGGCGATGGCGTGCGAGTCGACGGCGTCCAGCAGGATCACGTCGACCTGGTCGTCGATCATCTGCTGCAGCTGGGTCGCCTGCTTGGCCGCGTTGGCGCCGGCGTTCAGGTACTTGACCTTGCCCTGCTTGTCGGTGAGCTCGAGGACCTTGCTCCTGATGATGGGGTAGTCGAACTTGTCGTAGCGCGTGTTCGCGGTCTCCGGCAGCAGCAGCCCCACCGTGAGGTCGTTGCCCTTGGTCGGGCTCGCCTCAGCGCTGTCCCCACTGACGCCCAGCACCCCGCACGCGGCGAGCGAAAGGGTCATCGTGGACGCGGCGGCCACGGCGGTGGCGATACGACGCGTGGGGCGCATGGGACGCATATGAGGAGCTCACTTCTGGTGCCATCGGGACATGGGCGCGCCATTGCGCCCAGATGACTGAAAAGCCAACGCGCCGACGGCCCCCAGCGTCAAGCGGAACCACTTAACGAGTGCGCAACACCACGCTCCGCAGCATATGTGAAGACATGACGGAACCTCTCCAAACACCCATTACACCCTCTCCGTCGAACCTTGATCGAACAGTCGGCCAAGATCCGCACAACCAAGCCCAATCCCTACGAGTCGTGATCACGAAGGCCGCCTGCCCCGCCCTCCCCTAATCGATCAGAGGATCGAATGAACCCAGCCAGACGCACGACCACCGCGACCGCGGCCGGTACGGCCGTCAGACCGGTGGGCGCGGAGGGCGCCCAGAACTGCGGCGGCAGCGCGACACCGAGGAGGACTTCTCGTACGTCACGGTGACGGAACCGGTGAGTACACCGGAGAGAACTTCGGTGCGCTGACCCGTACAACCAACTCCGCCCCCCGTGAGTCGTGATCACGACAGCCCTGCTCCCGGCTGTCCTGCTCAGACTCCGAGGACCGAATGAACCCACCGAGACGCACGACCGCCGCGGCCGCGGCCGCCGTCGTGCTCGCCACCGCAGGCGGCCTGCTCACCGCCTCCGCCGCCCCGGCCTCCGCGGCCACGACCTGCACGTCGCCGGTCTTCAAGCGGCAGTTCTTCGCGAACACCACCTTCTCCGGAACGCCGAAGAAGACCGACTGCGACTCGGTCATCGACCAGAACTGGGGCACCGGCGCCCCGGCCTCCGGACTGCCCAGCAACTACTTCGGTGTGCGGTGGTCCGTGACCCGGGACTTCGGCTCCGGCGGCCCCTTCTCCCTCGCCGCCTCCGGACTGGACGGCATCCGCGTCTACCTCGACGGCACCCGCAAGATCGACCTGTGGAAGAACACCTCCACGACCGTCGCCAAGACCGTCAACCTCACCATCCCCTCCGGCAGCCACACCCTCCGCGTCGACTACGTCAACTGGACCGGCTCCGCCAAGGTCAAGTTCACCTACGCCCCCCGCACGGCGGCCACCGTCGACACCGTCAAGCCCCTCGCCCCGACCGGCGCCGCGGTCACCTACGACCCGGCCACCGGCAAGGCCAAGCTCACCTGGGCGAAGAACAAGGAGATGGACCTCGCCGGGTACCGCGTCTACCGGCGGCTCAAGGGGACCGGCGACTACCGCAGGGTCGGCGGCTTCGACCCGCTGACCACGACGTCGTTCACGGAGACGCTCGCGCCCACCGGCGCCGCCTACTACTACGAGGTCCGGGCCGTCGACAAGGCCGGCAACGAGTCGACGGGCAGCGCCGACAAGCTCGTCACCACCGTCGACCGCACCGCCCCGCTGACGCCGGTGCTGTCGGCGAGCGACGACCCCGTGCGCGGGGTCAGCCTCGACTGGCAGGACGACACCTACGACGTGACCTACGACGTGTACCGGGCGGCCGCCGCCGACGGGGAGTTCGTCAAGCTGGGCATCTCGTACGGGTCGAGCCGCGTCGACGAGACCGCGCCCTACGGCGACACCTCGTACTACAAGGTCGTCGCCAAGGACGCCGCCGGCAACACCGCCACCTCGCAGGTCCTCGCCTTCGCCCGGCCGCTGGCCGTGCCCTTCATGGACACCCCGCGCACCAACGACGCGGAGACCGGGATCGAGGTGCGCTGGACGACGTCGAAGGCGGCGCCGACCAGCTTCCGCGTCTACCGCTGGGACCAGTCCGACCCGAACGCCGTCCCCGCGCGGGTGACCTGCGAGTCGTACCGGGTGGGCAACGAGGCCGACTACTACCCGCAGTACGGCTGCACCGACTTCTCCGCCGAGCGGCGCACGAGTTACGGCTACTACGTTACCAGCGTCGACAGCGCGGGCCGCGAGTCGGCTCCCTCACGCACGGCTTACGCGGGCCTCGTGGACACCACCCCGCCGCCCGCCGTCACCGGCCTGACCCACACGAGCACCGAGTACGGCACGGTCCTGGAGTGGGACGAGAACCCCGCCCCGGACCTGGAGTCGTACAACGTCTTCCGGGCGACCGACCTCCGTGACACCGCCACATACGAGCACCTCGCCACGCTCCAGCCCGGCACGACCCGGTTCACCGACCTCAACGTCCCGAACGACGAGAACTGGTTCTACTTCGTGGACTCGGTGGACACGAGCCACAACTCCCTTTACACGCTGAGGGGTTACCCGGAGAGCGTCTCCGCCAACGTGAGCGTCAACGAGTTCGACCTCACCCCCGGCTACACACCCCCGAACACCGCGGCCACGAACCTCTCCGCCCAGGCGGACGAGTCCGGCCACGCGGCGCTGTCGTGGGGCTGCGGCTCCGGCTGCGCGATCACCGGCGTCCACGTGTACCGCTGGGACCGCGCCGCGCAGCAGTACGTTCGGCTGACCGACGTGCCGCTGGCCGCCGACGCCCGCGGCTACACCGACGCGACCACGCCGGCCGGGACCACCAGCTACTACGTCATCTCGTTCGTCGCCGCGGACGGTTCCGAGGCCTACTCCGGTCTCGCCCCCGTCGTGGTCGCCCCGAGCGGAGACTGAGCGTGACCAAGCGAACGACCCGTGTCGTACGGGCCACGGCACCCGCCGTGGTCCTCGCCACCGCGGGCACCCTGCTCGCGACCGTGCCCGCGTCCGCCGCCACGACCTGCACGTCGCCGGTCTTCAAGCGGCAGTTCTTCGCGAACACCACCTTCTCCGGAACGCCGAAGAAGACCGACTGCGACTCGGTCATCGACCAGAACTGGGGCACCGGCGCCCCGGCCTCCGGACTGCCCAGCAACTACTTCGGTGTGCGGTGGTCCGTGACCCGGGACTTCGGCTCCGGCGGCCCCTTCTCCCTCGCCGCCTCCGGACTGGACGGCATCCGCGTCTACCTCGACGGCACCCGCAAGATCGACCTGTGGAAGAACACCTCCACGACCGTCGCCAAGACCGTCAACCTCACCATCCCCTCCGGCAGCCACACCCTCCGCGTCGACTACGTCAACTGGACCGGCTCCGCCAAGGTCAAGTTCACCTACGCCCCCCGCACGGCGGCCACCGTCGACACCGTCAAGCCCCTCGCCCCGACCGGCGCCTCCGCCACGTACGACCCGGAGTCCACCAACATCCAGCTGGCCTGGGCGAAGAACAAGGAGATGGACCTCGCCGGGTACCGCGTCTACCGGCGGCTCAAGGGAACGCCGTACAGCAGTACGCCGCTCACGACGACCACCTCCACCTCGTACAAGGACGCCACCCTCGGGCCGACCGGCGATGCCTACTACTACGAGATCCGCGCCGTCGACAAGGCAGGCAACGAGTCGGCCGGCACCGCCGACATGCTCGTCACCACCGTCGACCGCACCGCCCCCGACGCGCCCACCGGCCTCACGGCGGTCGGCACCACGGGCGGTGTCGCGCTGACCTGGGAGGCCTCCGCGTCGAAGGACGTCGAGCACTACGAGGTGTGGGCCTCGCGGGGCGGCGACCCGGACCCCGACGGGCCCGAACTCGTGACCGGGACGTCGTACCAGCACGTCGTGCCCGAGGACGACGTGAACGTGCCCTACACCTACACCGTGCACGCCGTCGACACCGCGCAGAACATCTCCCCGGTGTCCGGCGCGGTGACCGCGAGCCGGCCCGCGGCGTCGGGCGCGGCGGCGCCGACCGGACTGGCGGGCGAGACCTCCGACGAGATGACGCGTCTGTCGTGGACGGCGTCGCCCGACGAGGTCGGCGGGTACCGCGTGTACCGGCGTACCACCGCCACGGGCGCCTGGACCCACATCGGCAGCGTGGGCGACAACGGGTGGGAGGACCGGCTCGCCCCGGCGGGCAGGGCCTACTACTACGTCGTCACCATGGACGGCACGGGTACCGAGTCGGCGCCCTCCGCCGAGTTCGTCGTGGACCGGCTCACGCCCGCCACCGCGTTCGGGCCGGCCGCGCCGAAGCTGACGCTGGTCTCGACGGGCATTCCCGCCCGGTCCCCGGTCGAGGTGACGGCCGCCCCCGGCGCGGGTGACGAGAGCCGTCTGCTGAAGGGCTACTCCTGGGAGATCTCGGGGGCCTGCGGCGACAGCGGTGTCCACCTGAGCACGACGGGCGCCATCGAGTGGACCCCGCCGTGGAACGGCCCGTGCGCGGTCACCGTGTACGCCGTGGACGCCTATGGGCGTCAGGGCACGCAGAGCTCGTCGCTGGAGTTCTTCGTCGGCCGCTGACATGCGAAGGGCCCGGAGATCGCACCTCCGGGCCCTTCGCACACCTACGCGCCCGCCTAGTCCTTGGCCTTCTTCGGCCGCCACACCACCAGCGCGCTGGTCTGCTGCACCTCCTGATACGGCACCAGATCCCGGCGGTACGACGCGTGCACCGCCGCCTCGCGCTGCTGCATCGCCGCCGCGGCGCCGTCCAGGGCCGACTGCAGTTCCGCGACGCGGGACTGCAGCGCGGCCACCTGGTTCTCCAGTTCGATGATGCGCTTGATGCCGGCCAGGTTGATGCCCTCGTCCTGCGACAACTGCTGGACAGTACGCAGCAGTTCGATGTCGCGGGCCGAGTAACGGCGGCCCCGGCCCGCGGTGCGGTCCGGAGACACCAGGCCCAGGCGGTCGTACTGGCGCAGCGTCTGCGGGTGCAGGCCGGAGAGCTGGGCCGCCACCGAGATGACGTAGACCGGGGTCTCCTCGGTCAGTTCATACGGATTGCGTCGACGGCCGTCCATCTCGATCAAGCTCCCTTCGCGGCCTGGAACAGCTCCGCCCGCGGGTCCTCGCCCGCGGTCGCCTCGCGATACGCCTCCAGCGCGTCACGAGCCTTCCCCGAAAGGTCCTTCGGGACACTCACCTCCACGGTGACCAGCAGGTCTCCGCGGGTGCCGTCCTTGCGGACCGCGCCCTTGCCCCGCGCCCGCATGGTGCGGCCGTTGGGCGTGCCGGGCGGCAGTTTCAGGGTGACCGGCGGTCCGCCCAGGGTGGGCACCCTGACCTCGCCGCCGAGGGCCGCCTCCGTGAAGGTCACGGGGACGGTCACCGTGAGGTTGTCGTCCTTGCGGCCGAACACGGGGTGGGCGTCGACGTGCACGGTGACGTACAGGTCGCCGGCCGGGCCGCCGCGCTCGCCGGGCGCGCCCTTGCCGCGCAGGCGGATGCGCTGCCCGTCGGACACCCCGGCCGGGATGCGGACCTGCATGGTGCGGGACGACTTGGCCCGGCCGCTGCCCTTGCACTCCAGGCAGGGGTGCTCGGCGATCAGGCCGCGCCCCTTGCAGTCCGGGCAGGGGTCGGTGAGGGAGAACCCGCCACCGGAGCCCCGGGCCACCTGCCCGGTGCCGACACAGGTCGGGCACACCCTGGGCGTGCCGTTCTTGTCGCCGGTGCCCGCGCAGGCCTTGCACGGTGACTGGGAGGACATGCGCAACGGGACCGTCGCGCCCTCGATCGCCTCGGTGAAGCTGAGGGTGACCTCGGTGTCGATGTCCTGGCCGCGCCGGGGCTGGGTACGCGTGGTGCCCGTGCCGCCGCGGTTGAACAGGCCCCCGAAGACGTCACCCAGTCCGCCGCCGAAGCCGCCGGCTCCCCCTTGGCCCTGGGCGCCGCCTCCGAAGAGGTCGCCCAGGTCGAAGTTGAAGGAGCCGCCCGCGCCGCCCGGCCCCGGACGGAAGCCGCCGTTGCCGAAGAGGGCGCGCGCCTCGTCGTACTCCTTGCGCTTCTTGGGGTCACCGAGGACGTCGTTCGCCTCGGAGATCTCCTTGAACCGCTCCTCCGCCTTGGCGTTGCCCTTGTTGGCGTCCGGGTGGTACTCGCGGGCGAGCTTGCGGTACGCCTTCTTGATCTCGGCCTCGGTGGCGTCCTTGGGGACGCCGAGGACCTTGTAGTAGTCCTTCTCGATGAAGTCCTTGGTGCTCATCCTCGACGTACCCCCTTTCCGTGGTTCCTCGTTGGGTCAAGCTCAGCCCTCGTCCGGGCCACCGCTCTCCTTGTCGTCGGCTGCCGCGGCCTTCTCGTCGGCCCCTTCGGCCTTGACGGTCTGCGCGCCCGGCTGGGGCTCGGCGACGGCCACCCGCGCGGGGCGGATGGTGCGCTCGCCGATGCGATACCCCGGCTGGAGGATCGCGACGCAGGTCGTCTCGGTGACGTCCGGCGCGTAAGAGTGCATCAGGGCCTCGTGGATCGTCGGGTCGAAGGGCTCGCCCTCCTTGCCGAACTGCTGCAGGCCCATCTTGGCGGCCACGGTCTCCAAGGACTCCGCCACGGACTTGAACCCGCCCACGAGTTCGCCGTGCTCCCGGGCGCGGCCGATGTCGTCGAGCACGGGCAGGAGCTCGGTCAGGAGGTTCGCGATGGCGATCTCCTTGACCGCGATCCGGTCGCGCTCGACGCGGCGGCGGTAGTTCTGGTACTCGGCCTGGAGCCGCTGGAGGTCCGCCGTGCGCTCACCGAGCGCCGTACGCACCTGGTCCAGCTGGGCCACCAGGCCCGCGTCTGCACTGCCGTCCCCGGCCGGGGCCGCCCCCTCGCTGTTCGGCGAGGGTGCGGCCTTCGACTCGGCGTCGTCGGGGGTCGCGCCGGAGGGGACGTCGGGCTTCTCCTCGAAGCCCGGGGTCTCCTCCGTCATTACGCGACACCGTCCTTGCGCTCGTCGTCCACGATCTCGGCGTCGACGACGTCGTCGTCAGCGGCCTTGCCGCCCGCCGTGGCGCCCTCGGGGCCGCCCGCGGCCTGCGCGGACTGGGCGTCGGCGTACATGGCCTGGCCGACCTTCTGGGAGACCGCGGCGACCTTCTCGGTGGCCGTGCGGATCTCGGCGGTGTCCTCGCCCTTGAGCGCGGCCTTCAGCTCCTCGACGGCGGCCTCGACCTCGGTCTTGACCTCGCCGGGGACCTTGTCCTCGTTGTCCTTGAGGAACTTCTCCGTCTGGTAGACGAGCTGCTCGCCCTGGTTGCGGGTCTCGGCGGCCTCGCGGCGGCGGTGGTCCTCCTCCGCGTACTGCTCGGCCTCCTGGCGCATGCGGTCGACCTCGTCCTTCGGCAGCGAGGAGCCGCCGGTGACGGTCATCTTCTGCTCCTTGCCCGTGCCCAGGTCCTTGGCGGTCACGTGCATGATGCCGTTGGCGTCGATGTCGAAGGACACCTCGATCTGCGGGACGCCACGCGGGGCCGGCGGCAGACCGGTCAGCTCGAACATGCCGAGCTTCTTGTTGTACGCCGCGATCTCGCGCTCGCCCTGGTAGACCTGGATCTGCACGGACGGCTGGTTGTCCTCGGCGGTGGTGAAGATCTCCGAACGCTTCGTCGGGATCGTGGTGTTCCGCTCGATGAGCTTGGTCATGATGCCGCCCTTGGTCTCGATACCGAGGGACAGCGGGGTGACGTCGAGGAGCAGGACGTCCTTGACCTCGCCCTTGAGGACACCGGCCTGGAGCGAGGCGCCGATGGCGACGACCTCGTCCGGGTTCACACCCTTGTTGGCCTCCTTGCCGCCGGTCAGCTCCTTGACGAGCTCGGCGACGGCGGGCATACGGGTCGAGCCACCGACGAGGACGACGTGGTCGATCTCGTTGATGGAGACGCCTGCGTCCTTCATGACGTTGAAGAACGGGGTCTTGCAGCGCTCCAGCAGGTCGGCCGTCAGCTGCTGGAACTGAGCCCGGGTGAGCTTCTCGTCCAGGTGCAGCGGGCCCTCGGCGGAGGCGGTGATGTAGGGCAGGTTGATCGAGGTCTCGGTGGAGGAGGACAGCTCGATCTTGGCCTTCTCGGCGGCCTCACGGAGGCGCTGGAGGGCCATCTTGTCCTTGGCGAGGTCCACGCCGTGACCGGACTTGAACTGCTGCACCAGGTAGTCGACGACGCGCTGGTCCCAGTCGTCACCACCGAGGTGGTTGTCACCGTTGGTGGCCTTCACCTCGACGACGCCGTCGCCGATCTCCAGGAGGGACACGTCGAAGGTGCCGCCACCGAGGTCGAAGACGAGGATCGTCTGGTCGTCCTTGTCGAGGCCGTAGGCGAGCGCGGCCGCGGTGGGCTCGTTGACGATACGAAGGACGTTCAGACCGGCGATCTCGCCGGCCTCCTTCGTCGCCTGGCGCTCGGAGTCGTTGAAGTAGGCCGGGACGGTGATGACCGCGTCGGTCACCTTCTCGCCCAGGTAGGCCTCGGCGTCCCGCTTCAGCTTCTGGAGGATGAAGGCGGAGATCTGCTGCGGGTTGAAGGGCTTCCCGTCGAGCTCCATCTTCCAGTCGGTGCCCATGTGACGCTTCACGGACCGGATGGTCCGGTCGACGTTGGTGACCGCCTGACGCTTGGCGACCTCGCCGACGAGCACCTCACCGTTCTTGGCGAAGGCGACGACGGAAGGCGTGGTCCTGGCGCCCTCGGCGTTGGTGATGACGGTGGGCTCGCCGCCCTCCAGAACGCTGACGACGGAGTTAGTCGTGCCCAGGTCGATGCCGACCGCACGTGCCATGGTTGATTCCTCCAGCTGACTTGAGTGGAACGGACTCAAGTGTGCATGACGCCCCACGCCCGGTCAACAGAGCTGAGTCGACCGCACTCAACTCTTATCCGTTCCTTACACGCAACTGCGCGCTGACCTGCGTAGATGTGGAGTGGCCGACCGTCCGAAAGGGATCCCCCACGGGAAACGAGGGTTGACGCCGAGGCCCGTGGACCTTGATCCGCAGCAGTCCGAGGACGACGACGAGGGCGCCCACCCCCACCCAGTACACCCCGGACACGGGAATCCAGGCCATGTGCACGAGGACGCCGACGACCACCCCGGCGGACCCCGCCACCCCCAGGAGGACGGTCACCGCCTGCGGAGTGAGGCCCAACCGGCGCAGCCGGTGGGCGAGGTGATCGGGTCCGCCCCGCAGCAGCGGCCGTCCGGCCAGCCGGCGGGACAGCGTCACGAGGAGCACGTCGGCGACCGCGAGCGCGCTGAGCGAGTAGAGGATGCCCGCGCTCGACGCCGGATCGTGCCCGGCACGGGTCATCACGGCCGACGACGCCAGCACGAACCCGACGAACAGGGACCCGCACGCACCCAGCCCGATCCGCGCGGGGGGCCAGTTGTGCATGAGGAAACCGGTCAGGGCGGCGGCCAGCACGCTCAGCAGCACGGCGAGTTCGTCCATCATCTCGGCGGCCGCGAGGACACCGACACCGAAGGCGGTGACGACCCCGACGGTGCCGGCCACCGCGTCCGCATGGTCGAGGGCCTTGAAGCCGACGGCGACGAGGACGATCCAACCGACGGCCGGCACCCCCAGCAGGAAGCCCGTCTCGCCGTACGGCACCACGCAGGCCGCCGCCACGGCCGTACCGCCGACCACGAACCGCGCCTTCACCCGCCGCACGTCGGCGATCAGCCCGAGGAGGGCGACGGCGCCGCCGGCGATCAGCAGCCGCCTGATCTCGTACCCCAGCGGGGCCACCCCCGCCCACTCCCAGCCGGCGACGACCAGACAGGTCGCGAGGACGACACCCGCACCGCCGAGCAACGGCAGCGGCCGCTGCCGCCGACGGTCGATGATGCCGAGGCGCAGCGCGGGCAGCCGGAACAGCGCCGCAAGGAAGGCGGCGAGGAGGAGGGCGGTGGTGGCGGCGGCGATCCCGTACAGCACGGAGCTAGGTTAGTGCCGTATGCCCCATTACGAGATGAATAACACGATCGGATCTTAAGGCAACCCTCAGCGACTCAGATCACCCCGCGGCTGGCTACAGTGCGACGGAAGATGGGGGTAGTCTCAAACGGACTACCTAAGTTACCGCTTAGTAGTCTCGAGAGGCCGATCCTCTCGACGATCCTCTCGAAGACCCCTCGCAGGCCCGAGGAGCCCCGAAATGCAACTCGCCGCGATCATCGTGTCGCTGGTCCTGACCGTGGTCGGCGTTGCGCTGCTCGCACGCGCCATCGGCCAGTTCGTCCGGTACTTCAAGCTCGGCCAGCCGGTGCCGGCCGGCAGCCGGACCGACAACCCCTACGCGCGCAGTGTGACGCTGGTGCGGGAATTCCTCGGCCACACCCGGATGAACCGGTGGGGCATCGTGGGCTTCGCCCACTGGTTCGTTGCCGTCGGCTTCCTGACGCTGCCGCCGACCATCATCACCGCGTACGGCCAGCTCTTCGAGGCCGACTGGACGCTGCCGGTCATCGGCGGCTTCCTGCCGTACGAGCTGTACATCGAGTTCATCGCCGCGATGACCACCTTCGGCATCGTCACGCTGATGGTCATCCGCCTGCTGAGCCTGCCCTCCCGGGCGGGCCGCAAGTCGCGGTTCGCGGGCTCGAAGATGGGTCAGGCGTACTTCGTCGAATACGTCATCCTCACCATCGGCCTGGCGATCTACGTCCTGCGCGGGCTCGAAGGCGCGCTGCACCACGTGGACCACTTCGAGGCCGCGTACTTCGCGTCGTACCCGCTGATCCTCGCCTTCAAGGGCCTGAGCGTCGCCACGCTCCAGAACCTGGTCTACCTGTCCGCGATGATCAAGCTGGGCACGACCATGATCTGGATGATCACGGTCTCGCTCAACACCAACATGGGCGTCGCCTGGCACCGCTTCCTCGCCTTCCCGAACATCTGGTTCAAGCGCAACGCCACCGGTGAGACCGCGCTCGGCGCCCTTCAGCCGATGACGTCCGGCGGCAAGCCGATCGACTTCACCGACCCCGGTGACGACGACGTCTTCGGTGTGTCCCAGGTCGAGCAGTTCTCCTGGAAGGGCCTGCTGGACTTCTCCACCTGCACCGAGTGCGGTCGCTGCCAGTCGCAGTGCCCGGCCTGGAACACCGGCAAGCCGCTCTCCCCGAAGCTGCTGATCATGTCGCTGCGCGACCACGCGCACGCCAAGGCGCCGTACCTGCTCGCGGGCGGCGGCAAGACCATGGAGGGCGAGGAGAAGGCGTCCGAGGAGCAGCTCGCCTCGGTGCCGGCGGAGGCGCTGGCCGAGGCCGAGCGGCCGCTGATCGGCACCGTCGAGGAGAACGGCGTCATCGACCCGGACGTCCTGTGGTCCTGCACCACCTGCGGCGCCTGCGTCGAGCAGTGCCCGGTGGACATCGAGCACATCGACCACATCGTCGACATGCGCCGCTACCAGGTGATGATCGAGTCCGCGTTCCCGTCCGAGGCGGGCACGATGCTCAAGAACCTGGAGAAGAAGGGCAACCCCTGGGGCCTGGCCAAGAAGCAGCGCCTGGAGTGGCTCAAGGAGGTCGACTTCGAGGTCCCGGTCGTCGGCAAGGACATCGAGGACCTCACCGAGGTCGAGTACCTGTACTGGGTCGGCTGCGCCGGTGCCCTGGAGGACCGCGCCAAGAAGACCACCAAGGCCTTCGCCGAGCTGCTCCACATGGCGGGCGTGAAGTTCGCGATCATGGGCGGCGACGAGAAGTGCACCGGTGACTCCGCCCGCCGCCTCGGCAACGAGCCCCTGTTCCAGGAGCTCGGCATGGAGAACGTGGCCGCGCTGAACATGGCCTTCGGCGAGGAGATGGACGAGGACGGCAACGTCACGCCCGAGTCGAAGAAGCCGAAGTCGGCGAAGAAGATCGTCGCGACCTGCCCGCACTGCCTCAACACGATCGGCAACGAGTACCCGCAGATCGGCGGCGACTACGAGGTCATCCACCACACCCAGCTGCTGCAGCACCTGGTGGACGAGGGCAAGCTGGTCCCGGTCACCCCGGTCGAGGGCATCATCACCTACCACGACCCGTGCTACCTGGGCCGCCACAACAAGATCTACACGCCGCCGCGCGAGATCATCGCCAGCGTCCCGGGCGTCCGCAACGAGGAGATGCACCGCCACAAGGAGCGCGGCTTCTGCTGTGGCGCCGGTGGTGCGCGGATGTGGATGGAGGAGCGGATCGGCAAGCGCATCAACAACGAGCGCGTCGACGAGGCCCTCTCCGTCAACCCGGACATCGTCTCCACCGCCTGCCCGTTCTGCCTCGTCATGCTCACGGACTCCGTGAACGGCAAGAAGAACGAGGGCAAGGCCAAGGAGTCCATCCAGGTCGTCGACGTCGCCCAGCTGCTGCTGGAGTCGGTCAAGACCCCGGTCACGGACGACGAGCCCCCGGCGGGCGAGGCCGAGACGGAGAGCGAACCGGAGCCGGCGCCGGTGAAGTAACCGCTCCGGACGGCGCATCACGACGCCCCCTGTCCTGCACGGGACGGGGGGCGTCGGCGTCTCTGCGACCGGGCGGGCCGCGAAAACCAGGCGAGCCGCGAGGAGTTCCTGCGTACCTTGATGCGCATGAGCAGGGGGATGGAGACGGACGGGGCGGACGCGCTCGTGGCGGCGGTTGTGGCGGGGGACGCCGATGCCGTACGGGAGTTGCTGGGGCAGGGGGTCGATCCGGACACGCCGGAGGAGAGCGGGCTGCCCGTGCTCTGCAGGGCCGTCGCGGCGTACGACGCGCCCGTCGCCGAGGCGCTGGTCAAGGGCGGGGCCGATCCGGACCGGGTGCTGCCGGACGGGACGACCCCGCTGGAGCGGGCCATCGACGGCGGTTCCCCGGCCGTCTTCTCGGCGGTGCTCGGCGCGGAGCCCCGGCTGCGGCTCCCCGAGGACGCCCGCGAACGGCTCCTCGGCCGGGCCCGGCACTGGTACGAGACGGGCGTGGCCGAGGAGCTGCGACGGCGGACCGGCGCATCGGGTCCCGCGACCACGGTCCGGGTCCAGGACGACGAGTACGACGAGATCGACCAGGTCTCCCTCGGCGGACTCGTCGTACGGGCCGGACACGCCGGCATCCTGTCCTCCCTGGAGTGGGCCTTCCGCGTCCTGCCCCCCGTCGAGGAACTGATCGACCGTGCCATCGAGCAGCCGGACGAGCACGACGCGAACTGGTGGGCGGTGCTCTGGGCCCTGCTCCAGCGGCGCAGCCACGAGGCGTGGTCGGCCGTGGTGGCCCATCGCCACGGCCCTTCCGACGCGCACCGCCGGTTCGTGCTGGAGTACCTGCGGGTCAGGGCGCTGACGGCGACCGGCGAGGAGCCCTACGAGGAGTGGGACACCGCGTTCCTGGCGGACTGGGCGGCCGAGGAACCCGACGGAGAGACCCTCGCGAAGGTGCTCGACGCCTTCACCAACTACGACCATCCGGACCAGGAGGCGATCGGTCTGCGCCACGCCGGCCACCCCGACCCCCGCGTCCGCCGCGAGGTGCCGTACGCCCTGTGCACCAAGTACGAACCCCGCTCCCCTGCGGCCAGGGAGGCCCTGCGCACCCTCACCCGCGATCCGGACGCCGAGGTACGCCTCGCTGCCTGCACGGGGGCCATGCGGGACGACGGCCTCCGCGCCGACGCCACCCGGGCGCTGCTGCTCCTGCTCAAGGAGCCGGAGGCCTCCCTGCGGGCCTCGGCCGCGGAGCGGCTGGCCACCTCCGGGGACCGTGCGCCCGCCGTCGCCGACGCCCTGGCCGCGCTGCTCGACGACGGCGACCAGAACGTCCTCCTGGAGGCCGGCTACGGTCTCGCCAGGCGCGACGACCCGCGCACCGCGGACGCGATCGAGCGGGTGGGCCGGCTCAGCGACCTGCACCCGGACGACCACCGCGTCAGCGCGCTGTGGCGCTGGGAGTGGGAGCGGAAACAGGCAACCGCCGGTCAATGACGCAGACTGGATCCCCTGACCGCACCGCCCGCTTCCCGGAAGGACCCCCGGCGTGATCATCTTCGGCACCAAGGGCTACCTGTACCAGCTCGCGATACTCACCCTGGTGTGCGGCCGGTGCGGCAACCCCTCCGCGCACACGCTCAGGAAGCGCGTCACGAAGTTCACGCTGTTCTTCGTGCCGCTGTTCCCGTTCTCGACCAAGTACGCGACGCAGTGCACCTTCTGCGGCGCCGAGCAGAAGGTGACCGGGGAACAGGCCGAGCAGCTGCAGGCGCAGGCCGCCGCGGGCGGTCACGGCGGTCAGCAGCAGTACGGGCAGCCGCAGCAGCCGTACCGGCCCTGAGCGGTCCACGGCGGCAGCCGTCCACGGCGGCAGTGCTCTACGGCTTCGGCTGCTTGGGCCCGTTCAGCGTGTCGGCGGCGTGCTTGGGGCCCGGCCGTGACGAGAACTGGCTGACGAGTTCGCGGAAGCAGACCAGGGCGGTGATCGGCGGAATTCCGACGACCACCATCCCCAGCAGGGAATCCGCCGACTGACCGATGCACAGGGCCACCGCCGTGCCGGAGGAGATCAGCATGACGGCCCAGGACCGCCGGGCGGTGCGGCGCTGAACGGATGCCCGCAGAATGGACAGACCCGCCAGCAGCCACGGCCCGTACACCGTCAGCGGCCACCAATGGGCCAGCTTCGGCGACACCACGGTCAGTGCGATGGAGCGCAGCTGATCGTACGAATACGAAATGGACCAGGTGAGCATCGTCACCGCGCACAGGGTGATGAGGGTGACCAGGATTCCGACGGAGAAGATCTTCGGGTTTCCGGCGATGATCTGAGCGCTGGGCTGAGGTCGCCGGTGGTGGGCCGGGCGGGGCGGGGGCCGGTCGTTGTCCGGCGGGGGCGGAACCGGATCCGGGCGAAACGGATCCGGGCGCAGTGGATCCAGCCGGATCTGCTCCAGGCCCTGCGTCGTACTCAGCATCTGCGCCAGCTCCTCGTCCAGGTCCCAGCCCTCCGGCGAGATCGCCGGGTCGGGAACCTGCCAGAGGTGCTGCATATCCAGCTGCTGGGTGTAATGGGGCTGTTCGTCTACCGCTTCATAGTCGGCCCTCATTGCTAGAATTTTTCCCCTTCCAGCGCAGCCCGGAGATATTCACGCTCCATCCGGCTGATGGTTTTCAGGAAGTCCTCGAGCAGATCCGAGCAGTGCGTGATGCCCTCCGCAGCGGTCTGATCAGCTGCCTGACGCGAGCCCAGCGAAAGAGCCTCAGCTACGTGTTTTTCCTGCCAAGTCACGCCCACCTAACGACTGCCACGCGGGGCAGGACATCTGGCATTCGGGGGAATATGCGTGAACGGTGATTATCTGGAAGATCGAGTTCCGGGCCGGGTGCTGAAATTCAGAAAATGTATGGTGCGGTGTTATCGATAGCCCGGCTGATAGGCCGACCGGGTCACAGCCGTACACCCTCCTGGAGGTACACCCCGTCGGCCGTGACGCGGTCCGTTCGCTCCGAGCCGCCGACCACGCGGATCCAGCTGTCCACGCTCAGCTCGCTGCCGCGCATCTTGATGTGGAACCCGCCGTACATGCCGGGCACGGGGAACCAGCAGTGCGGGAGCTCCAGTTCGGTGAGCGCCTCGACCTCCGGCAGCCGCAGCCCCTGCCGGGTGGCCAGGTCCTCCGCGCCGGTGTCGCCGCCCGCCCGGTACCGGATCAGGCGGTGCAGGTTCGCGCGCAGGCCGGTGACGACGTCCGCCGGCAGAGGGTGCCGGATCTGCGGACGCAGAAGCGCTTCGAGGTGAGCGTGCCCGCGCTGCACGGCGATGTCGACGGGCCGGGTCCCGTCGCCGGCCCGCAGCGTACGGAAGGCGCCGTACTCCACCAGCCGCTCGACCGTCTCGGCGGAGGCCCCGTGCCAGGCGGCCTGATGCAGCGGCGCGTAACCGCTACGCCCCTCCAGGCGCCCGGAGTTGGCCCACTCGGGGTCCTTGTCGAGAACCCGGAACACGGTCGGCCAGTCCCCGTCCCGAGCGGCATCGGCAAGACGGTCCCGCTCCACGGCCCAAGCGTCCTTGAGAGAGGACCGGCGAACGACGCCGTCCCAACGCGCAGTGCCATCACCCTTCACACCGCCGAGTGTAGGGACCACGTGATCAAGGCCGGCCATCGGCCCCGTACGCCCTCAGGGGCGCGGGGCCGTATCGATATGCGGCTCCGCCGCGTGGGCGCGATCAACCGCATGCGGCCCGCACCCGTCATCGAATACTCAGCGGTCGCCCGGCCCCTCCCGCACAGCATCCGGCGCGGGACGCCGCCTCGTCGCAAGGGCGAAAGCCGGGCCGATGGCGAGAAGGACCGCGAGGGCCCCGTAGCCGTAGGTGAGGGTGGCCGAGGAGGCCACGGTGGCGACGAGCAGCGGGCCGCCCGCATCGCCGAGTTCGCGGCCGAGTTCGGCGCAGCCCATGGTCTGGCCGAGCCGTTCGGCGGAGGTGGAGGCGGCCAGGGCTGCGAAGCCCAGCGGGGTGATCAGGCCGGTGCCGATGCCGGTCAGGGCCGCGGCGAGGAGGACGCCGGTCAGGCCGGGGAGCATCGCGCAGGCCAGGCCCGCCGCCGTGGTCAGCAGCCCGGCGGTGAGGCCGGTGCGGACGGTGAGGCGGCCGTCGTCGAGGGCCCGCCCGGCCTTCGGCTGTACGACGGCCGCGCAGGCCGCCAGCACCGACACCGCGGCGCCGGTCGCCACCGTGCCGAGTCCGGCGGCGGCGCCGGAGACCGGCAGGAAGCCGACGCCGACGGAGAGGGCGGCGGTCGCGCCGGCCAGCGCTGCCGTGGGCCTCAGGAACGCCGGGTCGGCCATGCGCCGGGCGAGGTCGAGGACCGTCTGCCGTTGCCTGGGCAGCGGGGCGACGTGCGGGACGGCGAGCGCGGCCCAGAGCGCGACCGCGGCGCCGAGCACCGTCAGGACGGTGAACAGCAGCCGCAGGCCACCGGCCCACACCAGGAGGCGCCGAGCAGCGGGCCGAGGGTGTAGCCGATGGACTTGTGGAACCCGTAGCTGCCGAAGGCCCGCCCGTGCCCCGCGGCCGGGTTCAGCCGGGCGACCAGCGCGGAGGCGGACGGCGAGAACGCGGAGGCCGCGGCGCCCTGCCCGAGGCGCGCCGCCCAGAGCCGGCCGGGGCTGTCCGCGACGGCATAGGCGGCGGAGGCGGCCGCGAACGCGACGAGCCCGCCGAGCAGCACCGGCCGGGCGCCGATCCGGTCGGCCAGCGTCCCGAAGAGCGGCTTCAGCAATACCTCCGCACCGTCGTACAGGGCGAGCAGGCCGCCCAGGACGAGCAGGGAGGTCACGGCGTCCTCGCTGGGCCCGCCGAGGTTGGCGGCGATGCCGTGGGCGCCGAAGGCGGTGGTGAAGCCGGCGGCGTAGAGGGGCCACATCCGGGAGGCGGGGGCGGCGGCTCGCCGGGCCGGCGGCGCGGTCATCCGGCACCTCCCTCGTGGGGCGGCTCAGGGTTCCGTCCGGACGGGGCCCGAACCGTCATCGCCGACCCCCGAACTCCCAGTCGTGCACCTCCACCTCGGCATACCGGTCCACAGTCAGGACGCCCCGCGCCGCGCCCGGATCCGAGGCCCTGAGCAGCACCGCCGTACCCAGCCAGGCCGCGCCGTCGTCCGACAGCAGCGGCCCGTACGCGATCAGTCCGTCCCGGTCGGCCGGCACCGCGAGGTCGGCGGCCTCCCCCGCGCCGAGGCCGAGCACCAGGTAGCGGTTGCCGCCGGTCCGGCCGCCGGGGAAGTCCCACATGGTGCGCCCCAGCAGGTTCCGCCACCGGCGCAGCAGGACGTCCCGGTAGACGCCGGCCTGGTAGTTGGGCTCGTCGAAGGCGAAGGCGCGGGCGGCGGCGGCATCCGGCAGGTCGACGATGTGCACGCTGCCGCTGGGCGTCTCGCCGTCGTCGGCGAAGGTCGGGCCGCGGGCGATCAACTCCTCGGCGTACCCGTCCATGTAGGCCCAGTGCGCCTCCCCCAACTTCTCGCGCAACTCGACGGAGCCGGCCCGGTCGCGGTGGTAGCAGAAGAACTCCATGCCCTCAGTGAAGCCGGGCGCACCCCGGCACGCTAGCGTGCCGATCATGGCGGACTGGGAGATACGGCCCGCCTCGGCGTCGGACGTCGAGGCGGTGGCCGAGTTGCGCGCTGTCGTGCTGCGGGCGGATCTGGAGCGGCTCGGGCGGTACGACGAGCGGCGGGTGCGGCAGCGGCTGCGGGACGGTTTCGACCCGGCCCACACCTGGGTGATCGAGGTGGGCGGCGCGTTCGCCGGCTGCGTGGCGCTGCGACCGGCCGAGGACGCCCACTGGCTGGAGCACTTCTACCTGGCCTCGCACCTTCAGGGCAGCGGTATCGGTTCGGGCGTCCTGCGAGCCCTGCTGGAGCGGTGCGACCGCAGCGGTCTCCTCGTCCGCTTGAACGTGCTGCAGGGCAGTCCGGCCCGACGGCTGTACGAGCGGCACGGATTCACCGTCGAGACCGAGGATCCGGTGGACGTGTTCATGGCACGCCCACCGCACACCGCCGCCAACAGCTGACCCCCGAGAAAAACGCTACGGCTTGCGCCCGACCCCACCGAAGTCGTCGACCTCGGCCGGCGCCTGCTCACCGGACCCGCCCGGCCGCCACCGCGAGACGGACACGAGGCCGGGCTCCAGCAGCTCCAGGCCCTCGAAGAACCGGGCGAGTTCCTCCGGGCTGCGGTTGACCCGGGGGTTGTCGCTCGCCTCGTTCCACTGCTCGATCATCTCGCGCATCTGCTGCGGGTTGAGCACCTCGGTGTCGTCGCAGAGCACGAGGTAGCTGCCGGAGGGCAGCGCGTCCACGAGGCGGCCGACGATGTCGTACACGGTGTCGTCGGTGATGTGGGCGGTGATCCCCAGCAGGATCAGCGCGACCGGCCGGCTGAAGTCCAGGGTCTTGGCGGCCTGCTCCAGGATGGCCTCGGGTTGGCGCAGGTCGGCGTCGATGTAGTCGGTGGCGCCCTCGGGGGTGCTGGTGAGCAGCGCCTCCGCGTGGGCCAGCACGACGGGGTCGTGGTCGACGTAGACGATCCGGGTCTCGGGGACGAGCCGCTGGGCGACCTCATGGGTGTTGTTCGCGGTCGGCAGGCCGGTGCCGACGTCCAGGAACTGCCGTATCCCGGCCTCGCGGACCAGGAACTCCACCGTCCGGACGAGGAACGCCCGCTGGGCCAGGGCGATGTCGAGGATCGCCGGGTTGCCGCCCGCGATCTGGTCGCCGACCTGCCGGTCTATCTCGTAGCAGTCCTTCCCGCCGAGCCAGTAGTTCCAGATCCGGGCGGAATGCGGCACGTTGCTGTTGATCAGCGGGCGTTCAAGTGACATGGGAGCTCCCCGAGTTGGCCGGATGTCACCCATAACCTAGCCCCGCGGACCGCCGCCCGCCCGGGGACGGGAGGCCGGCCTGTCCGATAATCCCCGCAACCCGCGCGGCAATGCGCGCACAGGCCTGTCCCCTCTTCTCGAACGCGTGCATGATTACCCAGTTCTTGTTGTCCCTGGTGTTGACGAGGTGAGCGGTGCGCATGCGAAGAGCCGGGATGTGTACGGCGGCCCTGAGCGCCACCCTCCTGCTGACGACGGCCTGCGGAGCCGGCCGGCACGACGAGCCCGAGGCGACCCGGCACACCCCCCTCGCGATCGCCGACGCCCCCGCCAAGCTCCCGGTCCCCCACGGCAAGGGCAGCAAAGCGGCGGACGACTTCAACGGCGACGGCCACCGCGACCTCGTCCTCAACGACCTGGTCAAGGCCCAGGCGCACGCCGACGACGCGGGCATCGGCATCGTCTACGGCAGCGATCGCGGACTCACCCCCGGCGCACGGCAGCTGCTCAGCCCGAAGCGGCAGGCGGCCCCGACGAAAGGGCAGCTGCCTGCCGTGTTCGACGCGGAGGCGACCTGCGACCTGGACGGCGACGGCTTCACGGACCTGGTCGTCTCCACCGACCCGCCCTACGACGGCCAGGGCCGGCCCCCGGTCCCCCTCCAGCTCCTCTTCGGCTCCCCGGAGGGCCTCACCGGCAAGGCGGTCAAGCTCACCATCCCCGCCGCCGCCCGCGCCGGCAACGACTGGCCCGACCAGCCGGTGTGCGGCGACTTCGACGGCGACGACGCGCAGGACCTGGTCGTTCACGCGTCGAACGGCCAACTGTCCTTCCTCCGAGGCCCGTTCAGCCGCAAGGGCACCCCCCGGGCCGCGGGCGCACCCGTCCCGGCACCCGGCAACGCCCCCACGGGCCCGTCCGCCGACGTCAACCGGGACGGATACGACGACCTGGTGATCCGTACGGCGGAAGGCACCGGCCCCTCGGCCCTCGTCCTGGGCGGCCCCACCGGCCCCACCCGCACGGGCGTCACCCTCCCCTCCGGTATCGACGTCGCCCTCGGCGCCTTCGGCAAGGCCAAGGCCACCCTGGACGCGGCGATCGGCACACCGGGCGGCACGTCCCTGCGCTACGACCTCCCGGCCACCGCCGCACGGGGCACCCTCGACGTCCCCGGCTCGGTGCTCGACGCCGCCGACTTCGACGGCGACGGCCTCAGCGAACTCCTCTCCAGCGGTTCACGGCTGCGGATCTTCCGGGGCCGCACGGCAGGCCTCGCCACCGCGGGCACGGTGACCGTGCAGCCACCGGCCCAGGGCACGACGCGTGTCGTGACCGTCGGCGACTTCGACGGGGACGGGCGGGCGGACCTGGTGGTGCGGGCGTACGTCGGCGAGACGAAGGACACGGTGGCCGTGTATCCGGGCGCGAAGAAGGGGCTGGTGGCGGCGGAGCCGTCGGTGACGTTCTCCAGCGCGGAGTTCCTGGCGCCGTAGAGGGCTGACGCCGTCTGCGTCAGTCGGCGACGCGGGCCCCGATGGCCCGCGCTCTGCGGCGGGCTTCGGGGCTGAGGCCTTTGCGGCGGGGGTCGGTGCGGTGGTCGTACGCGGTGGGCTGGGTCAGGCAGTCCAGTCCGCGCAGGCCGGGCTTGGCCACCACACAGGCGAAGCGGGGGTCGCCCGCGTACCGGAGTTCCTCGTCGTAGTCCTTCAGGGCCTCATGGGTCCAGGGCCGGAACAGCACGGCAGCGAGCTTCAGCGACACCGTCTTCTCCGGGTGGTCGGGGTCGGGCAGCACGAAGACCGCCTTGCCCTTGTCGATCCGGACCGCGCCCGGCTGCTGACGCCAGGGGTAGACGGCGAGGACGCGCCGCATCCGCATGCCCCTGGCGAGTTGGCCGAGAGCCCGGACCTCCAGGACCGTGAGGACGAGCAGGACGAGCACCATGGGCACCACGGCCGCCACCGGCAGCACGACCGTGGCGTACAGCGCGGCCCACCAAAGGGCCATCCAAACGAGGAACTTGGCCAGGTTCCCCACCACCCAGCGGCGTAGCGCCGTTCGGGTGCCCGGTGTGTCCCAGGCCACCGGGCCGTCGAAGCCCTGCTCGCCGAGGTGCGTGGTCATGTGTCCGTCCCGGTCAGCCGAAGTCTGAGGCGATGTCGCCCGTACCCCGGCGATCTGGATCAGCAACGGCACGGGGCGGGATGGTCGCGAGCGGCGCAATGCCCCCAAGGTGGGCTGGTGCTGGCGGCGACGGGGCGCGGGCGCTAGGCCTGGGTCGTGCGCAGGTGACGTATGAGGGCGTCGAGTCCGGTGGCGGTGGTGGTGATCATCGTGCCGGGCTCGTCGCTTTCGCGGAGAAGGACTGCGTCTTCGCGGGCGGCGACCTCAACGCAGTCGGAGGCGTCGCCGCCGCCGGAGAATGAGGACTTCTGCCAGACGGTGTCCTGTGCCATGTCGGGACCTTTCACATCTGCTGAGCTAGGCGAAGGATGAAGTCCCTCGACTCTACGACGCCCAGAGCCACCTCCTCGATGGTGCCGAGGATCGCCCGATAGCGGTTGAGCTGCGCCTCCGCGTCCAGCAATGCACCACCGTGCGGCGTGTCCGCGAGGACCGTGTCCAACTGGGGAACAGGACCGCTCGCATACACCAACGGTGTGTCGATCCCAGCGAATCCGTCCACATCGAACGGGACTACTCGGACGGTGACTTGTGGCCGCTCGGACTGCTCCAGGAGGTGCAGCAGCTGATCACGGGCGACCTTCGCATCAGCCGCCCGGATCCGCAGTGCGGCCTCGTGCACCACGGCCAGGTAGCCGATCTCGTCCAGGACTTCCTGGCGCCGCAACCGGAAGCGCGTCCGCACCTCGATCTCCTCCGGAGACAGCTTCGGCACCGTTGAGGTGAAGATCGCCCGGATCTGCTCCTCGGTCTGCAACAACGCAGGAATGTGCACGCTCTGGAAGGTCCTCAACTCGACGGCGTGATGCTCCAGTTCGGCTACATCCAGGTAGCCCGACGGCACCCGCCCCCGGTACTCCTCCCACCATCCCCGCCCGCGCTCCGTCGCCATGGCCGCCAGGGCGTCGACAAGAGCGACGTCATCACACGCGTACCGGCTGGCCCAATGCCGAACGCGCTCGGCACTCACCCCGACCCGGGCCATCTCCGTGGCGGAGAGCTTGCTCTCGGCGATCCCCAACGTACGCGCCGCCTCCCGACCGCTGAGCCCGGCCCTCTCTCGGAGTTTGCGCAGTTCAGCGCCGAGCCGATCCTGGCGTGCCGTGATGATGCTCCGTGCCGGCATGTGCCCGTCCTCTTCTGGGAGTTGAGGAGCCCAGTATCCCGTTCCGCTTGACGGGGTTCAATTGAACCCCCTACCGTCGGTGACGTACCGACCACTCCCCGGAGCGGAAGTGCATCACCGCGCCCTGCCCTCAACCACCCGCGCGGCCGACGGAGCCACCGCCTCCCCACCCCACACACCTGGAGCCCCGCCATGCCCACCCCCTGGGAGTACACCCTCTACATCCCCCACGACCCCCGAGCCGTAGCCATCTCCCGCCGCACCCTCGCCGACATCCTCACCGCCCACCACCTCCCCACCCTCATCGAACCCGCCCAACTCCTCGCCTCGGAGCTCCTCGGCAACGCCATCAGACACACCACCGGCCCCGCCGCCCTGAAACTCCGCCGGTCCGGCCCCTCCTTCCGCCTCGGCGCCTGGGACACGGACCCCACACCCCCCACCGCCTCCCCACCCGACGACGACGAATCCGGACGCGGACTGCAGCTCATCCAGGCCTGCGCCGACGACTGGGGCTGGTTCCAGGTCAACGGCCCCAGAGGAGGCCGCGGCAAGTACGTATGGTGCGAAATCGGCACCAAACCCGAATAGCCCCTGGCGTCTCAGAAGACCCCCGAACTCACGTACAACCCTGACGCCCCATCGCGAGTCTCCTGATCGCCAACCGTCCGTGAACCCAAGGCCAACCCCCGGCCAACAAAAAGCGGACGAGGCACCCCAACGACTGCGATGCCGGCCAGGCATCCCGCATGCAGCAGGAGAACCCGCATGCACAAGCACCACCTGCGTCTCGCCCTCGCGACGGCCACCGCGGCCGCGCTGACGGGCGGTCTGCTCACCTTCACCGCGGCGACGGCGACCGCCGCCGACTCCACCACCGTCCCGCAGGCCGACTTCAACAACGACGGCATCGGCGACGTGGCCTTCTCGGCCCAGGACGCCTACGTCGGCGGCAAGAAGGGCGCCGGCCAGCTCGTCGTCCTCTACGGCACCGGCACGGGCGTGTCCTCCGCGAAGCGCAGCACCGTCAGCCAGAACACCACCGGCAGCCCGGGCACCGCCGAGTCCGGCGACTGGTTCGGCGCGGACACCGCGTACGCCGACTTCAACGGCGACGGCTACGACGACGTGGCCGTCGGCTCCCCGGGCGAGGACGTCGGCAGTGACGTCGACGGCGGCGGCCTCGCCATCCTGTGGGGCTCGGCCTCCGGCATCACCGGCAAGGGCGTCACCGTCGCCGACCCGGCCCCCTCCGGCCACGACCGCTGGGGCAGGACCCTCGCCGCCGGCGACTTCGACGGGGACGGCAAGGCCGACCTGGCCGTCGGCAGCTCCGGCACCACCGTGTACGTCTTCAAGGGCGGGTTCAGCAGCACCGGTACGGCCGGTGGCCGCTACACGGTCAAGCCGCCGATCATGGGCGGCGCGGGCGGTCCGCTGAACCTGACCGCCGGCAACATCAACGGCGGCCCGGAGACCGACCTGGTGGTCGACGGCTTCGAGACCGAGACCGGCAACGGCTGGAACCGCAACTACTTCATCCCCGGCAGCGCGAGCGGCCTGCAGAGCTCCCAGGCCACGGCCCTCAAGCCCGGCGTGATCACCGCGGTCGGCGACATCGACAAGGACGGCTACGGCGACATCGTCTCCGGCGCCTACTGGAACGCCACCACGGAGGACGGCACGACCGTCCCGGACTCCGCCAACGGCGGCAAGGTCTGGGTGACGTACGGCTCGGACGGCGGCCCGCTCACCTCGTCGGCCACCGGCATCACGCAGAACACCGGCAACGTCCCCGGTACCTCCGAGGGCAACGACTACTTCGGCTTCGAGCTCGACCTCGGCGACGTCAACGGCGACGGCTACCTCGACCTCGCGATCGGCGTCGCGGGCGAGAACATCGGCAGCGCGGTGGACACCGGCGCGGTCACGATCCTCTACGGCACCGCGGACGGCCTGAACACCGCCTCCGGCGCCCAGTCCTTCGCCCAGAGCACCGCGGGCGTTCCGGGCGAGGACGAGAGCGACGACCGGCTCGGCATGGACGTCAAGCTCGACGACGTCACCGGCGACGGCAAGGCCGACCTCGTCGCGGGCTCGGCCGAGAACGACGGCAACGGCGCGGTCCTCTACCTGCCGTCCAACGGCACGAAGATCACCACGACCGGCGCCCGCACCGTCTCCCCGAGCACCTCCGGCGTCTCGACGACGGGCGCGCCGTACTTCGGCTCGAACTTCGCCGACTGAGCGGCCCCGTCGTACCCCTTCCGAGGCCGGGCCCCCGGGCCCGGCCTCCCTTTTCCCAGGAGCACGCACCTTGCGCAAGCGCACCCTCCTTCTCGCCGCCGCTCTCACCGGCGGCCTCCTCACCGCGCTGCCCGCCGCCACCGCCTCCGCCGCGCCGTCCGGCCTGTCCGGCGACTTCAACGGCGACGGCTACCGCGACGCCGTCATCGGCGCGCCCCTCGCCCCGGTCGCCGGCAAGAGCGACGCCGGCTACGTCGCCGTGATGTACGGCACGGCGAGCGGCCTGGACACCGGCAAGCGGCAGATCATCAGCCAGGCCACCGACGGCATCCCCGGCGTCCCCGAGAACTACGACGACTTCGGCGACCGCCTGACCACCGGCGACCTGGACGGCGACGGTTACACGGACATCGTCGTCGGCGTGCACCGCGAACGGATCGCCGCCACCGACCAGTTCGGCGTTCTGACGGTGCTGTGGGGCGGCGCGACCGGCATCAAGTCCGGCACCGACATCACCTCGCCGCTGCCCCAGTACAAGAACGAGCTCGGCTGGTCCGTGGCGACCGGCGACTTCGACGGCGACGGCCACACCGACCTGGCCGCGGCGAACGTCGCCGCCCCGGGGCTCAACATCTTCCGGGGCCCGATCTCCCGTACCGGCGCGGCCACCGGGCTCGTCGGCATCGACACGCAGGAGCAGACCGGCGTCAGCACGGACAAGCTCGTGGCGGGCGACGTCACCGGCGACGGCACGTCGGACCTGCTGGTCATGGGCCAGGAGGAGATCACCGGCGGCTACCGCACCCGCAGCGTCCTCTACAAGGGGTCGGCCTCCGGCCCGACGGCGGGTCCCAAGGTCGCCGGCGGCTACGACGCGGTCATCGCGGACGTCGACAAGGACGGCTACGGCGACATCGTCACCGGCGACTTCATGGAGAAGTCGGCCGCCGAGCCGAACGGCGGCCTCGGCGGCGCGATCACCGTGACGTACGGCGCGGCGACCGGCCTGAGCACCCGCACCCCCGTCCGTATCACCCAGGACACGACAGGCGTGCCGGGCACCGCGGAGACGAACGACGCCTTCGGCTGGAGCCTCGCGGCCGGTGACACCAACGGCGACGGTTACGCCGACATCGCGGTCGGAGTCCCGAACGAGGACCTGAGCGGCAAGACGGACGCCGGTTCGGTCGTGGTCCTGCGCGGCTCGGCCACCGGTCTGACGGGCAGCGGTGCCAAGTCCTTCTCGCAGGACACCACGGGCGTACCCGGAACGGCCGAGCGACACGACTTCTTCGGCCACGCGGTCCTGCTCACCGACATGAGCAAGGACGGCCGCGCGGAGCTGATCGCGTCCGCCCGCGGCGAGAACGACGGCGCGGGTGCGGCCTGGGCCCTGCGCGGCACGTCCACCGGCATCACGGCCACGGGCGCGAAGTCCTTCGGCAGCACGACGCTGGGCGGCCCGTCGGGCCTGACGTACTTCGGCGACGCACTGGCGGGCTGACCCGACTGACCCATGTGAAGTCCCTTGAGGGGGAAGGCTTAAGGGGGAAGTAAGGGGCAGGCGTGCCAACCCCCTTAGGGGATGTGCAGGGGATGTCACAGCTCGGCCGCAAAGCCGGGCCCGAACCGCAGGGCCCGGCACGCGACTCTCCGGGACCAGGTACGTTCGAAGACGTGGCTGGATTCAGGATCGGACGCGGCAGCCGGAACCACGGCACCCCGCAAGCGCGCCCCCAACAACCTCCGTACGGGCAGCAGGCGCCCCAGGGACCGCCGTACGGCTCTCCCCCGCCGCCGCAGCAGCCGTACGGCGGCTCGCGCGGCGGCGGAGGCGGCTGGCCGCAGGCGAACGGCGGCGGCGGTGGCTACGGCGGTTACGGCAGCGGCGGCCACGGCGGTCATGGCGGGCACGGCGAGCCGGAGTACTTCGGCGACGGCGGCTACCCGCAGGGCCCCGGCGGCGCCCCGGACCCGTACGCGGCGAACAACCCGGGCCACACCCAGGCCTTCTCGGTCGGCGAGGACCCCTACAACCAGGGCGAGACCTACCAGGCCGGCGCGGCCCCCGCCGCCCCGATCGGCCCCCGCCTGCACTGGAAGGACCTGCTGCGGGGCATCGTCCTCTCCCCCGCCCAGACGTTCCTCCAGATGCGGGACTACACGATGTGGGGCCCCGCCCTGATCGTGACCTTCTTCTACGGCCTGCTGGCGGTCTTCGGCTTCGACGGCGCGCGGGAAGACGCGATCAACGCGACCCTTTCGAACGCGGTCCCGATCGTCCTGACGACGGCGATCGCGATGGTCGTCTCCGCCTTCGTCCTGGGCGTGGTCACCCACACCCTGGCCCGCCAGCTCGGCGGCGACGGCGCCTGGCAGCCCACGGTCGGCCTCTCCATGCTGATCATGTCCCTCACGGACGCCCCCCGCCTCGTCTTCGCGATGTTCGCCGGCGGCGACGCGACGTTCGTCCAGGTGCTGGGCTGGGCGACGTGGGTGGCGGGCGGCGCCCTCCTCACCCTGATGGTGTCCAAGTCCCACGACCTGCCCTGGCCGAAGGCGCTGGGCGCGAGCGCGATCCAGCTGGTCGCGCTGCTGTCGATCGTGAAGCTGGGCACGTTCTAGCCCACTGGCACGCAGAAGGGCCCCCGGCGCGAACGCCGGGGGCCCTTCTGCTGCTGGACCTACTACTGGACGTCCACGAAGTCGCCGGCCGCGTTGACCGCCGGGGTCGTCGCCGTGCCCGCGAAGCTGTAGCGGAAGTAGCCGTCGGTGGAGGCGGTGACGGTCGTCTTGAGGTTGCCCGTCGAGTTGGTCTTGATCGTCTTCACCGTGGTGTAGGTGCTGCTGCCCTTCTTGCGGAACTGCAGCTTCACCGGCTGGTTCGCGTAGCCGTGGTACAGGTTGTCCTCCCAGTTGGCCCGGGAGAGCTTGCCGGTGACCGTGATGGTCTTGCCCTTCTTCACCGGCTCCGGCGAGGCGTTGACCGTCAGCTTCGAGGCGCGCTGCACCTTGAACGTGGTGGCCGCGTCCCGGTGGATGTAGTCGTAGTCATTGGCGGAGACCAGCGTGGCGAGGTTCCAGGTGGCCGCCGCGTTGTTGTCGACGAAGCCGGTCGACGCCTGCGGGTCGAACGTCAGCATGCCCGAGCAGGTCGATGTGGTGTCGCTCACCTTGACGCAGGTGATGTCGCCGTCGTCGTACCAGATCTGCGCGAAGTTCGGGTTCGGCCCCTGGGCGTGGATGTACGTGGTCTCCTTGATGCCCGAGTCGTCCGACGCGGTCACGGAGACCTTGGCAGTCACCACATTGGTCGTACCGACCACGACCGGCTTGCCGCCATTGACGACAACCTTGTCGATCGTGATGTTGCCCGAGCCGCCGTCCTCCGCCTGGGCGGCGGTGGCACTGACGGCGGTGGCGACCAGCGCGACGCTGGTGCCGAGCAGGGCGAGGCGCGTGGTTGCGCGCATGAACGTTCCCCCCAGGAAGTCTGTGTTGATCAGAGGGAGCGTACGACGTTGGCCAACGATTCACACGCCGTTATTTCCAACGCGTTACAGATCACCGGATCAGCAGATCAGCAGATCAAAGAGCTTCCTTGTTCTGCTTGGCCGCTTCCCCCGACTTGTGCACCGGAGGCAGCACACTCCACGGGAAGTTGATCCACTCATCGGTGCGCTTCCACACGTACTCGCACTTCACGAGGGACTGGGACTTCTCATAGATGACGGCGGACCGCACCTCGGCGACATGATCGAGGCAGAAGTCGTGCACGAGCTTGAGCGTCTTGCCGGTGTCGGCGACGTCGTCGGCGATCAGCACCTTCTTGTCGGTGAAGTCGATCGCGTTGGGGACGGGAGCGAGCATGACGGGCATGTCGAGGGTCGTCCCGACGCCCGTGTAGAACTCGACGTTGACCAGATGAAGGTTCTTGCAGTCGAGGGCGTAGGCGAGCCCGCCGGCGACGAACACCCCGCCGCGGGCGATGCTGAGCACGATGTCCGGCTCGTAGCCGTCGTCGGCGATGGTCTGCGCGAGCTCGCGGATGGCGGTGCCGAACCGCTCGTAGGTCAGGTTCTCCCGCACGCTCACACCTGGGTCCGGTGGAAGTTCTTGAAGGACCGGGAGGCGGTGGGCCCGCGCTGCCCCTGGTACCGGGACCCGTACCGCTCGCTCCCGTACGGGAACTCGGCCGGCGAGCTGAGCCGGAACATGCACAGCTGGCCGATCTTCATGCCGGGCCAGAGCTTGATGGGGAGGGTGGCGAGGTTGGACAGCTCAAGGGTGACATGCCCGCTGAACCCCGGGTCGATGAACCCGGCGGTGGAGTGGGTGACCAGCCCGAGCCGCCCGAGCGAGCTCTTGCCTTCGAGCCGGGAGGCGAGATCGTCGGGAAGGGTGATCACCTCGTACGTCGAGGCGAGCACGAACTCCCCGGGATGCAGGATGAACGGCTCGTCCCCCTCGGGCTCGACAAGCCGGGTGAGGTCGGCCTGCTCCACGGAGGGGTCGATGTGCGGGTACCGGTGGTTCTCGAACACCCGGAAGTACCGGTCCAGCCGTACATCGACGCTCGACGGCTGCACCATGGATTCGTCGTAGGGATCGATCCGTACCCGCCCGGCGTCGATCTCGGCCCGGATGTCCTTGTCTGAGAGAAGCACGCCCCGAGGATACGCAAGGCGCGCGGAACAGCCACAATCGCGGCTTCCGCGCGCCCGGCGCACACCTGCTGCTACTGCTGTTACGACTACTGCTCAGTCACCGCTGCTACCGCTGCTACCGCTTCTCCAGCGTCACCGGCACCACACTGCGGAGCCGGGCACAGCGTGGACACCGGAGGAGCCGGCCGGGGCCGAGTCGCTCGGCCTGCTGCATCGGGAACGAAGCGGTGCTGAACACGTGCCCATCGGCACAACGGACGACGGTGCGCTCCATCAAGTCCTAGAGTCCCTTCCCCAAGAGCCGCGTCCGGCTGCTACCTGCCTGACGACGAAGGCCACATTACGGGATCAAAAGGACGGCTCTCCAGGCGGCACTCCGCCCCCGCCGGGACCCTCTCCCACCCCTCCACCGTACGCCCCAACTCCGGTACCCCGCACCCACATCCACCCCCTGAAACGCGCTCAGGCCCCATGGCGTCAGCGCCCGGGGCCGGAGATGAGGTACAGTGACGAGGCGATCGGACACCGCCTCCGGATCATCTCGGAGCGGGCGTCTTACGCGGGTGTAGTTTAATGGTAGAACATCAGCTTCCCAAGCTGAGAGCGCGAGTTCGATTCTCGTCACCCGCTCCATGATGAAACCCCAGGTCAGTGGCCTGGGGTTTGTTTGTTGTCTAGACCATTTTGAGGGCTCCGTGCCCTCCATGTGCCCTAAGTACAGGTCAACCGCCCTCACCGAGGCCCTTGATTGCCAACATTGACACCGCGACGCCCAGTCATCTCGAATTGTGAGACGCATTTTCGGCGAACTGGGTCACATAGCCAGCAAACGGCAAGCAAGTCACGTACGCAAAGGGCGACTTGCTGACTCGCCTCAGAGTTCCACCTGACTGGGCCGTGCCATGATCTTGAAGGACTGAGTCTCGGTCTTCGGTCTGCGCGGCCGGCCTGCGCCCCCCGGCGTGCTCGTCAGCACCACAGCTTGCCGTCGCCGGGCTCACCGGCCTCCGGCTCCCTGACCGTGGATCACCCGGCGCCTGCTGACATCGGCCTGGTCGCGGCCACTCGCTGGAGGGCGTTCCGGCAGGCCAGGATGGCCGGGTGTTGGCCCCGATCAGCTCATCGGGGGCTCGGCCTCGGCTGCTGTCGGCCGCCCCGGGCCGCGCTGCCTACTCCTGATGACCCAGCCTCACGATCATGTTCGGGTGGCGCTCGCTGAGCGCCTTCAAGGCGAGCAGGCTCTTGATGCTGGGTTCGCGCTCCTGCATGTAGGTTCCGGGCTCGACGTCGTTGTCCCAACCCCAGCGCGTGTGGCTGACGTCGCCGGTCATGAGTACCGGGCCTGCGGCGGTGCGGGCGAGGTAGGAGACGTGTCCGGTGGTGTGCCCCGGGGTCAGGATCGCGAAGAACGAGCCGTCGCCGAATACGTCGTTGACACCTTCGAGTCTTCCGCCCGGGTCCTTCGTGAACTGGAGTTCCTGAAGCGGCGGCCGTCCGGCCAGGAGGTGGTTGTTGGTGCCCTGGGCGAACAGGTTCAGGAAGAGCGACGCCTCGGCCTCATTGGCGCCGGTGTAGATGGGGACGTCCTTGGGAACGTCCGGGAGTCCGGAGACGTGGTCGAGGTGGAGATGGGTCATGAAGACCCCGTTCAGGGGGACTCCCTCCGCTTCGATGATCTCCGCGGTGCTCTTCTGGGCGTGCATCTTCTCGATGCCCCCGTATTTCCTCAGCATCATGCCGACCCCCACGCCGACGGGGTCCTCCACCAGCCGCCGTGAAACGCCCGTGTCCACCAGGAAGAAGCCACGCGTGGGGTGGCGCACGACGTGGGCATAGATCTTGATGGGCTCCTTGCGGTCGGTGATACCCGCCGCAACGGCCTTCGGGTGCTTGATGTTGAGCAGCCCCGTGATGGGGGCCTCCCAGTCCGCGCCGATTGTCTTGACCTCGACCGGACCGGGCTCGTCGATCACGGACTCCATGGCCGCCGCGCTGATCGGCGCACCGATACGGGCAGGCTTCGCCTCGTGGGTCGTGGCCTTGAAGGTGAGCATCTTCATGGTTGAACTCCTGTTCCTTGATCACTGATGACTGATAACCGGTGCGGACCGTCCCGCAAGCCGTGAGGCCCCAGCTCCCGTTCCAGCCGGCGTGCCGCTGCTAACCGACGCGCTGCTCGCGGGCGTAGGCGTCGAGGCGGGCGAGTTCCTTGCCGTAGACCCGGTGCAACCTGCGCGGAGCGATGATCCGCTCGACGAAGCCGGCAACGCCGCTCTCGCCGTCGAAGCGGGAGGTGATGTTCACCAGCGCTTGTTCGCCGTGCGGAGTCACGGTGAACGTCGTGACGAGGCCGGAGTCGCCTGTGTCGGTGTGGACCAGGGTTCGGCCCGGCTCCGGCTCGGTGACCTGCATTCGAAGCTCCCGGACGCCTCCAGCGAAGTCGATCTTGTACCGGAGGGCGCCGGCCGTGCCCACGCCGCTCTCCTCGACGTGGAAGTCGTAGAAGGGGGGCGGCAGGAACCGGGAGTGAAGCTGCGTGTCTGCCAGGTACCGGTAGACCTCGTCCGCGGGGGCGTCAATGGTGCGCTCGGCGGATGCGGCGACGATGTGAGCCATGGGTCTGACCTCCATGTTTGTGGGTTGAGGTGCTGGATTCTGTGTGCCGCCGCGGAGGCTCCCCAATGCATATGACTTTAATGCTTCAAATCATATCTATCATGGGTTGAAGCAGTTTGCTAGCCTCGAGCCATGGCGATGACACAGGAGCAGGCGGAAGCGCAGTGGGAGCTGGGCAAGCTGGTCCACGACCTGGACATGCAGAGCAATGCGCGCATGCGCGAATGGGTGACCGGGCTCGGCCTCACCGTCGCGCAGGCTTCGGCCCTGCGCGAGATGACCGGACCGATGACCATGCGCGAGCTGGCCGGGCGGATGAGCTGCGAACCGTCCAATGCCACCGTCGTGATCGACAAACTGGAGACCCTGCGACTGATAGAGCGCCGTCCCCACCCCACCGACCGCCGGGCCAAGCAGCTCGTCCTCACCCCGGAGGGCACCGAGCTGCGGGAACGGCTCCTGAAGGTCCTGACCGAGGAACCCCTGTTCGCCGGCCTGACGCAGGATGAGCAGGACGCGCTGGAGGGTCTGCTCAAGCGGGCCCTTTCCCGCGCTGAAACCCTCCAAGCCTGACGGCGACGGACAGCGGCTCGCGCACACAGACGGGTGCGATGCGAGGGCCTTGCTCGGATACCCGTGATGGCCTGGGCCTGGACGGAGCAGCTCTGTGGTCGAGCATCCGACGGCAGGGCGTGACCGCGTTCGGCGGGCGGGCGCTACGCCTCGCCGTCCTCCCCGTCCGCCGACGGCTCGCGCAGCGAGCGGTACCCCGCCTGCGCGGGGGAAGACGAACCACTCCGGCCTCATGCGTGAACGGGCACCAAGTCCCGGCCGTTTCCGTAAGCCCCTGACGCCGTTACGCCTCTATCGCTCGCCGCCGCCCCTCGCCTGCTGATTCACGCAGTTGCTGCCGTACCTCGGCGTCGATCCCCTGCGCCAGCTTCCGCTGATGCTTCGCAGTCGAGTGCTGGTAGATCAGCTGGGCGCGCTCCGAGGAATGGCCGACGCGTCTGGCCGCCCCCTCGACGCACCGGCAGACCACCGGCGGTGCCCGGCTTCCCGACGTCGAGGAGCGCCTGCGCGAGATCGGGTCGTATATCCCGCCGGCCGTCCGCGAACTACTTGGGCGTGGCAAGCTCCTGGCGAAGCCGCGTCCCTCGTCGGGTCCACCCGCCAAGGACGTCATCCTCCCTGAGATCGGCCTACGCGCAGGGATGCTGTGCTCCCGTTGCATCGCGGCGCCGACCAGGACGGCCACCCTGCGGCGGCGACGGTCACGTTCGTCCTACTCGACCGGGCCAGGGTCGGCGGCGGGGCCTGGCTTCCGTGAACGCACAGGCGACACTCGATGACGACCATCGAACTCGCCCCGGAGGAGCGGCGTCGGCACCGTGATCGCGGGCGGCACATGGCGGCCCTGCTCAAGCGGGCAGGAGGCATCCCGGCCCACAGCAACCATCGCTCGGAGTGGGACGTCGGCTGCCGGCCGGGGCGGACAACCCCGGGGCACCGCTGAATGCGACGGTGCGGCGCCAGGATTCCGTCATCACCTACGGGGTGTGGGACGGACGCCGGCTTCCGTTGAATGGGGCAGGGCAGCCAGGCCCATCCGCCTCGCCGACTTCGCGCAGGCGATCACCATCAGCCTGCCCGAAGTGCGTGCCGCGCACAGCGGCCGAGGCATCGATTTGATTCCCCACACCACCCCTACCCATGGAGATATAATCGATGGCGTCAATGATATCCATGGAGGTGTCTTCGCATGAGCCGAACCGTGATCGACCTCGACGATCAGCTGGTCGCCGACGTCGCCAAGGCCCTCGGTACCAGCACCAAGAAGGAGACGGTGAACACCGCGCTACGCGAGGTGCTGGAGAACCGGCGGCGGGCCCTGGCGCTCACCCGCCTGCGGGCATCGGCGGAAGAAGGCGCCTTCGACCTCGATCTCTTCGAGGACAAGCGGAACTACCGCCGGTGAACGCCGCGCAATACCTGATCGACACCAGTGCACTCGCCCGCATGCTGCGCGGCGACGCCGAGCAGTACGGATGGGACCAAGCGGCAGCCGCCGGCCTCATCGCCACCTGCCCCATCACCGAGCTGGAGTTCTTCTACAGCGCGCGCTCCGCCACCGACCGCGCACAAGGCATCGAAGACCTACGCCTGCTCTTCGGCTGGGTGCCGGTCGACGACCGCGCCTACGACCGCGCCTGGCGGGTCCAGGAGGTCCTCACCCAGCGCGGACAGCACCGCAGCGCCGGGGCCGTCGATTTGGTGCTGGCCGCCACGGCCGAGTTGCAGGGGCTCACTCTTCTGCACCGCGACCGGGACTTCGAGTGCATCGCCGCCGTCACCGGTCAGGCGCTCCAGTGGTACGGCCCTGAAGCCGGCAAGTGAGCCAGGTGCAGGCCGGACGCTTCGCCGGATGACTGCCCACTCGCAAAGCGCTCCGGGAGCTGGACATATGAGCCAGTCGAGCCGAGAGCGGCGCTCGTTCATTCTGCTACTCGGCCTGCCGCACTTCAGAGCCGTGCCCACAGCCTGCCCGTAAGAGCGGACAACCACGGTCAACAGCGGTGCGAACCAGTTCACGCGAGGCGGCCGCTACGCCACATAAGCGCAGGTCAACGGTCACATGACCTTCCAAGCGCCGTCGCTTCCCAAGCTGAGAGCGCGAGTTCGATTCTCGTCACCCGCTCCATGAAGAAGGCCCAGGTCAGAGACCCGGGCCTTTTTGCTGTCCGTCGTGATCAGCGGTCGCGTGCCGGATTCGTGCCGGCATGCTGATCGTCTGGATCACCGATGTCTTCATCGAGCAGGGCCGCAGCTTCCTGCGAGCCCTGCGGACGGTTGCTCACGCCCGCCTCATACGCCGCAGAGCGACGCGGGCCGTGAGGACGGTTGCCGCCGTGTCGAGCAGCAGGCAGCCTGTCACCACGCCCGTGAGTCGGCACAGTCCACGGCCTTCGCCAGGAGCTGGGCCTGCCAGTGGAGTTGTCGCTGACCTGGCCCCAACAGGGCCGGGGCGGCCGCTGCCAGGCCCAGGGCCGCACCCAGGGTGATGGCACAGCACGTCTCGGCTGTAAGGGCCAGCAGCACCCGCCGGGGCGTCGCACCGGACAGGCGCAGTACGCGGAAGTCGCGCACCCGGCCCGCGGTGGCCGTCAGCAAGGTGGAGGTGACGGCGATCGCCGTGCAGCCCGCCGATACGGCGACGAGCATCAGGGTGAAGATCCACACGAGCCGGTCCTCTTCCGGGGTTCTGCCGCCCAGCGCTCGGGAGCGCTGCGGCGTTCCCAGAGCTACGGACGTCGACAGGCCGCACCCCAGGGCGAGTTCGCGCTGCCGAAGACGATCAAGGCCGCGCTGCCCGCCGTCGAGTCCTTCGCCGGCCTCACCCTGCCGGCGCCGTTGCTGGCGCGCTCGGGCACGAGGGCGTGACCGTACCGTTCCCCCATCCAGGGAGCGACCCTGCCGAACTCTCTCGCCGGACCGGACGTGATGTGCTCGGCCGCGGCCGTACCGGGTCGGGCAAGACCCTCGCTTTCGGTCGCGTCATGCTGGCCCATACAGCCAGTCGGCGCGCGGAATCACGGCAGCCGCTCGCCTTGGTCCTCGTCCCCACCCGCGAGCACGACCTGGGTCTGAACCACTTCGAGGGCCGCACCTGGCGCGGCTGACACCACCACGTCACCCTGGTCACTGCCGCCCAGGCGTTTCTCACCCTGCGGCGGCTGGACCCCAACCTCCGCACACCGGCATGACCCTCAGGGAGCGAAGGCGTTTTCCATTCTTGAGGACTCGGGATGCGATTCGGCCGCCCAGACCCTTAGGGGCATCCGACATTTTTCGCATCATCCTCGCTCAGCAACTTGCACGCTCCCTTCTGGTCGAAGAATATAGGGTCATGTTTCCAACTGTCTGGCACATCGTCAGCGAATAGGAACAACATTGCCACCGCAACACCAGCCAGGAAATATCCGGCAGCCTGTGCATTTTTCTTTATTTCTTGAAACTTTTCTTCTTGCCCTGGTCCTGTAATCAGCTTCGGCGGGCGCATGCCGACCAATGGTGAACGTAATTCGAACTTATTCTCATCGCCCGGACCATCGGCTACGACGGTAATCACCACTTCCTGCCCCCCGACGAGGAGGCATGGGCTTACCAGCAGCTCCTCATTGCTGGATGAGACCGTAACGAGGGGCGCGATGCTAGTCGGGGGCTCACTGTGCACCCCTTTCAATTCAACGATCAAGCAGTCCAGTTTGACCGTGATCGGATCCCCATTATGGAAATCACCAGAGGTGATTTCCCTCCTACCGTGGTTACGCAATAAGACATCGATCACGCGGGGCTCGGCGAGTGGCGTTGATCCGTGGGTAACGGTAAGGCTGCTCGCGCTAGAAGAAGAAGTTTCGAGTAGGGAGGTGTTCTTTCGCCACTGGTACTGAAGCTCTCGCTTTGGGTTGCTGTACTTGTTGCTTACCCACGCTCCGGCAACGGCGCTCAAAATCGATGCGAGAGCACCGATGGCGACCGTCCAGAGCGTTCCTGATTCGAGCCAGTCGGGCCAAGAAAGAGCTGAAAGTGTCATACGGGTGTCCCGCGCCTCTGGGTGGGGTGAGTCGGTGGGCGGGGGCCTGTTGCCGCCGACGCCGCCGATGGAGGCCCGACACCTCAGCACCCGCCCCACCGTCGTCTCCTACCCCCGCTTGACACCCCACGGTAGCGAAACGCCTCAGGCGTTCACACCCATCCGTGCGCTGATGATCCGCGCGTTACTTTCGAGGCATTGGCTGAGAATCTGTCCCGTCGACTGAAGCCGCTCCCCCGCGCGCAGTTGTGGCGTTCCACGAGTCGCCGAAGTAGCGGCGGGACCCCTCGGCGGGACGACGATCTGGATTCCGTAGATGTCGGTCAGGCGAGCTGGGGACGTGCTACTGGGAGAACGAGAAGTACAGGGTTCGCCCGTAGTCGCCCGTCGCCGTGGTGGGGGCGCCGCTGGGGCCGAGCGCGGCCGGCGCGTCGAACTTGGTGCCGATCGCCGGGATGGCGTCGAGGAAGGAGAGATCGCCCTTCGGGAAGGGGGGCGCGGTGTGGCGGGGGTCGGGTCCGAAACGGGGCGTGAAGAGGCGGAGGTAGAGGTTCTCGTCCTCGGAGACCACGGTGAGACGTCCGGCGGTGGTGTGCAGGGACGCCCAGCGGACGTCCGCGTGGTAGCCCTTGAACTCCGGGTACACCCAGCCGTCGGCGCCGGTCGCGGTGTCGTTGTACTGCTTCGTCCAGACGTCCGTCGCGACGCCGCGCAGCCGGTTCTTCCACACCCTGTGGGGTCCGTGGCCGAGCCACGTCACACCGCTCACCTGCGACTCGGGATGGTCGAAGCCGACGCCGAAGAGGTCGTACTCGCCGGTGAGGTGGTAGCGGTAGTCCAACTGCAGCCAGCCGCTGGGGTGCAGACGCCACCGGACGTGACGCAGCACGCCGGAGTACTCGGCCTCCACCGTGTAGCCGTTGCCGTCGGGCCCGTGCGTCAGGCGCGTGAGGTCGGCCGTTCCGGTGGTGGGCAGCGGCCCGCGGGACAGCGCGAAGTCGCTCCCTCGGTGGGTGACACCGGCCAGCAGGCCCGTCGCGGCGTCGAGCGTGACCGTGGTGTGGCGGGAGGCGAGGGTGAGCCTGTCGTCCGAGAGCGAGCCGCTTACCGCCGGGCCCGGGCCCGTCCGTACCAGCCGTCGGGCCTGGTCGGCGGCGGACGCGATGGTCCACGTCCAGCCGCGGATCTCGCGGCCGTCGGCATCGGTGACGGTGAGCGCCAGGGCGTCGGCGCGTCGCCACCCGTACGGCAGGGGCAGGCGCAGCACTCCTTGCGCGCCGGGCTCGATGTCCGGAGCGGAGGCGGTGCCCTGGGCCCGCACCGTGTGGCCGTCCCGCCGCTGCGACGGGGTGCGGAAGTCCAGGAGCCGCCAAGTGAACCGGCACGTGCGGGTGTTGGTGAAGGCGTAGTGGTTGGTGAGGGCGATCCGGCCGTCGAAGTCGTCCGGGAGGGCGGACATGAACCGCTCCGGCTCCGCGAGTTGTACGGGAGACCAGATGTCCTTGATCGTGTAGAAGCTGGCCTCCTTCTCGCGGAAGGGGCCGAGGATGCCGTCGGGTGCGGCGTTGCCCGCCACGTCGATGGTGCCCCCGAGGTCGTCCCGCACGATGCCCTCGTCGATCAGTGACCACAGGAAGCCTCCGGCACAGAGCCGTTCACGGCCCATCAGCTTCCAGTAGTCGTCGAGCCCCGCGCCGGCGCCGCCGTCGTAGAGGCCGTGGAGGAACTCGGTGGGCATGAAGACGTCGCCCCGTTCCTGGAGGATGCGGCGCGTGCTGTCGTACGTCTCGTAGTGGTCGGTGTTGATGCCGCCGAAGTTCGCCCAGGGGTGGAGAACGGTGCGCCGCTGGGGGTCGTGGCGGGCGTAGTCGTCGTCGAGGGCGGTGTTCCAGCCGCCTTCGTTGCCGTTGCACCAGAACAGGATCGACGGGTGGTTGACGTCACGGGTGACCATCTCGGCGACGAGGGGTCTGCCCGCCGCCTCGTCGTACGACTTCTGCCAGCCGGCCAGTTCGTCGAGCACGTACAGCCCGAGTTCGTCGGCGAGGTCGAGGAAGTGACTGTCGGGCGGGTAGTGGGACATCCGGACCGCGTTCATGTTCATCTCCCGCATCAGGAGGATGTCCTTGCGGCTGATGCGGGCGCTGGTCGCCCGGCCGGACGTGGGCCAGATGGTGTGCCGGTTGGCTCCCTTGAGGAGGATCTTGACGCCGTTGACGTACACGCCGTCGCCGGGGCGCACCTCGACGGTGCGGAAGCCGAACCTCTCGTCGACGCGGTGCACGGTGCGGTCGTCGCCGGCGCGGAGCGCGACCTCGACGCGGTAGAGGTGCGGGGTCTCCGCCGTCCACTGCCGGGGGGAGTCGACAGCGGTCCTGAGGGTCACCGTCGTGTCGCCGGGAGCGACGGACGCGGTGAACGGGGCGCCGACCGGGCGCCCGGAGAGGTCGGTGACCTGGGCGACGAGACGGTCGGCGGAACCGGCACCCGACAGATGGGCGTCGATCCGCAGCGTGCCGTCGGCGCGGGCGTCGACGGCGATGCGTTCGACGTGCTGGAGCGGGAACGCCTCGAGATGGACGGGGCGGTAGATGCCGCCGAAGTTCCAGTAGTCCCCGAGGCGTTCGGCCCGGTTGACGGAGTCGTCGGTGGACTCCTTGCTGACCGTCACCTCCAGGAGGTTGTCCTGGCCCGGACGCAGCTTGCCGGTCACCTCGTGGCGGAACCGGTAGAAGCCGCCGCGGTGGACGGGCCCGGCCGACTCGCCGTTGATCCACGCCTCGGTCTCGGTCATCGACCCTTCGAACACGAGGAAGACGCGTCTGTCACGCCAGTGGGCGGGCGGCGTGAAGGTGTGCCGGTAGCGGCCCTTCTCCTCCGGGCGCAGATTCCACCCGTAGTTGTACGTGCCGTATCCGTGGAACTCCCAGTTGGACGGAACCGGGATGCTGCCCCAACTGCCGCTGCGCCGACCGCTGGTGCACAGGAAGTCCCAGTCGACCGGGTGGTCGGCGTCCTCTCCGGACAGATACAGGCGCTCGGTGCGCGTGGAGGCGTCCGTTCCGTCGGCCGTCTCAGCGGCCCGGGCCGAGCCGGCGGAGATGCCTCCGGCGACGGCGGCGCCGGCGGCGCCGAGGATCAGAACGCCACGACGTGACATTTGCATGGCATCTCCAGCTCTCAGGGAACCGTCGGGGAGGGAACGGCGGGGCGTGCGATGTAGTCGGCGGGGGCCCGTCGACACCCCTGTGTCGAAGCGCTTCCGCAGACAACGGCGCAGATCAGAGCCCCCACGCGAAACGAAGATGACACTAGGAGTCGAATGAATCGAACACAAGAGGGCGGCAGAAGTCACAGACGCCTCCGGAGGCACGCAGCGCCGGGGCCGTCGACCTCAGTGGCCGCCACGGCCGACTCGCGGGGCTCACTTTGCGTCGCTGCCGTCAACGGCCAGGCGCTCCAGTGATACGGCCCCGATGCTCGCGCGTGAGCCCAGGGCGAGTACCGGCCGTTCCGGGGAAGTCGCGGCCATGGGCCTTGCGGCGTCAGAACGGGCTTCAGCCAAGCCCCGTGCACGCGCGAAGGCGTGCCCTGACTGGATGTCCGACCGAGGCCGGCGCAACACGGCGCCCGTCCCGGCACGCACTCCGCCCACCGCTTTTATCGAGTCTTACGTGCTCGTCCGAATATATCCGCGCCTCTTGGCGATGAAGTATCCAAGACCGAAGGTGCCGCCGAATACGCTCACAGCGGCCATTGCCGTCACCTTGAGGCCCACGCCGACGAGGGCGAGCACCAGCTCGGACATCAGTGTCACGCATGTCGACGTGAAAAGGATGACCCCGATGGCAAACCTGCGGATTTCGAGGTCTTCCGATTCCCCTTGAGGCGTTTCACTTGCTGGAGGCGTCTGACCGGTTCCCATTACAGGTGGCGTCTGGTTTTTCACTCGATTTACTCTCTGGTGCGGGTGGCGCGCTGCTCGCCACCGTCGTTCGACGCCCCTGTCGCCGACCACGGGAACTTTTCCTCCCGGCGCGCCTCGGGCCTGCGGAAGGAGCGGCCGACGGGACAGCCAGGGCGTTCAGATCGCCCAGCGGGCGCAACAACGCCCCGTGGCCCCTGGCTTGATGGCGGACATCGGCCGGTTCGGCTGTACAGCGTTGCGGGGGGGTGCGCAGCGTATGGAGCGGCGACTTCAGGTACAGCTCGGGGCGTGGCCGGCAACCGGTCCATGTCGGTGACCCCATGCCGGTGACCCCGGCTTCCGTAATGGCGTACCGCTTGCACTCAGAACCGCTGCCGGCCTCGTAACCGTGGCTGGGGCCTGGCCTCCCGGATCCCCGGGAGTGTGGGGCTGATGGACATGCCCGGCACTATACACGAGGTGTATAAACCACGTGTATACATCGAGTGCTGAGCCGCTACGGAAGCATGCCGCTCCGGTGGGGCCGGTTTCCACGGCTCGCCGCGACGCCCACTGCTGGGCTCCGGTGTCCGGGTCGGCAGATGCTTGTCCAGCGCCGGTAGCAGAGGCCGCGACAAAGCCCCTCACCTGCACGGATGTACCCACCGGCATGATCTAAACACCGTGCGTATACACGCCACGTATACCTGATGTGTATAGTGCCGGGCATGTCCATCGGCAACACCCTCCTGGGGCTCCTGGAGTCCGGCCCGCGACACGGCTACGACCTGAAGCGGGCCTTCGACGAGAAGTTCGGTCATGACCGGCCGCTGCACTACGGCCAGGTCTACGCGACGATGTCCCGGCTGCTGAAGAACGGCCTCGTCGAGGTCGAGGGCGTCGAGGCGGGCGGCGGGCCCGAGCGCAAGCGGTACGCGATAACGGACGCGGGGATCACCGACGTCGAGCGCTGGCTCGCGACGCCGGAGAAGCCGGAGCCGTACCTGCAGTCGACCCTGTACAGCAAGGTCGTCCTCGCGCTGCTGACGCAGCGGGACGCGGCCGGCGTCCTCGACACGCAGCGCTCCGAGCACCTGCGCAGCATGCGGATCCTGACCGACCGCAAGCGGAAGGGCGACCTGGCCGACCAGCTGATCTGCGATCACGCCCTGTTCCATCTGGAGGCGGATCTGCGCTGGCTGGAGCTGACCGCCGCGCGTCTGGACAAGCTCGCCGAGGCGGTGACCGCGTGACCCGTGTTCCTCCTCCGCCCGGTTCCCTGCTCGCCGCCCAGGACCTGCGCAAGGCGTACGGACCGACCACCGCGCTCGACGGCGCCGACTTCTCCATCCACCCCGGTGAGGTCGTCGCCGTGATGGGCCCCTCCGGATCCGGCAAGTCGACGCTGCTGCACTGTCTCGCCGGGATCGTGCCGCCCGACTCCGGATCCATCACCTACAAGGGGCGTGAGCTGGCCACCATGAACGACGCCCAGCGCAGTGCCCTCAGACGCTCCGAGTTCGGCTTCGTCTTCCAGTTCGGCCAGCTCGTGCCCGAGCTGACCTGCGTCGAGAACGTCGCCCTGCCGCTGCGGCTGAACGGCACCTCCCGCAAGGAGGCCGAGAAGGCGGCCCTGGCCTGGATGGAGCGCCTGGAGGTCGACGACCTGCGCAAGAAGCGGCCAGGCGAGGTCTCCGGCGGCCAGGGGCAGCGGGTGGCCGTGGCCCGGGCGCTGGTCACGGGCCCCCGGGTGCTGTTCGCCGACGAGCCGACCGGCGCGCTCGACTCGCTCAACGGCGAACGCGTGATGGGGCTGCTCACCGATGCGGCCCGCTCCACCAACGCGGCCGTCGTCCTCGTCACGCACGAGGCCCGGGTCGCCGCCTACTCCGACCGCGAGGTCGTCGTGCGTGACGGAAAGTCCAGGGACATGGAGCGGGCCATATGAGTGCCCGGAGGGGGCACCTCCCGCTCGGGCGAAGTCGAGGGTGGGGGAGGTCCAGGGATCTGGCCATGGGGGCCCGGTTCGCCTTCACCGGCGGGCGGGAGGGGTGGGTGCGGATGCTGCTCACCGCCGTCGGCGTGGGGCTCGGCGTGGCAGTGCTGCTGCTCGCCACCGCTCTCCCGAACGCGCTGGCCGTCCGGCACGACCGGGAGAACGCGCGCACCGACCTCACGTACGGAGTGTCGGGCCTGGGCAAGTCACCGCTGCGGAAGGCGGACGACACCCTGCTGGTCGGCTATGCCACGACGGTCTTCCGTGACAAGGAGGTGCGGGGCCGGGCGTTGGAGCCAGAAGGGCCGAAGGCGCCCCTGCCGCCGGGAGTCTCCAAGTTTCCCGGGGTGGGCGAGATGGTCGTCTCTCCCGCCCTGAAGCGGCTGCTGGAGTCCGGCGAAGGGAAACTGCTGCGCGAACGGCTGCCGGAGCGGATCGTCGGCACCATCGCGGAACCGGGATTGATCGGGGCCCAGGAACTCGCCTTCTACCGCGGCGCCGACAACCTCGTGATCAAGGAGAACAGCGGCGGGGTCGAACGCATCGACCGATTCGGCGCAGGGTACAAGACCGACGAGAAGGAGGACCCCCTCCTCGTCCTGCTCTCCCTCGTCATGTTCCTGGCGCTGCTGATGCCGGTCGGCGTGTTCATCGCCGCGGCCGTGCGGTTCGGCGGCGAGCGCCGGGACCGGCGACTGGCGGCGCTGCGGCTGGTGGGTGCGGACAGGGGGATGACCCGGCGGATCGCCGCCGGCGAGGCCTTCGCCGGCTCCGTGGCCGGCCTGGCCTTCGGGACGGCCTTCTTCCTGATCGTCCGGCAGCTCTCCGGGTCCGTGGACCTGTTCGACGTGAGCGTGTTCCCCAGCTATCTGATCCCCTCCCCCGTGCTCGCCCTGCTCGTCGCGGTCGCGGTCCCGGCGGCCGCGGTGCTGGTCACGCTGTTCGCACTGCGCGGCGTGGTGATCGAGCCGCTCGGCGTGATGCGCACCGCGAAGCCCCCGCGGCGCCGGCTGTGGTGGCGGATACTGCTGCCCCTGGGCGGGCTCGGACTGCTCTACCCGATGATCGGCAAGGACCGGTACAGCAGAGACTTCAACCAGTACCAGGTCACCGGTGGTGTCCTGCTGCTGCTCGTCGGAGTGACCGCGCTGCTGCCGTGGGTCGTGGAGAGGGTCGTGAACCGGCTCGGTTCCGGCGGGGTCGCCTGGCAGCTGGCCATCCGACGGCTTCAGTTGAGCAGCGGAACGGCCGCCCGCATGGTCAACGGCATCGCGGTCGCGGTGGCGGGCGCCATCGCCCTGCAGATGCTGTTCTCCGGGGTGCAGGGGCAGTACACCAAGCACACCGGCGACGACCCCACCCGCGCCCAGATGCGCGCGGAGCTGCCGGACGGAGTCCCGCTCGACCGGGCGGCGGCCGACTTCAAGGCGACCAGAGGCGTCGCCAAGGTCTACGCCTACGACGAGGGCCGTGTCAGCGACCAGCGCGTGGGCGTCGACATCAGCGCCGAGGTCACCATCGCCGACTGCGCGTCCCTGCGCGAGGTCGCTTCCTTGCCTTCCTGCAAGGACGGTGACGCCTTCGCCCTCCGGGGTGGCGACGATGAGGACTATGAGCTGAAGGCGGCCGACCTTTCCAAGGCCGGCAAGAAGCTGTGGTTCTACACGACCGACGGCGTCATTGGTCAGCACAAGTCGCCCTGGACCGTGCCCGCCGGCGTGAAGCAGGCACGGGCGATCCCGGACCCGACCGGGTACAAGCGTGGCGGCCTGCTGCTGACGCCGGGCGCCCTGCCCCCGGGCGCCGCACATGGTCTCCACGGGGAGGTCTACCTCGCGCTCGACCAGAAGCTGGCGGACGCACCCGACCATGCGCGGAACACGGCCCACCGAATCGGCCTGACCGACGACCCGGCGATGTTGGTGTCCAGCAAGACCGACGACACCTACGCCTCCATCCGCACCTTCCTGTTCGTCGGCGCGGCCTGCGTACTGGCGCTGATCGGCGCGAGTCTGCTGGTCGCGCAGCTGGAGCAGCTGCGCGAGCGCCGCAGACTGCTGTCGTCGCTCATCGCCTTCGGCACCCGGCGCCGCACCCTGTGTCTGTCCGTGCTGTGGCAGACGGCGATCCCGATCGGCCTCGGCCTGACGCTGGCCACAGCGATCGGGATGACACTGGGCGCGGCACTGCTGAAGATGACGGACAAGCCGGTGGGCGTGGACTGGACGAGCGTACTGTCCATGACCGGCGCCGCGGCCGCCGTCGTCCTGCTGGTGACCGTGCTCAGCCTGCCACCGCTGCTGCGGCTGATGCGCCCGGACGGCCTGCGCACGGAGTGAGCGATACGCCCCGAAGCCTGGAGGGCTTTCTCGAAACCACACTCGGTTTCGAGAAGCCCTCCCGGTTTTGGGCGGTGGTGTCAGCCGAGGCGCCACTGCTGGTTGCTGCCGCCGTTGCAGTCCCACAGTTCGACCAGTGCGCCGTTGGCGGTGGAGGCACCGGTGACGTCCAGGCACAGGCCCGACTGGACGCTGGTGACGGTGCCGTTGGAGTTGCGGTTCCACTGCTGGTTGGTGCCGCCGTTGCAGTCCCATATCGCGACCTTGGAGCCGGCCGTGGTGCCGGTCGCGTCGAGGCACTTCGCACCGCCGTAGACGGTGAGCTGCTTGGTCGACGTGCTGGTCCAGGTCTGGTTCGTCTGGCCGTTGCAGTCCCAGATCGCCACCTGGGTCCCGTTGGTCTGCGAGAGGCCGGGCACGTCAAGGCACTTGCTCGAACCGGTGGCGTGGAGCGGACCCGTGGTGGTGCCGCCGGTCCCGCCGTCGAGTCCGAAGAAGGCGATGGCCCGGGCCGCCATGCCGCTGGCAGGCAGGGAGTGCCCGACACCCTGGAAGCTGTTCGCCTCGACCGGTGCCTGCGCGGTGGCGGAGCCGTAGCGGGTGCGGGTCCAGCCGGACTGCGGGGAGTCGGTGAAGACCGGGGTCTGGCTCACTCCGAGCACATTGGTCCACTGCTTGATCTCTTCACCGAAGTTCACGTAGTTCAGCGCCTCGTCCTCGGTGCCGTGCCACAGCTGCATCCGCGGCCGGGGGCCGGTGTACCCCGGGTAGGCGCCCCGGACGAGGTCGCCCCACTCCTGCGGGGTCTTGGTGATCTTGCCGGTGGAGCAGTCGCTGTTCCAGCCGGAGCCGTCGGTGGTGGCGAAGCAGCCGAACGGCACGCCCATGAACGCCGCACCGGCCTTGAACAGGTCGGGGTAGTCGCCGAGCAGGACATTGGTCGTCATCGCGCCGGACGAGGCGCCGGTGACGTAGACCCGGCTGGGGTCGGCGTTCATGTTCTGCAGGGTGTACCGGACCATCTGGGCGATGCTCGTGGGGTCACTTCCCCCGTCATGCCTGAGCGCCTGGGGCGAGGAGACGTCGAAGCACTGCCCGCTGACGTTCGCGTCCGGGTAGACGACGATGAACCCGTACTGGTCGGCCAGGCGGGCGAACTCCGTGTTGGAGTAGAAGGCGGGCGCCGTGCCGGTGCAGTAGTGCACTGCCACCAGCACCGCCGGGCGGGCCGGAGCGCTGTCGGGCTTGTAGACGTACATCCGCAGGTTTCCGGGGTTGCTGCCGAAGTTGGTCACCTCGGTCAGTGACGCGGCCGACGCGGTCGTGGCCGAGGCGCCGGTCAGTACGAGCGCCGCGATCAGCGGCGAGATCGCCGTCAGCAGGGCCACCAGTACGCCTTTGACGCTTCTCTTCTTGGGCTTCCGGGACATGACGGCGTCCTTTCGGGAATCCGGGCGGCTGGGGGTGAGCCGGATTGTGTGAAGCGCTTCGACGCTCCCATTGACCGAGATGTGGTGTCAATGCCCGGTGAGAAGCAAGGTCATGGTGCCTTCATGCCTCTTGTTCCGCGAGGGAGCCCTCATTGGCTTGAGCGTGAATTGAAGCGCTTCGATACGCAGCGAGAGGCCCGTCGGCCATGTGATCCGATGGTGATGACCGGGCGCCGGCCCGGTACTTCTCGGTCTGTGCGGCTTCGGCTCGATGCCGGCCACGACGAGACAGCGGACCGAACGTGAGGTCGGCGTCGCGCCTGACATCTCGGGGAGTTGCGCCGTCGTACAGCTGACACCGGCACAGCATCCATCCGTGGATGTGGCAGGGAGGCAACGATGAGCGACTTTCAGGCGATCGCGGACCGGGTCGAGATCGAGGCGCTGCGCGGTGAGTTCACCGACGCGGTGATGATGCGCGACTACGACCGTGTCGCGTCACTCTTCACACCGGACGGCGTGTGGCGGATGCCCGACATCCCCGCTGAGATGTCCGGCCAGGAGCAGATCCGCGCCTGGGGCCGACGGGTACCGGATTTCGTGGACTTCCTGGTGCAGAACACGCATACAGGCATGATTCAGCTCGACGGCGACACCGCGTCCGGTCGTGCGTACATGTCCGAGGTCGGGCGCGGCCGCGACGGCCGGTCCGGGGTGAACTACGCCATCTACCACGACCGCTACCAGCGCACCTCGGGTGGCTGGAAGTTCACCGAACGCGTCTACGAGATCCGGTACCTGGATGAGAGTCCCCTGACGGGCTCCGTGCCCCCGCGCAGCGCCGGCGCCCGCTGAACAGATGCGTCGGCAGCGCCCGCCCGGGCCGCAACGGCGAACAGGTCGCCACGTGGTCCATGGCACCGCATCGCGCCGCACCGACGCCGAGTCCGAGCTGATCGACCTGCGTGACCACCCGGATGAGCGAGCGGGTTCGGACCCCGACGTGAGCGTGCTCCTTCCCCAGTAGAGGGTGTGCCGCTCGGGGTGCGTCGTGGTTCCGGGTGCAGATGCTGACGGATGACCCCACGCTGAGTCGGACCGCGGAAGACGTGCTTGCGGACATCACGGAGCTACCCAAGGCGGACGCCAGGGCTGAGCTGGACGAGCTGACCTTTGAGGTACTGCACAGGCGTCTGGGCCACGGTGCCCGAGGCAGCCCCCGTCGAGGCGCCGAGCGAGCCGTTCAACGAGGTCGCCGACCCCTCGACCCGGTCAGTGGGGACGCGGGTGGTCGCGGGTGGAGGCTTCGGCGGTGGTCTTCAGGTCGTGCAGCCACGCTTCGAGGCCCGCGCCGAGGGCCGCGGTCGCGGTGGGCACGTCCGCTTCGACCTGGGTGCCGGTCCAGGTTTCCTCGGTGTGGACGTGTACGCCGCCCTCGAATGTGCGGAAGGTCCACAGGTGGATGCCCTCGTCGATGCGCAGCCCCTCACCTGTCGCGGGTCCACTCCACAGGATGCAGGTGCGGCGCTGGAGTTCCTGGACGGTGGAGGTGATGGCGAGTGTGGTGGCGGGGGTCGTGGGGGTGGCGGGCGCGGGGGTCGTCCACCGGAACTGCGAACCGGCCTTCAGGCGGCCGGGATCGAGACGTTCGGCGGTGGTGACAGGGGGCTGCCAGGACGGCCAGCGTTCGATGTCGGTCTGCAGCTTCCAGACTGTGCTCAGCGGCGCCTTGATCACGATGTCGGACTCGTAGCGGATGAGGGCGGTGGCATCGACACCTCGCCCGCCGCACTGGGACGTATCGCCGTGGGGGGCGACGGCGGCCTGGGCGGTCGGGATGGTGCTTGCGAGGACGGCGGCGACGGCGAGTGCGACCGTGACCGCGGCCTTACCGGCGCGAGGCCGGTGCCGGAGGGTTCGCGTGCGCGGATGCAGGGGGCGAGGGTGCAGGGCGCGCGGGTGCAGGGGGCGATGGTGCAGGCCGGGGGCGTTCGACGGGCCGGTGCTGAACATCGTGTTCCTCTCGTTTCGTTGGGGTGATCGGGTCGGGCCACTCGGGCCCTGCTACGGGTTCAGGACGACCTTTCCGGCTGCGGTGCCCGACTCGGCCAGCCGCAGGGCTTCGGCGGCGCGGGTGAGCGGCAGTTGCGCGGCGATCTGAGCTGTGACCTCGCCGCGCTGGAGGGCGGCGAAGACCTGGGCGAGGTCGGTGCGGAGGCGGGCGCGGAAGCGGTTCTTGGCCAGGGCCCGGCCGGCCCAGACATTGAAGAAGTACGCGCGGCGGCGGTTGGGCAGGGCGTTCCACAGCCACACCCGGCCGAGCAGCTTGAGGACGGGCCACTGCTTGGAGCCCTCGTCGTCCCGGGTCGAGGCACTGCCGTACGAGACGAGCGTGCCGCCGGGGGCGAGGAGGCGCCAGGAGTCGACGATGCCGCGGCCGCCGACGTGGTCGAAGACGGCGTCCACCCCGCGGGGGGCGAGTTCGCGGATCCGTGCGGCGACGTCGTCGGTGCGGTAGTCGACGGGGGCGACCCCCCGTTCGCGCAGGGCGTCGTGGTGGCGCGTGGACGCCGTGCCGATCACCACCCGCGCGCCTGCGGCTTGGGCGAGCTGGACCAGGACCGATCCGACGCCACCGTTCGCGCCGTGCACCACGACGGTGTGCCCCGCACGGACGCGGGCCTTGCGGTGCAGCATCTGCCAGGCGGTGATGCCGTTGACGACCAGGGTCTCCGCCTCCGCCGCACCGATCCCGTCGGGCACGGGTACCGCGTCCGCCGCGTCGACGAGCACATGACTGGCCCAGCCACCGACCTTGACCAGCGCGGCGACCCGGGTGCCGGCCAGGCCCGGCTCGACTCCCTCGCCGGTCGACAGCACCGTACCCACGAGGTCGTAGCCGGGCACGAACGGGAAGGGCGGCTGGTCGTAGTAGCGGCCGCGCCGCATCTGCTGCTCGGCGAAGGAGACGCCGGTCGCCTCCATCCGGATCACGACCTGGCCGGGGCCCGCGGCGGGTACGGCTCCATGCCGGATCTGAAGTCCCTCGGGCTCGACCTTGCCCGGCAGGACGACCTCGACGAGTCCATCGGCGTTCATGGCGACCTCCACAGAGTCAGTGAGTTATCTGGCTTCGCGTTCGTTAGAAGTTATAACTGCACGGGTTCGAGAGTGTCAATAACTTCAGTGATAACCTCTAACTATGGTGAACTCGGAAGCGGAGACCCCGCGTGCGCGCTACCGCGCCCAGGTGCGCACGGAGATCAAAGAGCGCGCCTGGGAACAGATCGCCACGGCGGGTGCGTCCGCGCTCTCCCTCAACGCGATCGCCAAGCAGATGGGCATGAGCGGACCCGCGCTGTACCGGTACTTCGGCGGTCGCGACGAGCTGATCACCGAGCTCGTCAGGGACGCGTACCGAAGCCTTGCCGACACCTTCCGCGCGGCGTCGGAGGGCGGTGCCGATGTGACCGCGCTGGCGCACACCCTGCGGGGCTGGGCCCTGCGGGACCCACAGCGTTACTTCCTCATCTACGGCACGCCCGTCCCCGGCTACCGAGCACCCGACGACACGACCGCGATCGCGTCCGAGATCATGGCGACCCTGCTGGACGCCTGTGCCGGGTTGCCCTTGTGCGGACCGGCGACGCCGTTCGACGCGCACCTCGAAGACCACCGGGACTGGGCGGACGGCCATCCCGCCCCGCCCACGGCCCTCCATCGGGCCCTGACCTTCTGGACCCGGCTGCACGGCGTCCTGTCCCTGGAACTCGCCGGCCACTTCACCGGTATGGGAATCGACCCCGCGCAGCTCTTCGCCGCCGAGCTGGACGACCTGACGGGTGCGCCGACGAACTGACCACGTCAGGCTCGCCCTTGGTGCGTGCCCACGGCGTCTCTTTCAGGGGCCCGTCTTCAAAACGGGTCTTGCCCGGGGGCGGGAACGACGCCGGGCCGACCGCCGCTGTCGAGCAGGAGGGTGGCGGTCTTGTCGCATCTGGCGCCGGCCTGGGGTTAAGATCCCCCGCCGACCTGCGGGAAGTTCCAATCGGGCGGCTTCCAGGAGGTGTGGGGTGGGCAGGAGTGGAGGGCCGCGGGGCGGGCTGAGCCGATGGACGTGCGGCGTGCTCGCCGCGTACGCACTGCTGAGTGCGGCGGCCGGGATCGCGGCGTGGCACAAGTACCAAGTGCTGCACGCACCGCCGCTGCCGGCTCAGCCGGACGGCAGCGAGGCGCTGCCGCTGCTCAACGCCGACATATGGTTCGGAAATCTGAGGGGCTGGTGGAACGGGGCCACCCTCGTGGCGGTGCTGGTCTTCAGCGTCTGGATGTCGCGCATGCGCGACCTCGCGGAGCTGGCCTGGCCCGAGGGGCAGCGTCGCAGCCGTGCCTGGTTGTTCTTCGGCTGGGTCGTTCCCGTTGCCAATGTCTTCGTGCTGAAGATGTTCGTCAACGACCTGTGGGCCGCCGCCCGGCCGGCGTCGCGGCGTGAGCGCGGCCATCCCTTGCTCACCTTCTGGTGGCTCTCCGTCATCGCCGCGGGAACCGCGGGCACCGACGCCCTGTCCGCACTGAAGCACGCACACACCGCCGGCCAGACCAGCGAGGCGTTGCAGCAGGTCATGGAAGGCGACCTCCTGTCCGTCTGCGCTGCCGCCCTTACCGCCGCCGTCGTCTGGCGGCTCAGCGGCATGCTGAAGCAGACCGTGCAGGTGCCCCTGGCGTCCGCAGGCACCTGAGGCCGTCGGAGATCGTCATCGAGGTGGGCGGTGGCGGTGCAGTGGCTTGACGAGGCGGATCGCCTGGCGAGGACGTACCTGGCGGTCGGGTCGGCCCCCGTGACGGTCGACCCGAGGAGCGGCGACTGCGGATGACGGCCGCTGCCGAGAGGGCTCAGCCGGAGTGAGGTCAGCGCCGCGGCGGCGTCTACTCTCCGACGATCGCCCGTAGTGCCGCGAGGTGACCGTGGTACGCCTTGCGCCCCTGCGGGGTCAGGCGCAGCCAGACGCGTTGCCGGGTGTCGCGTACGGCCTTGCGCTGCTCCACGTAACCGGCCTCCATCAGGGCTCCGGCGTGCTTGCTCAACACGGAGGCCGACAGCCCGAGTTGCTCCTGCATCACCGCGAACTCGGCCTCGCCGACGGTGTCGAGCAAGGCGCAGACGCGCAGTTTGTTGGGCGAGTGGACGAGAGTGTCGAAGCCGTCCATCGGGTCGGTGGACCGGGTGGTCATGATGCCTTCCGGTGCAGCCGTACGAAAGCGAGGTGGAAGCCGACGGACACCGCGGCCGCGGCAATCGAGGCGGCGGCGAGCCACCATGCCTGGCCCGTGGCGCGGAACACCCAGGCCGACCCCACCAACATGACGGGCATGCCGATCGCCAGGGGAACGGCCGCACGCTTGGGCAGCACGTCGAACCGGAGTGCCACGCCGGTGCGCCGCCTCCAGGAGCGGGCCGCGACAGCGAACAGCGCCAGGTACGCCACGGTGATGACCAGCAGCACTGCCCCCCAGGCCTCGCTCGGCAGCAGCCACCGCTCGTCGGCAAGCAACCCTCCGTACGCGATGGGAAAGGCCGCGCTGTACGCGGTGAGGACCATGGCGAACCAGGTCGGCCAGGGTGTGGCCGACAGAGCGGTGGCCGAGCGCCGGATGCGAGCGGCTTCGGTCAGCGCGGCCCGCGCCTCGTCCGACGTGGGAAGGGGGGAGCGGCCGGGGAAGCTCGCGTCAGTTTCCATACAGGAAAGACTAGGTCTGACTTTCCTGTATGGCAAGCGAAGGCTTTCCGGTCCGGAAAGTGGCGAGCCGGTTCCCGCGCAGAGTCGCGACGACTCCGCTCCCTCGCCCCGCGCGTCGACCAGCCCGCGGGGCGGAGAAGGCGAGACGGGCGCTTCACTCATTCACCCTGCGGGATCGTGCCCATAACGCGCCCTTCAGAGCGGAGCACCACGGTCGTCAATGGCCCGGGGCACTTCCCGCCGAAGGTCGAGCGGCGGAGCGGGGCGCCCTTCTCGCCGACGAGCGGGAGGCGTGGCCGCTGCGGGCGAAGTCGACTGGGCGGAGCGGGCGTTCAGGCGTCACGCGTGCGCAGCAGCAGGCCGCCGACCGACAGCGCCGCGGCGGCCCACCCGGCGGTCACGCCGAGGCCGGCCCCGGGGCTGATGGGCCGGCCGGGGAGATCGGTCCGGGTCGCTGATGGTCCGGGAGACGATGGGGACGACATAGAGCAGGCCGAGGACCACCCGGATGCCGCCAGCGGGCCGGTCATCCCCGACGACCAGATTCAGCGGCTCTTTCGCCCCTCCAGAAACTGGCGCCCGATCGCAACGGCCACCGCGAGGGCCGCGGTCTCGGCCTCGCCGTGGTCAACGCCGTCACCCGAGCCCACCACGCCGCCCTCACCACCACTGCACGCCCCGAAGGGGGCCTGTCCATCACCGTTCGGTTCACGCACACATCGCATCCGAACCCCAGTCGGTGAGGGGGAACACCTCGCTAGGCGGTGGCGTAGTCGCACAGGGCGGGTTCCAGCAGGTCGAAGGCTCGGGTGGCTTCGGCTGCGACGGCCCGGGCGATCCGGTCGTTGGGGTGTCCGGCGAGGGTGAGCTCCTGGATGCGGCGGAACAGCACGCGGTGCACGGCAGCCAGCAGTCCGGCGGCGGTCTGAACGGTGATGTCGTCGGGCTGAGCACCGGTGGCCTCGGCGAGCGCGTGGGCGAGGCGGTGTTCGCGCTGGTCGTGCAGGCCGCGCAGGCAGGTGCTCAGGGTGGGGCTGTCGGCGATCATGCGGGCGAAGTCCTGGCCGGAGAACCCGGCGACCGGGTCCTGGGCCGCGACGGCGTCGTCGAACGCCCGGCGCAGCGCGGCCAGCGCCGATTCCCCCGGCCGTCGAGCGGCGACCGTGCGGGCCAGGGAGGCGGCGAACTGCTCCTGGTGGTCCAGGGCGAGGTCTTCCTTGCGGGCGAAGTAGTTGGTGACGGTCTTCTTGGCGACGCGCGCGGCGGCGGCGATCTCGGCGATGGTCGTCTGCTCGAAGCCCTGGGCGATGAACAGCCGGGTCGCATGGTCGGAGATGAGCTGCCGGGTCTCCTGCTTCTTCGCCTCGCGCAGCCCGGTGGCGGGGGCGGTCGTCTGGTTGGCCATGGGCGCAATTCTACCCTCGTCCTAAATTTATGTTGACACCCCCCAGCCACCCGGCCTAAGTTTACGTCCGTAGCAAATTTACGCCGACAGTACGTCGCTTACGAAGGGGGACACCCATGCGCAAGCCCATCCACGACCCCTCCGCCCCTCAGCGCCGGCCGGAGAAGCCCGAGCGCTTCCCGCTGCGCGGCACCGAACTGCGCCGTCCGCCGTTCCACCACAGCATTCGGGGTCGGCAACAGGCCCAAGGCGCCCGTAACATCCCGCGGCGCCACGGCCGTTGACCCGCCCCCGCCCCTCACCCCCCGTCCTCACCGCCACGTCCCTAGGGAGACCCCTTGCAGTTCACCGCCTCCACCGTCTCGCTGACCGTCGACGACGTCACCGCTTCCCAGGAGTTCTTCACCGCCCACCTGGGATACGCCGTCCGGCAGGCCGCCGACGGCTTCGCATCCCTCACACGCGACGACGCGGTCGACATCGTCCTGCTCACCCGCGGAATCGAGGTGCTGCCGCCCGAGCAGCGTGACCAGCGCGCCAGCGGCCTGATCCTGGCCTTCACCGTCGCCTCCGGTCTGCAGAAGCAGGAGAAGCGGCTGCGTGAGGCCGGAGTTCGGATCACCATGCCGTTGCGCCAGGAACCGTGGGGCGAGCGCCTGTTCCAGGTCACCGACCCCAGCGGAGTGATCATCCAGTTCGTCGAGTGGGCTGCTCCTGCTCCCGAGCACGGCTGACCCCATCGGGAGAGACACGCAGCCCACATTCGTACTGGTTCACCTGCGTACGCGCCCGGCTCCGCCACCGGGATCCTTGGCCGCCCCTTGCACCACTGCGGGGTCCTGTCCATCAACGGCCTTGGCCACCGGCTGGAAGAACCGCCTCAAGGCCATCGAGCGAGAGACCGAAGTGGCCTGACATGTTCCATACCTTCCGTTTGATCTTGAGCGCGAGGGGCGGCTTCGGTCGCTGAGCAGCCGCGAGGAAACCCCGGGAACAAGAGCTTCCGGTCATTTCATCGCCCTCGCGCGCGGCGGCATCGACGAGGAGGGTCCACCGACGTCGGTTACTGTCGAGGGCCCGGGAGCCGGGAGTCGGGAAGGGGAGGGCCGCCGCCGTGTCGATACGCGAGAGCTTTGTCAAGCTTTTCAAACGCACCGTTGAGACTGCCGACGGTGGTTCGTTCGCAGTGGAGCACCCGTGCCGATGCTCGCCGGAGTGGCCCGGCTTGGAGACGACCGCGAACGGGCACATGCTCCCGGCCGAGCCCTCCAGCCACTACAGCGTTCTGACGAACCCCGAGATCGGTCCGTTCGTCGCGCGCTGTACCGGCTGTCAGGCTCGCTATCCCGGCCCCTGGGTGATCCAGCAGGGCGCGCCGATGCCCTTCGACTGGGCCCGTTAGAGCTCAGTCATCCCGCGGAGGCACTGAGCGGAAGCACGGGGAGCAGAACTCGGATGTAGAGGGCGGGGCCTGGAAGGCGCCCCCCCCCGGCCGCCATCGGCCTGTCCATCACGGTGCCGTGCCCATAGCGTGCCCTCAAGGGCAGACGACAGCGGTCAACAGCGGTGCGAACCCGCTCTCACGCGGCACCGTCTGAGGCACGTAGGCGCAGGCCAACCCGGTGGCCTCCTCGTTGTGGTGCACGTCGTGGTGTGCGGGGTCGTCCCTGTGGTGCTTCGGGCGCTCGGCGCGCACCAGGTCGTCAAGTCCGGCGGCCGCCTCTCTCACTCTCTGCCGCTCCTCGTCGGAGTGGTGAGAGCCGTGACACGGAAGCCGTCGGGGAGGAAGTTGACCGCCCCGGCGGCGGGGCGCGCCAGCCCGGTCTCGAACGTCTCCTCGGCGCCGATGCACTCCCCATCAGGCCCGAGGTACGACGCCGCCCCACGGCCGGACCGGTACTGCCGCACGGCGCCAAATCGGCGACGTCTCCCCGCTCGCCGGCCTTCGGGCAACCCTCCGGATGCGCCGCTCTTCGATCAGCCACCGGGGGAATCGGGCGTCATGGGAGGTGCCTTGCCCGCGGTGCCGGCTCGTCAGTCCAGCTCGGGCAGCGGGCGCCGGGCGACCTCGTGGGCGTCGTCCGAGGGGACGCCCAGCATGCGCAGGACCATCTCGGCGAGGTTCACCGCGGCCTCGTCACCGTCCAGGTCGGGGCGGGCGAACCTCAGCTCCACCAGGGACAGGAGGGTTCCGCCCAGCGCGGACAGGGCCACGACCGGCTCGACGGACGTGAAGCGGCCGGAGGCGATGCCGACCTGGAGATCGCGCAGAGCCCGCCGGGCCAGGCCGTTTTCCGAGTGGAGGTGGCCGAGGCCGCGGCGGCGCAGCACCTGCATGAGCTCCGGGTGGGAATCGGCCATGCGGGCGCTGAGCCGGAAGCCGGCCGCGACGAGTTCCGCGGGGTCGTCGATCCCGGTCAGCCGCTCGTCGAAGGTCTGGCCGAACTCCTCCAGGGCGTCCGTCACCGCCGCCTCGAACAGCACCGTCTTGGACTCGAAGTGGTTGTAGAAGGAGCCGAAGCCGACGTCCGCGCGCTCTGCGATCGCCTGGATGCTGACGCTGGTGTCCCCGGTCTCGGCGAGTATCTGCCGGGCGGCGCGGACGAGTGCCCTGCGGGTCTCGGCGCGGCGCCGTTCGAACCGGTTGCTGGGCGGGGCTGACGTGGGCATGGGCCGAGTCTAGTTGCGGAATCCGCCACCGCCACAGTTCTGATGAAATCCTCATCTCATGACAGCCGGCCTATTGACGAGGATTCTGTCAGTAATGATGATTTCCTCAATACGGCAATGTTGCTCGGAGGGCACCATGTCTGAACCTCGCGTGGCCCAAGCCGCCGTCGCGCCCCCTCATCAGGACCTGCACAGCGAGCGGGGCGCCCTGCGCGGCGAGCATCCGGGCAGGTCCCGGAACCCCGTGATCAAGGTGGCGGACTTGGCGTGGCTGGAGTTCGAGAAGCCCGACCTGGACCGTGCGGAAGTCTTCGCCCGGGACTTCGGCTTCGGTGTCGCCGCCCGCACGGAGAGGGAGCTGTGGCTGCGGGGCACCTTCGCCGGCCCGCCCTGCATGGTGATCCGGCGCGGTCGTACGTCCCGTTTCATCGGCCCGGCGTTCCGGGCGGCCGAGCGGGCCGACCTGGACCGGCTGGCGCGGGCGACCGGGGCGGCCGTACGGGACGCGGACGTGCCCGGCGGCGGCAAGGCGGTCGACCTGCTCGATCCCTCGGGCGTCCCGGTGCGGGTCGTGCACTGCGCCGAACAGCTCCCCGAACTGCCGGGGCAGCGGCCGCTGCCCCTCAACTTCGGCACGGATCACCGTCGTATCAACGTCACGCAGCGTCCGCCGCGGGAGCCGTCCCGGATCCAGCGGCTGGGGCATGTCGTGCTGGAGACGCGTTTGTTCGCGCGGGCCCTGGACTGGTACCTGGACCTCCTCGGGATGATCGTGTCCGACTTCCTGTTCCTGGACGGGCAGCGCGGGCGCGGTCCGACGATGGCGTTCATCCGCTGCGATCTGGGCAGCGTGCCCGCCGACCACCACACGCTCGCGATGCACCTGGGACCGGGGACGGGGTACGTCCACTCCGCCTACCAGGTCACCGACCTGGACGCGATCGCGGCCGGCGGCGAGTACCTGGCCGAGCGCGGCTACCGGCGCAGCTGGGGCATCGGCCGGCACATCCAGGGCAGTCAGCTCTTCGACTACTGGCGCGACCCCGACCACTTCATGCTGGAGCACTTCGCCGACGGCGACCTGTTCTCCTGCGACGTCGAGCCCGGCTGGGCGCCGATGTCGGCGAGCGGGCTGGCCCAGTGGGGCCCGCCGGCCACCCGCGACTTCCTGGGCGCGAGCCCGTGGCCCGCCAAGGTCCGCGAGGTGCTGCACGCCCTGCGCGGCGACAACGAACTGGACGTCGAACGTCTGCTGGGCCTGATGAAAGCGATGAACTCATGAGTACGAATGTCCTGCGTACCGCCGACGGCTGGTGGGTCGTCCTCGGCGAGCGCGCCGTCCCCGTCGACACCAAGGCCGTCACCACCGCCGAGCTGATCGCCGACCGTGACGCCGTACGCGAGGCGGCTCTTTCCGCTGAGGCGGGCACGCCCGTTTCCGACCTGGCAGCGCTCTCGCCGGTCACCACGCCCTGCCGGGTGGTGGCCCAGATGGTCAACTACCGCAGCCACGCCCGGGATTCGGGCTTCACCGGCGACATTCCGCCCGCCTTCTTCCGCAAGGCGTCCGGCTCGGTCAGCGGCCCGGGCGAGGCCATCGTCCGCCCCTCCCATGTGACGTTCCTCGACTACGAGATCGAGCTCGGCCTGGTCATGGGGGCGTCCCTGCCCGTCGGCACCGTGGTCGAGGAGAAGGACCTGCCGTCGTACGTCGCCGGTCTCGTCGTCACCGACGACGTCAGCGCGCGTGAGGTCCAGCTGACCAAGACGCAGTTCTACGAGAGCAAGTCGTACCCGACCTTCACGCCCACCGGCCCCCACCTGGCCCTGCTGGAGCCGGAGGACTTCGCCCACCTCCTCGACCTGCGGCTGACGTTGTCCGTCAACGGCGACCTGCGCCAGGACCGCACCCTCGCCGACATGATCGTCCGCCCGGCGCAGGCACTCACGCTGCTGGCCCGCTTCCAGACCCTCGACCCCGGCGACCTGCTGCTCACCGGCACCCCCGGCGGTACGGCCCTCAAGGCCCCGCCCAAGCCGGTCGAGAAGATCGGCGCCCTGCTGCCGCCCGCGGTGAAGTGGAAGGCGTTCTTCAAGTCCCAGGCCAAGAACCCCCATTACCTGCGGCACGGCGATGTCGTCACCGCCTCCATCGCCACGCCGGACGGCCGGATCGACCTGGGCGAGCAGCGCACGCCCGTGGCCGACGCGCACTGAGACGACGGAAGTGAGCCGCACATGACCGTCGAGCAATCCGTGCACCACTCGGCAGACGTACCCGTGGTGATCGTCGGCGCCGGACCGGTGGGCGTGACCGCCGCCCTCCTGCTCGCCCGGCGTGGGGTACGTAGCCTCGTCCTCGAACGCCACCGGGACGTCTACCTCCTGCCGCGTGCCGTCGCCACCGACGACGAGGTCCGCAGGATCCTCCAGTCCGCCGGAATCGCCGACGAGTTCGCCGCCATCGCCCGTCCCGCGCGCGGCCTCAGGCTGCTGGACGCCGGGCACCGCGTGATCGCCGAGTTCCGGCGGTCCCCGCACGGCCACCACGGCTTCCCGCAGACCAGCATGTTCGACCAGCCCGAGCTGGAGCGGCTGCTGCGCGAGGCACTCGCCCGCCACCCGGAGTGCGAGCTGCGGGGCGGGGTCGAGGTGACGGCGATCGAGCAGCCCGCCGAGGGACCGGTCCGCGTCACCTACCGCGACGACGACGGCGAGCACCTGCTGCTCGCGGACGCCGTCCTCGGCTGCGACGGCGCGGGCAGCCTCACCCGCGACGCGATCGGCGCGGGGTGGGAGGACCTGCGCTTCGAGGAACACTGGACCGCCATCGACGTGACGACGAAAGCCGCCGTCCGCTGTTGGGAAGGCGTCGACCAGGTCTGCGACCCGCACCGCCCGGCGACGTTCATGCGCATCGGCGAGGACCGCTACCGCTGGGAGTTCCGGCTCCGTGCGGGTGAGGGCCTCGACGGCCCCGGCGGGTGGGAGCGACTGCGCGAGCTGGTCGCGCCCTGGGTGGACCTCTCCCGCCTCTCCCCTGCCGACGGCTTCCACGTCATCCGGCAGGCCCAGTACACCTTCCGGGCCCGCATCGCCGACCGCTGGCGCCTCGGCCGTGTCTTCCTCCTCGGCGACGCCGCCCATCTCACCCCGCCGTTCGTCGGACAGGGCCTGTGCTCGGGGCTGCGCGACGCCCACAACCTGACCTGGAAGCTCGCCCGCGTCCTGCAACAGGGCGCCGACGAACGGCTGCTGGACACCTACGAGCGGGAACGCAAGCCCCACGCCCGCCATGTGATCCGCCTCGCGGTCGCCACCGGCTGGGCCATGACCGGCGGCCAGGACCGCGCGGCCGCCCTGCGCCGCACCGCCGTCGCCGCGGCCTGCCGCATCCCCGGGGTGACGGGCAGGGCGAGCCGGGACCTCGGCCGCCCGCTGCGCGCCGGCCCGCTCGTACGCCGCAGCGGGCTCGGCGGGACTTTCTGCCCGCAGCCCCGGGTGACCGCCGAGGGTGGACGACATGTCCGTCTCGACGACGTCCTCGGCGACTCCTTCGCCGTGCTGACCGCGGTGCCGCTGCCGCCCTCACTGCGCGCGCTCACCGATGGACTCGGCGCCCGGGTCGTCGACGTACACGGGACCGGCGACGACGGCACCCTCGCCGCCTGGCTGCGCGCGGGCCGTGCCGACGCCGTCCTGCTGCGTCCCGATCGCGTCGTGATGGACGTCGTTCCGGCAGGCGGCGGCGACTTCACGGGCACCGCCGCCTGGGCGCCCCTGCTGTGCACCACCCGCGGGCCCGTCGAACAGTCCGTATCCGTACCTCTTTCGAGGAGTTCCGCGCGATGACCACGCCGTACGCCCGCCCCTTCCGGGCCCCGGACCCGAAAGCCGCCGCACGCAGCCGGATCGCCGACTTCGGCCGCTGGGCCGCCCGGCACCGGGGCCTCGAAGCCGGCCTCTCCGACTACTCCGCCGTGGACAACCCCGCCCTCACCGACCACTGCGCCCACCTCGGCGCCGAACGGCGTGCTCAGAGGCTCGGCCAGCTCCGACCCCATCCAGGGAGCCGACCACGCCATGCACGTCGGAGACCGTCCGCCGGCCCGCTCACGGCTCGCCATGCTGACGCGCCTGCGAACCGTCAGGCCGATGCTCCGCTGTCGACGACCAGGTCGGTGCCGACCGCCGCGCCGGCCAGGGGCGAGGCGAGATAGAGCACTGCGGCCGCCACTTCTTCGGCCTCCGCAATCCGGCCCAGCGGGTTCTCCGTCTTCACCCGCTCGGCGCGGTCGGCCTCGGTCTCCCCGGGCCGCAGCGACATGGGGGGGCGTACGGCGAGTGATCGTCACCTACAGGTATTCGTCGAGGACCTTCGGAAGGGTGACGGCGGGCCGGCCGAGGTCGGCGACCAGCGCGTCGGCGCTCAGGCCGCTCTCGGCGAGGACGGCCCGTGCCCAGGCCCTGCCGGTGCGCAGATGGCGGGCGAAGGCGGCACCGTCCCGGGCGCCGTACAGCTCCTTGGCGATGGCCGCGTCCCATGGCATGACTGTGTGCGGGCGCAGCGCGTACAGCGCCTTCGCGGCGGCCGTCGGGCCGAGGGGCCGAGGGCGCGGCCCGGAGCCGGCCGGGAGACGGGCGAGTTCCTCGTACGCGGCGGCCAGTGCGTCGATCTCGGGATCGGTCAGGTCGGGAAGCGGTGTGCCGGGGAGGGGGTGCCTGTCCGTCCAGGCAGCCAGGCCCTCGCCGAGTGGGTACGGCCCGCCCTCGGGCGGACAAGGGAGCCTGCACCCCCAGGAGTTGAGCCACCGGTGCAGGGCCGTGCGGTGGTCAGGAACGGTGAGGTCGAGGGCGGGGGCGGTCAGGCGGCACAGCTCCAGCCAGCTGCGGTCGACGCCCCCGGCAGCGGCGAACACCTCGGCCGACAGGCGCAGTCGGGCTGTCCGCGGGGCCGGTTGCGGGGGTGGCTCCGGGCCGGGTCCGAGATGTGCGCGGGCCACCTTCGCCGGGACGCACATACGCCACGCCTCGGTGACCAGTTCCGTGAGTTCGGCCAGACTCAGCGCGGCCAGCCTCGCCTCGACCCAGTTGTAGCGCAGCTCGGAGGTCCGGGGCAGCGAGAACTTCTCCGGTTCCGAGGCCACCAGGGCCGCGCGCTCCTCCTTGGGGAACGCGAAGCCCAGGACGGTCTCGTCGCGGGACAGCGCGAGGTAGACGATCTGGCCGATGCGGAACTTCACCCGGTCCCGGACCAGGTGCTCCTCGGTGCGCGGCAACGCGATCGCCAGGCGCCGTACGTCCTCGACGGTGACCATGTCTCCCTCCTTGGTGGCAACCTACGCCCGGCGCGGACCATCGTGTCCTTGAGGGTGGACCAGCGGGAGGAAGATCGTGTCGACGATCTCCTCGATCACCTCGGGTGCGACCGGCCGAAGCGTCATCATCGCCTCGCCGCGAAGCAGGTCGAAGGGGAGCGAGGCGATCCGTGGTGTGAGCTTGGCCGGATCGAGTTCGCCGCGCTCGATGGCGCGCTCCATGATCTCGTCGCGTCCGGAGCGGCGTCCGGCGAGGATCATCTCGCGCAGCTCGGCGAAGCCGGTTTCGGTCTCGGCGAAGTAGTCGGTGAGCAGCAGGCTGAGTTGAGCGAGGAACGGCCCCCGTTTCTCGCTCATCTCGGTGAGGGTGGCGATCAGGTCGCCGCGCAGGGACCCGGTGTCGGCCGGGGCGGTCAGCCGGCTGACATTGCGGCGTACGACTGCCGCCTCGACCAGCTTCCGCTTGTCCGCCCAGCGCCGGTAGAGCACCGGTTTGCTGGTGCCGGCCCGCCGGGCGACGGAGTCGAAGGTCAGGTTCGCGTACCCCCGCTCGCTCAACTCGTCCCAGGCCGCATCGAGGATCGCTGCCTCGAGCGCTTCGCCGCGCCGTCGTCCCACACCACTCACGACACTCCTTAGAAACCTTGACGTTTCTTATTGCCGCACCCTACTCTGCGAATAAGAAACTAAAACGTATCTTAAGGGGGTGCGTATGAGCACCGAACACGTCGGCGCACTGCACACGAGAGGGAACGGGCGGCTGGTCGGCCTGGTGGCCGTCCTGGCCCTGGTGAACTTCGTGGTCGACTCGGCCATCACGGCGCCGCTGGTCGTCCTCCCGGAGATGCTCGACCATTTCGGCACCGACCAGACGGCGTGGCTCAACGCCACCGCGATGCTGGCGGGAGTGCTGTGGGCACCCCTGCTCGGAAAGAGTGCCGACATCCACGGCAAGCGCAGGGTGCTCGTACTGACGTTGCTCCTCAGCTGCGCGGGCGCCCTGTTATGCGCCGTGGCCCCCGGCCTCTGGGTGTTCGTGCCGGGGCGCATGCTTCAAGGGGCGGCCCTGGCCACCGTCTTCCTCTCCGTCGCCATCGTCCGAGATGTCTGCGCACCCCGCATCGCGATGATCACCGTGGGCATCGTGACCTCCGGGTCCGCGGTGCTCAACATCGCGTCCCGTTTCCTCATCGAGAAACTGGCCACGGAGTTCGGCTTCCAGATCCTGTTCCTCGGCTCGGCCTTCGTGGCGGCCGCGATGGCGATCTGCGTGCGCAAGGTCGTTCCCGAGTCCCCGGTCAGGACACCGGGGAAGACCGACGTCGGCGGCGCCCTCCTCCTCGGCGGAGGTCTCGCCGGGGTGCTCGGCTACGTCAGTCTGGGCTCGGACGTCGGCTGGCTCGCCGCCGGCCCGCTGGCTCTCCTCGCCGGTGGCGTCGCGGCATTGGCCAGGTGGTTCCTGGTGTCGAGCCGAAAGCCCGACCCCCTGATCGACGTCAGGGACATCAGCGGGCCATTGACGCTCACGCTCCTCGTCGTCTTCCTCGCAGCCGGTTCGTACCAGAGCATGCTTCAGCTCGTCTCTCTCATCGGTGACGTCTCGGCGGATCAGCAACTCGGTTACGGACTGGCCGACCGGGGATCGGTGGCCCTGCTGCTCGCGGCGCCGGGAGTCGGCGTCACGCTCGGAGGTCCGGCGGCCGGATGGCTTGCCGCGCGCACCGGACCGGCCTTGACGCTGGCCGGGGCGATCATGCTCGGAACGGTGGTGACCCTCGGGATGTTCCTCGGGGCTTCCCGGCTTCCCGTCGCGCTCTGCTGCGGATTCCTGCTGGGCGTCACGGTAGGAGCGCTCGGGACATCCGGCTTCAACATGGCGGCCGGCCTGGCGTCCCCCGACCGGCAGGGAATCGTCTCCAGCCTGGTCATGGTCATGGTCTCGACCGGGGCGGTGGTCATGGACTTCGTCGGCGCGGCCGTACTGAAGTCGACCACCGTGGTCGTCGACGGCGAAACGACGAACTCGGCCACGGGCGTGTTCAGCTATATCGGGATCGCCTCCGTCGCCTTCGCGATCGCCGCGGTGCCGGCCGTCAGGCTCGTACGAAGCACACGCCTCAGCACCAACTCGCCGACCGGCAGTCTCTCGCGTACTCGGTAGGAGTTGACGAATGGACACAAGAACCGCATCGAAAAGCACGGTCCTGGTTTCCGGCGCGAGCATCGCGGGTCCCGCCGTGGCGTTCTGGCTGCACCGGTACGGATTCGCGGTGACGGTGGTGGAGAAGTCCATCGGACTGCGGGGCGGCGGGTACCCGATCGACGTGCGTGGCACCGCGGTGGAAGTGGCCCGCCGGATGGGAATCCTGCCGCAGCTCCAGGAAGCGCATATCGAGTCACGCCGGTTGACCTTCCTCAATGCCGATGGCAGTGAGGCGGCGGTGGTTCATCCACAGGCCGTGACCGGCGGCGTCGAGGGACGTGACGTCGAGGTGCGTCGCGGGGATCTGGCGGACGTCCTGTACGGGACCGTCCGTGACGAGGTGGAGTTCGTGTTCGACGACTCCATCGACACGCTCACCGAACACGAGCACGGTGTCGACGTCACCTTCCGCAGCGGCGTCCAGCGCAGCTTCGACCTGGTCCTGGGGGCGGACGGGCTGCACTCGCACACCCGGAGGCTCGTATTCGGCCCCGAGCGGCAGTTCCATCACTATCTGGGGTACTGCTTCGCCGTCTTCACCATGCCCAACACCCTCGGGCTCTCCCATGAAGTACTCATCTGGAACACCCCCGGAAGGGCCGCGGCGCTCTACGCGGTCGGAGACAGCAACGAACTGCACGCATTCCTCAACTTCGCCCACCCCGAACCACCGTACGAAGTCCTCCGCGACGCCGGGGCACAACGTGACCTCGTCGCCACCACATTCGCCGACGACGGATGGGAAATCCCGGCCATGGTCACCGCCATGCGCCACGCGGACGCTCCGTTCTTCGACACCGTGAGCCAAGTCCGCATGCCGTGCTGGTCCAGCGGCCGCGTCGCGCTGGTCGGCGATGCCGCCCACGCCCCGTCGTTCCTGACCGGGCAAGGGTCCAGCCTCGCCCTCGTCGGGGCCTACATGCTCGCCGGCTCGCTTGCCGCCCATCGCGACCACACCGGTGCCTTCGCCGCCTATGAACGCGACATCCGCGGATTCGTCGAACTGAACCAGGCACAGGTCGGTGAAGGCGACGCAGCGCTCTTCCCCACCACCGCGGAAGCCCTTGAAAAACGCAACGACATGCTTCGCGGCCTCACCTCCTTGCCACCGGAAACCGGGCGCCCGGCCCACACCGCCCTCACCTTGCCCGAACAGGCGGATCGACCGTTTTCACGCTCACCGGCATCGCGTGCGGCTCGGCACACATAAAGTGAATGGTGCTATCATCAGTAGCACCATGTTGCTGAGACTGGATGTCGCGGACAGTCGCCCCCTGCACGAGCAGGTGGCAGCCGCCATCCGGCGCGCCATCGCCGAGGGAGAGTGCGGCCCAGGGGACCGGCTGCCTCCCGCGCGTGACCTGTCCCAGGCATTGGGCGTCAACGCGAACACCGTTCTGCGCGGCCTCAGGACGCTGCGCGACGAGGGCGTGCTGGAGTTCCGGCGCGGGCGGGGTGTGACGGTGGCCGATGGGGCGGACCAGCGCTCCGTACTGCTGGATCGCGTGGGCGATCTGGTGACCGACGCCGCACGCCTCGGTTACAGCAAGACCGACCTCATCGAGATGATCAGGGGGATTCGGTGAACGAGCACTCGGGCCGCGGCAGCGGAACCACGTGGGGCCTTGTCGGGTGGTGCACCGGCGTCCTGCTGCTGGTGGGCACACCTCTCGCTGCGAGCGGACGGTTGCCGGACAGGCTGGCCACACACTGGGGCGCAGCGGGGAAGCCCGACAGTTCCATGCCGCTGTGGGCGGCAGCGCTCTTCCCGGCCCTGATCTGGACGGTGCCGGCCATCGGAGTGGTGCTCGGGTTGCGGCGCACAGGCCCGGAGTCCGCAGGAGCGATACGCGGATGGGCGGGCGTCACTCTCGCGGCCGGGGGCGTCCTCCTGGTCGGTGGGCAGGCGTCGGTCGTCCGGGCGAACCTGGACCGGTCCGACTGGCGCGAGGCCGGTCCGGTGACGGGCTGGGTCGTGGCGTCCGTCATGGTGGCGGCCACGGCAGGGGCGGTCGCCTGGCTCGCGACCCGTCAGCGGCCCGCGCCGCAAGGCCGGGCGGCGGACGGCCCGACCATGGACATCCCCGCAGGCCAGCGGCTGGTATGGCTCTCCCGCACATCGAACCCGTGGCTGCAGATGACCTCCGCCGTCACGGGGCTGGTGGCCCTGGCCGCCGGCGTGGCCGCCGTCGGGGGTCTGACCGGTCCGGTTCCGGCGCTGATCGCGATGACGCCGTTCGCGCTCGCCTCGGTTCTGCTCCTCGGCTGCGCGTCGGTGCAGGCCCGGGTCAGCGAGGAGGGACTGAAGGTGTCCTTCGGTCCGCTGGGCCGGCCGGCGCGGCGCTGGGCCGTCCAGGACATCGAATCGGCCCGCGTCGAGCAGCGCACACCGGCGCAGGTGGGGGGATGGGGGTACCGGCTGAGCGGGCTGGGCACCACCGTGATGCTGCGCCGCGGCGAGTGCCTCGTCATCCGCGCCAAGGGCAAGGACTTCGCCGTGAGCGTCGACGACGCCGAACGGGGCGCCGCACTTCTGAACTCCTTGGGGGCAAAGTCCCCGAGGTGAGGAGTCGGTCCCGGCCCGCGCCGCCGATGGGGGGTCGACGTCCGGTCAGGCGAAGAGTGCGTCGTCCGAGGGCACTGGATAGGGTTGACATGTAGGGAAAAACCGCCAGAAACGCATCGTCGGCAGGTCTGTGGCCGACGGTGGATCGGATGGCGACCATGACCGCATCAACTGTTTCTCCGCCCGGGGTGCACCCCCTCCGGCAGGACGCGCCGGATGCGCAGGCGAAGTCGGTCGGCGAGGCGGCTGAGCACGCTGTGGCCCGCCACAGTGTGACGCTCGACGTGTTCGGCGCACGTGTCGAACTGCTCCCTCCCGAGCAGCTCGCCTTTCTCGCAGGCGTTGGCGTACTGGCCGCTCTCGAGCTCATCGAATGGCCGGTGGCGCTGGTCCTGGGAGTCGGACACCAGCTTGCGCACAGCCATCACGGCCGGATGCTGCGCGAGTTCGGCGAGGCCCTGGAAGAAGCCTGACGGCGACTGCTGCGGCCACCTACCCGCGGGCGGCCGCTTCGGCGGCCTCCGTCAAGGTTCCTGCCGCACGACGCACAGCGCCCAGATGACGAAGGCGTACAGCGCGATCAGGGTGAGCGACCAGACGGGGTAGTACGGGATCGACAGGAAGTTGGCGATGACCAGCAGTGCCGCGATGCCGACCCCGACGACCCGGGCCCAGGTGGCGCGGGCGAAGAGGCCGACGCTCACGCCCACGGCGAGCACCCCGAGGACAAGCTGGATCCAGCCCCAGCTGGTCAGGTCGAACTTGAAGAGGTAGTTGGGGGTGGACACGTAGACGTCGTCGTCGGCGATGGCCATGATGCCCCGGAAGAAATCCAGGACACCGGCGATGAACAGCAGGACGGCGGCGAACATCGTCAGTCCGCCGGCCCACGCCTGGGCGGTTTCCGAGCGCCGGCGGGTGCTGGTGGTCGTGGTCATGGTCAGTTTTCCCTTCGCCGGTGAGCCTCGACACGCAGACTCCGCCTCCGAGCATGCGGGACGGGACGGGGACGGTGGATCACCCGTTACGGGTGAGGTTCGTGAGGCAGAACGCGGCACGCCCAGGCCCGGCAGCAGGCGTTCGACGACCACGGGAATGCCGTCGCTCCTCAGGCAGCCTCCGCCGGCAGCTTTCCGGCGCTGATGGCGTCGACGAGTGCCTGGTGGTCCCGCTCGTTCTGGTCGGCGTAGCGCTCGGCGAACGTCACCAGCGCCCGGTCGAAGGCGTCGCCGCCGCCCAGGTACGCGGCGATGGCGATGCGGTCGCCGGACCTGGCGTGGGCGCGGGCCAGCGTCGCGCCGCACAGAGCGCCGAACGTACGCATGCCCCGGGGCACCATGTCCTCGGCCACGGCGACGCCCTTCCAGTCCCGCAGCTGCCGTACGTAGAAGTCCCGCCGCCGGCCGTCGAAGCCCTCGACCCGCTCCCAGCCCAGAAAGATGTCGCTGGTGGCCTGCATCAGCCGCTGCCCGGAGACCACCCGCTCGCCCTGCGTCGGGTACGCGGTGCCCCCGATGTGGGGGGCCAGCACCGACTCGTCGGCCTCCTTGGCCTGGAGGAACAGCGGATCCTCGCCGTCCCGCCCAAGCAGGAGCACGATCCAGCAGCGGGTGCCCACGCTGCCGACCCCGACGACCTTGCGCGCCATGTCGGCCACCCGGTACTGCTCCAGCAGGAACCGCCGGTCCGACTGCAGGGTCTTGCCGTAACGCTCGATCAGCCGGTTGATCTGCTGTTCCAGTTGGCTGCGCCGATCGGCCGGCAGCAGGTCCTCGAGGCGGGTGATGAGCGGTGGGTCGGGGGCGATACGGCGCTTGCCGTCGATGACGTGGGTGAGTTTGCCGAAGACCTGAAGGGTGTCGTGCGAACGCGCCTTGGCCACCGCCTGCTCCCAGCGTTCGCGGCCCCGCGCGGACAGGTCCGCCCCGAACCGGTCCCGTACCCAGTTCTCGTCGAACTGGGCGTACCAGACGGCCAGGTTCCCGAATCCGGCGAACGCGCGCATGCTCTCGCGATAGGACCGCACGGTCGCCCGCACGATCGCGGCCCGCTCCTTGGTGCTGAAACCGTTCGACCGGCCGGCGATCACGAGGCTGGCGGCCAGGCGCTTGACGTCCCACTCCCAGGGGCCCGGCAGCGTCTCGTCGAAGTCGTTGATGTCGAACATGAGGCGGCGCTCGGGCGAGGCCAGCAGCCGGAAGTTCAGCATGTGGGCGTCGCCGCACAGTTGGGTGCGGAAACCCGTTCTCGGTGTCTCCGCGAGGTCCGACGCCATGATGGCGGCGGCCCCCCGGTAGAACCGGAACGGCGACTCGGACATCCTCCCGTAGCGGATCGGCACGAGCTCGGGCAGCCGCGTCGCCGACTGCTTCTCGATGATCTCCAGCGGGTCCGGCCGCTTGGGCCCCGGCGCGAACTCGGCGTGACCGGAGCGGGGCACGTCGGCCCGCGCCGCCTTGCCCAGCGCGGCCCGCTCCTGCGGGGTGCGGTGCCGCAACTCGCGGCCGTCAAGGTGGTTCTTGTCTGTCATGGCAGCGGCTCCAAAGAGCGTCCGGGAATTGCTCTCGGAACGTGCTCCGTATGCGCTGTGTCGGAAGGCCGGTGTCGGTGGGACGGCAGCTCACAAGCCTGCTCACTCAACGTATCCCCGGAGGAAGCTCCCAGCGAGCCGAGTCAGGGGCGGCAGCAGCCCCGGATCAGGGCACTCACCACCGGGGTGCGAGCGGCACCCTTCGGTGATGCAATTGTTCTGGAGGCTGCCCAGGGGGATGCACAGGGGATGCCCAGGGGGATGACAGTCACAGGCACCAGAGGTGACGCCGTGAGCGACGAATTCGAAGAAGTGGGCCCGATCGACTATCTGGTCGTCGAGTTCCCCGGCAACCGGATGACGGGCGAAGGCTTCCCGCTGCTGGTCGACCTCGTGGACCGCGGCGTCATCCGGATCCTCGACCTGATGTTCGTCAGGAAGGACGAGGACGGCTCCGTGAGCGGCATGGAGATCACCGATCTCACCGGCGACGGCAAATTCGACCTGGCCGTCTTCGAGGGCGCGTCGTCCGGACTCCTGGGTCAGGACGACATCGAGGAGGCAGCCACCGCACTGGAGCCCGGCAGCTCCGCCGGCATCCTCGTCTACGAGAACCTGTGGGCCGCGCCCTTCGCCGCCGCCCTGCGCCGCGGCGGGGCCAGGATGGTCGCCTCCGGGCGAATCCCGGTTCCCGCCCTCCTGGCCAGCCTCGACGCGGCCGAGGCCACCTCCTGAGGTACGGCAACCGACGGCTACGGGGCAGAAGGGAAACAGCCATGCCAGGTCTTATCCGCGGGGTCGCGCGCACCGCCGTCGTCGCCGGCACGGCGACCGCTGTTTCGAACCGTGTGAGCCGTCGCCAGCAGGGGCGATGGGCTCGCCAGGAGGCGCAGTCGATGTCCTATGCCGAGCCACCGGCGGCTCCGGCGGCTCCGGCTGCCCCTGACATGACCAGCAAGATCGAGCAGCTGAAGCAGTTGGGCGAGCTGAAGGACCAGGGTGTGCTCACCCAGGCCGAGTTCGATGAGCAGAAGCGCAGGCTCCTGCAGGCGTGATCGAGCCTCCTCGCATCCATGTGTCGATTCGGGGTGGGGCGTGCTGTTTCAGACGCCGGCCCGGTCCAGGGCGCTCTGCAACGACTGTCTGTAGCCCGCGCTGGTGTACGTGGCGCCCGACACCGTGTCGATGTCCGCGCTCTGTGCCTGCAGCGTCTCCTGGTTCAGCGTCGGGACCGCCCTGGAGTTGATGTCCCTGCTCCGCGCCGTCTCGTCGGGATACCGGACGGCGGCTGCCTCGGTGATCCTGCTGCCGGTGACGGTGATCCGTACCTGGACCGGGCCGTACTTCGTCTCGACCGTGGACCCGGTGACGGTGCGGGTGGTGGGTGCGGCGGCGGTGGTCTTCGGTGCGGAGGGGGCGCTGCTGGTTCTGGTGGGGGCGGCCGACGTCGTCCGCGGCGGCTGTGTGCTCGTCGAGGGGGAGGGCCGGCGCTTCTTCTTGGGCGTCTTCGAGGCCGAGGGTGACGCGGACGGGGAGTGGGCCGACGGCGACGGGGACACGGTCGCGGTGGTGCTCGCCGTGACCGCGGGCTCGGCCTGCGTCAGCGACGGGTCCGTGGTCGGCTTGAGCGCGAGCAGCAGCACGATGCCGGAGACGGTACCGACCGTGGCCAGCAGCGCGTGGCGGAACGGGTGCTTCTTCCTCACGGGAGCACCAGCGCAACAGCAGCGGCAGATGTCACGGCTCGCCTCAGAACTCGAACGACTCGTGGTGGATGCGGCGGTGCGGGACGCCTGCCTCGCGGAGCGCGGCGTACGACTCCTCGGCCAGTCCCGGCGGCCCGCACAGGTACACGTCGTGACGCGCGATGTCCGGCAGGATCCTGCGCAGCATCTTCGCGGTGATCGCGGGCCGCCGCCCGTCGGGGCTGTTGACCGCGTACAGCAGCTGGGCCCCGCGTTCGTCCGCGATCGCCTCCAGTTCGTCGCGCAGCGCCAGTTCCTCCGCGGTGCGGGCGCGGTAGAGCATTGTCAGGTCTCCGGGCGCGCCGGGCAGCGTCTCGAACAGGGCGCGAAGCGGGGTGATGCCCGCTCCCCCGGCGAGCAGCAGTACTTTGCCGCGGCTGCGCCGGGCCGCGGTCATCGCCCCGTACGGCCCTTCCGCCCACACCCGCGTCCCCGGCCGCAGCCCGGCCAGCGCCGCGCTGTGCCCGCCTACGGCCTTGACGGTGATCCGCAGCAGGTCGGGGCGCGGCGGCGCCGACAGTGAGTACGGGTTGGCGCTCCACCGCAGGCCCCTGGTGAGGAACCGCCAGCGGAAGAACTGTCCCGCCTCGGCTCCCAGCCGATGCAGCCGCCGGCCCCGGATCAGCACGGAGACCACGCCCGGCGTCTCCTGCACGACCGACTCGACCCGCATACGGTGCCGGAGGTTGAGCCGCATCGGGGTGAGCAGGCGGTACCACAGCAGCAGGGCACCGACCGCGAGGTACAGGACGTACCAGGCCGCGCGGGCAGCGGCGTCGCCGACGAACTCACTGCCCGTGGCGAGCTGGTGCCAGAAGGCGAGGTAGACCGCGGCGTAGGTGAGCAGATGCAGGTAGTACCAGAGCTCGTAGCGCATACGGCGCCGTACGGCACCGGCTGACACCAGCCCGACGAGGAGCAGCAGCACCGTACCGGCGGCCGCTTCGATCATCCTCGGGTAGTCGGTGAGGACGGAGACCGCCTGGGCCACGATGCCGGTGTCCGCCTGCAGCGCGTAGCCGGACAGGATCAGCACGACGTGGGCGAGGGTCAGGGTCAGCGCGTAGCGGCCGGTTCTCGCGTGCCACCGCACCACGCGGTCGGAACCGACCCGGCGTTCCAGGGCCGGGATGCGCGCCATCTGGGCGATCACCAGGGCGATCACATAGCCGGCGAGCAGTCCGGTGATCCGGCCCGCGTGCACCAGCCGGTCGGCGGTGGTCGCGGCGACGACGGGGGTGTGGTGCCACCACAGCCACAGCACGGCAGCGGCGCCGGCCCAGGCGAGCACCAGCAGGGGCGCCGCGGGTGAGCGCCGGGGCCGGATCCGACGCATGGCCTGGCGTCTTCCCGCCCGGCTGTGCTGGATCGTCGTCACAAGGCCGTGCTTCCCTCTGCGGATTTCGGTGCCGGTCACCGTACACCGGCCCAGTGGCCGAAAACCGTCGATGAAGGCGGGGTGAGGCCTTCGGGAGACACACCTCCCCGGAAGGCCCGTGAGGGCCCACTTCCCCCCATCCACCTAGCCCAGCGCACCGGCAGGGCCGAGTGTCACACCCTCCGGGGCGAGATGGCCGACCGCCCGTTTCGGACACACCCGCGGCATCGCCCGTGACTACACTCGCCGCCCATGCGACAGCTCGGCCGGAAGACAATTCAGCAGATAACGCACGCGCCTTCATCGGGTGTCGACACCCTCGCCACCCCTGTGAAGAGCACGTGGATCACCCCCGAGCTCGCCGCTGTCGGCGCCGTCGGATCGACGCCTCCCACCGGCTCACGCGATGTCGGGCGCGAGCTCGACCCGCCCGCACGAACCGCACCCGGAGCATCCACGGGCACCGCCGGATCCCGCCGAACCACCCCCGATTCAGCTGTGATTAACGTCACCCCAGGGAGCGTGGTGTGAGCCGCTCGGTCCGACGTCGGCACGCCCGGTCCCGCGAACCCCGCCGCCATTGGCGACTGCTGGCCCTCACCCTGTCCCTCGTCCTCGCCGCCCTGCTCTTCGAGGGCTGGACCATCCATGAGGTGGACGCCGCCAAGTCGCGGCTCCCCTGCACCAGGCCCGCGCCCGAGGCCGTGGGCGACAGCGGTCCGGTCCTGCGCCGCATCAGCGGAGACGACGACATCAGGTCCTCGTCCGTGCCCGCGCGTACCGTCGCCCTCACCTACGACGGCGGCCCCGACCCCTACTGGACCCCGCGACTGCTCGACCTGCTGCGCAGGCACCACGCGCACGCGACCTTCTTCCTGTTCGGCGCGCAGGCGGCCCGCCATCCGGAGCTGGTACGGCGGATCCTCGACGAGGGCCACGAGATCGGCTCGAACACGTACACCGGTGCCGACCTCGGTTCCTCGTCGCGCGTGCGCACCGCGATGGAGCTGACGCTCACCCAGAACACCCTCGCCGGTTCGGCGGGCATCCGCACCGACCTGCTGCGGATGCCGCTGACCACCCAGGTGGACACCCTGTGCGGCGCCGAGTGGACGGCGGCCCGCCGCGCCGCCGCGGACGGCTATGTGCTGGTCGCCGCGGACCGGCCCGACCGCGATCCGACGTACGGCACGGTCCGCCAGTTCAGCCAGACGGACCTGGCCTACGAGGAGACGAAGGACCTGCTCGGCAACCCGCACGCCGACCGGTTCACCACCGTCACGGACGCGCTCGGCACGCCCGCGGCGGACACCGCGGTGTCCACCCCCGAACGCTGGCTCGGCAAGGCGCTGATCTGGACCACGACCGCCGGTCACGCGTTCACGAACGCCATGATCTGGGTGCTGCTCGCGCTGGGTGTGCTGGGTGTGCTGCGGCTCGTGATGCTGACCGTGTTCGCCCGCGCCCATGTCCGGCGCCTGACCCGCCACCGCCCCGGCGCGCCCAGGCTGCGGGAGGTCAACGCCCCCGTGACGGTGCTCGTACCGGCGTACAACGAAGAGGCCGGCATCGAGTCCACCATCCGCTCACTGCTCGCGTCCACGCATCCGTACCTCGAGGTCATCGTGATCGACGACGGGTCGACGGATCGGACGGCGGACCTCGCGACCTGGATCGACGATCCCCGGGTGCGGGTGATCCGGCAGCCCAATTCGGGCAAGGCGGCCGCGCTCAACACCGGTCTGGCGCACGCCTCGTACGACATCGTCGTGATGGTCGACGCCGACACCGTCTTCGAATCCGACGCCCTGTACCGGCTCGTCCAGCCGCTCGCGCACCCGGCCGTCGGCGCCGTCAGCGGCAACACGAAGGTGGGCAATCGGCGCGGGCTCCTCGGCAGATGGCAGCACCTGGAGTACGTCTTCGGCTTCAACCTCGACCGGCGGATGTTCGAGGTGCTGGAGTGCATGCCGACGGTTCCGGGAGCCATCGGCGCCTTCCGCAGGGACGCGCTGATGGGCGTCGGCGGGGTCAGCGAGGACACCCTCGCCGAGGACACCGACCTCACGATGGCCCTGTGGCGGGCGGGCTGGCGGGTGGTCTACGAGGAGTCGGCCATCGCCTGGACCGAAGTGCCCACCTCACTGCGCCAGTTGTGGCGGCAGCGCTACCGCTGGTGCTACGGCACGCTCCAGGCCATGTGGAAGCACCGCGGAGCCGTCCTGGAAGTGGGCACCGCCGGACGCTTCGCGCGCCGCGGCCTGACCTACCTGGCCCTCTTCCAGGTGGTCCTGCCGCTGATGGCCCCGGTCGTCGACCTGTTCGCGCTGTACGGGCTGCTCTTCACCGACCCCGTGCAGTCGCTGGGCGTGTGGCTCGCCTTCCTCGTCGTCCAACTGCTGTGTGCCGGTTACGCGTTGCGGCTCGACAGGGAGAAGCTGCGGGCCCTGTGGTCGCTGCCGTTCCAGCTCTTCGTCTACCGGCAGCTGATGTATCTGGTCGTCATCCAGTCCGTGTTCGCCCTCCTGGGCGGCACGCGGCTGAAGTGGCAGCGCATGCAGCGCGCGGGAACGGCCGCCACGGAGCAGCTGAGACAGCCGGTCGCCGCACGGGAGTTGTCGTCGAGATGAGTGACTGGAGCGAGGAAACGCGGGCGCACCGAGTGATCACGGGCCAGGTCGTCGCACCCACGGAACAGATCAGGACACAGCCGTACGAGGACCGGCCCGGCGGTGGTCACCCCCGCAGCACGCGGCCCCCTTGGGTACGCCCCAGCCGGCGCCGCCGTACCGCCCGCCTGCTGGCGGTGCTGCTCGGCGCGCTGCTCCTCACCGGCGGCGGTACGTACGCCTGGGCCGACTTCGAGCTCGACCGGGCGGTCGACCTCGGCGAGACCGGCGGCCGTCCGCCGCAGGGCAAGGGAACCACGTATCTCATCGTGGGCTCCGACAGCCGCGACGGCCTGTCCGAACGGGACAGGAAGGATCTGCACGCCGGCGGAGGCGGCGGCGCTCGTACCGACTCGATGATGCTGCTGCACACGGGCGCCCACGGCACCACGGTGGTGAGCCTGCCCCGCGACTCGTGGGTGACCCTCCCGGCTTACCTCGACCCCGGCACCGGAAAGCGGTACCGCCCGGCGAAGAACAAGCTGAACGCGGCCTACGCCCTGGGCGGGGCCCCGCTGCTCGTGCGGACCGTCGAGCTCAACACGGGCCTGCGCGTCGACCACTACGCCGAGATCGGCTTCGGCGGCTTCGTCGGTGTCGTGAACGCCGTCGGCGGCGTGGACATGTGCGTGGACCGCGACATCAGGGACAAGAGGTCGGGCCTCGACCTGACCAAGGGCTGCCACACCCTGGACGGCGCCCAGGCACTCGCGTTCGTCCGCCAGCGGCACCAGGAGGCCCAGGGCGACCTGGGGCGCAGCAGGAACCAGCGGAAGTTTCTCGCCGCGCTCGCCCACAAGGCGGCCACACCCGGCACCGCGCTCAATCCGTTCCGGGCATATCCGGCACTGGGCGCGGCGCTGGACACCCTCGTGGTGGACAAGGACATGGAACTGCGCACCCTCCTCTCGCTGTTCCAGGCGATGCGGAGCGTCTCGTCCGGGAACGGCAGGCAGCTCAACGTCCCCGTGACCGGCCCCGGCATCAGCACGCCGAAGGGCAGCGCCGTGAAGTGGGACGCGGCGAAGGCGAAGCGGCTCTTCACCGCACTGCGCAACGACCGGCCGGTGACCACCGAGCAGAAGAGCTGACCGTCCGACCCCGGCCCTGTGTACGGACTCCTCCCGGCGTCAAAGTGGTTCAGGTTGCGGTTCCGGTTGCCGCGTTGGGGTGACCGTCGGTTCCCGTAGCTTGGCGGTCCGACCGTATCCATAGACCACGGAGGTCATCGCCAGGATGAGAAGCGGCCCGAACACCACCGGATGTCTTGCCATCTCCATCGGCAGATAGCGGTACGACACCAGGAGCGCGGCGAAGACCGTGGCGCCGTAGACGACCAGCTGGATTCCTGACCGGTCCCAGCCGCGGTCGAGCGAGCGCAGCGCTGCCTCGATGGTGAGCGCGAACACCACGCCGGCGACGAGATCCACGCCGTAGTGGTAGCCGAATCCCAGCGTCGCGGCGAGCGTGGCGATCAGCCAGAACGTGCCCGCGAACCGCAGAACGCGCGGACCCTTGCGGGAATGGATGAAGATCGCGGTGGCCCATGCCGTGTGCAGGCTGGGCATGCAGTTGCGGGGGGTGATCGTGTCGTACGGCATCGGCTGCGGGGTGTTGATCGGCGGCGGCACGTCCGGCCACAGGTCGGCCATCGCCCAGTGCACGCCGCCGGTGCCGGAGGCGCCCGGGCCGTAGGCGAAGACCGGTCCGACCACCGGGAAGATCATGTAGATGCCCGGCCCGAGCAGGCCGATCACCAGGAAGGTGCGTACGAGGTGATGGCTCGGGAAGCGGCGCTCGGCCGCCACGTTGCGCAGTTGGTAGAGCGCGACGACAACCGCCGCCACCGCGAGCTGACCGTAGACCAAGTGGAGAAGGTGGGAGCTGATCGGGCTGGTGGCGTCGACCATCCGGCCGACCAGCCATGACGGGTTGCCCAGCGCCTGATCGGCGGTTGCCACGTACGGGTCGAGCACCGCCGGGCGGGTCTTGGACGTGATGAGCAGCCAGGTATCGCCGGTCTTGCGGCCGGCCACCAGCAGCAGGCCCAGCCCGACGCCCTTCAGCAGCAGGACGCGGTCTCGGCCGGTGCGGCGCGTGACAGCGACGACCGCACAGCCCAACATCACCCACAACGCGCCGGTGCCGAAGGAATGGCCGTCGCTCATCCTGGCGCCGACCGCCCACCGCGCCGGCAGGAGGACGAGGTCGATACCGATCGCGGCACCAGCCGCGATGAACCGCTGCCGCCAGGGGAGCACCACCATCATCAACGCCAGACCGCCGTACAGCGGTCCCGGTTTCGGGGCGAAGACCAGGGCCTCCACCTGGTCGGTGATCGGCCCCGGCTGACCGTAGCGGCGCGCAACGATCTCCAGCGCGACGAGGAATCCAAGAGCCACCACACCCGCCGCGACCCACAGCATCGCGCGCCAATGACTCCACGCGACCAACGAAGTTGTGCCTCTAGATGTCGATATCAATCGTCCGGCCGATTTATTCGAATGATTGGGTGGATGAAATGCGATTGGGGTAGCCATCGCAAGCTCGAACATGCTAGCGGAGCGGTTCTCCGGGAGGCCCCGGAGCGGGCTCCCGGAGGGGGACTGATCACGAGCGCAGACCAGAACTCGCCGCCGCACTCACCACGGCGCCCCCCAGTTTTTTGTTATCGGCGTCGCCCCCGCCCGTCTCCTCGGCATGGATGTGACACGACAGATCAGCCGCCGCACCATCCTCAAGGCCACGGGCGCCGCGGCCGGAGCCGTCGGTCTCGCCACCGTCGCCACCCCCTCGGTGGCCGCGGGCGGGACCCTCGTCCACCCCGGCCTCCTCCACACCGGCGCCGACCTCTCCCGTATGGCCGCCAAGGTGAAGGCCGGCGTCTCCCCCTACACCGCCGGGTACGCGAAGCTGACCGCCAACCGGCACTCGCAGAGCGACTGGACGCCCCGTCCGCAGACCATCGTGTATCGGGGCTGGGAGGTGCGTCCGCCCAGCACGTGGCCGCAGAACTACGGGATCCTCTACAACGACATCCACGCCGCGTACCAGAACGCCCTGCGCTACCACGTCGGTGGCGACGGCGCCCACGCCGACACCGCCGTCGCGATCCTCAACGCCTGGTCGGCGAAGCTGACGAAAGTCAGCGGCAGCGCCGACCGGTTCCTGGCCGCCGGGATATACGGCTACCAGGCCGCCAACGCGGCCGAACTCGTCCGCGACCACAAGGACTTCCAGCTCGAGAGATTCCAGAAGATGCTGCTCGACGTCTTCTACTCGGTGAGTGAGGATTTCCTCGTCAACCACAACAACGGCACCGCCGCCCCCCACTACTGGCCCAACTGGGACCTGTGCAACATGGCCTGCGCGCTGGCCACGGGCATCTTCTGCGACGACCAGGACAAGGTCGAGCGGGCCGTCGAGTACTTCAAGCACGGTGCCGGCATGGGCTCGATCAAGCACGCCATCCCGGTCGTGCACGACGACGGGCTCGCCGAGTGGATGGAGGCCGGGCGCGACCAGGGGCACTCGCTGATGGGCGTCGGCCTGATGGGCACGTTCTGCGAGATGGCCTGGAACCAGGGCATCGACCTGTACGGCTACGACGACAACCGCTTCTTCAAGGGTGCTCAGTACGTGGCCAAGTGGAGCCTGGGCGGAAACGTGCCGTACACGCCCTACGAGCGTGTGGACCGTCGGCCGGGGATCCAGCGCCCCACCAACGTCGCCCCCACCAGCCCGACGCAGGTGCGGCCGGTCTGGGCAATGATCGCCAACCACTACACCAAGCGGCGCGGGATGTCCTCCACGTACCTCACGCAGATCGCCGCGAAGGCCGCGCCCGAGGGCGGTGGCGGGGACTACGGGCCCAACAGCGGCGGGTTCGACCAGCTCGGCTTCGGGACACTGGCGTTCACGCGGGACAAGGCGACGGACGCCGGGGCCTCACCGAAGCCCGCCGCTTCCGCCGCGGCCTCGGGCGCCGCCTCCGACCCGCGGCCCCGAACGGCGGCCACCTCATCGGCCTCCGCTTCCGCCTCCCCCAGCGCGGGGGGCGATCTCGCCGCGACGGGCTCCGGCGAGGTCGTCGGGTGGACGGCCGCCGCGGGCGTCACCGCCGTCGCCGGGGGCCTGCTCCTGCTGCGCCGCCGCGACCGGGGGCGCCACGGGGCGTCGTAGCCACGGGGCGCTTGCCCGGCAGCGCGGTGCCGATCCGTACGCACCGGTGGAGCGCCTCGCAAGGGCGTCAGTCGGCGCTCCGCCGCTCCCTGAAACGGGCGGCGGCCTCGGCGAGATCCACGATCGGGGCGGGGTGGTCCAGGCCCGCACCGCGGAGCTCGGGGAGCCACCGGCGTACGTACTCCCCGCGGGGGTCGTACCGGCGCGCCTGGACGAGTGGGTTGAGGAGCCGGTTCGGGCGGGTGTCCGTGCCGGTCCCGGCCACCCATTGCCAGTTGAGCTGGTTGTTCGCCACATCGCCGTCGACAAGGAGGTCCAGGAAGTGACGGGCTCCCGCCCGCCAGTCCATGTACAGCGTCTTGGTGAGGAAGCTTGCCGCGAGCAGGCGGGCCCGGCCCGGCATCCAGCCCTCGTGGCGAAGCTGTCGCAGTGCGGCGTCGACGACGGGGTAGCCCGTGCGGCCGTCCTGCCAGGCTGCGAACTCCTTCGGGGCGTGGCGCCAGCGGTCGTGCCGGGTCCGGTAGTCGTGGTCGGCCGCGTCCGGGCGGGCCGCCAGGACCTGGTGGTGGAAGTCCCGCCAGGCGAGCTGGCGGACGAAGGCACGCGCACCGGGATCGTCCTGGGCGCGGGCCCGGTGCACCAGTTCGGTGGGTGAGAGGCAGCCGAAGTGCAGGTACGGGGAGAGCCGGGAGGTCGCGTCGGCGGCCAGGTCGTCGTGCCGGTCGTCGTATGCGGACAGCGGGCCCGCCAGCCATGACCGCAGCCTGCGGCGGGCCTCGGCTTCCCCGCCGGCGGGCAGGCCCGGCGACGCGGAGCCCGACGCGAGCGACTGTGCACGGGGAAGGCCGGCCGAGCCTACGTCGTCCGGTAGCCGTACGGCGTCCGGTGCCGGCAGGACGCCGCGCACGGAGAAGCTCTCCCAGCGGCGGAAGTACGGGGTGAAGACGGCGAAGTGGTCCTTGCCCACCGGGGTCAGTGCCCCCGGCGGTACGACCGTCAACGAGGCGTCGTGGACGCGTAGTTCGCGTCGGCCGACGGCCAGCTCCGCGCGCAGCCGGTCCTCCCGCCGTGCCGCGTAGCGGCTCACCCCGCCCGCGATGTGCACCACGGCGGCCCCGGTCTGAGCCGCCACCCGGCAGGTCTCCTCGGCCACGTCGCCGACGCGCACCACCAGGCGGCCGCCCCGGGCCCGCAGGGCCCTGTCGAGATCGGCCAGGCTGTCGGCGAGGAAAGCCGCGCGGTTGGGTACGGCGAAGCCGGTGCGGCGGATGCCGCTGTCGACGACGAAGAGCGGGACCACACGTTCCGCGTCCTTCAAGGCGGCCTGGAGGACCGGGTTGTCGTGCACTCGCAGGTCGGCGGTGAACAGGGCGACCGAGACGCGCACGGTTCCTCCAGTCCCCTCAGTGCGTACGGGCCGGTTCGGGGACGGCCGATTCGGCCGCGGCGGCGATGGTGCGGGCCATGCCGCCGAAGACCGCGGCGTGGAAGGGTGCCACGCCCCACCAGTAGGCGTGCCCGGCCAGGCCGTGCGGATGGAACAGGGCCCGCTGCCGGTAGACCGTGCGCCCCTGTGGGTCCCGGTCGACGGCCATCTCCAGCCAGGCCAGGCCCGGCAGCCGCATCTCCGCGCGCAACCGGAGCAGCCGGCCCGGCTCGATCTCCTCCACCCGCCAGAAGTCCAGGCTGTCGCCGACCCGCAGCCGGGTCGCGTCCCGGCGGCCCCGGCGCAGACCGACACCGCCCACCAGGGTGTCCAGCCACCCCCGCAGGGACCAGGCCAGCGGCGAGGAGTACCAGCCGTTCTCGCCGCCGATCGCCTCCACCACCCGCCACAGCGCCTGCGGCGAGGCCGCGACCGTGCGCTCGCGGTGATCCGTGTAGAGGCTCCCGCCCGCCCAGTCGGGGTCGGTGGGCAGTGGGTCGCTGGGGGCACGGGGAGTCGAGGCCGAGGACCACCTGGTGGCGACGTCCGCGTCCTGCACGCGCCGCAGAGCCAGCCGGATCGCCCGGTCGAGGTCGACCGGTCCCTCCGGCGGGTCCGGCACGTGGCGGACGATGTCCCGCTCGGCGCAGACCACCTCGTGCTTCAGCGACTCGACCAGCGGGCGCGCGAGGGCGCCCGGCACCGGGGTGACCAGACCGACCCAGAGACTGGACAGCCGGGGGGTGAGCAGCGGAACGGGCACGATGACGCGTTTGGGCAGCCCGGCGACGACGGCGTACCGCCGCATCATCTCCTCGTACGTGACGATGTCCGGTCCGCCGATGTCGAAGGCGCGGTTCACGTCGTACGGCAGCCGCGCGCATCCCACGAGGAAGCGCAGTACGTCGCGGACGGCGATGGGCTGGATGCGGGTGCGCACCCAGCTCGGGGTCACCATCACGGGCAGCCGCTCGGTCAGATACCGCAGCATCTCGAACGAGGCCGAACCCGACCCGATGATCACCGCGGCCCGCAGGACCGCGGTCGGCACGCCCGAGGCCAGGAGGATGCGGCCCACTTCGGCGCGGGACCGCAGGTGGGGTGAGAGTGCGTGCTCGGGTACTCCGGAAGGGCTCAGACCGCCGAGGTAGACGATCCGACGGATTCCGGCGGCACGCGCCTGCTCACCGAAGATCCTGGCCGCGCGCCGGTCGGTCTCCTCGAAGCCCCGACCGGTGCCCAGCGCGTGCACCAGGTAATACGCGACGTCCATGCCCTTCATGGCCGCGCGGACGGACCGCTCGTCCGTCACGTCCCCGCGCACGGCCTCCGCCCGGCCGGCCCACGGATGGTCCCGCAGCTTGCCGGGCGAGCGGGCCAGGCAGCGCACGGAATGCCCGGCGGCCAGCAGCTCCGGCACCAGCCTGCCGCCCAGGTAACCGGTGGCCCCGGTGACCAGACAGCGCAGCGGCCGGTCGTCGTCGGTCATGCCGGTCGCACCCCTGCCTGTCGACGGCGCCTTGTCCGGCGACGGCCGGCGGACCCGGGCGCTGGAAACGGCATGGCTCTCATGTCCTCCCGGTGGCGGCCGGATGGCCGGATGGTGCCTTCCGAGGTGCTCTGTGGCTGTTCCCGGAACCCATGCTTGGGGCCGAGGACGAGCACCGCAACCTGGCCGTTCCCGGCCGGAGGGTGGTGATGTGCGAGCCGGTGCGGTATTTCCACGCGATCGCGTCGCAGAGCATCCGGCCGCCGCCCCTTCCCCCGTTCGACCGGGTACTACTCGACGGTCCAGCCGACGCTTCCGACACCCGAGCTGTACCAGGCACAGGTGGCGGAGGACTGGCCCACCTGGCCCGGGTTCACGGTCACCCAGTCGCCGGAGACGTCGGGGGCCAGGCCGCAGACGACCTCGGCGCGGAACCGGATGGTGCGGTCGCTGTTGTTCGAGCAGGTGGCGATACCCCGGCCGTCGATGCCGTGGACCGAGCCGCTGCAGTCGACCGAGCCCGCGGCCGACGCCGGGGCGGCCATGGCGCCGACGGACAGGGCCACCGCCGAGACGGTGGTGGCCAGACCTGCGGCGAACATCTTCTTACTGCGGATCATCCGACATCTGTCAGAGTGCCCGGCCGTCCGGGCGGCACGCCGTGCGACAGGCTGGTCTGCCGGTCCGGCTACCACCAGTCCGTGCACTGCACCGGCTGGCCGCCCCCGCCGCCGCAGGCGCGGAACCGGTAGTTCGGGCTGTTGTCCGTCACTTTCGCGGCGCTGGTCAGCGGATTGCCGTCGCGGCTTGCCTTGAAGGGTCCGCACTGGACGTGGACGTCCCTGCCGTTCAGCGTCCAGTCCATCCAGACCTCGTCTCCTGCACGCGGGACCGCGAGCGCGGCGAATCCGTGGACCTGACCGTCGATCCTGGCAGCTCGCAGACTGATGCGCCCGACGAGGCCTTGCGGGTCGGAGGGGTGCAGCACTTTGTCGTCCGGGCCGGCGGGGACACCGACCAGACTGTCGGAGATGTCGCGGAACCCGTTGACTCCGCGCTCGCAGTCAGACCGGGCCGCCAGTGCCGTACCCGGCACGGCGACGGTGACTCCGCCTGCCAGCAGTACGCCGGCGACGGCAGTGCAGGCTGCTTTGGCAATTGCACGTCTGGTCATGACGATGCCTTCCCCTTGGGCGACGAACAGCGAGTACAGCTCAAGCTGTGGGCACCGCGCGGCGAATCCCGGCGGCGCCGCTGCAAGGCAACCATGGGGGACCGAACCACGGTCCTGACACTTATCAGGGCGGGAACGCAGCCGCGCCGTCCAGGGCAAGGACCGCCTCCTGGCGAGCGACGGCTTCCACCGAGCAGGCCGCCCGCGACGTTCGCGAGCGGCCTGCCGCTTTGTGTGCCAACTACTGACTGGCCGTCAGCTCTCCTCGCCGGTACGGCGTCTGCGCGCGAAGTAGACCGCGGCGGTGCCGACCGCCACGACCGCGAGACCCGCACCCGCGAGGACGGGCGTACTGCTCGACGCGCCGGTCTCGGCGAGATCGCCGTTCGTGGTCGGGTTGTTCGCCCCCGTGTCCGTGCCGGGCCCGGACGTGGCGGAATCGCTGGGGGTCGGGGAGTCGTCCGCACCGGACGGGGCCGTCTCACCGGGGGTCGGGGACCCGCCCGCACCGGGCGTGGCCGGATCGCTGGGGGACGGGGACGTGCCCCCACCGGGCGCCTCGTCCTGGGCGAGTTGCGCCGCGAAGGCGCCTGCGATCACCTTGTGGCCGTCGGCGTTGGGGTGCGGGTCCTTCTTGGTGCACGCCCAGGTCAGCCGGCAGATCTTGGCCACGTTCGCCGGCACCTCGCCCGCGCCGGGCACGTTCACCTGGGTGGTGAAGTCGTCCGACGAGAAGGCGCCGGCCACGTCCGCCACCTTGAAGCCGGTGGACTTGTACACCTGGGCGATCCCGGCGTTGGCGGCCCCGACCAGAGTTGCCGACTCCTTGGCGGCCTGCTGCCCCGCGGCGCCCTGCACCCAGGCACCCAGGAACGGGTTGTGGTAGGTCGAGCCCACGAACTGCGTGTCGCCCGTGCCCGCCTTGCGCAGCGCGCCCGCGATCTGGGCGAGGTTCTTGGCCATGGTCTGGCTCTTGCCGTTCAGGCACGCCCCGTCGAGGGTGCCCGCCGGGCTGACGCAGTTGAGGAGAATGTCGTTCGCGCCCACGCTGAGGGTCACATAGGCGACCTTGCCCTGGTGCTGGGCCATGGCCTTCAGAGCGGCGTCCAGTTGGGACTTGGCCTGCGGGTAGTCGCACTTGCCGCCCTTGATCAGCGACTCGGTGGTCTCGGCGGTGCAGCCGAGGCGTATGTGCTTCAGTCCGGGGGTGCGCTGCTTGAGCTGCGTGTAGAGCTGGTCGGTGTAGGCGACGTCGGTGTCCTTGTCGACGTCCGGCTGGTAACCGCTGGCCAGGGAGTCACCGAGCGAGATGTAGTACGTGGCGTCCGTGCCGTTGCCGGCCTCGTCCGCGGCGGCCAGTCCGGGCGTGACCAGCACGGTCGTCATGGCGGAGAGGGCCAGCACGGGCCCGAAACGCTGAAGGGATCTCATCACTTACGTGCGCTTTCCAGGGGTTGGGGGGCTTGGATGCCGGAAGGCATGGCGTGAGACGTGACGGAAGCAGCTGACTCAGGCTGAGCGGTTTCCGGGCATCAGAAGAAAGCCTTGGTAAAGGCATTGGGGGATTGACCTCCGTCAGCGGCGGTCTGTCCGCTTCATCTCGGAGGAATTGGCGTCAATCTAGCAACGCGGTGCCGGACTTGGATATAGCAAGCCGACGAAGTTGCGGTCATCACGACACGTGTAACCATCAAAAGGCCTCCAGCGGCCGGGAATTGCTCACCGGACTCGCTGGTAGCCATTCGTTGAGTGACTTATTGTTCGGCGGGTCGACTAACACTGATAACAGAATGCGGGGCCCGGAGGTTAATTCGCCCCCGGGGCAAGCGGCTTCACCGGATGCGGTGCTGCCTCCAGAAGGGGCCCAGGTCCTTGTCCGTCACGGACTGCGCGGCCCGCTTGAAGTCCGCGGTGGTGGAGACGCCGTACCAGTGGTCGTGGGCGTACCGCTTGAGGAGCCGTGCCATCGTGTCGGCTCCGATGGTGCGCTCCAGGCGGGCCAGGGCGCAGGGGCCGGCCGTGTAGATGAGGTGGTACGTGCCCGGGTGGCTGCTCCAGTAGGCCATCGAGTTGGTGAGCGCGGTGTGCTCGCTCGGCCAGTCGTCGTCCGACCAGCAGTCGCGTGTGTCCCAGCCGTAGAAGCGTGCGTTGGCGTACTGGGCGAAGCTCTCGTCCAGCCAGGGTGCGCCGTATTGGTCGTTGCCCACGATGCCGTACCACCACTGGTGGGCCACCTCGTGGACGACGGCGCTGCCCTCCTCGGTGGTGCCGAGGACGACCAGGCCGGGGTATTCCATTCCGCCGCCGAAGTCCTTGGTCATCACGAGGTCGATCTCGCCGTAGGGATAGCGGCCGAACTCCTTGCCGAACCGGTCGACGGCGGCGACGCCGTCCTTGCGGTTGAGGCGTACGCCCGCCGCGGGCGTGTTCGGCGCCCAGTACGACTTCACGCGCACACCACCGGGCGAGGTCTCCGTCGCCGTACGGAACGGACCCGCTGCCCACGCGAAGTCCCGCACCCGGTGCGCGACGCTGTGCGTGACCGTGCGCCCGGGCTTGCCGGGGCGGGTCCAAGTGCGGCCCGTGGCCGGGACCTTGAGAGCCGACGGGTGGTCGATGCGCACACGGAAGTCGCTCGCCAGGGCGTAGAAGCTCTCACCGACCGACACATAGGGATCGAGGTGCCAACCCTTCGCATCGTGCACGGCGAGCACCGGCAGCGCATTGCCCAGGAAGCGGAACGCGCCCTCGCGGCCGAAGCGGTCGTTGCGCCCGGGCACGGTGATGGACACGTCGAAGGAGACGGCCGTCCGCTCGCCGCGCGCGAGCGGCTTCGGCAGGGCGATGCGCAGCGCGGTGCAGTTCACGGTGAGGCGGCCCGCGGTGCCCCCGTGCACCTCGGACACCTTGACCGGGGACGGCTTGCCCGGCGTGCCGCACTTGTCGTCACCGTTGCCCCACAGACGTACGTACACCTCGCGCAGGGGCCGGTCGGAGGCATTGCGGAACGACACCCGCTGCCGGCCCGTCCAGTGGGAGCCGTCGGCGTCGCCGCGCAGGGACACGTCGTAACGAAGCCGGTCGGGCGTCGCGGCCTTGGCCTTGGACGCCGGTTCGGTGACGGCACCGGCACCGGTGGCGCCCGCCGCCATGAGGAAGGCGAGCGGGACAACGAGCAGACGACGACCGGCCCTGGACCACCACGCGGGTGTGCGTAACGACGACATGGCAGCGGATCCTGCCACACCGGTATGACAATCGGCGTCTTTTCTCTCACGGCAACCTTTGTCTGCGCGGCGGCAACTGGCAGGCAAAACGGGACCGAAAACCAAGCCCCGCTGCCCCATAAGGACAAGCCGTTGCGAGATCACAACCCCGATCAGAACCCTGATCAGAACCCCTCCCATCGTCGCCGTCCGGCGACCCGCCGCCTGCTCGCCGCAGCCGTGGTTCTCGCCACCGCGGGGGCTGCCGTACCGCTGGTCGCCAAGGCCGCACTCACACCGGACGCCGGCACGCCGACCGTGGCCGCCGACGCGGCGGCCGCCGGTGGCCGCTACTTCGGCACCGCAGTGGCCGCGGGCAAGCTCGGCGACTCGACGTACTCCACCCTTCTCGACCGGGAATTCAAGATGATCACCCCGGAGAACGAGATGAAGTGGGACACCATCGAGCCCTCCCGCGGCAACTTCAACTTCGGGCCCGCCGACCGGATCGTCAGCCACGCCTCGGCGCACGGCCAGCGGCTGCGCGGCCACACCCTGGTCTGGCACTCCCAGTTGCCCGCCTGGGTCAGCTCCATCAGGGACGCGAACACGCTGCGCAGTGTGATGAAGAACCACATCACCCAGGAGATGACCCACTACAAGGGCAAGATCTACGCCTGGGACGTGGTCAACGAGGCCTTCGCCGACGGCGGCAGTGGTCAGCACCGCAGCTCCGTGTTCCAGAACGTGCTGGGCAACGGCTTCATCGAGGAGGCGTTCCGCACCGCCCGGAACGTCGACCCCTCGGCCAAGCTCTGTTACAACGACTACAACATCGAGAACTGGTCGGACGCCAAGACCCAGGGCGTCTACAGGATGGTCAAGGACTTCAAGTCCCGCGGTGTGCCCATCGACTGCGTCGGCTTCCAGAGCCACTTCGGCGTCGACGGGCCGCCGGCCTCCTTCCAGACCACGCTGTCCAACTTCGCCGCGCTCGGCGTGGACGTCCAGATCACCGAGCTCGACATCGCGCAGGCGTCCCCCACCGCCTACTCCAACGCCGTCAAGGCCTGCGTGAACGTCGCGCGCTGCACGGGCATCACCGTGTGGGGCATCCGCGACAGCGACTCCTGGCGCACCGGTGAGAACCCGCTGCTGTTCGACAACAGCGGCAACAAGAAGCCCGCCTACAACGCGGTGCTCGCCGCCCTGGGCGGCAACAGCAGCAGCAGCGGCGGCAGCGGCACGCAGGCCGGGGGCATCACCTCCGGCACCGTCTACACGCTCTCCAACGCCGCCGCCGGACGCGTTCTCGACCAGCCCGCGGGACAGAACGCCAACGGCACCCCGCTCCAGGTGTGGGACGCCAGCGGCGCGGCCAACCAGCAGTGGCGGGCCGGCCGGAACAGCGACGGCTCCTACACGCTGACCAACGTCGCCAGCGGCCGGGTACTGGACGAGCCGGCCAACCAGACGCGCAACGGGACGCGGATGACGGTCTGGGACGCCAACGGCGGCGCTCACCAGCACTGGAAGGCCCGCCGGAACAGCGACGGCACCTACACGCTGACCAACGTCGCCAGCGGCCGGGCGCTGGAGCTCCCCGGCGGTCGGACCGCCAACGGCACTCCCGTCCAGATCTGGGACTCGCGCGGCGGCGCCAACCAGCACTGGAACCTCAAGCTCGCCGCGGCGCCGAAGAGCGACACCTGTGCTCTTCCTTCGACGTACCGGTGGAAGTCGACGGGTCCGCTGGCGCAGCCGGGGAACGGGTGGCTCGCACTGAAGGACTTCACCACCACGACGTACAACGGCAAGCACCTGGTCTACGCGACCACCTCCAATGGATCGTCGTGGGGCGCGATGACGTTCCGTCCCTTCACCAACTGGTCGGACATGGCGACGGCCCCCCAGACCGGGATCAGCGGGTCCGCGGTGGCGCCCAAGCTGTTCTACTTCGCGCCCAAGAACATCTGGGTGCTGGTCACGAACGGGTGGGGTACCCCCTGGCCCTTCACCTACCGCACGTCCAGCGACCCCACCAACCCGGGCGGCTGGTCCGCGCCCAAGGAGCTGTTCACCGGCCGCCTCCCCGTCGGCGGCCCGATCGACCCGACCCTGATCGCCGACGGCCAGAACATGTACCTGTTCTTCGCCAATGACAACGGCAAGATCTACAAGTCGACCATGCCGATCGGGAACTTCCCGAGCAGCTTCGGCTCCTCGTACACCACGGTCATGAGCGACACGAAGGAGAAGCTGTTCGAGGCGCCGGAGGTCTACAAGGTCCAGGGCCGGAACCAGTACCTCATGATCGTCGAGGCCATGGGTGCGGGCGGACGCTACTTCCGCTCGTTCACGGCCTCCAGCCTGAACGGTCCGTGGACCCCGCAGGCCGCCACCGAGTCCAACCCCTTCGCGGGCAAGGCCAACAGCGGCGCCACTTGGACCGACGACATCAGCCACGGTGACCTGGTCCGCAACAACCCCGACCAGACCATGACCATCGACCCCTGCAACCTGCAGTTCCTCTACCAGGGCAGGGACCCCCGCTCGAACGGCACCGACTACGTGAAGCTGCCGTACCGGCCGGGCCTGCTCACCCTGCAGCGCTGACCCGACCAAGAGACGAAGGCCCGGCGGAACCTGTTCCGCCGGGCCTTTGCGTGGATGCACAGCTGTGCGGTGGCTGTGCGGCGATGACGTATCGATGCCGATGAAGCATCGATGGGCATTTGTTACAAGCGCAGGTCAGACTTGCGGTCAAGGCACTGAGCGGAAGGAGCAGGGGATGCGGCTTCGCCGACTCGTGCCCTGCGCCGTGGCCCGGCTGGACTCCCAGGTGGCGGCGGTGGAGACCGAGGAGCGTGAGGTGAGCGCGATGACCCGGCGTGCGGTCGCCGGGCTCGACGGCGTGCGCGTCACGGTCGTGACGGACACGGTCGTGGCCACCGACCCGCGCCGTGTCGAACGGATCCTGACCAACCTGGCCGCCAACGCCCTGCGGCACGGCGCCCCACCCGTGGAGGTGGAGGTCGACGGCCCCGTGGTCCGGGTCCGCGACCACGGCCCCGGTTTCCCGGCCGATCTGCTCGCCGTGCTGCACACCTCCGGCCCCCAGCGCTTCCGCACGGGCTCCCGGACCGGCGGCACCGGCCTCGGCCTGACCATCGCGACCGGCCAGGCCCGCCTCCTCGGCGCCCGCCTGACCTTCCGCAACCGCCCGGAGGGGGGCGCGGAGACGGAGCTGCGACTGCCGACGTACTGATCCGCCGCAGGCGGGTCGAGCGGCCGGCGCGCCCGATCGTCCCCGATCGACCGGCACGCGGGTTGCCAGGTATCGGATGGCGGAGACCGTGGCCTGGGCGACGAGGAGGACGGCCGCCCGGGAAGGACGACCGCCCATCCCGGGCCGCAGTCCGGTCTCAGCCGTACGGCGACGAGGGCGTCCGCCGCGTACGCCCACCGCACCCGTGGCACCGGCCGGGATCCGGCGCCGACGGCGCGGCGCGCGGGCCGTGCGGCTGCCGCTCGGAGGCGGCGTCGACCGAACGACCGCTTCAACGGCCGGCAGAAGGGACCGTGGCCGTCCCGGTGGATACGAGCTGCACCTTCCGGATGATCCGCGTCCTGCCGGTCGGCGGGGGTGGTCCCACTGGTCGGCGGAGTGGATGTCTGCGGGGGTCGGGATGGGATGGCCGTGCGGGAGGGGCCCTGTCCTACCGCCCCTGGTGGAACTCCCCAAGCAGGACCGTACACAGGAGACTCGAGTGAGATACCGCAAGACCCTGCCCTGGCTCGCTGCCGTGGCCTGCTTCGCGACCGCCTGCAGCAGCGCGTCCGGCAACGACCCGGCCGCCTCGTCGACGACGTCCGCCGCGGCCCGCTCGGCGTCGGCCTCCGAGGAGCGGAACAAGGAGCTCGTTGTGCGCCTGTACTCGGAGGCGTTCAACAAGGACAGGACCGACGTGGTGAAGGAACTCGTCGCGACCGACTACATGCAGCACGACAAGTCGGTCCCCGGCGGAGCCAACGGGCAGATCAAGCAGTTCAAGGACGTCAAGGCGAAGATCCCCGGTGCGGTGGCGACCGTCAAGCACGTGGCCGCCGACGGTGACCTGGTGGCCGTGCACTGGCACGCGTCGGCCACCCCGGCGAACGAGGCGACCGGCCAGGCCAAGGCCGACCTGTTCCGGGTCAGCGGCGGCAAGCTGGTCGAGCACTGGGGCATCACGCAGACCGTGCCGGCGAAGACGGCCAGCGGGAACTCGCTGTTCAGCGACGTGTACCGGTACCCGAACGGGGCCCCGGCCCTGTCCGAGGAACAGGAGGAGAAGAACCGCACGTTCGCGGTCGACGCGTACCGCAAGCTCTCCGACGGTGACGCGAGCGTGATCGACAAGAGCTGGGATCCCCGGTACTACCAGCACAACCCGATCGCCCCGAACGGAACGGCTCCGCTGAAGCGGTTCTTCCAGCAGAACCCGCAGAGCTCCCCCTCGCCCAGCAGTACCGCAGGCGGCGGGACCCGGTTCGGCAACACCCTCGCCGACGGGGACCTGGTGTGGGTCTTCAGCTCCGACTACGTCGTCGCGGACCTCTTCCGCGTGGTCGACGGAAAGATCATCGAGCACTGGGACGTCGCCGCCGACGGGCGGTAGCCGACCCAAAAGAACCCCAGCCGACGTGCGGCTGGGGTTCCTCGTTGCGATGGGTGCCGTGGATCAGGCGGTCAGCGCTGCAGGGTGAGCAGGCCCGGCCGGTACGGCAGCCGCTCGTAGGGGGTGCCCTGCGGTGTGTTGGGGTCCAGGCCCTGGTAGAGGAACTGCAGGTTGCAGGGGTCGATGGTCATGGTCTGGTCGGGGTTGTTGCGGACCAGGTCACCGTGGCTGATGCTGTTGGTCCAGGTGGCGCCGCTGTTGGCCTTGCCCGCGAAGGGGTTGGACTCGGTGGCGGCCTGCGGGGTCCACTCACCGTCCAGGCTGGAGGCCGTGAACGAGCGGAAGAAGCGGTCCTCGTTCACACCCCGAGCCTCGACGATCATGAGGTACTGGTTCTGGCCCTGGACCTTGTAGACCTCCGGCGCCTCGAACAGGTTCTTCTCCGTGTCGGTCATGACCGTCTGGTACGACGAGCCGAAGCTGCTCGGGAAGTTCCCGATCGCCATCTTCGACCTGAAGATGCCGCCCTTGTCATTGGCGAAGAACAGGTACATGTTCTGGCCGTCGGCGATCAGGGTCGGGTCGATCGGGCCGCCGACGGGGAGGCTGCCGGTGAACAGCGGCTGCGGCGCGGACCAGCTGTTGGGGTTGGTGGGGTCGCTCGACGTGCGGTAGACGAAGGGCCACTGGGTACCCCACCCGTTCGAGGCCAGCACCCAGATGTTCTTGGGCGCGAAGTAGAACAGCTTGGGCGCCACGGCGGACTGGCTCATCGGGGTCTGGGTGGCCGTCGCCATGTCCGACCAGTTCGTGAAGGGGCTGAAGCCCATCGAGTGCCAGTTGCCGTCGGAGTACGTCGCGTAGACCACGTGCTTGCCGTTGACCGTCGTGGTGGTGAAGTCCTTCAGCGCGAGCGCCCCGTTGGCCGGCTGCGCCAGCGGGCCGGTCGAGCTCCACCGGTACGTCGACGGAAGACCACACGAGTTGGACGTCCCGGACAGGCCGGTCCACTTCTGGTTGCTGCCGCCGTTGCAGTTCCAGAGCTGCACCGCCGTGCCGTTGGCCGTGGCACCGCCCGAGACGTCCAGGCACAGCCCGGACTCCACGGCGACGACCGTGCCGTCGGAGTTCACCCGCCACTGCTGGTTCGTACCGCCGTTGCAGGACCAGATCACCGGCCGGGTACCGGCCGTGGTGGCGTGGTTCGGAACATCCAGGCACTTGTTGCCGTACACGGTCAGCTGGCTGCTGTCCGTCAGGGTCCACTGCTGGTTGGAGCCGCCGTTGCAGTCCCAGATCTGCACGTTCGTGCCCTCGGTCTGGCTGGCGCCCGACACATCGAGACACCGGCCGGAACCGACCCCCTTCAAGGTGCCGGTGGTGGCCGCCTGAGCCGGGACGGCGACGAGCATCGCCGCCAAGGAGACCAGGACCGCAACCGCCGCAGCAAACACCGCGGACATCCGTCTGCGGCTGAAACTACGTCTGCCCATGGGGACCTCATCATCTTTGAGTAGGTGGTGCTGGTGGGCCCCGTCGGAGGCTGTGCGACTACCGGTGCGGTGCGGCCCTGATGTTCGTTCGATATGTCGAATACGGGTCGGAGTATCGAGCAAACTGGATGATGAGAGAACCGGCGAGCGGCGTCAATACTTCTCACATGATTCGCGACCCGGAACATTCGCAGGGCTTGCGCTCTCCTGCGTGCCGCGGGACGCAGAGCGTCGGCGCCGCCGGTCGCGTACCGGATAGAACAGGACATACGCCGTCGATACGGCGACGAAGCCCAGGCGGATCAGGCCGCGGGACGCGTCATGAGGAACGACGAAGACCGTGCCGTACAGGGTGATCAGTCCGATCCAGCTCCACCACGGCACCAGGCGCCGCTGGCCGATCACATCCCACAGCAGGGTGCCCAGCAGGACGGAGGCGGTGTAGTACGTGTAGACGCTGGGGTCCAGGGCGATCCGCGCGTTGGCGCCGAGCAGGACGACGGCCGGCCAACGCCCTCTCCAAACCGCGAGGCAACCCAGCGCCAGCCCCACCGCGGCCTGTGCGGGCCGGTCCCAGGGAGGGGTCTGCGGGTCGTCGACGCCGAGCCAGCGCAGGGCGGAAGCGGGCTGGTTGGGGATGGTGAACTCGGCCGCGGCGAACGACTGCGGGGCACTGAGGAGGAACGGCAGCCAGGCGAGCGCGACCAGACCCGCGCACCACAGCCCCGCGCGCAGCCACTGACTTCTCGGCAGTGCCAGCAGTAACGGCAGGAAGGCCAGCGCGGTCGGTTTGGAGTCCATGGCCAGGGCCAGGAAGATGCCCGTCGCAGCGGCGTTGCCGCGGGTGAGGGCATGGACGGCCAGGGCCGTGAAGAAGAGTGCCAGGACGTCGTCGAGGTGGCCGAAACGGACGGAGACCTCGATCCACATCGGGATGAAGGCCAGGCCCGCTATCAGCACCCGCTGCCGCAGCCGCTGGTGATTGGTGCCGGTGCCCAGGAAGTGCCAGGCGGCGCTGCGTCCGGCCATCACCAGGATGATCAGACCGAGCAGGGACATCACGCCGGCGGCCAGGAACTGCCCCACGGACTCGGGGAAGGGGTTGAACAGGCCCGCCGTCAGGAAACTGACGGGCCCCATCTGCAGTTCCGGGTGGTGGGCGTACAGGTTCAGACCGCCGTCCGCCCTGCCCGGGCCCGCGTAGAGCAGCTCCCCGCCCGTACGCAGGTAGTGCCAGGAGAAGCCCCCGTGCGGCTGGACGACGGCGAACCACAGGACTGTCCAGGCGGCGAGCAGCACCAGGTGCATCCGCTGGCTGATGGCCGACACGCTTTCTCCCCTTTTGGTTCTGGTCGCTTCGCACGATTCCCACAAGTCATGCGCCCCTCTTTCAGATGGCCGGAAGGCTCGGCAGGTTCTGGAAAAAAGTTCACGGCTCGAGGCAACCCTGTGCGGGGCCTGTGGCGACAAGGGAGCGGATCCGGCCGGTTGCGGCGTACGGATCCGCATTTCTCAGGTGAACGGCCTGCAAGGAGAACACCCTTCATGAACTCCCCCACGAACGGCGGGCGCCGCGGTCGGCACCGCCGTCGCTGGACCGCCACCGGTCTGGTGCTCGGCGTGCCCGCCGTCCTCGTGCCGTACCTCCTCTACGCGCAGGAGGACTCACAGGCCGCGACAGTCGACGGCACTGCCTACTACCGGCTGGTTTCCGCGCGCAGCGGCAAGGTGCTGGACGTCAGCAGCTTCTCCACCGCCGACGGCACCCGTATCCAGCAATACACCGACCAGAACACCGCCAACCAGCAGTGGAAGCTGAAGCCCACCGGGGACGGCTACTACGAGCTGGTGAACCGCAACAGCGGCAAGGTGCTGGGCATAGCGGGCAACTCGACCGCTCAGGGTGCCGCCGCCGAGCAGCAGACCGACAGTTCCTCCCCCTCCCAGGAGTGGCGGATCGACGAGGTGAGCGGTACCGGCGCCGTCACCTTCACCTCCCGCAGGAGCGGTCAGGTCCTGGACGTTTCCGGGGGCTCCACGGCCGACCGCGCGGCAGTCATCCAGTATCCGAAGAAGGGCGGCACCAACCAGCAGTGGAAGCTGGTGAAGACGGCCGAGACCCCCGCGTCCGGAGCCGGCACGGCGCAGACCACGGCCGCGGCCGGACCGTACAGGTGGAAGAACGCCCAGGTGGTGGGCGGCGGTTACGTCACCGGGCTGGTGTTCAACCCGCGCGAGAAGGGTCTGCTGTACGCGCGCACCGACATGGGCGGCGCCTACCGCTGGGACGCCGGGGCCGAGCAGTGGATCCCGCTGACCGACTGGATCGGCGAGAAGGACTGGAACCTGCTCGGCATCGACTCGGTGGCCACCGACCCCGTCGACCCCAAGCGGCTCTACCTCATGGCGGGCACCTACACCAACGACTGGGGCGGCAACGGCGCGATCCTGCGCTCGACGGACCAGGGCCGGACCTTCAAGCGCACCGACCTGCCGTTCAAGGTGGGCGGCAACGAGGACGGCCGCGGAGCCGGCGAACGGCTCGTGATCGACCCCGCGGACCACCGCAACCTGCTGCTGGGCAGCCGCAAGAACGGCCTGTGGCGCAGCACCGACTACGGCGTGACATGGCGCCAGGTCTCCTCGTTCCCCGTCAAGGACGGGGCGGGCAGCGGCGCTGGCATCTCCTTCGTGACGTACGGCCCGGCCGGCAGCAGGACGGTCTACGTCGGTGTCAACGACAGGTCCACCTCCCTGTACCGCTCCACCGACGGCGGCAGCACCTGGCAGGCCGTCCCCGGCCAGCCCACCGGCCAGCTGCCGCAGCACGGCGTGCTCTCCGGTGACGGCTCGCTGTACCTGACGTACACCGACAACCTCGGGCCCAACGGGGTGACGGGGGGCTCGGTGTGGAAGTACACGCCAGGCAGCGGGGCGTGGAAGAACGTCTCCCCGTCCCAGGGCAGTTACGGGTTCTCCGGGCTGGCCGTCGACCCGCGCAAGCCGTCCACGGTGATGGTCACCACCCTCGGCCGCTGGTGGCCCCAGGACGAGCTCTACCGCACCACCGACGGCGGCACGACCTGGAAGGCACTGGCCGACAGGTCGGTGCGCAGCGCCTCCGCCGCTCCTTACGTCGGCACCCACACCGGGCACTGGATGACCGCCCTGGCCATCGACCCCTTCAACTCCGGGCACGTGCTGTACGGCACCGGCAACGGCATCCTGCGCAGCAAGGACGCGGGCGCCTCCGACAACGGCGGCACCAGCCACTGGAGCATGGGCGCCCGGGGGCTTGAGGAGACCGCGCTGATGGACGCGATCGCCCCGCCCGGCGGCGCCGCCGTCATCACCGCCATGGGCGACCAGGGCGGTTTCCGGCACGACTCCCTGACCAAGGTGCCGTCCGGGCGGCTGAAGAACCCGATGATGAACAACAGCACCGACATCGACTTCGCCCAGTCCAAGCCCTCGATGATGGTCCGCGTCGGCACGGGCGGCGCGCAGGACGGCGCCTACTCCACCGACGGCGGCAGCACCTGGAACGGCTTCAAGGCAGAGCCCGTGGGCAGCGCCCACAGCGGCCACATCGCGCTCGCCGCGGACGGCTCCGGCATCGTCTGGACCCAGTCCGGGCAGGCCCCGTACCGCTCGACCGACAACGGCGCGAGCTGGTCGAGGGTCGGTGGCCTGGGCACCGACGCCGTGGTCGTCGCCGACCGCTCCTCGGCCAGGACCTTCTACTCCCTGTCCGGCGGCACGCTCTACGCCAGCACCGACGGCGGCGCGACCTTCACCGCCCGGGCCGGCAACCTGCCCTCCGGCCGGCTCGCGGCCGTCCCCGGCGTCGCCGGGGACCTGTGGATCGCCGGCGGTGACAAGGGGCTGCTGCACTCCACCGACGGCGGCCGCACCTTCACCACACTGAGGTCCGTGCAGTCCGCCTCCGCCCTCGGCTTCGGCAAGGCCAAGCCGGGCACCGGCTACCAGGCGCTGTACATGATCGGCACCGTCAAGGACGTCACCGGAGTCTTCCGCTCCACCGACAAGGGCGCCACCTGGCTCCGCGTCAACGACAAGGCACACCAGTGGGGCGCCATCGGCGGCGTCGGCGTCATCACCGGCGACCCCGACACCTACGGCCGTGTCTACGTCGGCACCAACGGGCGCGGCCTCCAGTACGGCGACCCGTCCTGACCCCACCACCGAGCGGGGCCGCGGGCCGTTGCGCCTGCGGCCCCGCCATGGCATGGGGCAAAGAGAGATCAGCGCCACGTGCGAAGGCCGCCACTGCGGGAGGGCCCCCGACTAGTCTGCTCCCATTGAAAAGGCTTTCTACGGCACGGCACACGGAAAAGGTGACGGGTGATGCCCCTGAAGCCCGGCGATGCGGAGTCCATAGGCGGCTACACGCTGACCGACCGACTCGGCAGTGGCGGCATGGGCATCGTCTTTCTGGGTCACTCGGCCTCGGGACGGCAGGTCGCGGTCAAGGTCGTGCACCCGCCGTACGCGCAGGACGACGAGTTCCGCACGCGCTTCCGGCAGGAGATCGCGGCGGCGCGCCAGGTGAGCGGGGCGTTCACGGCCCCGGTGGTGGACGCCGATCCGGACGCCGAGCAGCCGTGGATGGCGACGCTGTACGTGCCGGGCCGCACCCTGTCCGATGTCGTGGCCAAGGACGGCCCGCTCGGCGGACATGCCCTGCGCACGCTCGCACTGGGCCTCGTCGAGGCGCTGCGGGACATGCACCGGGTGGGTGTGGTGCACCGTGACCTGAAGCCGAGCAACATCCTGATGGCCGAGGACGGGCCCCGCGTCATCGACTTCGGCATCTCGCACGCCGTCGACAACGAAGCCCTCACCGTGACGGGGCGGTTGATCGGCACCCCGCCCTTCATGTCCCCCGAGCAGTTCGCCTCGCCACGCGAAGTCACCGCCGCCTCGGACGTGTTCTCGCTGGGGTCGGTCCTGGTGTACGCGGCCACCGGCAACCGTCCGTTCGACGGAAGCAGCCCCTATCTGACGGGCTACCAGGTGATGTACGAGGCTCCGTTCCTGGACGGCGTGGCCGAACCGCTCCGGAGCATCGCCGAACGCTGCCTGGCCAAGGACCCGGCCGACCGGCCCGAACTCGCCGATCTGCACCGGATGGTCCTGACGCTGCCGGGTTCCACCACCCCGGTCACTCCGGTCGCCCCGGTCGCCCCGGTGACGCCGCGAGCGGCCGTTCCGGCGGAACCGGCCGTCCCGGCGGTTCCGGCGGTCCCGGCGGTTCCGGCGGTCCCGGCGGTCCCACGCCGAGGACGGCGCATCCTCATCGGCCTCGCCGCGGCCCTCGTCGTCACCGGGCTGGCCGTCGCGGCAGTGCAAACGAACGACAGTCCCCAGTCGCCCTCCGCGCCCGCCTCCGCATCCCCTTCCGCGCCCGTCGCCTCCGCCGCCGCAGCCGCCTCCGCGGTGACGACACCGCCGAAGCACGCACGGTGGGACTACCAGATCGGCGGCGCGTACACCCTGCCGACCGGGGTGCGGGTGGTCAGCCGCAGCCACGAGGACCCGCCTGCCCCGGGTGCGTACAACATCTGCAATTTCAACGCCCTCCAGGCGCAGGAGGGCGCGGAGAGCGACTGGGCCCCCGATCTGCTGCTGCGCGACGCCAAGGGGGACGTCGTCTACGACAGGGAGTGGAACGAGGCGGTCCTGGACATTCGCACGGCCGCCCATCGGCAGCGCATCGCCGCCAAGGTGAACGGCTGGATCGACGAGTGTGCGGCCAAGGGATTCCAGGCGGTCGAGCCCGACAACTACGACTCCTTCACCCGCTTCCCGGACCTCCTCACTGCCGATCAGGCCAAGGCGTTCATGAAACTGCTGTCGGCGCACGCCCACGAGAAGGGCCTGGCCGTCGCCCAGAAGAACACGCTGGAGCTCGCGCCCGACCGGGCGGCCGTAGGCCTGGACTTCGCCGTGGTGGAGGAGTGCGGCGAGTGGAACGAGTGCGGCGATTTCGCCAAGGCCTTCGACGACAGGGTGCTGGTGGTCGAATACACGGCGAAGGGTCTGTCGAACGCGTGCTCCCGCTGGGGCGGTGCGCTGAGCATCGTCCGACGCGACCAGGACGTCGTGGCCGAGGGCACGCGGGGCTACCTCCGCGAGACCTGCTGACACAACCGCCCCGTCCCGTTTCGCCCGTCGACGAGGCATTCGTGAACGCATTCGAATCCTCCTCGCGTGCCGTGTTACCTTCCGGCGCTTTCTGGAGGCCTGCTCCGCATCGCGCCAGTCAATGCACCGCTTGCGTGCGTCCCGGTGCGTCCGTGTGCGTCCGCGTCGAGCTGCCTCCTCATCGCCAGCCAGTTGTTGGAGGTATGCGTGGCAGGACGACACTCGCCCGACCGCAAACGCACGCTCATACGTACGGGCATCGCCGGCGCCGTCGCACTCGCGGTGGCCGGCGGGGCCGCACCGTTTCTGCTGCAGGGGGCCCAGGCCGAGCCGGCTTCCCTGACGATCCCGGCTCCCGATCGGTTCGCACCGCTGAAGAACAGCGTGCCCGACGCGGGCAGTTCGGGCTTCCTCACCAGGGAGGAGCAGGAAGGGGACGCGTTCGGCACGGGGTTCGGGCCCATGAGCGGCTACCGGTGGGTCCCGGAGAGCGGCGACGTGCAGGCGGTCGGCTCCGACCCCGCCGATTCCGGTGTGCGGGTGGACGGCTCGGCCTCGGACGTCGTCGCCCTGTACACCAAGGCGAGCCGCACGGTCGAGCTGAAGGACATGAAGGCGGGGACGTCGACGACGTTCACGCTGCCCGACGGGCACGCCTACCTCGGTGCCACGGGCGGCGCCGTCCTGACCGCCACGTCGACGGACACCGGCGCCATCGAGGCCCTGCACGTGCTGCGCAAGCCGGACGGCGGCGAGTTCACGGACACCCTGGTGACCGGTGCGGTGCCCGCGTCCGCGTGGGCGGTCGGCGCCGACGGGCACACCATCGCCCTGCGCACCCCGTCCGGTGGCGCGCAGATCCTCACGCTCGTCGACGTGGAGACCGGGCGGGCCGATGTCGCCTTCTCCGACGCCTTCGGCGGCAACAACATCCAGGTCGTCCTGTCCGGCACCCACGTCGGCTGGTACGACAGCGAGTACGGCGACGACAAGGTGCACCTGCGCCGCCGGGACGCCCTCGACGCCGCCGAGACGACGGTCGCCGTCGCGGGCAGCACCGAGTACCCGGCCAATGTGGCGCTGCTCGGCGACCACGTCCTCGCCACCACGGGCCATGTGCCCCAGCGACCGGGCGACGAGTACCAGCTGCGCCGGGGCGGCGAGTTGCGGGCGCTGCCCATCGGCGGCGGTGAGGCCAAGACCCTGCTGCCGCACGCGGCCCTGTCCATGGCCGCGTCTCCCGACGGTGGTGTCCTCGTCACGGGCGGCGCGGACGCGGGTCACTGGGCGGTGCGCAAGGCCACGGTCGGCACCGACGGCACGATCACCCTCAGCACGCTGCGCGAGCTGCCGGCGCGCGCCGGAAAGCTGCGCGAACTCGCCCTGTCCGGCGGCCGTTTGGCGACGACCGAGACGGACACCAACTCCTTCCCCTCGGTCTTCAGCCGTACCCTCGGCCTCGGCGACAGCCCCACCGCGGGCGACCGTTCGGTGCTCCAGGAGCCCGCGGCGACGGACGACCCGAGCGAGGTGCGCCGGTACGCGGGCACCCTCCCGGTGGGCACCGGCGACGGCCGTTTCGCCTACGTGGACCTCTACGCGTACAGCACCTCGAAGAACCACCTGGAGGTGCGGTCGTCGGCGCAGGACTCGCTGTCCCTGCCGCTGCCCCGGCAGAACGCCGACGGCACCCCGACGACGTACGGCGGCACGGTGCTCTCGGCCTCCGGCCGCTATGTCGTCTTCGGTCAGGGCACCGACGCCGACGACCACCAGTACGTGGCGGACATGGCGGCGAGCGGCGGCCCGAAGATCGTCTCGGAGCGGGTGGGCGGGCCCGCCGCCGTCTGGGGCACCACGCTGTGGACGGCGGGCGACACCGACGGCACCGTCAAGGCGGTCGACCTCAAGTCGCAGGCGACCACCGACACCGTCGACCTCGGCTGCACGCCGAACCGGCTGCAGGCCGTGGGCCGCTGGGTCGCCTGGGACTGCTCGGCCGGCTCCGGGCTCTACGACCGTACGACCCAGCAGAAGGCCGAGCTGCCCGCCACCGGCGAACTGGGCGACGGGTATCTGCTGAGCCTCGACAAGGACGCCGGCACGGTCCGGCTGACCGACTTCCACACCGGCACCGTCGGTGACACCCGTGACCTGGGCGCCCTGCCCGGCGCCACCGGGAGGATCGCGGCCGACCGGTTCGGCGGCGGGGTCGCCTGGCTGGACACCGCCACGGGCGTGGTGCGTGCCGAGTCCACCGGCGTGCCCACCTCCCCGCTCGCCAAGATCGAGTCGCATCCCGACACGGCGGTGAACCTGAAGTCCACGACGGACGCCCGCTGGGACGGCTCCTGGCAGCTGTCGAAGCCCGCCGCGCCCGGCGCGCAGGTCGTGATCAAGGACAGGGCGGGTCGCACGGTGCGGACGCTCGACGCCACCGCCCGCGGCGCCGCGCTGACCGCCGCCTGGGACGGCAAGGTCTCCGACACGGCCTACGCGACGGACGGGACGTACACCTGGACGCTGAGCGCGGCGCCCGGGGACGGCCAGGGCGCGGCACTGCAGCTCACCGGAAGCATCACGCTGACCGGCGGCGCCCGTGGCCACCACGACCTCAACGGCGGCGCGGGCGATCTGATGACGCTCAGTTCCTCCGGCTACCTCACCACCCACTACGGCGACGGCAAGGGCGCCTTCGGCACCAAGGCGTCCGGCTCCGGCTGGCCCGCCGGCACCTACGCCGTGCCCTTCGGGGACCTCACCCGGGACCGCTGCAACGACCTCCTGGTCCGCATGCCCGACGGCGCCCTGCGCCGCTACCCGGGCAAGTGCGCGGGCGGCGGCTACAGCCCCAGCGGCAGCTACACGGCGCTGGGCACCGGCTGGCAGCAGTACAACGTGCTGACCGCGCCCGGCGACCTGAACGGCGACGGCCGTACGGACCTGATCGCACGGCAGGCCTCCACGGGCGACATCTACCTGTACGCCGACAACGGCGCCGGCGGCTTCAAGAGCCGGGTGAAGATCCGTTCGGCCTGGACCGGGTACACCCACATCACCGGCGCCGGCGACCTGAACGGCGACGGCTTCGGCGACCTGCTCGCCCGCCGCACCGACGGCACCCTCTTCCGCTACGACGGCACGGGCGCGGGCCAGTTCAAGGACCGGGTCACCGTCTTCACGTCCTGGGGCAGGACGTACGACGCGATGGTGGGCGTCGGCGACATCACCGGTGACGGCAAGCCCGACCTGGTCGTCCGCGACACCGCCGGGGACCTCTACCGCAACGACGGCAAGGGGAACGGCTCCTTCACCTCACGCACGCAGATCACCACGGGGTGGCAGGGCTACAAGGGCCTGTTCTAGGGCCTGTGCCGGCAACCGCAGGTCAGCTCTTCAGCCGCTTCTGCCGAGTCCGCAGGTGCCGGACCTCGATGTCCCGTCCTGGCCGGTCAGCTCCACGACGACCTGGCCGTCGGCGTCCCGGCTGTAGGCGATCGTGCAGGTCAGCTGGCGCACAGCGGTGCTGTCCAGGCCTTCCAGGGCGAGGGGCAGGCGGGTCGTGACGCTGCCGTCGGGGGAGGACTCGACCTCGACGGTCGCGCCGGGGCGGGCGGCGGGGAGGGCGGTGCTGAGGCCGGCGGCGCGGTCCTCCTTCCCCGGACCGTTGAGCAGTGCCATGACGACCTTCTCGGTCGGCACCGGTCCGTCCGGGCCGTCGGCGTTGGGGGCGCCGGAGCCCACGGTGTATTCGTCGCCGAACCCGGCCGAGGGCCGGGTCGTCCGGATCACCGGGCTCACCCCTCCGTCGGGGCTGCGGAAGAAGAGCAGCATGTCGTGGTCGCGGTCGACGAAGGCCTGGACGGAGGCGGGACCGCCCGCCTCGATGACGTCGGTCTCCTGGATGCCGCAGCCGGCGAGCGGCAGCACGGCCGCCGCGGCGGTGGCGGCCGCCGCTCGACGACGGCGCGTCCGCGCACGCCTCATCCGCCGGCCTCCTGAGCGTTCAGCGGTATCTCGACGGTGAAGACGGCACCGCCGCCGGGCAGGTTCCCCGCGCGGACCGTTCCGCCGTGCAGCTTCACGTTCTCCAGCGTGATCGCCAGGCCGAGGCCGCTGCCCGCCGACCGGGTGCGGGCCGCGTCGGCCTTGTAGAAGCGGTCGAAGATGTGCGGGAGGGCTTCGGGGCGGATGCCGGGGCCGCTGTCCGTGACCTCGGTGATCAGCGCGGGCGGGCCGTCGGAGCGTGCCTCGGTGCGCAGCCGGACCGTGACGGGCGCGCCGCCGTGCCGCAGGGCGTTGCCCACGAGGTTGGCGATCACCAGGTCGAAGCGGCGCGGGTCGAGGCGGGCGCGGATGCCGTCGGGGAGCTCGGCGCGGACCCGGTCGTCGGTCCAGTGCCGGTTGTGGAGGGTCTTGCGGATGGCCTCGGCGACGTCGACCTCGTCGGTGTTCAGCTCGGCCGCGCGGGCGTCGAAGCGGGAGATCTCCATCAGGTCCTCGACGAGCACGGCGAGCTTTCCGGTCTCGGCGCTGACCAGCCGGACCGCCCGGGCGGTGTCGGCGTCCAGGCGGTCCGCGTCCTCGTCGAGGACCTCGGTGACGGCGAGCATTCCGGCGAGGGGGGTGCGCAGTTCGTGCGAGACGTCGGAGGCGAACCGGCGGGCGCGGGCCTCGGCCTCGCGCAGTTCCCTTACCGAGCGCTCGAGTTCGGCCGCGGACTCGTTGAAGGTGTGCGCCAGGTCCGCCAGTTCGTCGCTGCCGCGCACCGGGATCCGGGTGTCGAGTCTGCCGCTGCCCATGCTCTGGGCCGCCCGGCGCAGTTCCCGCACCGGACGCAGCACGCTGCGCGCGGCGATCAGGCCGGGGATCAGCGCGATCGCGAGGCCGGGCAGGGCGCCGTCCCGGGCGGCCGTGAGGAGGGCGTCGACGTTGACCTGCTCGTCGGTCATCCGCATGACGGCGTACAGGACGAGTCCGGTGGGCAGCACTCTGCCCGGGCTCGCCTTGAAGACGGTGGGCATGGCGATGGTGAGATAGGGAACGCCGTCCTTGACGACCCGTTCGAAGCTGCCGTGGGGGTCGGCCCGTGCGGCGCGGCGCAGTTCGGGTGTGATGACGGTGGAGACGGGGTTCTCGCCCGAGGAGACGCGGATCGAACCGTACTCGGCGAACACCACCCAGGGGTGCGGCTTGCCCCTGCGGGCGATGTCCCGCAGGACTTCCTCCAGCCCCTCCTCCTGCACGGGCAGGGCGAAGGCCAGCTGCTGGACCTGGTCACGGAACGACGTGACCGCCGTGTCCTGGGCGGTCTCCAGCAGCGCGGTGCGGGCCTCACGGTAGGTCAGCGCGGCGGTCGTGCCGGCGCTGACGGCGGCGACCAGCAGGAAGGCGAGCAACAGCCGTGTACGCAGCCCGAACGCCCTGACCCGCGACCGGCCGAGGACGGGGCCGGAGCCGGTTCCGGTGTCCGGTCCGGTGATCACAGCGGCCCGAAGCGGTAGCCGAAGCCCCGCAGTGTCTGGACGTAGCGGGGGCTGCCGGGCTCGTCCTCGATCTTGCCGCGCAGCCGTGCCACGCAGGCGTCGACCAGCCGGGCGTCCGCGTGGTAGCTGTGCTCCCAGACGTGCTCCAGCAGTTGCTGCCTGCTGAAGACCTGCTCGGGGGCGGCGGACAGGTGCAGCAGGAGCTTGAGCTCCGAGGGGGCGAGCGCGAGCGGCCGGCCGGCTTTGGTGACGGTCAGTCCGACCCGGTCGATGGCGAGTTCGCCGTAGAACTCGACGGCCGGGCGGCCCGTGCCGCCGTCGTCCAGGCGGCGCAGTACGGCACGGATGCGGGCCTCGATCACCTCGGTGCGGGCGGGCTTGACGATGTAGTCGTCGGCACCGGCCTCCAGGCCGATGACCACGTCGAAGTCGTCGCCGCGCGCGGTGAGCATGATGATCGGCAGCTGGCTGCGCTCGCGGACCTGCCGGCAGACCTGTACGCCGTTCATGCCGGGCAGCATCAGGTCCAGCAGCAGCAGATCGGGGCGGAACTCGGACAGCGCCGCGAGGCCGGCCTCGCCGGTCGCGGCCGCCCGTACCTCGTGGCCGCGGCGGCGCAGACCGAGTTCGACCCCCTCGCGTACGGAGGGGTCGTCCTCGATGAGGAGCACGCGGGGCATCGTCAGTTTCTCCCTCGGTGACGGTCGGGTCGGTCAGGTCCGGGTCCATCGCCGGCGTACGCCGCGCAGCAGCGCGTCGAGTTCGGCGAGCCGCAGCGGACGGGCGAGCAGGGCGAAGGTGAGGACGACGGCACTCGCTCCGGCACCCGTGGAGACCACCGCCCCCGCCGGTGCGGTTCCCAGGGCCGCGAAGTGGCCCAGCGCGGTGGCGGGCACGGCGGCGAGCAGCAGCCGCGCATGCGCGCCGGCGGCGGAGGAGCGCAGGGGGCGGGCGACGGCGAGCCGGCGGCTCAGCACCCGGCCGGTCAGCGCCCAGCCCACGCACAGCGCCAGCGAGTACGCCGCCGCCATGCCCGTCACGGCCCAGCGGGCCGGCAGCAGGTGGGCGGCGGCCAGGGACAGTCCCGCGTTGAGGGCGACGATCGCCAGGTTGAGCAGGAACGGCGTACGGGTGTCGGAGAGCGCGTAGAAGGTGCGGGACAGGACGTACTGGCCCGACAGGGCGACGAGTCCCGGCGCGAAGGCCATCAGGATCCCGGCCATGGCGGCCGTGTCGGCGGCGCTGGTCCTGCCGTACCCGAAGACGAGGGCCATCACCGGCTGGGCGAGGGCGAACAGGACACACGCGGCGGGTACGACGGCGGAGGCGCTGACGCGCAGGGCGTGGGAGACGTCGCGCCGTACGGCGGTGGTGTCCCCGTCGGCGGCGGCCGCGCTCATCCGGGGCAGCAACGCGGTCACCACGGAGACCGTGATGATGCCGTGCGGTACGACCCACAGGGCGTAGGCGTTGTTGTACGCGCCGAATCCGGGGCCGCCGTCGCCGCCCGCGGCCGTGGCGAGCCGGGTGGTGACCCAGTAGGCGGCCTGGTTGGCCAGGACCAGCAGCACCAGCCAGCCGGCCGAGCGCAGGGGGCGGGTCAGTCCGCTGCCGCGCCAGTCGAAGCGGGGTCGCCAGCGGAAGCGGGCCGCGCGCAGCGCGGGGACGAGGGCGAGTGCCTGGGCGGCGATACCGGCGGTGGTGCCCCAGCCGAGGACGGCGGTCCCGGTCGCGGTGAGCGTGTCCCCGCCGCCCGTGGCCAGCGCGAGGTACAGGCCGAACACGGCCATGACGACGAGGTTGTTGAGGACCGGCGCCCACATCATCGCGCCGAAGCGGCCCCGCGCGTTGAGCACTTGGCCGAGCAGCGTGAACAGGCCGAGGAAGAAGATCTGGGGCAGGCAGTAGCGGGCGAAGGCGATGGTCATGGCCGCCTGCCCGCCGGTGTAGTCGGTGTACACGTCGATGATCGCGGGCGCCGCCCACACCGCGGTCGCGGTCATCGCCAGCAGGGCGACGACGCAGACGGTGACCAGCCGGTCGGTGTACGCGGCGCCCCCGTCCTCGTGCTCCTTGGCGGCCTTGACCAGCTCGGGCACGAAGACGGCGTTCAGCGCGCCGCCGAGGAGCAGCATGTAGACGATGGTGGGCAGGGCGTTGCCGACCGCGTAGCCGTCGGCGACCGGCCCGATGGTGCCGATCGCTGCCGCGACCACGGCGGAGCGGGCGAAGCCGGTGGCCCGCCCGACGAGGGACCCGGCGGCCATGACAGCGCTGCCGCGGGCCGCGGAGGCCCCCTTCGTGCCGGTCGGTGTCTTCAGCGCGGTGGGCGTCATCGGCGGTTCAGGTACGCCTGGAAGGCGCGGTGGAGCGTGTGGTTGGCGCTGCCGCCCAAAGGTCTCTCCCATTCCCCCAACGTCTCGACGACGTGTCCGCCGGTGCCGAGCTTCCACCGCAGCAGTCCGTACGCACGTTCGCCGGGATCGAGAGTGGAGGGTACCCCGCGCATGTCGTAGACGTCGGCGCCGAGGGCGTGGGCGTCCAGCAGCATCCGCCACTGCAGGGCGTTGGAGGGCCGGACCTCGCGGCGGTGGTCGGCCGAGGCGCCGGTCTGGTACCAGGCCCGGCGGCCCACCGTGATCATCGTGTGGGCGGCCAGGATCTCGCCCCGGTGACGGGCGAGGTACAGCTTCATCCGGCCCGGTTCCTCGGCGTTGAGCGCCGCGTACTGACGCTCGTAGTAGGCCAGCGAGCGGCCGAGCCGGAAGCCGTCGCGCCGCTCGGTGATGCCCAGCAGCCGGTAGAACTCGGGGAGTTCGGCCGCGCTGCCCACGACCACCTCCACGCCCTCCTTCTGGGCGCGGCGGACGTTGCGGCGCCACTCCTGGTTGAGCCCGGCCCACAGGTCCTGTGTGCTGCGTCCGGCGAGCGGCACGTGGAAGACGTGGCGCGGTTGGGCATCCCCGTCCTTGTCATCCCCGCAGCGGCGCCAGCCCCGGGCCCGCAGCCGCTCGGCGACGGCGGTGCCGAGCGGATCGACCTCACTGGCGAGGACGTCACCCAGGCGCCGGCCCGGGCCGGTGAGCGGCTTGAGCAGGGCGGCGTTCCAGCGCCGGTAGGCGGGCGACGGGCCGATGCGCACGGCGAAGGCGCCCGCGCGGCGCAGGTGTTCGAGCAGCGGGGTGAGCCAGGCGTCGACGTCGGGGTCGCGCCAGTCGGCGACGGGCCCTTCGGGAAGGTAGGCGAAGTACTTGCGGGTGCCGGGGAGTTGCCGCAGCAGCACCAGGGCCACACCCGTCAGCGCGCCCGCCTGCGGATCCGGTCCCCAGCCGAGCAGTCGGGCGCGCCAGCCCTCCTTGACATCGGCCCAGGACGGGCACTGCAGGAAACCGGCACCGAGCGCGGCGCCGTCGGGGGACGCGAGGAAGGCGCGGTAGGTCTCCGCGGTGATGGTGCGCAGGGCGAAGCCGCGGTTCCCCGCGTGACACACGCGGCTGGGCGGCACGAGCAGCGCTGACACAGTCTGAGCCTCTCCTTCTCCCCGGTCTGTCGCGGGGACACAGAGGAGGCTCACAGCGGTCCATGACCGCTCCGTCCGGCGAATGTGACCGGACCATGACCGTTGCGCACCAGTCGCCGTCACGTAGCCCGATGGCGGCTGACCTCGGCTTTTCCGGCTCTACAGTCACGACATCCACCACCTTGTCGCCCTTCCCGGAGGCTGTGTTGTCGCGCCGTCGTGTCCTCGCCCCTGCCCGGGCCGCCGCTGTCGTGGCGGTCCTGCTGGCTCCGCTCGCCGCCTGTTCGCCGGGCGGCTCCCCCAGCGCCCCGGACTCCGGGGAGAAGCCGAAAACCGCCGACCGCCCCGTCACGGTCACCGTCACACCCGAGGGAGAACGGATCCGGGCGGGCGAGCTCGTGCGGGTCAGGGCCGACGGCGGCAGGCTCACCTCGGTGACCGTCACCGACGGCGAGGGCCACAAGCTCGCCGGGAAGGTCGCCGTCGACGGCCGGTCGTGGGTCTCCGACCGCAAGTCCGTACCCGGAGCGTCGTACGCGGTGACGGCGAAGACCCGCACCGAGGGCGGCACCGCCAAGAGCACCAGAACCGCTTTCACCACGGCTCCGGCCGACAAGGTCAACAAGGTCGACTGGCGGCCGGGCACCGGCGCCACCGTCGGCGTCGCCCAGCCGATCTCGCTGGTCTTCGACCATCCGGTCAGGAACAAGGCCGAGGTCGAGAAGCAGCTCAAGATCACCACCTCGAACGGCACCGAGGGCTCCTGGGGCTGGATACGCGACTGGTCGGGCCTGGACCGGGTGGACTGGCGGCCCAGGACGTACTGGAAGCCCGGCACCAAGGTCACGCTGAACGCCGAGCTGAACGGCACCGACTCGGGCACGGGCGGCGGCTGGTTCGTGCGCGACTACACGACCACCTTCACCATCGGCGCCCGGCAGATCGTCAAGGTCGACCTCGACAGCCACCGGCTCACGCTCGTACGCGACGGCGCGACCGTGCGCCGGATCCCGGTCTCCGGCGGCACGCCCGGCGGTGACAAGCGCTCCTGGCGCGGAACCGCGGTGCTCATGGCCAAGGAGGGCACGATCAACATGAACTCCGAGACGGTGGGGCTCCGCGACGCCTACGACAAGATGGTCGACTACTCGATGCGGCTGACCTGGTCGGGCATGTACGCACACGCCGCCCCGTGGAACGCCCGCTACTTCGGCAACGCCAACCACAGTTCCGGGTGCATAGGTATGAGCGACGCCGACGCGGCCTGGTTCTACCGGCAGGTGCGGCCGGGCGACCCGTTCGAGATCACCGGCAAGGACACCAAGGGCCTGGTCGCGCCCGGGAACGGCTTCGGTGCGTGGAACCTCTCCTGGACCGAATGGCAGCGCAAGAGCGCGCTGCGCTGACAAACGGTCCGGGCAGGCAGCCGGTGTGTCACCAGGCCAGGGCGTCGGCCATGCTCGCCTGCCAGTACGAGACGCGGATCGAGTCGTCGACGTGCACACCGTCCGCGGGGAGTGACGGGTGGGCGCCGGCGCTCGCGCTCTTGTCGAAGTAGACCGTGAGGGACTTGGCCGTGTAGCCGCCCGAGCCACCGCCGTCGGCGGCCGAGAGAAGGACGCCCGCATAGCCCGACTCGCCGGGGGCCAGCGTGACCACCGCCTGCGGCTTGGAGTCCTCGAAGGCCGGCGGCACGGACTGGGCCGCACCGAACCGGACCGCCGGATAGCCGGTGAGGTTGCAGTTCTTCGAGCCGGTGTTGGTGACGGTGAGCAGAAGGTGGTTCAGCGGGCGGGAGACCTCCGTGGCGGTCGTCCGGGTGAAGGCCGGGGAGCAGGCGGCCCTGGTGGGCTCCGTGTCCCCGGCGCCCGTGGAACCCGACGAGCCCGAGGAACCCGAGGAACCCGACGACCCCGACGTGCCGCTCGAACCGGCCCCACCGCCGGTCGAGCCTTCTGAAGTCAGCCCCGCCGAGTCGGTCTGCCCCGTCCCGGCGGAGGTTCCCCCGCTCGCCTTGGACGAGGGCGTGGTGGAGGCCCCCGGCGACGGCGTGGACGCCGTTCCCGCCGACGCCCCCTCGTCCTGGACGCCCTCTCCACTGTTGCACGCCGTCAACGTCAACGTGGCGGCCGTGAGCGCGGCGGCGACGAGCATGCGGGTGCGGTGGGTGCGTGCGGACATGTGATCCCCCTTGTGCGGTACGGGTGTTGAGGCCGCCCGACCGGGTGCCGGAAGCGGCGTGCCGGGAGCGGCGTGCTTGGATGGCCGAAGCTTGCGCGGTGCTCCGTCCCGTCCGCCACGACTGCCGCGGTATCCGGGACGCTGGAACGCTTGCGACAGCTCTGACCTGGGGGAATGACCTCCCCCTGGAACGGGGGTCCGGGACGTGGGCAGAGGGAGGAATGGTGGCGGGGGACGAGTTCTCGGAGCTGTTGGGCCGGTTGAAGGAGCGGTCCGGACTCAGTTACGGCGTGCTCGGGAAGCGGCTGCACACGAGTGCGTCCACGCTTCACCGGTACGTCAACGGGGACGCCGTACCGACGGACTACGCGCCCGTGGAACGATTCGCGCGGGTGTGCAAGGCGACGCCCGAGGAACTGGTGGAACTGCATCGGCGGTGGGTGCTCGCGGATGCCCGGCGGAGGCAGAAGGCCGGCGGGGGCGGGGCCCCCGCGGAGGAGGAACCGCCGGCGCGGACGGCGACGGAGTCCGGCGCAGAGGCGTCCGGGGCCGGAGCAGCGGCGGCCGAGGCGGGGCCCGCGGGTGAGCGGCGGCCCTCGGCGTTGGCTCCCGTGGCGCGGCGCCGTACCGCCGTTGTCGCCGGGGCGGCCCTGGCCGCCGTCCTCGTGTCGGCCGCGCTCGTGGTGAACCTGTTGCCCGGTGACGGGGACGACGACCGGGGCGAGCGGCAGTCCATGGGGGCCGCCTCGCCGTCCGGCGGATCCGCCGCTTCCGTCGGCGCAGGCCCGGGCGCCTCGAAGTCGCCCGGCGCCAAGGGCGGCTCGGCCTCGCCGTCGGCCTCGCGCAGCGGCACGCCCTCGGCTTCCGCCTCCGCCTCCCGGGGCGGCTGGGCCGGGACAGACCGGGGCGGCGGTTCCGGGAACGGGGCCACCGCGCCCACCGTCGCCGTCAATGCGTACAAGTGGGAAACCCCGTGCAGCCAGCACTACCTGATCGACCGGCAGCCCGAGCAGGTGCCTCCGCCGCCGAGTGAGCCGGACGCACGCGGGTGGGTCACCGCGCTCGGCGGGGTCGCCGCCGGGCAGCAGATGCTCGCGCTGACCGTGCAGGGCACCGGGAAGGCCACCGTCGTCCTGGAGGACCTGCATGTGCGGGTGGTGGAGAAGAGCGCGCCGCTCGCCTGGAACGACTTCCAGATGGGTGTCGGGTGCGGTGGCGACGTGGAGACGTCGGCATACGAGGTCGACCTCGATGCCGGGCGGCCCGCCCTCTCCCCCAAGGGCGGTCAGCGCGAGTTCAAGTACAAGGTGAGCGAGTCCGATCCCGAGGCCTTCTACATCTTCGCCGACGCGCGGGCGCACAACGTGAGCTGGTACCTGGAGCTGGACTGGTCCAGCGGCGACCGCCACGGCACCGTACGCGTCGACAACAACGGCCAGCCCTTCCGGACGAGCGGGAACGTGGGACGGCCCGCGTACACCCATCCGCTCGGCTCCTCCGAGTGGGGGCGCGACGAGTACACCCCCGACATCCCCGGCTGAACGCCCGTTGTCCCCGAACCTCCCCGAAATTGTCCGTGATCGGTAACGGACGGATCCCCCGGCCGCCGTCCCTCGTCCTGCCAGGTGGTCGCACGGCGACCGGGGATCGGTGAGGAACTGGGCGAAAGCGGGGCGGACATGGCACGGCACGGCGGCGGGCGGGGCTGGTACGGCAAGCTGGTCGGGGCGGCGCTCGGGGTGACGGTGCTCGCCGCCGGTGCCTCGTTGTGGACGGCGCAGGCCGGTGCCGCGGGCGGCCCGGCGCCGAAGGCCACCGCGTCGGCCAGGCCGGGCGGTGCCGTCAAGCCGGTCGCGGTGACCATCGCGCACGCCTCGGACAAGGGGGCGCGCGGCGTCAACATCACCATCGACGACGGCCCCGACCCGCAGTGGACCCCCCAAGTGCTCGACGTGCTGCGGGAGTACGGGGTGAAGGCCACGTTCTGCATGGTGGGCACCCAGGCACAGGCCTACCCGGACCTCGTGAAGAAGGTCGTCGCGGCCGGGCACCGGCTGTGCGACCACTCCGTGTCGCACGACACCACCATGGACAGGAAGTCCCAGGCCTACCAGTCGCAGCAGATACTCGACGCCGAACGCATGATCACCGAGGCGTCCGGAGGCGTACGGCCGATGTACTACCGGGCGCCCGGCGGGGCCTTCACCCCCTACAGCCGCACACTCGCCGCCTCCCGGGGCATGCGGCCGCTGGGCTGGAACGTGGACACCAAGGACTTCGAGCGGCCGGGCACGGACGCCATCGTCGCCACGGTCCAGCGCGAGCTGCCGGGCGGGCCGACGCTGCTCTTCCACGACGCGGGCGGCGACCGCTCCCAGACCGTCGAGGCCCTGCGCCGGATCCTGCCCTCGCTCAAGGAGCAGGGGTACTCCTTCGGCTTCCCGGTGCGCTGAGGCAGCGGACGGCCACGGCCGACAGCCCCCGCAGGAGTAGCGTGGAACGAGGAAGACCGGGAGCTCTTCTCCCGGCCTCTCCGTCGGCCCGCCTTCATGAGCTGTCGGCCCACTTTCACGAGCCGCTGCCGGACGCGCACAGGCAGGTGAGCACAGTGCCCGGTACCGATCCCCCGCCCACGGCGGGACTCCTCCCGGACGGCGTGCACGCATCCGTACGGCCCGGGACGGCGCTCCTGCGCATGGAGACGACGCACGACCGCCGGGGATTGCTGGACGGCGCGTGGTGGCCACGCTCCCGCGATGTCGCCGCCGAGCTGCCCGGGCTGATCAGCGCGCTGGCCGAACACCTCGGGCCGATCGCACGGGCCGGCCTGGACTCCGCCGCCTGGGACGGACTGCCGACGCGTCTGGTCGTCGACGGCCAAGTGGTGCACATCGACGCATCGTCCGTCGGCGACGACACCGTCCTGGTCACCCGGGGAGATCTGGACCTCTTCTCGCTGCTCGTCGTGCCGCCGGACACGCCGCCCGGCGCGGCGCGGGCGGCGATGGCCCAGGCGGTGCGTGCCGACAACGTCAAAGGGGCCGGGCGGATTCTCGTCGACACCGGTGCCGAGCCCCTCTCCTCCCCCTACGGCAGTGGAGACAGGGAGCAGGCATGATCCGCGCGGCCGATGTCCGGGAGTGGCGCGAACACTCCGTGGTCGATCCCAGGGGCCGGAAGATCGGCACACTCGAAGCCGTCTACGTGGACACGGCCACCGACGAACCGGCCATGGCCACGGTCCGTACGGGGCTGCCCACCCGCCAGCGACTGGTCTTCGTCCCGCTCGACGAGGTGGTCCTCGGGCCCGGGTACGTCCAGGTCTCCCATGCCAAGGCGACGGTGCGGAAGGCGCCCTCCATCGGCACCGACGACGTGCTGCCCGCCGAGCAGGAGGAGACGGTCTTCCGCTACTACGACATGGCGTACCAGCCGGGTGCACACGGCGAACGCCAACTCGCGCGCCGCTGACCCCGCCGGGAGGTGGTCGGGTTGCTGGTGACCTTTCTGCTGCTCCTGCTGGTGGCCGTCGTCCTGGGGATCATCGGCGCGGCGGCGGACGGCCTGGGCTATCTGCTGGCCATCGGTGTCGTGCTCTTCGTGGCCGATGTGGCCTTCGCCGCAGTGGCGTCCCGGCGCGTTCCCCGGCGTCCCGTGCGCTGACCGTTCACGCCGTTCACTCTCCGACCCGTGGGGCAGGAGAAAATCTGTCACGGCGAGACCACATCTTCGCGCCCGCCGGAGTTAGGGTTGTGGCACCAGGCAGATGGGGCCGAATCCCGCGGAGCACGGGTGCCGCGCACGCCCGGGCCCCGGCCGCGCCCCCGAAACGAAGGTGCTATGCCCGCTGATAACGCCCCTGTCGCCGGGAATCTCGACGACGACGACTACCCCGCCTACACCATGGGGCGGGCCGCCGACGTCCTCGGCACCACGCCGGCCTTCCTCCGGGCCGTCGGCGAGGCCGAGCTGATCGCTCCCCTGCGCTCGGAAGGCGGCCACCGCCGGTACTCCCGCCGCCAGTTGCGCATCGCGGCCCGCGCCCGGGAACTCGTCGACCAGGGCACCCCCATCGAGGCCGCGTGCCGCATCGTCTCTCTCGAGGACCAGCTCGACGACGCCCTCCGCCGGAACCGGGAGTTGCGCCGGAAGCTGGACGGGCGCGGCACGGATACCTAGTTCCGCCGCTACAGAAATAAAGACCGCCACGGGATAAGAATTCCTGAACGACACCGAAAATCCGTGGGGGCTTCCACCCGACCTGTGTTAGCGTGATAGCAGTTGCAGTTTTGGTTACCAGAGACTTGATTCTTTGCAGAGCTTTCCGGATCTTTCCGGAGGGGTGATCACAGCGGCGACTCGGATCCGTAAAGTGCGGAGTCCGGCATTGCCCCCCAAGGGAGATTCAATATGGCATCTGGCACCGTGAAGTGGTTCAACGCGGAAAAGGGCTTCGGCTTCATCGAGCAGGACGGCGGCGGCGCTGACGTGTTCGCCCACTACTCGAACATCGCCACCAGCGGCTTCCGCGAGCTTCAGGAAGGCCAGAAGGTTACCTTCGACGTCACGCAGGGCCAGAAGGGCCCGCAGGCCGAGAACATCGTTCCTGCCTGACGCCGACGCGTCACACGAACCATGTGACTGGGGCCCGCACTCTTGGGGTGCGGGCCCCAGCTCGTTACTCTCCCGGACCCCCGTGTTTTCCGGGGTTTTCCGCGTTGTTGACGGCCCCGGCTTCAGGCCGAGCGGGCCGGTTTCAGCATTTCCCCCGGCTCATTCTTGCGAATCCTCGTGCGGCTCCCGCTGCCGGCTGGAATTCCTCGATACGCCGCATCGAGGAAGGTTCCTCCATGAACCGCACCCGTAGTACCGGCCGTGGCACCGGCCGCCTCCGCGCCCAGGAGAAGGGCCGGCAGAGCCCTCGTACGGGCACCGGGCGAAACAGTGGCCGACGGGCACGCGTCACCGCACGCCCCCAGGAGTTCACCCTGCCGGTCACCCTCACCGAGCCCCTGCCGGCGGTCGCGACGTTCACCGAACTGGACATGCCCGCGCCTCTACTGGCCGCGCTCGGCACCGAGGGCGTGACCGTGCCGTTCCCGATCCAGGCGGCCACGCTGCCGAACGCGCTCGCCGGACGGGACGTCCTGGGCCGCGGGCGCACCGGCTCCGGCAAGACGCTCGCCTTCGGCCTGCCCGTACTGGCCCGGCTGGACGGACAGCGGGCCCAGCCCCGACAGCCCCTCGCCCTCGTCCTCGTACCCACCCGGGAACTGGCCCAGCAGGTCACCGACGCGCTCGCCCCCTACGCCCGCGCCCTGCGTCTGCGGCTCGCCACGGTGGTGGGCGGCATGGCCATCGGCCGCCAGGCGAGTGCGCTGCGCGGCGGCGCCGAGGTCGTCGTGGCGACGCCCGGCCGCCTCAAGGACCTCATCGAACGGGGCGACTGCCGGCTGGACCGCGTCGCCGTCACGGTCCTGGACGAAGCCGACCAGATGGCCGACATGGGCTTCATGCCGCAGGTCACCGCGCTGCTCGACCAAGTCGCTCCCGGCGGCCAGCGGTTGCTGTTCTCGGCCACCCTGGACCGCAACATCGACCTCCTGGTACGGCGCTACCTCCACGACCCCGTGGTGCACTCGGTCGACCCGTCCGCGGGCGCCGTCAGCACCATGGAGCACCATCTGCTGCACGTCCACGACGACGACAAGCACACCACGGCCACCGAGATCGCCGCCCGGGACGGGCGCGTGATCATGTTCCTGGACACCAAGCACGCGGCCGACCGGCTGGCCAAGCACCTGCTGTCCGTCGGCGTGCGCGCCTCGGCCCTGCACGGCGGCAAGTCCCAGCCGCAGCGCAACCGGACGCTCGCCCGGTTCAAGGACGGCCACGTCACGGTCCTGGTGGCCACCAACGTCGCCGCCCGCGGCATCCACGTCGACGACCTCGGCCTCGTCGTGAACGTCGACCCTCCCGGCGACCACAAGGACTACCTGCATCGCGGCGGCCGTACCGCCCGGGCAGGCGGGTCCGGCACCGTCGTCACCCTCGTCCTGCCGCACCAGCGTCGCGCGATGGACCGTCTGATGGCGGACGCCGGCATCACCGCGCGTACGGTCCGGGTCCGCCCCGGCGAGGCCGAACTGCACCGCATCACCGGCGCCCGGACCCCGTCCGGTGTGCCCGTCACCATCGCCCCGTCGCCCACCGAACAGGGCGCCGGCACGGGATCCGCCGAGCGCGGCCACAAGGGACGAAGCACAGGCCGGGGCCGGAAGGGACGGGCGGCCGGTCGCGGCGGGACCGGACGGGCCGCCGAGCGTGGGGGAGCCGGAGGAGCCGCCGCCCGGACCCGGCACTCCGCCCCGAGGAACAACCCGTAGCCCCAGCCCCCCCCGGCCCGGCACCCCGGCGGGCTGCCGACCCCGCTCCAACTCGGCTCGTCCTGCCGACCCGACGTAGAGGAGAAGCCCTTGACGCCGATTCCGCCCCGCTCGCGGCAGGCCGGGAGCACCGACGGCACCGGTCTGACCGCCCGTGACGCCATGGACGCCCCCGGGCCCCAGGTGGACGACCACATGACCGTCGACGTAGCTCTGTCCGTGCTCATCGGCGCCCGCGTGCCGCACCTGCTCCTTGAGGACGAGGACGGACGGTGCGCGGGACTGGTCACCCTGGCCAAGCTCTCCGCGCACCGCGGCGGCTCGTGGTACGGCGACCGGACACGGCTTCGGGACATCCCCTTCGACCGCGGACCGTTCACCGCGTCCGTGGCCGAACTCGGGGAGGCCGAAGCCGCCATGCGGATCCGGGCGCTGGACGTGTCCCCCGTGATCGACGAGCACGGATACGCCCTGGGCGTCCTCGCGCTCACCCACTGACCGCTGCCGCGCGGTCTGCCCCTGACGGTGTTTCTCCCCCAACTCTGTGGAGGCATCCATGCGTTGTGTCATCGCCCGTTTCCCCTTCGACCTGGTCAAGAGCGAGGTCGAGCAGTCGATGAGCGGCATCAAGCCCGAACCCGTCACCGGCTTGGCCGTCACCATCGGCCGCCGCGTCTACTCCGTGATGCAGGTCGGGGAAGTGATCACCAAGCAGGACCGCCGCGACTTCACCGCGGGCGAGATGCGCCGGGCCCTGACCCTGCTCGGCTTCACCTGCCACAACGCCCCTGCGGTCGCGCCGCCCATGGAGGCGCGCCCCGACGGGGGCATGCTGGGCTGGTGAAACAGTTCGGCTCCTGCGCGCGCCGACGCCCGTCGTCGGGCTAGGCTCCTGAGGCATGAAGCGCCCTGACGACCTGCTCGTCACGATCGCCGCGATGGTGGAGTCGCAGCACAGCAGCCGGATGTCCCTGACCGTGGTGATTCCGGGAGCCGTCCTCACGGGACGGCTCGCCCCGGAAGCCCTGTGGAAGGAACGCGTGGCCGAAGTCCTGCGGGACTCCGAGCACCTGGGACGGTTCGCCGCCGCGTTCATCCCGGACAGGGACAGCGGCAACGGTCGGCCTGAGCACGGTGACGGGCCGCCCACGCACCTCCACTTCCACGTCGCCCGGATCCTCCAGGGAAGCTTCGGCATCCCCGAGACGGGAGGCATGTACCGCGTCGCACTGGAAGACGTGAGCGCGTGGACCATCGGGGACATCGGCTACTCGGACCAGTGAGGCCCCGGCACGTCGGCCTGCAGGTGATGCGGGGTTTGCCGTGTGGAACGCCGAAGGATGTGGCACCCGGACTATCAGCGGGCCGTACACACGAACCGCGCCCCCGTCCGGCAAGCGATTCGGCAGTGAGTCACAAGCCGCACGAGGGCCGGCCCGCCGCCCGGTTGTCGCCGCCGCAAGGTCTGCCCGGCGACAACCAGGGTGGCTTCTCTAAAGGCGCACGGCGATCAGCGCGATGTCGTCGCGCGCGCCGCCGCTGACGCCGAAGCGGGCGAGGAGTGCGTCCGTGAGGTGCTCGGGACTGAGGTGGGCGGAGCCGCAGACCGCGTCGCACAGGCGGTGCAGGCCCGCGTCGATGTCCTCGCCCCGGCGTTCGATGAGCCCGTCGCTGTACAGCACGAGGGTGTCGCCGACGGAGTAGGGGACCTGCGCCTCGGCCCGTGAGACGTGTTCGGCGTGCGCGCCGAGCGGCGGGTCGGTGGCCTGGTCGAGGAGGTCACAGGTGCCGTCGGCGTGCAGCAGGACCGGGGGCGGGTGGCCGGCACTGCTGTAGACGATCGCACGTTCGACCGTATGGATCACCGCATGGACCGCGGTGGTGGTGAGCGCTCCGTCCACGCAGAGCGCGTACCGGCACAACACCTCCAGGGCATGGGCGGGTCCCTCGACGGTACGGGTCGCCGCGCTCAGCGCGCTGCGGAGCATGCCCATGATGGCAGCGGCCTCCAGGCCATGGCCGACGACGTCGCCGACCGAGACGGCGAACGAGCCGTCGGGCAGGTCGATCACGTCGTACCAGTCGCCGCACACGTTGAGCGAACCCACGGCGGGCAGATAGCGCACCGCGATGTCGGGGTGGTGGCGGACCAGGTCCGGGGAGGTGAGCATCGCTTCCTGCAGGGTGACCGCGACCTGGCGCTCGCGGGCGTGGGCCCGGCGCAGTTCCTCGTTGAGGCGCTGCAACTCCTGGGCGCGCGCGTACAGCTCCGCCTCGAGGGCCTCCAGTTCGGCCGTTTCGCCGTCGGCCCGGCCGGTACGGCGCGCGTGGACGAACTCCGTCACGTCCTCCACCCGGTGGATGACCCAGGCGACCGTCCCGTCGGGGGCGAGGACCGGGGTGTTGATCGGGGACCACCAGCGCTCCTCGAACACCCCTGGCCGGTCCACGACGGGGATGTCGTACTTCTGCAACGCCATCGTGTCGCGTTCCCGGGTGGCCAGGACCCGGTGCAGAGAGGCGCTGAGGTTGCTCACCCCGTCCGCGTCGGGGTCCGCCGGGTTGTCGGGGAAGGCGTCGAAGATGTACGTCCCGACCAGGTCGTCCCTGGTGCGCCGAGTCGCCCGCAGATAGGCGTCGTTGACGTCGACGATCACCAGATCCGGGCCGAGGACGAGATACGGGCTCGGTGTGGCGGCGAACAGTGCCGCGTAGTCGATCCGCCGCGACGCGGTTGCCGAGGGATGCGTGGGTGATGTCTGCATGGCTGCTGCCCGCCGTCCCGGGACCCTGGGACTCCCACCTCTCAATGTACGGGTCAGTCGTGGCCCGTGGCGCCGACGATGGCGGAGAAGATCCTGTCCTGCGGTGTGGTCGGCACATGGAAGAAGCCGTTGTTACGGCCCAGCCGCAGGACCGCCGCCTCGTCCGCCACGGCCTTGACGTCCCCCAGGTTGTGACTGATGAGGATCACCCCCATCCCCCGCTCGCGGAGCTCGTCGACGAGGTCGAGGACATGGCCGGTCTGCGGGACCCCCAGCGCCGCGGTGGGCTCGTCGAGGAGCAGGGCCTTCGGCCGGCCGAGGAGTGCGCGGGAGATCGCCACCGTCTGCCGCTGGCCCGCGGACAGCGAAGCGACCGGGGCCCGTACGTCGGGGACCCGGACGCCCAGCGCGTCGAGCTGCCGCCGGGCCTCGCCCCGCATGCCCCCGCTGTCCATCAACCGGAACAGGCGGCCCCGCACACCGGAGCGCCGCCGCTCCTGCCCCAGGAACAGGTTCTCGGCGACATCGAGGTTGTCGCACAGCGCCAGGTTCTGGTACACGGTCGCGATGCCCAGGCGCTGGGCGATCCGGGGGGTCCTGACATGGACGACCTGGCCCTCCCACTCGATGACGCCCTCGTCGGCGGGGTCGACCCCCGCGATGACCTTGATGAGGGTGGACTTGCCGGCGCCGTTGTCACCGAGCAGGGCGACCACCTCGCCCGCGTGCAGCTCCAGGTCGACGTCCTTGAGGGCCTGGACGGCGCCGAACCGCTTGGAGACCCCGCGCAGTGAGAGCAGAGGCGGACCGGCCACGCGCATCTCACCTTCTCCGCCAGAGTGGGGCAAATACGATATGTATTAACAATCTAGGCGCATGTGTCGATCCGAGGCCTCCCAGATGCTGGATCCGGCCGGAAGAGGTGTCACCGATGGCACTCCACCACATCGTCCGCAGGCGAGGCCGGCCACGGCGCCCCCGGCGCGGGCCCACGTTCCTCCTGGTGGGCACGTTGCTGCTCGGCGCCGCGGCCTGCGGCGGGAACCAGGACTCCGGGGAGGGCGGCGGGACGGGGAAGGTCACGATCGGTCTGGTGACCAAGACCGAGACCAATCCGTTCTTCGTGACCATGCGCAAGGCGGCCGCGGACGCCGCGAAGAAGAACGGCGCCGAGCTGATCGCACTGGCCGGCAAGTTCGACGGCGACAACGAGGGCCAGGTCGCCGCGATGGAGAGCCTCATCGCCCGCGACGTCCAGGGAATCCTGATCACGCCGTCGAACACCACCGGGGTCCTCGGCGCCATCGCGGAGGCCCGGCGCCAGGGCATCCTGGTGATCGCGCTGGACAGCGCCACGGACCCGGAGGACGCCGTGGACGCCACGTACGCGACCGACAACTTCAAGGCCGGACGCCTCCAGGGCGCCTACGTCAGGGCCGTGCTCGCCGACCGGGCGCCGCGGCTGCTCATGCTGGACGGCACGGAGGGCTCCTCGGTCAGCCGGCAGCGCCACGACGGATTCCTCAAGGGCTTCGGGATCGACGACGGCTCACCGGCGATCCGCGGGCGGGCCAACACCAACGGCGACCGCAATCTGGCCCAGACCGCCACGGAGAACCTGCTGCAGCGCACGGCCGACGTGAACTCGGTCTACACCATCAACGAACCGGTGGCCGACGGCGCCTCCGCGGCCATCGCCGCCCGCGGCCTCACCCGGCAGGTGACCATCGGCACCATCGACGGCGGCTGCAACGGCGTACGGGCCGTGAGAGACGGCGAGTACGCGGCCACCGTCATGCAGTTCCCGGTCCGGATGGCCGACCGGGGTGTGGCCGCGGTCGTCGAGTTCACCAAGAGCGGCAAGAAGCCGTCCGGCTTCACCGACACGGGCACGGAACTCATCACCGACCAGCCGGTGCGGGGATTGGCGTCCCACGACACGGCCTGGGGACTCCAGCAGTGCTGGGGATGACCGAGAGGGAGCCGGGCACCCAGCTGCGGGAAGCGCTGCGGTACGCCCTACGGGCGCCGACGGCCGGTCCGCTGGCCGCCCTGGCCGTCGCCGTACTGGTCTTCTGGCTCACGACGGACACGTTCATGACGCCGGAGAACCTCTCCCTGGTGCTCCAGCAGACCATCGTCATCGGCACCCTGGCGCTCGGTCAGTCGCTGATCATCCTCACCGCGGGCATCGACCTGGCGAACGGGGCCATCGCGGTCCTCGGCACGATCGTCATGGCCAAACTGGTCTTCGAGGGGGGCAGTCCGGCGACGGCGCTGCTGCTCGGCGTGGTCGTGGCGGTCCTCCTCGGAACGGTCAACGGCCTGCTCGTGGCCCGGCTCGGCCTGCCGTCCTTCATCGTCACCCTGGGCGCGCTGAGCGTCGTCTACGCCACGGCCAGGCTCTACTCCGATTCCCGCAGCTATCCCGTCACCAGCGATCTGCTCGACTTCTGGGGGCACGGCATCCATCTCGGCGGCGTGCTCGTCACCTGGGGGACGTTCCTGCTCCTGGGCCTGTACGCGTTCTTCTGGTACGTCCTCACCCGGACGAGCTGGGGCCGGCACATCTACGCCGTCGGCAACGCCCCCGAATCCGCCCGCCTGACCGGCATCAACGTCCGGCGCACGGTCCTGTCGGTCTACGTCACCGCCGGTCTGCTCTACGGCATCGCCGCATGGCAGGCCCTCGGACGCATCCCCAACGCCGACCCCAACGCCTACCAGACGGCCAACCTGGAGAGCATCACCGCCGTCGTCATCGGCGGGACCAGCCTCTTCGGCGGCCGGGGAAGCGTCGTCGGAACGCTGATCGGAGCGCTCATCGTCAACGTACTCCGCTCCGGCCTCACCCAGGCAGGCATCGACAGCCTCTACCAGGACGTCGCGACCGGAACCCTCGTCGTCGTCGCGGTCGGCGTCGACAAGGTCCTACGCAGAGGGAACACGCGCTGATCCGTCCTACTGGCACTGCGGGCAGTCAAGGGTGGGCCAGGAGCCCCGGGGCGGGACACAGCCGGCGGTGACCGCGGAGCGCAAGGTGCGCCGCATACGCGCATACAGGCTGATCCGCCCCCTCGGCCGACCCGCACTACT
>NZ_JBITLW010000002.1:0-500639 GCF_044465645.1 Streptomyces sp. NPDC049627 | reverse complement strand
GTGACCGCGGAGCGCAAGGTGCGCCGCATACGCGCATACAGGCTGATCCGCCCCCTCGGCCGACCCGCACTACTGACACCGCGGACACCACACCGTGCCCCGGCCCCCCATCCGGGACCGACGCAAGGAAGTACCGCAACGCGGGCAAGCAGGGGCAGGATCGTCGCGATGCCCGGTGAGCCAGGCGTCCCGGGGCGGGACGCAGCCGGCGGTGACCGCGGAGCGCAGGGTGTGGTGCATGTGCGTGTACAGGCGGTGGCGGTCGGCCTCGGTGAGGTCGCTTGCCCGGCGCGTGGGGTGCAGTCCGGCCCGCCACAGGATCTCGTCGGCCAGCAGGTTGCCGAGTCCGGCCAGGACGGACTGGTCGGTGAGGGTCGTTTTGAGGCTGCCGCGGCGTGCCGAGAGCGCGGCCTCGAACTCCTCGCGGCTCACCGCCAGCGCGTCGGGGCCCTGGCGCGCCAGAAGTGCCGCGACCTCCGACTCGTCGTGGGCGAGCCACAGACCCTGCAACTTGCGCTGGTCGCGGAAGCGGAGCTGACGGTCGCGGGCCACGGTGAACAGGACGCGGTCGTGCGCCGCGGGCGCGTCGTCGGGATGAGCGCAGACCAGCCGGCCGGTCATGCCGAAGTGCAGCAGGAGGGTGGGGCCGCCGGTGCGGGCGAGCAGCCACTTCCCGTGCCGCTCCGGCTCGGTGAAACGCCGGCCTTCCAGCGCGTCCCGCAGCTGCCGCGTGCTCACGCCGTGCAGGACGCCGGTGTCGCGCACGTCGACGCGCTGGATGGTCCTGCCCTTCGCGCAGGACGTGAGCACCTCGCGAAACCCCTCGACGTCCGGCAGCTCGGGCATGAGTGCGTCAGGTGGCCGACGGCCGTGGCTGTTCCGGCGGGACCGAGCTCTCGGCGACCGCCATCCACTGGTCGAGGTCGGCCTGCGTGAACTCCGGCCACGGCGGGATCTCGGGCAACCGGCGCAGAAGGTCGTACGCCTCGGCGATCTGCGGCCGGCGGAGCACCGGCGAGTGGCAGCCGGCGATGACCTCGGCGTCCAGCCGCTGGAAGTCGTCCACGACCGCCCCGAACTTCCGGCCGTCCAGCAGCGCGACCCAGGGCGAGACCAGGCGCCCGCCGAAGAGCTGCCCCTCGCGGAACTCGTCCGCCGACAGGTCGGCGATCTCGGCCATGGGGGTGGGCACGTTGGTCGCGAAGGTGTCCACCGACCACAGGACGTGTGTCTTCGGGTCGAAGAGGGAGCGGGTCGTCGGGTTGTCGTACAGCGGCGGCCGCTTGGCGACCAGCGTGCGGTCACCCACGTCCAACCGGTCGCCGTCGATCATGAAGCGGCACCGGTTGACCGGCGTCTCCCACTCCTCGGCCATGCGCCCGATCGAGAACCACGTCGTGAGCAGGGTCGCGTTCGGGCATTCGGCGAGGACCGGTAGCAGGTTGCCGGCGTGGTCGCGGTCGTCGTGGGTGAGGAAGATCCACCGCACGTCCAGCGGATCCACCACGGACCACGCGGCCTCCAGCCACTGCGACCGCACCGCCGGCGCCCCCGTGTCGACCAGCACCGGCTCGGCTCCCCGGATCACCATCGAGTTCATCGGGAAGTGACCGACCGGCGGGGCCTCAAGGGCCCACGGGATGACGAACGTCTCCTCCGCGATCCGGTACGGCTGGAGAAGACTGAAGGTTTCCATCGTGGTCATCGCTGCTCTCCCTGGTACGGGTCGGGTCGCAGCGCCTGTCCCTCCAGTCCAGCCCCGGGGCACGTCCGCGTCAAACGCAGGGCAGGCCCGCCCCGGGCCGGTGTCTCTCACCCGCCGTCAGCGGCCGTCCGCCGTGCCGCGCAGTTCGTCGGCGGCGTCGTGGTAGGCCCGGGTGGCCCGGGTGAAGTAGTCGAAGAGGACGTCGAGTTGGTCCGGCGTGTAACCGCCGAGGATCTCGCCGATCCGCTGCCGCGCCGGAGCCATGGCGCGGTCCAGTTCGGCGGGTTGGCCGACCGGTTCCACGATGACCTTGCGCCGGTCCTTGGGGTCGGGGGCGCGACGGACGTAGCCGGCCTGTTCCAGCCTGTCGATCAAGCGGGTGGTCGGACCGGTCGTCAGACCTGTGCGTTCGGCCAGTTCGCCGGGGGACATGGCCCCGGACAGCTGAAGGATGTTCAGCGCGTACAGGTCGGTGGCGCCGAGGTCGCAGGCACGGGCACTGGCGTGTCCGTGCAGCAGCACGGCGCTCAGGTAGCGGCGGTAGACCTCGCTCGCATCGGATCGCGCGGACGGCGTTGACACAGTCCCTTTCCACTCCCTAATCTCTTCTTCAACGCAGAGAAATCTTCTCGGCAGATACTTCTCCTGTGAAGCTACCATGAAGGGGCGTGAAGTGATGACCCACAAGACCGGCACCCCGCTCGACCCCGCACGTACAAGCGACGTCGCCGCGATCCAGGCCCTCCTCGCGGAAAGCCGCGCGGCATGGAACCGCGGCGACGGAGCCGCGTACGGCAGGTGCTTCACCGCCGATGCGACCGACGTGACCTACGTCGGCACCGTCTACCGCGGCGGCCAGGAGATCGGCGGCGCCCATGGGGCGCTCTTCGCCGGCTTCCTCAAGGGCACGGAGCTGACCCTCGACATCACCGACCTCCGCTTCTACGGCCCCGACACCGCCGTCGTCGTCACCCGCGGCGACGTCGGCAAGGGCAGGCCGCGGCGGCTGGGCAAGGTCGCCACGTACACGGTCGTCCGCGAGCCCGGGACCGGCTGGCGGATCGCCGCCGTGCAGAAGACCCGGCACAAGCGCCTGATGGAGGCCGTCTCCTTCCGGCTCCAGCCCGCCACCCGCCCCGCGACGCGGTTCGACTGACGGACGGCACGGTGTCGCGCGGCACAGCCTCGCAGGGAGCCGGGTCAGTGGGCCGCCGCGGGCGACGTCTTCTTGCGGGCCCGGTACGCGGCTGCCTTGATCTTGTTGCCGCAGGACTCCATCCCGCACCACTGCCGGCGCATGCCCCGCGAGCGGTCGATGTAGGTGCGGGTGCACTCCGGGTTGCCGCACTCCTTGAGCAGGGGCACGTCCGGCCCGCTCAACAGCTCGATGGCGTGGCGCGCCACCATGGAGAGGGCTTCTTCCGGGGTCGCCTGCGTCCATCGCCCCGACGGAGTGAGCTGCGGGACCGCCGGCGGTTTGCGGGCCGCGTTGTTGACCACGGTCAGGGCCGCCCCGTCGTACGCCTCCCCGAGGCGACGGGCGGTGACCAGCCGGTAGACGGCCTCGCGTACGGTCGTCGCCTGCTCGACGTCGGCCTCCTGACACGGGGAGACAGCGTCGACGAGGCCGGATTCCACATACCATGCGCTCAGCCTGTCCGGCGTCGCGAACATCTCGAAGCGCACGGTACGGCGCGCTCGGAGCGTGGCGGCGAAGTCGAGTGCCGGGTTTCCACAGACGAAGACATGGTCGAGGTTCATGTCACCATTCTGACCGGTGACTGCGGCACCCGGCAAGAATCCTCACCGCACCGGCTCAGAGTCCCAGGTCGGCGGCGAGGCAGGAGAAGGACGTCCAGGACCTCTCGGGGTCGTAGGCGTACCGCGCCGGGTCGGGCACCGTGGCGGACTTCTCCTCGATCATGTCCTCTTGGCGGATACGTTCGGGCAGCGTGCCGAACCGCGCCCGGCGCGCCGCCGCTCCACTGTCCGCTGTGTCCTGAAGCTCCATGGTCGCACTCCTTCGTTTCCGTGGATCACCTGTCAAGCAGGTGATCAGAGATGGTCCACGTCGATGACGGCCCGGGCGAAGTCGGCGGGTGCCTCCTGAGGCAGGTTGTGGCCGATCCCCGTCAGGGTTCGGTGCTCGTACGGGCCCGTGAACCTGTCCCGGTACGAGGAGCCGTCGCCCGGAGCGGTGAAGGGATCGCGCTCGGGGTCGAGGGTGAGGGTGGGCACGCCGATCGTCGGGCGGGTGGCGAGCCGCTTCTCGAGTCCGTCGTAGCGGCGCTCGCCGTCGGCGAGGCTCAGCCGCCAGCGGTAGTTGTGGAGGACGATCGCCGCGTAGTCGGGGTTGTCGAAGGCCGCCGCGGTGCGCTCGAAGGTGGCGTCGTCGAAGTCCCACGTCGGGGAGACCGTGTCCCAGACGAGCCTGGCCAGGTCCTTGCGCAGGCCCGTGTCCTCCAGGGCGAGCCGGCCCCGCTCGGTGGCGAAGTAGTACTGGTACCACCAGGCGTGTTCGGCCGCGGGCGGCAGCGGCTTCAGGTTGGCCTCCCGGTTGGTGACGAGGTATCCGCTCACCGAGACGAGGGCCTTGCAGCGCTCGGGCCAGAGGGCGGCGACGATGTCGGCGGTGCGTGAGCCCCAGTCGAAGCCGGCCAGCACGGCCTTCTCGATCTTCAGGGCGTCCATCAGGGCGATGACGTCGAGGGCGATGGCCGACTGCTGGGCGTTGCGGAACGTTCGGTCGGAGAGGAAGCGCGTCGTGCCGTGGCCGCGCAGATACGGGACGATCACCCGGTAGCCCTCCCCGGCCAGCAACGGGGCGACATCGACGTAGCTGTGGATGTCGTACGGCCATCCATGCAGGCAGATGACCACGGGGCCGTGAGCGGGGCCCAGTTCGGCATAGCCGACGTCCAGCAGGCCCGCCCTGATCTGCTTCAGCCGCGGGAAGCCGGTGCGCCCACCGGAACCGCCCGTGGATACGGCCGGTTCCGCGGACGCACTCCGCGGGCCGCGCACTGAGACCACGGCGGCGCCCGCACCCACGCCCAGGACCTTGCCGAAGCCACGCCTGTTGATCATGTGAACCCCTCCATGCGACCGCTCATCATCTGGCGTCACCAGTTAAACCAGTGACTACTCTTTGAGTCAACCGCCAGCGCGAGGACGCACTTGAGGAATCCAAGAACAAAGTCACCGTCTTGACCGGTTACGCGAGAGCTGCAACCATCCAGTCACCACTTGAACAGGTGACGCAAACGGCGTCCTGAAAAACCTCAAAGGGAGAGAAGTCATGGCAGTCAGCTACACCGCCGTCGTGAACGTCGACGGAGAGGGCCGCAACGGCGGCCGCGTCCGGTCCGAGGACGGACTGCTGCAGACCACCCTGGCCATCCCGAAGGAGCTGGGCGGCGCCGGCAACGCCACCAACCCCGAGCAGTTGTTCGCGGCCGGCTGGGCGGCCTGCTTCCTGGGTGCCGTGCGCCGTGCCGCCGCCGAGCGCAAGGTCCGCCCGGCCAGCACCGCCATCACCGCCGAGATCACCCTCAACCACGGCGACGACGGCGAGTTCGGCCTGGCTGCCGTTCTCCACCTGGAACTCGGCGGCGTCGACCAGGAGACCGCCACTGAACTGGGCGCCGCCGCCCACCGGATCTGCCCCTACTCCAAGGCGACGCGGGGCAACATACCGGTGACCGTCAACGCCACCGCCGTCTGAGGAAACCCGCCGGCGTCGCGGGACGGCAGGCTGTTGATGCGTCGGCTACCGTCCCGGGCTCTGGGCGGGGACGCGGGGGACGGAACCGTAGCGGCGGGTGCGGCGGGCGTACTGTTCGAGCGCGTTCCACAGGTCGCGGCGGTCCACCTCGGGCCAGGGGGTGTCCAGGAACAGCAGCTCGGCATAAGTGGACTGCCAGGGAAGGAAGTTGGAGGTCCGCTGGTCGCCGCCGGTGCGGAGCAGCAGGTCGACGTCAGGCAGTTCCGGGACGTGCAGACAGCGGGCGAAGGCGTGCTCGGAGACCGCGCCGGGGTCGATCCTCCCGGCGGCCGCCTCCTGCGCGAGGTGCGCCGCGGCTGCCGTGATCTCGGCACGGCCCCCGTAGTTCACGCACATGGTGAGGGTCAGTGCGGTGCGGTCGCGGGTGGTCCGCTCCGCCTCGGCGAGTGTCTCGATCACGTCGGCGGGCAGACGGGAGCGCACCCCGGCCCAGCGCACCCGGACGTCCAGCGGCTGGGGGTCGTTCGTGATCCGGCGCAGGAGGGAGGGGATCTCGTACATCAGCGCGTGGAGTTCGTCGGCGGGGCGCTTCCAGTTCTCGGTCGAGAACGCGTACACGGTCAGATACTTCAGGCCGATCTCCAGGGCGCCGTGGACGACGTCGATCAGGGCTTCGGCGCCCGCCCGGTGGCCGTCGGTGCGGGGCAGGCCGCGGGCGGTGGCCCAGCGGCCGTTGCCGTCCATGACGATCGCGACGTGGCGTGGCATCGCCTCGGCGGGCAGCCGGGGCGGGCGGGCACCGGACGAGTGGGGGGTCGGCGGGACGGTCGGGCGCCGCTCGGCGGCGAGTCGGCGCACTTCAGCGGCCATGCCGAGTCCTTCGGGTGCGTCAGGTGCGTCGGATGCATCGGATGCGTCGGCCGGTGCCGGCGGCGGACACGGCCGTACGGGGAACGGGAACAGGGCCCAGGCCAGCGCCGCCCGTGCCCGCGCGGGCAGCAGCACGCGCAGCCGGGCGCTCCGCGGCAGGGCCGGGCGGCGCTCCAGCAGCGCGGCGGGGGCGTCGGCCACGGCCGCGAGCCGCAGCCGGTACAGGTCCGTGTAGGCGCCGAGCGCGATACCGACCGCCGGGTGCAGCACGGGAGGCACCGGTGTCCGGTCCAGCCAGCCGCGCGCCCGGTCGGCCAGGCGGCGCACCAGTTCCTCGAAGGCCGGGGTGCTGCGCCGGTCCAGCAGGTCCGCGCGGAGTACTCCGGTCTCGTCCAGGGCCTCCTGTGGCAGCGGTACATGGCCGCGGGCCAGGTCCTCGGAGAGGTCGACGAGGGCGTCCGTGAGGTAGACGGCGTCGACCGCCGTCTGCCACGCCACCGCCGCGTCCGGTACGCCCGCGGCGATCGCCTCCGGCTCGGCGGACAGGCCCGCGACCCGCAGCAGCAGCGAGCCCGTGCGCAGCACGAACGGCGTGTTGACCAGGCCGCTGTAGCGCCGCCACTCCTGCCACGTGGCGAACCGGCGCCCGTGGAGGTCCTGGCGCAACTGCTCGAAGAGGGTGTGCATGAACCCCGGCGGCAGGTTCCAGGTGAGCATGGTGTGGATCAGTGCCTGCCGTACCGGGTCGGTGCCGCGACCGTCGCGCAGGTCGGCGTCGAACGCCGAGATCCACGCCTCAAGCCGCTCGGCACGTCCGGTGCCCGTCGTGTGCGGCGGTTCCGCCGAGTCCGCCAGGTCGTCCACCGTCCCGAGGGCGCCGTACAGCGCCCAGGTGGCGGTCCGCAGTGGTGGTGGCAGCAGCAGCGAGACGGCGTACTCGATCTCGCCCGTGACGCGTGCGACCCGGCGGCACGCCTCGTAACCGCGGCGCAGGGCCGGGTCGTGGATGCCGCTGCGGCCGTAGACGCCGACGGGGTGCAGGACGGGAGACCTCACGTTCATGCCCCCTCTCGGGCCGAGGGCGCGGGCTGTGGGACCCAGGCCAGGGTCAGCGCGCTGCCGACGGCCGTGAGCAGGAAGCCGAGGAGCAGCCCGCCGAGATTGGCGGCGACCAGGCTGACCAGGGACAGTACGGCGGCCAGGGCGCCGGAGAAGTAGCGCAGGGCCGGGGTCTGCCACGTCGTCACGCCGGCGACGACGAACAGGGCACCGAGGGCCCACGAGGCGGCGCCCGCCGTACCGGTGAACCGCAGGAACCCGAGCCCCGCCCACGAGACGCAGATCAGCTCCAGCCCGCCGAGCCCGAGCAGCAGCCCCGCCGCGAAGGGACGGTCCCGGCGCCATGCCCGCCATACCTGCCATCCGGACCTCGGACCGGGGCGGCTCATCGGTCCGCCCCCGGCTCGCAGCCGCCCTCGCCCCCGCGCAGGTCGACGGTGACGCCCCGGGAGGTGATCGTCCCGGCCGTGAAGGCATGCGGCTGCGTGGTCACCCTGCTGCCGCTGACCTTCTCGGCGCCGACGGTGAACAGGCCCGTGGGCCGCTCCAGGGACACGCGCGGGGTGTCGAACCTCGCGCCGGAGAGCTTCACCGTCCCGGCCGTCGCCTTGCCCGCCTCCACCGTCAGCCCGGTGGCGGACGCCCGCTCGATCCGTACGACGGCCGTCACCGCGCCGACGACCGGCAGCTGCGCCGTGGAGGTCACGCAGGCGTCCTCCACGGTGGCCCGCTCCATCCGCGTGGCCAGCGCGGGCAGCACCCCGCCGCGCCCGGAAGCACCCGGGGAGGCCGACACCCCCGTCCCGGACACCCGCGCGGCATGCACCGTGACGGGCACCTCCCCCGCGAACGCCACGGATACGGCCCCTGCGGCACTCCCGGCCAGCAGGACGGAAGCCCCCACGAACAGGGGCGCAAGAGCCAGGGCGAACCGCAGTCGGCTCGTCCGCCCGGCACGGGTCGTCGCTGGGACGGTCTTCTCGGTCACGCCCGGCCCAACGAGCTCCCCGGGCCGAAGTACCGCCCACCTCACCATCGGCTGATACGACAGTGCGGTCGGTTGCCGCGGCGGGAGCCGGCCGGACATGCTTCCGGACATGCTTCCGGCCGGTCCCACGAGGATGCGGGACCGGCCGGAATGGTTCCTCCTGTCGGCGGGTGCGCGCGGGGAACCGTCAGAGGGTGGTGCCGGGGTCCCCCGGCCGGATGCGTCCGCGCCAGCCGCCGCTGCCGCTGCCGCTCTCGACGTAGTCCTTGAAGCGGCGCAGGTCTCCCTTCACCCGCCGGTCGATCACGCCCAGCGCGTCCGCGCCCTTCTCGGCGACACCGGTCGGCTCGACGTCCATCGTGAGCTCCACCCGGGTGTGTGTGTCGTCCAGCCGCTCGAACCGGACCGAGCCGCGCTGCTCGGTGTCACCGCCGATGGAACGCCAGGTGATCCGGTCGTCCGGCATCTGGTCGACGATCTCCGTGTCGAACTCGCGCCGCACGCCGCCGATGCTGGTGGTCCAGTGGTTGTGCCGGTCGTCGAGCTGCGTGACCTGGTCGACGCCTTCCATGAAGTTCGGGAAGTCCTCGAACTGGGTCCACTGGTCGTACGCCCTGCGGAGGGGGACCTCCACCTCGACCGTTTCCTTGACCGTGCTCATTGATCCCTCCTGGTCCGCTGTCTTGCCGGAGCCGGGCCGCGGTGGGCGTACACCGGCCGCCGGCGCGTGTACCGAGCCCCGGGTACCCGTCCGCGTGTCACCTCACCATGAGGGAACTCGGCGGCCATGAACGCTGAGACAGAACTCCGCAGCTCCTACTGGCTGGAATCCGCGCCACCCGGCGAACCCGCTCCCCCGCCGGCCGGCGACCTCACCGTCGACGTCGCCGTGGTCGGCGGCGGCATCGCGGGGCTCAGCACCGCCTGGGAACTGGTGCGGCAGGGACGCGAGGTGGCCGTCCTGGAGGCGGGGCGCCTCGCCGCGGGCGTCACCGGCCACACGACGGCCAAACTCACCGCCCAGCACACCCTGATCTACGACCGCCTGCGCCGCACCCGCGGACCGGAGGGCGCCCGGCTGTACGCGTACTCGCAGACCGCCGCCATCCGGCATGCCGCCGGGATCGTGCAGGAGCTGGGCATCGACTGCGACTGGGAGGAGGCGTCGGCGTTCACGTACGCCGAGAAACCGCGGCACGTCCGGGAACTGCGGGCCGAGGCGGATGCGGCACGCGAGGCCGGTCTGCCCGCCGAGTTCGTCACGGAGACGGAACTGCCCTTCCCGGTCGCCGGTGCGGTCCGGGTGACCGGGCAGGCCCAGTTCCATCCCCGGAAGTACCTGCTGGCACTCGCGGACGACCTGCGCCGACGGGGCGGCTCGGTGTACGAGGGCACACGGGTCGTCGGCCTCACCGAGGGCGAACCCTGCGTGCTGTCGACCGACGCCGGGGTGTCGGTGCGCGCCCGCGACGTCGTGATCGCCACGCACTACCCCGTCTTCGACCGCGCCCTGCTCTTCACCCGGCTGTCCCCGCGCCGCGAGCTGGTCGTGGCCGCGCCCATCGACGCGGGGCAGGCGCCGCGCGACATGTACATCACCCCGGAACAGAACACGCGCTCGCTGCGTACGGCGCCCCTCGGCGACGGCAAACGCCTGCTGATCGTCACCGGGGAGCACTTCACGCCCGGCACCGCCGACGTCGAGGAACGGTTCGGCCGGCTGGCCGCCTGGGCCGGCGCCTGCTTCCCCGGGCTGACGTTCACCCACCGATGGGCCACCCAGGACAACGACTCCACCGACACCGTCCCGCTCGTCGGGCCGCTCCACCCGGGCAGCCGGCACACCTATGTGGCGACCGGGTTCGGCGGCTGGGGACTGAGCGGCGGCATCATGGCGGGCCGCCTGATCAGCGACCTCGTCAGCGGGCGGAAGGTCGAGTGGAGCGGCCTGTACGATCCCCGCCGCCTGGCCTCCGTGGTCCGCGAGGGAGGGGCGTTCCTCAAGCACCAGGCCCAGGTGGCCCGGCACTTCGTCGGCGACCGGATCCCGCCGCTGACCGGGCCCGCGCCGGGGGAGATCGCCCCGGGCGACGGCGCCGTGGTGCGGATGGGCGGCGGGCAGTGGGCGATTCACTGCGACGAGGACGGCCGGCTCCAGGCGGTCTCGGCCCGCTGCACCCACCTCGGCTGCATCGTGGCCTTCAACCGTGCGGAACAGGCGTGGGAGTGCCCGTGCCACGGCTCCCGGTTCGCCCCCGACGGCCGGGTTCTGCAGGGCCCCGCGGTGCGGCCGTTGAAGAAACGCGAGCTGTGACCGGCACGATGGGTGCGCGGCGCGGCCACTGAGCAGCACGGCGTTTGACCATCACGGCTGCGGGAACCCGTCGACGCATGATCGTTGGCCCGCAGAGGCCGAGAGGTTCTGACGCAGAGAGAGAAGTTGAGGCGTCGTGATCGCGCGCACTGCCGACAAGAAGGTCCTGAAGGTACGCGAGACCGGTTGGACGAAGGCCCGCCACCTGCGCGGCAAGACCATCCGTACCTGCCTCCCCGCGGTGGAGGACACCGGTTCCCCGCGCTCGGCCCACAAGAGCGCCGAGTGGAACATCGTCCGGGGCGAGGACTGAGGGCGCCGTCGCGGCGCCGGAGCAGTCGTGAAAGCACGCGTCGTCAACTGCATCTTCAAGCTGAACCCGCTGTGGCTTCACGGGCGCTGCCCCTTCCGGGAGGCGCGCCCCGTCGTCCGGGGCGGCGGCCAGTGGTCGAGGGTCTCCTCCGGTGCGAGCCGGGTCAGCGCCTCCGTCAGGCGCTCGCAGACCCTCTCGATCTCGTTGAGGGTGTGGTTGCGCTCGGCGATGACCGCCGAGAGCAGCAGGGCGGTCAGGGACACGGTGCCGTTGAAGGCCTGGAGGATGACCATCTGGGCGAGGAGATCGTGGCCGGAGAAGGGGCCCGAGCCCCTGGCCCCCGCGAGGATCGTGATCACGGAGGCGATCAGCACGCAGGGTGCGGCGCCCGCCAGCTGGAAGCGGAAGGCCGCCCAGATCAGGAAGGGGACGACGAGGAAGAGCAGATTGATCGAGGTGTGGGTGGCCACGACGGAGACCGCCGCCGTACCGCTCAGCAGGGCCATCGCCTCGGCCCAGCGCAGGGCGGGCACCCCCCGCGGCCAGCGGGCCTCGCGCGCCGTCAGCAGGAGCGGCGCTACGACCAGGACACCCATCGCGTCGCCCGTCCACCACACCGACCAGGTCGGCCAGAAGTCGGGGCCCGTCAGCGCCCCGGAGGCCACCAGCACCCCGGTGCCGACGGTCGCGCTGACCACCATCCCGATCAGTGCCCCGAGGAAGACCAGCGCCAGGGCGTCCTGGAGCCGGTCCAGAGCGATACGGAAGCCCACGCGCCGCAGCAGAAGGCAGGCGAACACCGGGGCGAGCGTGTTGCCGGCGGTGATGGCGAGCACGGGAAGGACCGACGGGCCGAGGGTCACGTTCACCAGGAACGCGCCGAGCGCGACGGCCGGCCACATCCGCAGGCCCCACAGCAGCAGGACGACGAGGGCGATGCCGGTGGGCGGCCAGAACGGTGTGACCTGCCCCCGCACCAGTTCCTGCTGCAGCCCGACCTTCCCGGTGACGTAGTAGGCGGCCACGACGGCAGCGAGCCGCAGCCCCTCGGCGGCGTACCGCCGACGCATGCCGCTCACCCTTCACCCTGCTGCTGCCGCTGCCCCTGGAGCCCTCCGTACCGGAGGACGAGGACCGCGGCGTCGTCGCTGTGGCCGGTGTGGTCCGCCACCTCGATGATCCGCGCGGCCAGCCGGTCCGGGTCGCTGAGGCAGGAGCGGCCGGTCAGCTCGGCCACCCGCGCGAGCCCTTCCTCGATCGGATAGCTGGGGCCTTCCACCAACCCGTCGGTGAGCAGCACGAACGCGCCCACGTCCGTCAGCGACCGTACGGTCGACGGGTAGCTCTCGCCGGCCTGGATGCCCAGCGGCAGGCCGCCTTCGTTCAGCACGATGTCGCAGCGGCCGTCGGCCGTCGCCCAGACGGCGGGCACGTGCCCGGCGCGGGCGTCGGCGAGCTCGCTCGTGACCGGGTCGAAGCGCAGGAAGGAGCAGGTCACGAAGAGGCCGGAGTCCATGGCGACGAGCAGGTCGTTGGTCCGGCTGAGCACCTCCGCCGGGTCGGTGGTGGCGATGGCGACGGCCCGCAGACAGGTGCGCACCTGCCCCATGAGGGCCGCGGCCTCGACATCGTGCCCCTGCACGTCCCCGATCACGAAACCCACCGAGCCGTCCGGCATCCCGAAGCCGTCGTACCAGTCCCCTCCGATGTCCAGCCCGGCCCGCGCGGGCGCGTACCGTCCCGCCGCCTGCAGCCAGGGCAGCACCGGCAGCTCGGCGGCGAGAACCTGGCGCTGCAGCGCGGCGGCCAGCTCCACGCGGGCCTGCTGGAACTTGATCCGGTCCAGTATCCGGCCGGTCAGATCCCCGAGCGTCTGGAGCAGGTCTCCGGTGCCACCGGGCGGGGCGGTGCGGCGGTGAGCCATGGCATCACCTTCCGGGTTCCGTCCGAGTTACGCCATTTATGACGTTTTTACGGTACCCCTGCGCCCCGCCCGCGCCCCCTGCACGGCTCCCGCACGCCGGCGCCCCGGCGGGCCGGGAACTTCGGCGGGCCGGGGGGAGTTGGCAGGACGACGCGCAGAACGCACGCGGGCGACCGGAACGACACGGGCTCAAGCCGAGGTGGCACGGATGGCGATGTGGGATCGGATCAAGGACCAGGCCAAGGGTCTGCAGCAGCAGGCGCAGGGCATGCGGGGCGCGGGCGGACACGGCCGGCCGGGTTCGGGGTCCTCGGGGGGATCGCGGGCGCAGCTGGTGAACACGCTCAAGTCCCAGCTCACCTCTCTGAAGACGGAGCTGAAGAGCGGCGCCTACCGGGACGCGAGCATGGCGATGTGCGCCCTGGTGGCCGCCGCCGACGGGCAGGTGGACCCGGCCGAGCGGCAGCATGTGGAGTCGCTGATCCTGAACAACGACGTGCTGCAGAACTTCCCGTCCGAACAGCTGCGCCAGCGCTTCAACAAGCACGTCGACCAGCTGGCGTACAACTTCCAGCAGGGCAAGCAGGAGGCCCTGCAGGAAATCGCCAAGGCGGCCAAGAAGCCGACGGAGGCCAGGGCGGTCGTCCAGACCGGCTTCGTCGTCGCGGGCGCCGACGGATACGTCGCCCCGGCCGAGGAGCAGGTCCTGCGCGAGGCGTGCTCCGTACTCGGCCTGTCCCCCCAGGAGTTCGGTCTCTGACGCCTCAGGCGCACGGACACCGTCCCGTACTACGGCGATTGGAGGGGCTCCAGTACTAGGGCGACTGGAGGGGCAGCGTGGTGGCGACCTCGAAGCCGCCCTCGGGCCGGTGGCCGGCGCACAGCTCGCCACCGATGGAGCGGGCGCGTTCGCGCATGCCCATGACGCCGAAGCCCCGGCCCTCCAGGGCCCCGGAAGCCGCGGGGGCCGCCGCACCGTCGTTGCTGACGGTGATCGTCAGACGGGAGCCGTCGTACGCGAACCGGACGTGCGCGGCCTGGGTGGCGGCATGCTTGGTGACGTTGGTCAGCGCCTCCTGGACGATCCGGTACGCGGTCAGGTCGACGCCCGGTGACAGGGGCTGCGGCTCCCCTTCGGTGGTCACCGTGACCTTGAGCCCGGCGGACGCGCACGCCGAGACCAGTTCGGGCAGGCGGGCGAGCCCCGGCGCCGGTTCCAGGGGCGTCGAGTCCGGATCGCCGCTGTGCCGCAGCAGCCCCAGCGTGGCCTTCAGCTCGCGCAGCGCGGAGGACGTGGTGCCGGTCAGGTCCGTGAGGATGGCCTTCGTCTGCTCCGGACTGGTGAGCGCCAGATGCGCGGCGGTACCGGCCTGGGCGTTGGCCAGCGCGAGGTGGTGGGCGACGACGTCGTGCAGCTCACGGGCGATCCGCATGCGCTCCTCGGTGACGCGCAGCCGCGCCTCCTCCTCCCGGGTGCGCTCGGCGTGCTCGGCACGGGCCTGCACGGACGCCAGGTAGGCGCGCCGCAGCTGGGTCATCTTGCCGGCGGCGAGGGGCAGCAGCAGCCAGAAGAACGGGCCGATCGTCCTGAGCAGCAGGGAGAGGTGCTCCATGGAGTCGGAGAACACGGCCGCGAGCATCACGGCCACCATGGTGGTGAGGCCGTAGGCGCGGGTCGTCCTCCGGTCGCCGGCGGTGGCCAGCCAGTAGAGCGCCGCCATGATCGGGGCCAGCAGCAGGGGGGTGACCAGATAGCCCAGCGCGACCGCGATCACCGTGCAGACCGCGGTGACGACGACGGCGGTGCGCGGGTGGGTGCGGTGTTTCAGCAGAGCGAGGCACGCGACGCCCATGAGGATGACGCCGGCCTTGTCCTGGTCCGGTGGCTCGGCGCCGGGCAGGGTGAGCGAACTGCCGAGGGTCGCGCAGCCCAGCAGCGGCAGGATCAGCGCCAGGTCGACGACGAAGGGGTGACGGGCCGCGAACTCTTCGAGGCGATCCGCGTAGCGCCGCTCCGGGCTGGTGCTCATCGTGCTCTCCGGTCGGTGGGCTCGGGTCCATGGTGGACATCTGCGGTGCGAACGGCCGACGGGACCGCCCGTGTCCTTCGTCACGAGCGGTCCCTGGGGGGCCTGGGCGAGTGGCTCAGATGCGCGCCACTTCCAGGTCGGCGGGTACGGAGTCCGGGGTGTCGGACCGCCCGCCGAGCGCCTCGCCCTCCACATCCACGCGCGGCAGGACCCGGTCCAGCCACTTCGGCAGCCACCAGGCCTTGTCGCCGAGCAGGGCCAGCACGGCCGGCACGATCGCCATCCGTACGACGAAGGCGTCGAACAGGACGGCGGAGGCCAGCCCGAACCCGATCATCTTGATCATGGAGTCGCTCTCGCCGATGAACCCGGCGAAGACCGCGACCATGATCAGAGCGGCCGCCACGACGACGCGGGCGCTGTGCCGGAAGCCGGACGTGACCGCCGCACGGGCCGGCTCCCCGTGGACGTACGCCTCCCGCATCCGCGAGACGAGGAAGACCTCGTAGTCCATGGCGAGCCCGAAGACGATGCCCACCAGGAAGATCGGCATCAGGCTCATGATCGGCCCGGTCTGCTCCACGCCCAGCAGTCCGGCGCCGTGCCCCTGCTGGAAGACCACGACGACCGCGCCGAGGGAGGCCAGCACCGACAGCAGGAAGCCGGCGGCCGCCTTGAGCGGGACGAGCAGGGACCGGAAGACCACCAGCAGCAGTACGACCGCGAGGCCCACCACGACGATCAGATACGGCACCAGCGCGGCCTGCACCTTGTCGGCGATGTCGATGTTCAGCGCGGTGGTGCCGGTGACCTCGAAGGTCGCCCCGGTCTCCGTCTCGATCCCGGGACGCTCGTCCCGGATGGTGGTCACCAGGTCCTTGGTCCTCTCGTCGGTCGGGGCGGTGGACGGCACGACGGAGAGGACGGCGGTGTCACCGGCTGGGTTGAAGCGCGCCGGGGAGACGGACACGACTCCCTTCGTCCCACCGAGCTCCTCGGCGACGGACGTGACCGCGCCCTTCGGGTCCGCGGTGCCCTTGACGTCCACGACGACGGTCAGCGGCCCGTTGAAGCCCGGCCCGAAGGCCTCGGCGAGCGCGTCGTAGGCCCGCCGCTCGGTGGTGGAGGTCGACTTGGCCTCGTCGCCGGGCATGCCCAGCTGCAGCTGGGTCATCGGCACGGCGAGCGCGCCCAGGCCCAGGACGCCGAGCAGCAGCACGGGCACGGGCCGGCGCAGCACGAACCGCGCCCAGCGCGTACCGCCGTTGTCGTCACCGGCCTCCTCCATACGGCCGCTCTTGCGGGCCCGCCGCGGCAGCACGGCGTTCGGCCAGAAGCCGAGGAACGCCGGGACCAGGGTCAGCGCGATCAGTACGGCGACGACGACCGCGCCGGCCGCGGCCAGACCCATCTTGGTGAGCATCGGGATGCCCACGACGGAGAGCCCCGCGAGGGCGATCACGACGGTGAGCCCGGCGAAGACGACCGCGGAGCCGGCCGTACCGACGGCGAGAGCGGTCGCTTCCTGCGGTGTACGGCCCTTGGCGCGCTCCTCCCGGTACCGCGAGACGACGAACAGGGCGTAGTCGATCCCGACCGCGAGGCCCAGCATCATCGCGAGGGTGCCGGTCGTCGTGGACAGCCCGAGGGCCTCGGACAGGGCGAGGATGGTCGCCATGCTGACGCCGACACCGACGATCGCGGTCAGCAGCGGCAGCCCGGCGGCAGCGAGGGAACCGAAGGTGACGAGCAGGACGACGGCGGCGATCGCGACGCCGATCACCTCGGCCGCCCCGCCCGGGCCGCCTCCTTCGCCCATCGCGGAGCCGCCGGCCTCGACGGTCAGTCCGGAGTCGCGGGCGTCGTCGAGGGCCTTCTCCAGCTGCGCCTTGCCGGCGTCGGTGAGGTCGTTGGCACCGACCTTGTAGGTGACGGTCGCATACGCCGTCGTACCGTCCTTGCTGACCGCCCCGGCCCGGAACGGGTCGACGGCGGACGCCACCTGCGAGCCGCCGCCCAGCTCGGCCACGGCCTCCTCGACGGCCCGTTTGTTCTCGGTGGCGGTCACCTTCTCACCGCCCGGCGCGACGAAGACGACCCGCGCGGTCGCGCCGTCGGCCGTCGCCCCCGGGAAGCGCTCCTCCATCAGGTCGAACGCCTTCTGGGACTCGATGCCCGGCATGGAGAACCCCTCGTCGGAGGCTCCCGGAGCCTTGAGGGCACCCAGCCCGACGGCGGCGAGCACGGCCGCCCAGACCAGGGCGACGTACCAGCGCCGCCGGAAGGCCAGACGGCCCACTCGATACAGGAAAGTAGCCACTACAGGGGTCTCCACATCTGGGACTCGAACGTGCGCCCAGGCTGTCGGGAGCGGGGGTGCCGTGTCGTCGTGCGGCTGCCGACATTCGCCCCTACTGAGAACGCAGTACGGACCGGGCCGAAAGGTCAGCCGTGGGAACTACGCGGGCCTTGAAAGACCCAACGGATTGCGCAGTTCGACCGAATGGGATGCAACAACCTGTCCGATCAGCAGCATTGAGGGGGGGAGGACGACGTCCGGGAGGAACGAGGAGCAGCGTGGACAAGCACCAGCGCCAGTGGCTGATCGCCGAGGTCCAGGCCGAACGGGAGCGGCTGCTGCCGCTCCGCGCGGAGGCGACGCGGACCACGATCGAAATGGTGAGGAAGAGCGCGGCGAACGTCTCGGAACCCGACCTCGTGCCCTACCTGAACCTGGCCTACCTCTTGGGCGTCAAGCGCGGCCTGGGCGAGGACGAACTGCTGGCCTTCGCGCTGTCGCTGGCGAACTGGGCGGTCGCGGCGATCGCCGACCTCGCGACCTGCACCGACCGGACCGTGGAACAGGTCGTCGACATGTACGAGACCGCGCTCATGGCCGCCGCTGAAGAAGCCGACGAAGAACCGACCTGACCCGGTCCGTCGGGGGCGCCAGGGCGATGGGGCCGCCGGGTTCGGGCGAAGGTCGAGAACCTGGGGAGGCCCTCCGAGGCGCCGCGTCGGACGGGGAGCAATCCGTCGGGATCGACAGCTCGGCGTTCCCGCTCTCCTCGGCGGCGACCTCAACGGCTGCCGGCGCCCTACCCGATCTCCACCACTCGCGCCCACGCCGGCGGCAGATCCGGCACGTAGTCGGGATCGTCCTCATCCACCGAGCTCGACCCCGCCGCCCGGGCGAAGAGCCCCACGACCGTCCGGCACGGCGGACGCGTGCTCGGCCATGGGGTCTGGCCGTCCGTCAGGGCGACGACGACATCGGGGCGGGGCCGTGCTCCCAGCGCCCTGGCGAAGCCGGCGCGCAGATCCGTGCCGCCGCCTCCGACCAACGGAATCCCCTCGGTACGGCACAGCCGGTGCACACCCCCGGCCGCCGCGTCGCACGGCACGACGCTGACCAGGTCGCGCCGCCCTCCGACGGCCCGGGAGATCGCGGCGACCTCCAGCAGCGCGCTGCCCAGTTCGGCGTCGCTGACCGAGCCGGAGGTGTCGATGACGACGCAGACCCGGGGCGGCCGGCGCCGCAGGCTCGGCAGGACGGCGCCGGGCACGGAAGCCGAGCGGCGCGAGGGGCGGCCGTACGTGTAGTCCTCGCCGGCACCCGGGCCGCACACCGCCGAACGGACCGCCGCGCCCAGCAACTCCCGCCACGGCTGCGGCGGATGAAAGACCTCCTCCGCCCACCGCTGCCACCCCGCCGTCGCGTCGCCCGGCCGCCCGGTGATGCCCTGCGCCACCCGGAACCGGACGGCGTCCCGTTCCTGCGCGCTGAGCCCGTGCGCGCCGTCCGCCCCCAGGTCCCACTCCCGCTCCAGCCCGTCGGCCCCGCTTCCGCAGTCCAGCCAGGCCAGGTCCTGCGTACGCGGCCCGAGCCGGAACTGACGCAGATAGTCCTCCATCAGCTCGCCCTCCTGCAGCATCAAGGTCCGCGGCAGGACGGCCCCCTCGGGCTGCGCCAGCCCGTCGCCGTACACGTCGTCGTTGATCTCGCAGTCCGCGGCGATGTTCATCCGCAGCCGTTCCCCCGGTCCGGTCAGCCCGCGCTCGCGCGCCACCCGGTCACTGCGCCCGTGGTGGTCGCGCAGCAGATGCGACACCTCGTGCACCCACACCCCGGCCAGCTCCTCCACCGGCGTACCGTCCACGAACGCGGGCGAGACATAGCACCGCCAGTGCCGGTCGACGGCCATCGTCGGCACCCGCCGCGACTCCACGACGTGCAGGGCGAACAGGGCGGTCGCCAGGTAGGGCCGGACGCGGGCGGCGTGCAGCCGGGCGGCGAAGAGCTTGTCGCGGTCGAGCGCCGCGGCCCGGGCAGGTGCTCGGCGCATGCCTCGTGCTTCCCCGGCCGTGCCGGTCGTGCCGATCGTGTCGGCCGTGCCGATCGTGTCGGCCGTGCCGGGTGCGCCCCCGCTCACAGGCCGGCCTTCCCGGCGATCGCCGCCGTCCGGTCCGCCGCGTGATCCGCTCGCCGGGACAGGGACACGACTCCGGCGAGCTGCTCGATCGACGGCGGCACGTCCCAGTCCTCCTGGCGGAGCGAGGCGAGCGTGGAGGCGGGGACGACGAGGTCCGGCGCCCCGGTCTCCACCGCCCGCACCAGCAGCGCCCAGGCCGCGTCCCAACGGGACTTCCCGGGACGCGCCCGCACCGCCTCGACCACCCCGTCGAGCGCGGCCTGCCGCAGATCCCCCCGCTCGGGCAGCACGGCACCGGCCGGATCGGCGAGCAGCAGCTCGGGGTCCGGCAGGTCCATCCGGTCCACGCTCGCCAGCAGCTCCAGCCCGGGACCGTCCCCCACCGTGCCCCTGACCAGCAGCGAGAGCACCTCCCGCGAGGAACCGGCGGCGGTCGCGAAGGCGATCAGACGCTGCGTCATCTCCCAGCTGCGGGGAGAGGGCCACGCACCACCCCGCCGCGTCTCGCTGCTGGGCAGCCGGTGCACGAGACCCGGCCGCCCGGCGAGCAGCCCGCCGACCGCGCGCCGGGCGAAGTCCACGGCCTCCGGCAGCTTGTGCGGGTCCAGCCGCGGCAGGGTCGCCCGCGGCCAGGTCCCGCCGAGTCCCCGTACGACGACCTCGTGGTCGTGGGCCCACTGCAGATGCACGAACCGGTTGGCCAGCGGCGCGCTCAGCTCCCAGCCGTCGGCCGCCGAGGACCGGGGGTTGGCGGCGGCCACGATCCGTACGCCCGGCGGCAGCCGCAGCGCACCGACCCGCCGCTCCAGCACCAGCCGCAACAGCGCGGCCTGCACGGCCGGCGGCGCGGTGGACAACTCGTCCAGGAACAACAGCCCCCGCCCGGCCTTCACCAGCCGTACGGCCCAGTCCGGCGGCGCCATCGGTACGCCCTGCTCGGCCGGATCGTCCCCGACGACGGGCAGCCCGGAGAAGTCGGACGGCTCGTGCACGCTGGCGATCACCGTGGTCAGCGGCAGCTCCAGGGCGGCGGCGAGCTGGGTGAGAGCAGCGGTCTTGCCGATACCGGGCTCACCCCACAGGAGGACGGGCAGGTCGGCGGCGACGGCCAGGGTCAGGGCCTCCAGTTGGGTGTCGGGGCGGGGTTCGGTGGTGGTGTCGGCGAGGAGGGCCAACAGGTCGGCGGCGACGTCGAGTTGGGTGGCGGGGAGGTCAGGGGCGAGGTGTGTGGGCATGTGTGATCACCTTTGGGTACGAGGGTGTGGTGGGCGGCGAGGGCAGGGTGGACGGCGAGGGCGTGGTGGACGGCGAAGGTGCGGGGAACACTGGTCAGGCCGGCTCAGACCAGGCCGGTCAGGCCAGACCGGCTCAGGTCAGTCGAAGGTCGCGTGCCGTCTGCGTGAGCGCCGGTCGCGAGGGCGGCGGCGGTCCGGAGCGCCGAGTTCGCGTCCGGAGCGGGGGCCGGGCCCCGGTTCGGTCAGGCCCGCTCTGAACAGCCCGTACACGATCCGCCGCTCGGCCGCCGCGGCCAGCTCGTCCCGCAGCGCACCGTGGCGCAGCACGGCATCCGGGCCCAACAGCCCCTCCACGACGGCCAGTGCACCGGCGATGTCGCCGTGGCCGAGGCGTTCGCGCACATCGGGCAGGCAGTCCGGACGCCGGTGCGCCTCGTCGATGACCCGCAGGCACGGGAGCGGCGTTCCGGTCAGGGCGGCCAGCAGCTCCTCCCGCCGGATCTCGGCCGGGTCGTGGTCCAACGGCGCCAGGACGCCGTCGACGAAACCGATCCGGTGCCGTGCTCCCCGGCACTCGACGAGACGTGGCTGTCCTGCCGGTTCCCGGGTCGGGGTCGCGAACGGCCGCGGCGGCGGCGCATGATCGGGTACGAGGGCGGAGGCGACCAGCGGATGCAGCCGATCGGCGTCGATGAGCCCGAGCCGGAGCAGCTCCAGGTCGGGCAGCACCCAGGTCGCCGCGTCGGGCAGGACGGGCAGCTCGGAGGCACGGCCCTTGGCGGAGTCCGCGAGCCGCAGTACGGGCGACCCACGCCTGCCGTCGCCCCGCCCCTGCCCGCCCGCTTCCCCCTCCGCGGGCACCTCCAGAACCAGCCGATCCCGTCCCCCCAACCGCACGAGCACGGCCCCACTGGACCGGCCCTCGGCGCGCAGCAGTATCCGCGCCTCGTCCGCCCACCGGTCAACGGCACAGCGGCGCCCGTAGGGCAGAGCCACATCGGCGGGGAGGTCGCCGGGACCTTTCCCGGACCTGACCCGCAGCTCGCCCGCCCTGCGGGCATCCCACAGGTGACGGTGCAGATCGAGACGGAACCGCCGGTTGGGCCGGGGATGCGGATGCCGGCAGCCACGGCCCCCGGGCCCGAATCCAGGTCCGGACGCGGCCCCGGTCCTGGTCCCGGCCCCGGACCCGCCCCACAGCGCGAGGCTGATCCGCTGACCGGCATCGGCCCACGCCGGCGGAGTCCGCACCACGAGATACAGCGGCCGTCTGCCGCCCCGCCCCCCGCGGTCGTACCGGGCCAGAGCGAGGGTCAGCCCCGGCCGCAGCAGTCCGTCGGGGGCGATCCGTGGCATGTGCCAGCGCAGCAGGTCGGGAGCGAGATGCCGTAGATCGGCCCGGACCAGATCGGCGATTTCCCGGCCGTGATCACGCGCCACGGACCGCAGATGGAGATCGACGTCGAAACCCGAGGCGGCACACGCCCCCGCCCAGTCCCCCGCCAGCCGGCGGGCGGTCGCGGTCTCGATCATGGAGGCCGGCACGGCGAACTCGCGCACGCGCGGCCAGAAGGAAAGCGGAGTGTCTCCGTTCGCGAACTGAGTGAGCATCAGCACTCACCTTGCGCGGACGGGACCCCCAATCTGTCAACAGAATGAGTCGTCATCGCGGGCGAGCGTAACGCCGCCCGCTCGCGACCGCCAGGCATTTTTCTCCGCGCTCCACCCGGCAACCTTTCCGCCTCCCGCGGCCACTGACATGCGTGAGGCCCCCTGCGGGCGCCGGGAGCCTCGCAGGAACACCTGCCCCGCTTCCGCCGAACCACATAAGGACTCACCCGTGGCATCCCGCTCCCACCGCCGGTCCCCGCGCAAGTGGCACACGGCCGTCGTCCCCGCCGCGGTCGTGACGGCCGTCGCACTCGCCGCGGCGCTGCTCCTGGCTCTACGTCCCGATGCGCCGACGACGGCCGGCCATGCGGGCCCGACGCCCGCGGCCGACACACGGTCGACGTCCCAGCGGACGACACCGAGCCCTTCTCCGTCTCCGACGCGGAAGCCGAAGCGCACCGAGACGGCCACCCCCAAGGCAACTCCTGCCACGAAGACGCCACGTCCGGGTGCGGACCCCGCAAAGGCAGGCCCCCCGGCCGCGACGGCTCCCCGGCCGGCGTCGGGCGCGGCTCCCCTGGCGGGACGGATCCGCCCCGGCGTCACCTACGACGGGGTCGCCACCTTCTACGACGTCGGCAACGGCGACGGAGCCTGCCTGTACGGCCCGACCGACGACGTCATGACGGCGGCGATGAACCACACGGACTACGAGACCTCCAAGGCGTGCGGTGCGTACATACGCGTCCGCGCGGCAACCGGCGCCTCCGTGACGGTCCGCATCACCAACGAGTGCCCGCTCCCCTGCGCCCCCGGCCAACTCGACCTGAGCGCCGCGGCCTTCGCCAAGCTGGCAGTCCCCTCGACCGGGCGCATCCCCATCACCTGGACCCTGCTGAGCCCCGGCACGTCCGACACGATCTCGATCCGGTACAAGACCGGCTCCAGCCGCTACTGGTGCGGCATCCAGGTGGTGGGGCACCGGAATCCGGTGGCACGGCTGGAGGTTCGGGACGGGAGCGGGTGGCGTCAGCTGCCGCGTACTGACTACAACTACTTCCTCTCCGAGCAGGGGAGGGGCTGCGGCGGGGCGATCAGGGTCACCGACATCTATGGGCAGGCGCTGACGGTGGACGGAATCCCTGTCCGCCCGAATGTGCTGCAACCGACGGGGAGGCAGTTCGCGGCGCACTGAGCGGGGCGCATCAGTTGCCACTGGTACCAGCACTGGTACTAGCACTAGTACTAGTACTGGCATCGTCATCGTCATCGTCGTCCAAGTCCCCGCGGAGGGCGGCGAGGACGAAGGCCACCATGGAGGCCAGGAAGAGCAGCGCGAGCGGCCCCCAGATCGCCGGAATCGCCCACAGCGGCCAGTCGTTGGCCGCCTGGGCCCAGAGCGTCAGGATGGCCGCGCCGCCGATGCCGACGCCGTGCCACCGCACGACGGCCGCTGCCTTCGCATGACGCCGCCTGCCCGGCGCGAAGAGCGGCCACAGCCCCCCGACAAGGGCGATCAGCCCGAACGACAGACAGGCGAGCGCGCCGCCGAGCCGGTCCTCGGGCCACCCCACGGGTCCCGAGGACGTCTGCTGCCGCCGCCCGTCGGCGTCCCGGACCTCGACGACCTCCCCGTGCCAGATGAGGCCGACGACCTTGTCGCCAGGCGCCATCTCCGACACCACCGGACGCCTCTGCGGGAACGTCACGTCCCACGACTTGCCGGACGGCAGCACCAACTCGGCTTCCGGGGACTCGCGTCGTTCACGACGGTGCGTATCGACTTTCCGAACGCTGAACTCCTGCTCCCACAGACACCCCGACGCCTCCACGGGGACGGAGGCACACGCGGGCGCGGCCCGGAACTCCCGCTCCCGCTCCAGCGCTCCACGCACCTGGAAGGCCATCGCGACCCCCACGACGAGCACCACGACAGCGACCAGCACCCATGCCAGGGTCCCCCTGACTTCACGCCCCACCGACCCCACAGCGCCCCCATCCGTCCCGCGAGTCCCCCTCATACACGTGCGGACGAGCCCTGAGGTTCCCCACTGTGGCGGCGCGCTCGGGACCGGTCCCGCGACCGACTCGTCCAGAGCGGCGAACACCCCCAGGAGCACGCGCGTGACCGCCCCGGTGTCTTCCTGATCCAGCTGGCACGATGGACGCGTGACCAGTCAACCTGGGCGGCCGGGCCGCACGAAGTACGTACTGTTCGACGTCGACGGCACGTTGATCGACGCGGTGAGCAACCAGCGCCGAGTCTGGAAGACCTGGGCGGAGCGCTACGGCCTGGATGCGGACGAGGTCTACCAGGTGGCCCTGCGGACGCGCCCGATGGAGACGTTCGCGCACGTCGCCGCGGACCGCGACCCGCACGAGTGCCTGACCACGCTCCACGAACTGGAGGACGACGATGTCCGGTCCGGCGTCTACACGGCCTTCGACGGCGCATCGGAGCTGCTGCACGCCCTGACACCCGGCGCCTGGGCACTGGTCACCTCGAACTACGAACACCGCGTACGCGGCCGCTTCCAGCGGACGGGCCTGCCGATGCCGGACCTGATCGTGGACGCGGCCTCGGTCAAGGAGGGCAAGCCCTCTCCCGTGCCCTATCTGCAGGCCGCTGCCCGGCTGGGCGCCGCCCCTGAAGACTGCCTGGTCATCGAGGACGCCCCCTCAGGCGTGCAGTCCGGCCTCGACGCCGGGATGACGGTATGGGGCGTGAACGCCACGGTCCCGGTGGAGGGCGTACACCGCCACTTCGCCAGCCTGCGCGAGGCAGCCCCGCACATCCTGGCCTTCACGTCCGGGGCGTGCGGGGAGACCGCGGCCTGAGCCCGTCGCGACCCCCGGCAGCACTGTGCCGTGCACGAGCCGTAGGGTTCCCTCATGGCGACTGCGACGGTCAGGGAGTGGCACGACGAGGAAGGGTGGGGCGTACTCGACTGCGCCGAGACGCCCGGCGGATGTTGGGGCCACTACTCCGACATCCAAAAGCCCGGCTTCCGCACCCTGTCGCCCGGCCAGCAAGTAGACCTCAAGTGGGAAGCCCCCGGCTTCAAGCAGGACGGCTACGACTACCGCGCGGTGAGCATCGTGCCGCGGGCCGGCTGACATCCACAGCTGGCATTGGCCCATACCTGCGACATCAGCGTACGGCGCTGCCGCATGCTTCCCATGTGGCGCCTCATGACTCGGCGACGTACAAGGTGATGAAGACCCCGCACGGCCCCCTATTCCGGGGCTTCCGCAGGATGTTCGAGGCCATCGTCGACGGCGCCCAACGCACGGCCTGAAGGACGAGGAACCGTTCATGATCGAGGCGGAGTTGAAAGCCCGCGTGCACTCGCCCGAAGCGGTCATGCGGCTGCTCGACAAACACGCGTCAGCCCGCGTCGAGGTATACCGAGACACGTATTACGACCACCCCGACGGGTCCCTGGAGCAGGCCGGCGAGGAACTACGAGTACGGACTGTGCAAGGGAGGGACGGAACCCGCACGGTGCTTACATACAAGGGCGCCGCGGTCGACGAGGAGTCCGGTTCCAAACCCGAACACGAGACCCGCGTCGAGACTGCGGAGGCGACCCACGCCATCCTGCGCGGCCTCGGATACGTGCCGTTCATCGCCTTCGAGAAGCACTGCCGCAACTACGACTTCGAGGTACGGGGACGCAAGATGCTGGCGACTCTGGTATGCGTCCCGGAGATCGACGGCACGTTCCTCGAAGTGGAAACACTCGTCGACGAAAATGACGTGACCGCAGCCTTGGAAGACATCCGCGCCGTCCTCACCGCCCTTGGCATCGGCCCGGACGACCTCACACGCGAGACGTACACCGGCGCCGTCGCCGCGCAACGCCGCTGATGGCCCAGCAGGGTCTCGCCTACCGCAGAGACCTGCAACGCCCGGCCAGCAGACCAGCGACAATTGGAGTGCCGCAGTCGACGCGGCAGAGGACTCTCTCAGGGCCGCCAGGCATCAGCCATCACGAAGGAGACGACCGTACCGCCGAAGCGGCTCGGGCCGGAGTGCCACGAATCGGCGATGGCGTCCACCAGGAGCAGCCCGCGCCCATGGGCGTCGTTGGCGTCGGGGCGGCGCAGCCGCACGTTCGCCGGGAAACCCGGGTTGTGTACTTCGACCCGGAGTGAGTTCTCCTCTCGGTACCACTCCACCCGGACTGCCCACGGGTCGTCCGACCGACCGTAGGCGATGGCATTGGTGACCAGCTCCGAAATCATCAGCGCGCAGTCGTCGACCGAGCAGGTCGGGTTGTACGGGGCGATGAACTTCTGGAACCAGCGCCGGGCCCGAGGTACAGACTCCGGCGTGGGATGCAAGGTCATCGCCCCGAGTCGCGGTGAGTCCGGACTGGGGTCGCGGTCGATTGTGTAGGCCATCCGCACTCACTCCCTGCCGGTGCCGTGGCAGTCGAGGCACCGTCGCTTCGATGCGGCACGGGCACGGTCGTTGACGGTGGAGAGCGCCGGAGTCGTACGCGAGGTGACGCGTTTCCAACCGCACCCCCGGCGGGCTGAGCGCGTGCCCTGATCCAGCCGCTGACTCGTCACGCCGTGCCCCCCCTTCCGATCAAGTGGCCTTAGCCACTTACTGGATAGTGGCATTAGCCACCCTCGTCTGCAAGCAGTTCGGCGGAACTCATGCGCCGTCAGGTGAGCGGGTAACCCTGTTCGAACGCCCAGCGGTGAGGCGGGTATGCGGCCTCGGCGAACTCCAGCGGCCGGCCCTGAAGGTCGAAGACGACGTGATGGACGACCAAGACAGCGGAACCGGGCGCTAGTTGGAGGTCAGCGGCCTCCTCGGCCGTTGCGGAGCGCGCGCACATCCGGTCTTCGGCGTAGCTTCCTTGACGTCCCGTCATGTTCCCGACGTACAGCAGGGTGCCCTCCTGAATCCGCTCAGGATCCATGAGTTTGGGCGCCTTCTGGCCGACGTCAGGAGCGAACCACGAGGTGGACAGCGTGATGGGGCCGTCCTGATTGTTGGTCACGCGCCGCCGGTGCACGGCCCGCCGGTCCTTGACCAGGCCCAACGCCTCAGCGACGTAATCCGGCGCCTCCAACCAGCCGGCCGAGGTGATCACGGCGTACTCGCCGGAGGTATAGATCTTCCCGGTCAGCCGCGCCCGCCCGTACAGCTCACGTGCCCGCCGGTTGACCTCCAGGCTTCGCACGTACGTGCCGGACCCCTGCCGCTTCTCGACCAGGCCCTGATGACTCAGAGCCTCCAGCGAACGAGCGGCTGTCGGCCTCGACACCTTCCAGTCCGCCGCCAGTTGGCGCTCCGAGGGAACCTCGTCCCCCGGCCGCAGGTCTCCCCGAAGGATCTGATCGCGGATGTAGTGCGCGATCTGGAGATACTTCGGCTGAGCCTCCTCAATCTGAGGCATGCTTCCTCCTCGCCCAAGTGGCTATAGCCTCTAGCCACTATAGGGTGAGCGGCCACTGTTCGAACCCGTACGCTGTCTGCATGACGCGGCTGATCGTCGCAGCAGGAGGAGGGGGCGACGCCGTCGCCGCCGCAATGCTTGACGCCGCCCTGTACGGCGACGACGGCAGAGCGGTGATCTTCACGTACGCGTGGGACCGCCTCCTGGTCGACCCGCTACCGGGCCCAAGGGGAGTAGCCGACTTCACCGGCCTCGAACCCCTCACGCCCGCCGTCTGGTCAGTGCCGGCCACGGCCCGCCCGATCGCTCCAGCAGGATCGACACTCCCCCGACTCGCCGCCGAACTCCCGCACACCTTCGCCCTGATCGACCCGCACCAGGGCGCGGAGGGCCTCACGCGCCAACTCGAAGAGCTGGTGAGCCACTTGGAGCCGGAGTCGATCGATCTCCTGGACGTGGGCGGCGACATCCTGGCCCGAGGCGACGAACCGACCCTCAAGAGCCCACTCGCCGACGCCCTCACCCTGGCCGCCTGCTGCCAAGTGAACGCGCCCACCCGGCTGTTGATCGCAGGCCCAGGCTTGGACGGCGAACTCTCGCCGAGTGACCTGCACCCCGCGCTCGGAGGCGTCACGCACACCCTCACGGCGAAGGACGTAGAGCCGATCAGCGCGGTCCTGGAATGGCACCCCTCCGAGGCAACCGCGATGCTCGCGGCGACCGCCCGAGGAGTCCGGGGCACTTGCGAAGTTCGGGACGCCGGCCTTCCCGTCCCCCTCACCGCCGAGGGGGCGACGGTCCATGAAGTCGACCTCGACGAAGCCTTGAGCCGCAACAGCCTGGCGCGGGCCATCATGACGACCGCCACCTTGGATGAGGTCGAGGCGTACAGCCGCGAGGTCTGCGGATTCTCCGAGATCGACTATGAGCGCAACAAGGCTGCGTGGCTGAAGGATCAGCCGCCCGTAGAGCTCGACGCTGAGGCCGTTCTAGCCCGGCTCGACCAGTTCGAGGCGGAGGCCCGAAGCCGCGGAGTCACCCACACGACGTTCCGCCACATCACCGAGGCCTTGAACCTCGACGGCTCTCAGCGCGATGCCCTGCGCCAGCTGCTCATCAACAGCCGCCCGGAGCAGTACGACGCGCCCCTGTGGCACATCGCAGCCGCATCCTGAGTAACAACCTTCTTCACGGGTTCAAGACGGCTCGCTCCGCTCCCCGCGCATCGCGGCTGGGGCGGTCGGCTCGCCCGCCCTACGGAGCCACTTTGGCGCTGAGCCTCGAAGATCATGGCCCCAACGTCGTGCTTTACCGGGCAGGTCCACAGACTGCCCGACGCGCCGGAAGCTTACGGGGCCATGATCACTCGCGCCAACTGGCTGCGGCGACCGAACGCCAGATATTCTCATTCCTTAGACACCTGAGCCCAGGCGTCCAGGTATTTCAGCCCCTCTGGTGTAACATCCAGGTAATTCCTGAGGTGGAGCTCGCTGCCAGGATGCCCATGATTGTTTCTCATTGCATGCAGCCCGGTCCCGTCATGGGGAGCCACATAGCCCATGGCGTCAAGGTGCTCCAATTCGTTGTACATGGACCACTCGAAACGCACATAGTCGTCCTGCAAACCTGCGATCTTCTCCAGGTGCGAGAGCATATGTCTGGTGACAAGGCCGCGCACGACCAATTTAAGGATGTCGACCTGGTCTCCCAACCCGTTGATCTGTTCCTTCTGTCCGCTAATCTCTTGCTGTTGCCCGCGGATCTGCTCTTGGAACTTCACGCTTAGGCTTTTTAGGTCGGTAGAGAATTCCAGGATAGGTCCGGAGTGAGCAAAGACCAGGAATGTCGCCGCTAGTATGCCTAGCGCTATCACTACTACCGGGTTCAGGTCATCACCCAGGCTGCCGACAATTATGTATGCGACCAGCACGGCCAGTAGCAGGAGACCCGGGACGAGGTACCACCTGCCCAACCGCGCCGCAGGGGATGCCGGACGGGGAGTTGGTAGCAGATGCACCGAGACCACCCCTCTCCCCACAACTTTCACGAAGGATGTCCGTCAACTCCAGTGTCCCACTGCCACCACAAAGAATATTGAAACCGTATCTACCGGACGGCTACCAGTCTGGCTTCAACGCCCGCAGACGCGCGCAGATACCTCGGGGCGGCCCGTCGGTGGTCTTCTCTCCGCCCCTCGTCACGTTCGAGATGGAACTGCAGTACAGCAGCGGAGTACAGCAACTCAAGCAACCGGCAGTCCCGGCATCGGCCCTCATGGCCCTCCTTGCAGCCTGTATGCCCCCTTCAATGACCGTCTCTACAGAGCTACGGACCAGAAGGTTGCGGCCGTGGTGTCCCCCGCGGCCGCACCACAAGCGCAGATCCAGCGGGGAACCACTTGCGCGTCGGGCGGCCGGTGGCCATCTGACGGATCAACACCGACCAGCCTGAAGCGTGCGGCATTGGCATTGCGAAGTGAGCCTCTCCGGGTTCGTGCCATGCCGGAGACTCCATCAGTCCCGGAGCGGATCACGCGCCGGGACGTGTCCGAGGATTGAGGCCTTTCCGGGAAAGAGTCTCACCAGACTCGCCGTGCCCAAGTGCTGCAGTCGTGGAATGCGAAACCCAACCATGCCTGGAAGCCAGGCTTCTCCAATCGCTTCAATGCTCTGGTGAAGCCGTCCATGCTGAGATCCGAGTCCCAGTTACTGGAAACCACCAGTTCGCCGAGCCTCTGCCAGCCTCCAGCAGCGAAGATGCTATCGAGCCCGGCCCCACCGTCCCTCTCAGTTTCCGTCTCATTCAGCGCCGTTCACGGCCGTTCAGGCGCGACCCGGAGCCGTACCCACACTGGCGACCAGGCCGCCCATGGACGCAGGTGAACGCCCCTGCACACAGCGCAAGACCCCACCAACACAGTTGGAAAGCGTGCTGGCACCGCCACTCTGGTCGTCAGAGGATGGCAAGTGAACGCCGAACAGGTGCAGGGCCTTATCGAGGTGCTGCTCAACCCCAGGGCAGTCATCGGTGGTCGGGACGACGCCGCTATGAACTTGTACGCAACGGATGATCCCCGTACGCGCGCAGCCCTGCTCAAGGTGGCGTGACGCGAGCACGCCCGATATAGCGAGGCGAGTGCTGGTGAGTCGCTGGGTCAGGTCGCCGTGTCAAGGATTCGTCCGCTGTCGGAGTTGGAACGGGCGCAACTTACGCCAGAAGCACGACACGAGTACGACGAGTTCCATGAGGTTGCGTGCACCATAAGCGCACCAGATCGAGGGGACAGCGGGAACCACAGTGAAAGCCGCGGAGTCCGGCGAAACAAGCGCCCACGCCGTTCACCCAAGCCAACCCCCGAACGGCTCCAAACTGATCGCAGCTTCCCAAGCCGATGTCCCGAGTTCATGCTTCGCACACCCGAAGACCCACAGACCTCACCGCACCACACCGAGATCGCCGTCCTCACCCCGCACCCCGGACCGCTCCGCGCCCCCCCACCCCCCGTGCCGTATCCTCACGCCACCCGCCGTGCCCGCGACCAGGGGGGATCCAGGATCGTCGGCCGGCTCTAACTTTGTGGGGATTCATGCGTTCAGCATCCATAGGTGCCGTTCTCGCCGGCGCCCTCGCCCTGTGTGGCTCTGCTCTCACCGTGCTGCCCGCGCAGGCGGCGGAGACCGGTGTGGAGATCAAGAAGGTGTCCGTGAACGGTGGCAAGAGCATCGTGTTCGGGATCTCCCGGACGGAGTCGTTCACCATCTCGGTGACGGCTTCCGATGATTCGGGGATCAGCAAGGACCTCGCGTTCTTGCAGATCGACCGGGAGAAGGGGGACGACTACTGGTCGTACCACGGAACTCCCACGTGCACGGCCAGCAGCGCCACCACGTCGACCTGCAAGCTCACGGTCAAGCTCGACCCGGACATCGACCTGCCCCGCAACGCGCTCGCCGGGCCCTGGGACGTGTACGTCCAGCTGAAGGCCAAGGACGGTGACTACTACGGCGGCGTCTACGGCACCCACCCGGTGAAGCGGCGCTCCACGCTCAGCGTCGATGCCTCGCCCGAGCCGGTCACCAAGGGCAAGGCGATCACGGTCACGGGGAAGCTCGCCCGGGCCAACTGGGACCGGTACGTCTACGCGGGCTACACCTACCAGTCCGTGCAGCTGCAGTTCCGGCCCTCCGGCAGCAGCACCTACACCACCGTCAAGACCGTCAAGACGGACGGCACCGGCAAGTTGAGGACCAGCGTCACCGCCAACCGCGACGGTTACTGGCGCTGGAACTTCGCCGGCACCGCCACCACTCCGGCCGTCAAGACCGCCGGGGACTTCGTCGACGTGCGTTGACGCAGATGCAGCATGCGGTCGTCTACGGCCGCACCGCGCTGGACTGCGGTGTGGCCGGGGCCCCGGTCGGAACCGCCGACGGTTCGTCCCGCGCCGTCGGCGGCGACGTCGTCGGCAGCGAAGTCGGTGTTGCCGACGGCGACGACGGCTCGGCAGTGGCGGCCGGACCGCTCGGCGTGCGGGTGCGGGACTCCGACGGGGTGGGCACGGGCGACGGCTCGGACGGGGTCGTGCGGCTGGTCGTCGGCGGGGGTGCCAGCGGGGGCGTCGGGGTCATGGGGCCGTCGGGCCTCGCAAAATACAGCGGCACCGCGATGAGTGCCGCGGCCACGCAGGTCGCACCGAGTCCCGCCGCTGCGCGCAGGAGGCGGCGGCGGGACGCCCTGCGCCGGATCGCCTCGTAGTGGCCGGGGGGTGGGGCCAGGTGGGCCGAGGACGGGCGGAGAATCACCGCGAGGGGGTCGTCGGGGGCCAGTTCGAGGCCCTCCCCCTCGTCGTCAAAGCGTGTGGTCAAGGCTTCTCCTCAGATGGACGCGGAGCAGTTCGCGGGCCGCGTGCAGGTCGGCCTTGACGGTTCCTTCCTTGCGTCCGGTCAGCACGGACACCTCCCGGATCGGCATGTCAGCGTAGTAGTGGAGGAGGATCGGGGTGCGCAGGCGTTCGGGGAGGGACTGGACCAGCAGGCGTACGGACGGATCCGCCTGTTCCGCGGGGGAGTTGACCGCCGCTTCCGTCTCTGCCCGGCGTATCGCCCTGCGCTCGCGTTCCAGCTTGCGCCAGTGGTCCCGGACGAGGTTGGCCGCGGTGACGTAGAGGAAGCCGCGCGGCTCGTCGACCCTGCTCCAGCGGGCCCAAAGCCGGGTGAAGGCCTCGGAGGCGATCTCGTGGGCCGTCTCGTCGTCGTCGACGAGACGGCGGCACCAGCCGGCGAGGCGCGGGTACAGGGCGGCGAACAGCTCGGACGCTGCCTTGTCTCGGGACCGTTTCAACGCTCTCCATCGTCGTGACGGCAGTAATACGGCAGTGATAGTGACGGCGGCCGGGGGCCCGTCCCCGTGGGGGAGGATGCCGGGCCGTCGGCGTACGTTCCGTGGTTCGGCCCGGCCGACCGGCCAGGGGGACAGGTTCCGGACGGTCAAGGGGACGTAGAGGTCAATCCGGCGAAGACGATCACGTTGTCGCGGTACTCGTCCCCGGCACGCGGCCCCCCGCACGTGATCAGCCGCAGCTCCGGCCGGTCCACGTCCCCGTACACGTCGTCCGCCGGAAACTCCGCCTTGGCCACCGTCCGTACGGCGCCGACCGCGAACTCCGCAGAGCTGCCGTCCTCCCTGCGCACCACGATCCGGTCGCCCCGGTGCAGCCGGGCGAGGTGGCGGAACACGCCGTCGCCGTACGCGCCCACCGTGACATGGCCGAGGATGACCGACGGGCCGACCTGACCCGGTGTCGGCGAGTGCCGGTACCAGCCCGCGCGGTCGTCGGCCGTGATCGGCGGCACCTGCACGGTGCCGTTCGCCGCCAGGCCGAGGCGGATGACAGGAGTGTCCACGCCGATCGCCGGGATGTGCAGTCCGACCGGGACCGAACGGGCAAGGGCACGCGGCGAGTTCGCCGACGCCGAGGAGGACGGATCCTCACCAGCCGTGTCCTTACCCCTCGTTCTGCGGGAGTGGGCGCTCGCGGCAGGGTCCGTTCCCCGGCCGCCGCAGCCCACCAGCAGTGAGGCCATCGCCGCCGTGGTGAACGCCCGCCTCGACAGCGGCGTCATGCCCCGTTCGCCCTCCGACGCCGTACGACGAAGGCGGTCGCGCCACCGGCGGCGAGCACCGCGGCCGCTCCCCCGCCGATCAGCCCGCCCGGTTCGGTACCGGACGCCGAAGCCGTCGGCGCCACTCCGGTGTCGGGCGCCCCCGACGGTACGACGGAGACCTGGCCGCCCTCCGACGGCCGGGTCGGTTCGGCCGCCGACGGTGCCGAGGGGGCGGGGGTGGCGGTACGGGTCGGCTCGGCGCTCGGCGCACTGCTCGGCACGGCGCTCGGCTCGGCGGCGCTCGGCTCAGTGGTGGGCGTCGGCACGGCCGTGGCCGTCCGGCCGGGGACCGCACTCGGGGCGGCTCCGTCGGCGAACGCGGGCGTGACGCCCGCCAGCAGGGCGGTGCACGTGAGTGCCATGGCGCTGAAGACGGTTCGGCGCATCGAATGCTCTCTTTCGTCGGCCCGCCCGGTACTCCGGTGTCCCGGTACCCGGCGGTCTGGGTGACGGGTCGAGCGGAGAGACGACGCGGCGGCGGAGCGGGTTGTAAAGAGATGGCAAAGCCCGTTTTCCTGGGACGGCTGAACCGGACGCGCGCGGCATCCGTACGATGAAGGCGTGACAGCCCGTGCGCAGCACCACCGTGCGCTGCGGCTCCCGAGGACGGGGCCGTGGCGCATGCTTCTGCTGCTCGGGCTGCTCGCCGGGCTGTTCGGGATGCACGCGCTCGGACCCGGCAACGCGGTCGCGGCCGCCTCTCATCACCCCCATGCGCGCGCCATGAGCGCCGCCATGCCGGCCACCGCCGACGAGACCGTCTGCCACGGCGGCGTAGCAGGCGGCGGGCACGCCCAGCACGCCGACCCGACCTGCGCCTCCGGTGCCGTCGGTGCCGGGCCCGTGCTGCCGGGCCTTTTGCCGGATCCGGCCGGGAGCGCCGTCCACGGCGACCTCTTCGGCCGTTCCGTGACCGCCGTGCCGGAGGGCGGGCGCGCGCCTCCCTCACTGGCCGAACTGCAGATCCTGCGGACCTAGGACAAGGCCGAGCCGTCCCCGTCACCGTCACCGATCCGGTCGGGCGTACGGCACTCAGCCATGTCCATTCCCCTGCCGCGCCCGCGTCGGCGCAGCAGTTCTCGTACACGCAGGAGTTCTCAGCATGACCAGCACGATGACCCGCACGCGTACCCTCGTCCGTCGCGCCGCTCTGGCCGCGACGGCCGCCACCGCCGCCCTCGTCCTCGCCGCCTGCGGCGGTGACAACGGCTCCGACTCCGGCTCCGCGGCCAAGGAGTCGGCCACGTCGAGCGCCGACGCCGGTGCCGGTGCCACCGCAGGTGCCCACAACGACCAGGACGTCTCCTTCGCGCAGGGCATGATCCCGCACCACCAGCAGGCCCTCGAGATGGCGGAGATGGCCGCCGACCGCGCCTCGTCCGCGCAGGTCAAGGACCTCGCCGCACGGATCCGGAAGGCGCAGGACCCGGAGATCCAGACCATGTCCGGCTGGCTGAAGACCTGGGGCGAGGACGTGCCCGCGTCGATGCCCGGCATGGACCACTCCGGCGGTCACTCCGGTGGTTCCGGCATGGCCGGGATGATGGACAAGAAGGACATGGACGAGCTGATGAAGGCGTCCGGCAAGGACTTCGACACCATGTTCCTGACCATGATGGTCGAGCACCACGAGGGCGCGGTGGAGATGGCCACCACCGAGAAGGAGAAGGGCCAGTACGGTCCCGCGACCGAGCTGGCCGACGCCGTCATCACCGCCCAGACCGCCGAGATCAAGGAGATGAACCAGCTGCTCGGCAAGGGCTGACGTGCCGGACGGCGGTGGGGCCCCGTCCCTGTGGACACGGCCCCGCCGCCGTCACCGGCCGTCCGCCGCGACCCCCGCCTGGGACAGGCGGCGGTAGTGCTCGCTGCTCGCCAGCAGTTCCTCGTGGGTGCCGGTGGCGGCGACCCGGCCGGTGTCCAGGACCACGACGGCGTCGGCGGCGCGGATCGTGGAGAAGCGGTGGGCGATGACCAGCAGGGCGCACTCCTCGGTGATCCGGCGGATCGAGCGGCGCAGCGCCGCCTCGTTGGCCGCGTCCAGGTGGGCTGTCGGTTCGTCGAGGAGCAGCAGTGCGGGGCGGGCGAGCAGGGAGCGGGCCAGGGCGATGCGCTGGCGTTCGCCGCCGGAGAGGGACATGCCCCGTTCGCCCGCCTCCGTGTCCAGGCCGTGCGGTGAGCGGGCCACGACCTCGGTGAGCTGCGCCAGTTCGATCACCCGGTCCAGGTCGGCCGGGTCCGCGTCGGGCGCGGCGTACAGGAGGTTCTCGCGCAGCGTGCCGTACAGCACCGGCGCGTGCTGCTCCACCAGGCCGATCCGTGCGCGGTGTGCGGCCCGGCCCAGGGTGCGCACGTCCCGGCCCTCGAACAGGACGCGCCCGGCGTCGGGGGCGTAGAAGCGCTCGGCCAGCGCGAAGACCGTGGACTTGCCGGCGCCTGAGCTGCCGATCAGGGCGACGTGGCCGTGCCGGGGGACGGCGAAGGAGACGTCGTGGAGGACCGGGTGGGCCGGGTCGTAGCCGAAGCGGACGTTCTGGAATTCCAGTACGGCGGTGGTATCGGCCTGAGTCGACGGCTGCGGGACCGGCGGGAGGAGCGGTTGCGGTTCGGGCGGGAGGTCCAGGACCTCCGTGATGCGCCGGAGCGCGCCCAGGCCCTGGCGCATGGTGCTCAGCGCCTGGAAGACGGCGGCGACCGGGGCCATCAGGTAGAGCATGTAGAGGAGGAACGCGGCGAGTTCGGCCACCGAGGACGCCGATCCGTCCCGGCCGGCCGCCCGCATGCCGCCGACCATCAGCACCAGCAGGAACGAACCGTTGATGGTGAGCATGACCGCCGGGGCGACCACCGCGTCCAGCGCCCCGACCCGCACGCTCTGGGTGTACGCCGACCGCGCCTCGGCCCCGATGCGCAGCGTCTCGCGCTCCTCGGCGCCGCTGGCCCGCACGGTGCGGATGGCGCCCAGCGCCCGCTCCAGTTCGGCGGTCATGGCGCCCGTCGCCTGCTGGGCGCGGAGCGAGGCCCGTTCGATGCCGCGCAGCACCGATGCCACCGCCAGGGAGCCGATCGCGATCACGACCAGCACCAGCAGGAACAGCACCCAGTCCAGCCACACCATCAGGGCGACGACGCCGACGAGCCCGATGCTGCCGGTGACGGCGTCGGTGAAACCCTCGGAGACGAGCAGCCGCAGGGCGGTGCTGTCGGCGCTGGTCCGGGCGATCAGGTCGCCGGTGCGACGGCGGTCGTACGTCCGCATGGGCAGCCGGAGCAGATGGGCGATCAGGCCGAGGCGCAGGCCGAGGACGACGCCTTCGCCGGTGCGGGCCAGCACATAGCGCGCCACGCCCTGCACGGCGGCCTGCGCGAGGAAGAGCACGATCAGCAGCCCGACCGCTCCGCCGGTCGCCGCGCCCGCGCCGGCCTCCTCGATTACCCGCTTGACGACCAGCGGCTGGGCGAGGGCGAGCGCGGAGCCGGCCAGGGCCAGCAGCGCGGCCCCCGTGATCCGGCGGCCGTGGCCGCGCAGGACCCGGCGGACCTCCTGCGCCCCGGTGCGCGGCCGTACGTCGGTCATACGCCGCCCCGCAGCTGCCCGGAATCCCGCGCGTACCCGGAACCCGGTACATGCTCGGAACCCGGTACATGCTCGGAACCGAACCGCTGCAGCACCGTGAACCCGGTCCGCACCCCCGGTATGTCCGCGAGCACCTCCCCGTGCAGCTCGGCCCAGGCGTGGCACGCGAAGCGCCCGCCGATCGACGTGCGCTGCCGGGCGACGACGACCTCGACCGGCAGGCCGAGCGTGGTGAGGTACACGGCGAGGGCGTACGAGCGGGCCAGGCACAGCGCGTCGGGATCGGCCGGCCGCAGGGCGGTGAGGCAGCTCAGCACCTCACGGCGGGCGAGGCCGATCGCCTCCGCCGGCTCGGTCTCCGGGCGCACCGTGGGCCGCAGGGAGCGCAGATACCGCTGGGCCTCGGACCAGCCGCGCCGCCGGAGCAGGCGGGCCGCCCGCACGGTGCGGGCGGCGGCGAGCAGCCGGGCCCGGCGAGGCGGCCGGCGCGGCGGAGGGCCGGGCTCCCAGAGCAGGAACTCCCAGTCGTCGGCGGGGTTCTGCACGGCGGCGGAGTTCTTCACGGCGCCGGTTCGGCGAGGTGGGACTCGGTGAGCCGGCCGGTCAGGCTGGTGAGGCCCTCGCGCAGCACCGCGTCACTGGCGTCGATGCGTGTCCCGAGGTGCCGTACGGCCTCGTCGGTGGTGTCGTACTCGAGTGCGGCCTGCAGCATGAGCGTGGCCACGGGGTTCAGCTCGTAGTACGCACCCTCCGTGCCGTCCAGCAGAAGTCCCGTGCCGTCGGCGGGGTCGAAGACGGTCTGGTCGGTGAGGCGCAGCAGCGGCATGACGGTCACCTCCGGTCGTCGGCCGTACGGGCCGGCCGAAGTCGTGCTTCGAGGTCGCGCAGGAAGAGCTCGACCATGGCGGAACAGAGCAGGTTCTCGGCGTTGCGGCGCAGCGCCCGCGGATCGGCGAGGACCCCGGCGAGCCGTTGCGGGTCGACGACGCCCAGGGCGGTCAGCCGGGCGTCGGGGTCGCCGAGGACGCGGGCGAGCGCGTCGGGGTGGCGCAGACACCAGGTCTCGTCGGGGGAGCCCAGCCAGGTCCGCCCGTAGTGCCGCCACACGTCGGGCGGCAGCCGGTGGGCGGCGGCCAGCCGCAGCACCGGCTTGTCGATGGTGCGCCCGGCGTACGGGATGAGGCGGTAGGCGTCGGGCAGCCGGGCCGCGAGGCGCCGCAGCGGCCGGCCGCCGAGCGGTTTGGCGAGGTGGATGCCGCGGGGCCGCCACAGCGCGAGGTTCAGGGTGTTCTCCTGGGGCGCGAAGTCCAGGTCGTACGCCTCGGGGGCGGCGTCCGGGTGCGGGACGAGGAAGTCATCGCCGAGTTCCGTCTCGGCCAGCGCCTCGGGGTCGGCGTACAGGGAGTAGGAGGGCCGGGCGCTGCGCAGCAGCCGGCTCAGCTCCCAGCGGGTGCCGAGCAGCCCGCGCAGCATCCGCCACTTCTCCCGTCCCGGTATGTCGGCTGCGAGGATGTCGTGCAGCCCGTAGCGCAGTGGCCCGAAGAGCATGTCCCCCTCCAGTCCGGATACGACGATCCGCACGCCGTCGGCCGCGATGCGGTCGGCGACCCGTTCCAGGGTGCGCAGCCAGACGTGGTTGAAGGGGTGGGGCAGGTCGAGACCGGTGGCGAAGTAGTCCTCGTCGTCCGTGACGCGCGGGACGGTGACCAGGGGCACGCCGAGGTGCCGGCAGACCCGGCGGGCGTATCCGGACTCGTCGGCCGAGGGATCGTCGGTGCCCATGTGGTACGCCGTGACGTCCGCACCGTGCTCGGTGAGCGCCGCCAGGACGGTGGCCGAGTCGACGCCGCCGGAGAGGAGGATGCCGACGCGGCCGGCGTCGGCCCAGCGGCGGGTCTCCTGCAGCAGCAGGTCGTAGGTGAGGCGGGCGTAGGTGCGCAGGGGGGTGCGGCGGGGCAGGTCGAGAGGGGTCGCGCGGTCGTAGGTCTCGGTGCGGGTGGTGCGCGGGCCGAGGGCGACGAACTGGCCGGGGTGCAGCAGGGGTCCGAGGTGCGGGTAGAGGAAGACGTCCTCGCCCCGGCAGCTGCGCCAGAGGGTCTCACCGTCGAAGTCGGGGAACCGGCCGTCGAGGAGGTCCCTCGGATCGGTGGACCAGGAGATGTGGCCGCCGGCCCTGCGGTGGAAGATCTGGTCGGGGCTGCACAGCCCGCGGAAAATGAGGATCCGCTGCGGGGTGGCGACACATCCGGAGAGCTCTGCGGGGAGGGATCTGAGTATACGCCCGAGCGTTTCGAATTGCGCGCCGGACGCGGCGTCGGCAATTCTCTGGACGAATTCCAGGGGTGGATGCAATACGGCAGGACCGAGGAACAGAAATCGCTCGGTCAACCATTGAAGCGACAAATAGCCGTCGGCCGCGATGGCCCCTCCCCGCCGATTGATCGCAGCAGGCGAGGGGCCGAACCGATGGTGTGTCACAGGATGTTGCCGTGGCCGAGGAGGTCAGGAACACCGCGGCGCAGCTGGCCGGTGAGGTCCTCAATCCGTCCTAGTCGGACGACTGTGGGGGCCGTGTACCTCAGCATGTTCTTCACCTTCTTTCCCTCATGAGTAATCTATTACGGAGTACCCCGGATTTCACATCCAGCACGGTGTACGCCAATTAAAAGGGGGCTGTCCTGTCGAAGCAGCAGCGATTCGACGTGTGGGCGTCGGGAGCCGCTTACGAGCGGTACATGGGCCGGTGGAGCAGAGTCGTCGCGCGGGAATTCCTGGCGTGGCTCGGGTGTGCGGACGGTCTGCGGTGGCTGGACGTGGGGTGCGGCACGGGTGTGCTGTCGGCGGTGGTGACGGAGCGGTGCGGTCCCCGGGTGGTGGTGGGGTGCGACCGTTCCGAGGGATTCGTGGGCGCGGCTGCCCGGACGACGGCGCCGGCTTCCGGTGCGCCGCGTTTCGTCGTGGCGGACGCGACGGCGCTGCCCGCGCGGGCCGGCGCCTTCGACGTGGCGGTCAGCGGGCTGACACTGAACTTCCTGCCCGAACCCGCCGATGGGGTACGGGAGTTGGCCCGGGTCGTCCGTCCGGGGGGCCTCGTCGCGGCGTACGTGTGGGACTACGGCGACGGCATGGGCTTCCTGCGCCGCTTCTGGGACGCGGCCACCGCGGTGGACCCGGACGCCGCCGCGCTCGACGAGGGCCGCCGGTTCCCCGACTGCCGTCCGGAACCTTTGCACAGGCTGTGGACGGGCGCGGGCCTCACCGCCGTATCCACCACCGCGATCGAGGTCCCCACGGTCTTCACCGGCTTCGCCGACCTGTGGAACCCCTTCCTGTCCGGCCAGGGCCCCGCCCCGGGCTACGTCGCCTCCCTCACCCCGACCACCCGCAACCGACTCCGCGACACCCTGCACGCCATCCTCCCCACCGCACCGGACGGATCGATCCCGCTCACGGCACGGGCGTGGGCCGTGCGGGGAGTCCGGGGCTGACGGCCGCGACCACCTTTCGCTTCCTGGCCAGGCGGAGCCAGGGGACAGGGAATCGCGACGCCGGATCGGACTCCCCGCGCCGCGCCACCTCGCCTCCCTCACCCCGACCACCCGCAACCGACTCCGCGACACCCTGCACGCCATCCTCCCCACCGCACCGGACCGATCGATCCCACTCACGGCACGAGCGTGGGCCGTGCGGGGAGTCCGGGGCTGACCAGTGGGGGCGTGAGGTCGAGGGGGCGGGCCGGAATCCCGGGCCTCGCACCGGAGTTCACCCTTCACGACCCAGGGTGTCCAGAACCGATGTCAAGGAGCCGATCATGTCCGACACACCGTCTTCCGGCGCACCGACCCCGGACGCACCGTCCGCCGACGCCCCCTCCGGACCCCCCGTCCGCGAGCTCCGTCTGGTCGTCACGGCGGCCGACTACGACGAGGCGCTGCGCTTCTACCGGGACGTGCTGGGGCTCCCCGAGCGCGGGGCGTTCTCGTCCCCCGGCGGCCGGGTCACCATCCTCGACGCCGGGCGGGCCACGCTGGAGCTGACCGACCCGAACCACGCGGAGTTCATCGACGAGGTCGAGGTCGGCCGACGGGTGGCGGGCCATGTCCGGGTCGCCTTCCAGGTGGACGACTCCACCGCCGCCACCGCCAGGCTGGCGGCTGCCGGTGCCGAGGTCCTCGCGGAACCCACCCGCACCCCCTGGAACTCCCTCAACTCCCGCCTGCAAGCCCCCGGCGCCCTTCAGCTGACGCTCTTCACGGAGCTGGGCGAGCCGGACGAGGCGGACGAGGGGGAGAAAGGCGCCTAGGCCCGCGAGGGTCCGCGAGCGGAGGCCGTTCGGGCCGGCCGAGACGGGGCCACTCCGCAAGTGGACGACTCCACCGCCGCCACCGCCGGGCTGGCGGCCACCGGGACCGAGGTCCGCGCGGAACCCACCCGCACGCGGAGCCGGACGGGCCGGACGAGGGGGGCCGGCCGAGACGGGGCCGCTCCGTCGAGGAGCTTATTCGTCCGTTTCGGTGATAATTGAGGCATGAGTACGGCGACGACGTTTGTAGTAGCGGCCACGTCGAGTGAGGTACTCAACGTGATCGCCGCCTTTGTGGGTGGCCTGTTCATCGCCGGTGCCCTGATCTGGGCCGTGTCACTCGGCATGCGGGTCCGTGACAAGGAGCTGCCCCGGCCCAAGCCCGACGAGCAGCCGCACCTCCCCGACACCGGCCCGGTCCACGAGGTCCGGGAGGTCCGGGAACCGGACGAAGTCCCGCACGCGGACGGCAGGGAGCGTCTCCTGCCGCACGAGCTGCACCATGCGGGCAGCAGGCGCAGCGAGGACCAGCACCGCAAGCGCTGGCTGCCCGGCAAGAGCGGCTCCTTCGGTGGGGGCGGTATCGGGCACGCCTGAGTCCGGGCCCAGGGCCTACACGGGCGCGACCGCGCCCCCGGAGTCGTCCGGCGCCAGGGCGAGGGCCAGGATCACGAAGAAGTCGATCCCCACCATGATCACCGACCACACCGGCGTGTACGGCAGGAACAGGAAGTGCGCGACCAGGCTGAGGCACGCCAGGAAGATGCCGGTGATCCGCGCCCACCACGCTCCCTTGAGGATGCCGTAGCCGACCGCGGCGACCACGACGCCGAGGGCGAGCAGGATCCAGCCCCACGCCGTGAGGTTGATCTTGAAGACGTAGTCGCCGAGACGGCCGTAGACGTCGTCCTCAGCGATCGCGGAGATGCCCTGGAGGACGGCCAGCAGCCCGTTCACCAGCATCAGCACACCCGCGAAGACGAGCGCGCCGGTGGCCCGGCCGATGGTGGAGGGCTCAGAGGGTGCGGGGGGTTCGAGCCGGTATCCGCCGCCGGGGGCCGGTGCGGTGGCGGGCCCGGCCCCGGCCGGGCGTCGAGAACCGGGAGCGCCGTGGGCTGCGTCGGTTGCATGCGGCTGCGGCTGGCTCATGGCTGCCGTACCCCACTTCTCGCGTGTTCCGCGGTCGTGTTCTGCGGTCGATACGACGATGAGTTCACCCGGGGGCCCGCCACCACGGGGGGCGGGCCGATCGGGTGACGGGCCGATCGGGTGCGGCCGGGGTGCGGGCACGGGCGTACGGATCTTCACTGGAGCTCGAACCGGAACGCACCGCTGGAGGCGCCATGCCCGGTCACCGAACCCGGTGGACGACGACAACCACGATCCTCACGACGACCGCCGCGCTGGCCGCCGCCTTCCTGAGCGCGTGCAGCGACGACGACACACCCTCCTCGGTGGCCAGCAAGGCGGCCTCCGCCTTCGCCTCGGCGACGGCCGAGGCGGGCCGCCAGCTGGACGACATCAAGGGCGGCATCGACGCCAAGGACGCCGTGAGCCTCGCCGACCCGACGACCGACTCGGACGGCCGTACGACCGTGAAGGTCACGGCGAAGAACACGACCGACTCGACCAGGTCCTTCGCCGTGCAGATCAACTTCCGTGACGAGGACGGCAACCTCCTCGACGCGGCCGTGGCGACCGTGTCCGACGTGCCGGCCGGCGGGACGGGCACCGGCACCGCACGCAGCACACGGGAACTGGGTGGCGAGGTACGGGCGGAGGTCGCCAGGGCGGTGCGCTACTGACGCTGCCGAGCGGCTCGGGCGACCTGCTCGTCCTCGTCCCGCTCGCCCCGGGTGAAGAAGTCGACCATGTCCTCGAGCGTGGGATGGTCGACGACGGCGGCTTCCTCTTCGCCGACCGCGGTGCTGCGAGGGAAGAGCGCCTGCTCGTACGCGGCCAGCGCCGCCTCGACGTCGTCGGGGTGCGCGGCGAGGGCCGCACCGAGTTCGGCGCCGTCCAGCATGGCCAGGTTGGCGCCTTCGCCGTTCGGGGGCAGGAGGTGGGCGGCGTCGCCGACCAGGATCACCCCCGGCACCCGGTCCCACCGGTGGCCGACCGGCAGCGTGTAGAGGTGCCGCAGTACCGGCGGGGTGTCGCTGTCGGTGATCAGTGCGGTGAGTTCCGGCGCCCAGCCGGCGAACTCCTGCGCGATCCGCGCGGAGGCCGCGGCGGCATCGGTGAAGTCGATACCGGCGAACCAGTCCAGCGGCTTCGACAGCATCACGTAGGCGTGGAGGGTCCCGCCCTTCTCCCGGTGAGCCGCGATCTGCCGCTCACCCTCCTCCAGCGCGAACATCGCCCCGCCACCGACCGCCTTCGCTGCGGCGGGGTGCCGCGTGCCGGCGTCGAACAGGTAGGTCTCGACGACCGACGTGCCGGTGTACTCGGGCACCGCGTCGGAGAGGAGGCGCCGGACGCGTGACCACGCGCCGTCCGCGCCGACGAGGAGGTTCGTCGCGGTGGTGGTGCCGTCGGCGAAGGTCACCTCGTGCCGGCCCTCGCCGAGCCGACGGGCACCGCTGACCTTGTGGCCCCACCGGACGGTGCCGGCCGGGAGCGAGTCGAGCAGGATCTGCCGCAGCTCGCCGCGCTGGACCTCGGGGCGTCCTCCTGTGCCGTCGTCGGCCTGGTCGAGCCGGACGGTCCCCTCCCGGTCGAGGATCCGCATCGCCTGGCGGCCCTCCAGGATGATGCCGCGGAACTCGTCCATCAGGCCGGCGGCCCGCAGGGCCTGCTGGCCGTTGTAGTCGTGGATGTCGAGCATTCCGCCCTGCGAGCGCTCCGTCGGCGAGGCCTCGGCCTCGTAGACCGTGGCCGGGATGCCGTGCACGTGCAGGACCCGGGCGAGCGTCAGCCCGCCGAGCCCGGCGCCGATGATCGTGACGTCAGTGGTCATCGTGATTCCTTGGTCAGGGTGGTCGCGTGTGTGTCGCACACCCGCCGGACGGCCGCCCGGCAGGTCTCCACGAAGACTCCGGCCCGCAACCGACAGGCCACCGACATCGCACCGACAGCCCCGACACGTCACCGACACCGACACCGACACCGCGAGACGTCACCGACACCGACACCGCGACACGGAGACCGGCGCACCCGACCGCCCGGGCGCGGATTTCCGGATGCGGCAGGGCGCCACCGCATGGTGGGATGCGCCGCATGAGCGACTCATCGCTGCGTGCCCGGATCGAGCAGTACTACGCGACCGTGCCCTTGCTGTTCGCCGACGCCGAGCCGTTCGGGCCGCTGCGGCTGTTCGTGCGGAAGGAGCCGGGGACCCCGTACTACGGCGGTCCGAGCCACGCTCAGCCCGTCGCGGAGCGCTCCGCGGCCGTCACCGCCGCCGATATCGCCCGGGTGCGCGCCCGGCAGCGCGAGCTGGGGGTGCCGGAGGCCTTCGAGTGGCTGGCCGAGGCGGCACCGACGCTGCGCGCCCGTATCGAGGCGGCCGGCCTCCCCGTGGCGGAACGCCCGCTGATGGCGCTCGACCCGCACCGCCTGATCCCCCCTCAGCCCCTGCCGCAGGGCGTCACGATCCGCGCCCTGACGGCCGACGACCCGGCCCTGCCCGCGGCACTCGCCCTGCCCCGCCTGGCCTTCGCCCGGGCAGGCACCGCGGTGGGCCCGGCGGGCCGAGCCGAACTGGCGGCTGCGGCCGCTGAGTTGACCGCGGACGGCACGGTCGAGGTGACCCGCCCCACCCTCCGCGCGGGCCACAAGACGCTCGTCGCCGCCCTCGGCCCTGACGGCACCCCGCTCGCCGTCGGCCACTACCACCCGGCGAACGGCACCACCGAGGTCGGCGGCGTCGGCACCCTGCCCACCGCCCGCCGCCAGGGCCTGGCCGCCGCCGTGACCGCGGCCCTGGCCGCCCACGCCCGCGACCACGGGGTGCACACCGTCTTCCTCGCCTACGCGGAGGACACCGTCGCCCGCATCTACGCCCGCCTGGGCTTCCGCCCGGCCGGCGTCACCCTGCTGATCGCCGATCAGCCGGCACGGTCGTAGGGCGGGGAGACCTCAGCGACGGCGCTTCACGTCCGTGCAACCCACCTCCACGGAGCCTCCGTACGACTCCACGGCGGCTCCCGTGCCACCGACCCTGCCGGACTGGCACAGTTCGCCGCCCATGCTGCGCAGGTCGAGGACGAACTCCACGGCGTCACCGGAGCGCCTCGGCCCGTGGATGCGCTGGTCGATGTAGCCGAGGCGGTGCAGGACCGTGCGGACCTGCCGGGGTGTCGGGTCGGTCATGCCGCCGAACGCCTCGGTGATCCGGCGTTCATGGTTGCGAGCCGCGCATTTCTCGATGGAGCTCAGCTCGGTCTCCTTCCTGGCGGCCTCCGGGTCCCGGGGTTCGGACGGGGGCGGGGGCTCCTCCGGGACGGCGAGTTCGGGCAGTGGCTCGGTGGGGGGCTTCTCAGCGGACTGTTCCTCCAACGGGTCCTCCACAGGTTCCGTCGGCAGCCCCGAAGGCAGCAAATGCCTCACGCACGGCTCCGCGACGGAGTTGAGCAGTTCCATGAAGGGGAGGAACTCGGTGTCGTCAGCGTCGACGTCGTCGGGCAGGGAGGGCGCCGGCGAGGAAGCCGCGGCCCGGGACCCGGCCGCGGGTTTCCCGGCACTGTCGCCGCCGTCGCCGTCGCCGCCTGCGGGACGTTCCGTTCCGCAGGCGGCGAGGGCCACGGCGCACAGTGCGGTCAACGCCGTGCCGCGCAGGGCGCGTGGGAGGCGCCGCAAAGGCGCGGTACAGGAGTCTTGCCTGGATGGTCGCTTCATGTTCGCAGTGTGGGCGCGGGGGCGGGCCCCGGCATGAGCACGGGTACTCACGGCCTGCGGCCGCGCCTACTCACGTACGTCCGCCTCACTCCGCCCCGCGCCGGGGGCGTCGGCCCTCGCTGTCCGCCACCGTGTCCCGCTGCCCCTCGGCCGCCCCGGCCACGGTGATGTTGATCTGCTCGCTCGTCGCGCTGACGCCGTTCAGCGTCGCCGTCGCCTGGAGGCGCCCGGGGCCGGGGCGCAGGGCGAGGCCGGGGACGCAGGTCCAGATGCCGTCGGGTGCGGCGGTGGTCGTGCAGACCTCGTTCTCCGCCGCGTCGCGGACCGTGACCTGGGCGCCGGGGTAGGCCGTCCCGGACGTCTTCGGCGACGCGCTCAGCGGGACGCCCGACTGGGGGCGGGACAGGGTCGGCGCGGGCAGTCCCACCGTCACGGCGCAGGTGCCCTTCGCCCGCACGCCGCCCTTGGCGTCCCTCAGGGTGACGGTGCAGTCGGGGAGCCGGGTGCCGGGCTCGGCGTCCGGGCGGACCGACAGGACGAAGGGGAACGTACGGCTCTTCCAGGCCGCCGACGCCGACTCCTCGCCGGCCGCGTGGTCGCCGGCCGCGGCGGACGGCCCCGTGAAGGTGTACGTCCCGCTGCCGCCGCCCCGCGCCACCGCCCCCCGGTACCCGCTCACCGCGAACGGCGCGCCCGTCACCCTCGCCTTCGCCGGGGCCGTCAGCGTCAGCACGGACCCCGCTCCCAGTGCCGCCCCCTCGTAGCCGCCGACCTCGACGACGCCTTCCCGGCCCGGCTCGATGGTCGCGGCGGCCCAGAGGCCGCGGTCGGCCGATCCGGACGCGGTCCCGGGCATCACCATCACGCCCGCCACGGCGAGCGCCCCCCATGTCGTCGTCCTCCAGGACGCCTTCCAGGACGTCTTCCAAGACGTTTTCCAGGACGTTTTCCAGGACGTTTTCCAGGACGTTTTCCAGGACATCTTCCAGGGCCTGCTCATGCCTGCGATTCTCACGGCGCCACCGCCGGCCGGCGCGGATTGTTGGTCCGTCCGGGCAGGGAGACGGCCACGTCAGCCGTCCCCGTCCGGCTCGGGATGCCGTACCGCCTTCTTCACGTCCGCCTCGACCTCGTTGCGCGAGGTGCCCTGTTCCTTCGCGTACTCGGTCATCGCGGACTGGATGTCACGGGCGAGGTCGCGCCAGGCCCGCCAGGCGGTCTCGTACGTGGCGGTCTGGAGCTCGGTCCAGGGGGTGTGGGCGGGCGGCCCGTACTGGTCCCGGAGCTCCTCGACCCTGGTGTGCGCCTGGTCCGCCGCCCGCTGCATGGCGACCAGTTCGTCGAAGGTGCGTGCCATGCATGCGCATCCTTGGGCAGCGGACCCGCCCCACCCGCCACGCCACGCCGCCCTCCGGCCGACCGGGTCTGCCCGAAGCCCGCGAAGCACCCGTACAGATCACACCGGCGCCTCCCGGCCTACGTCAGCCAGGCCGTCGTGTCCGGCCCCAGCCGGCCCTCCTCCAGCGGCGCGCTCGTGATCAGCACCTCCCCCGGCGGCAGGTCCACCGCCGTACCGGAGAGGTTGGCCACGCACCGCCAGCCGTCGTGCCGGGCGAAGTCGAGCACCCCGGCAGCGGAGCCGTCCGCCCACTCCAGCTCCTCCCCCTCCAGCAGTTTGCGGCGCAGGCGCAGGGCCCTGCGGTAGAGCTCCAGGGTGGAGCCCTCCACACCGTCCTGGGCCTCGACGGCGTACGCCGCGAAGCAGCCCGGCTGCGGCAGCCAGGAGCCGCCCGCGCCGAAGCCGTACGAGGGGCCCGTCGTCGTCCACGGCAGGGGCACCCGGCAGCCGTCGCGGCCCTTGCGGACGCGGCCCGTCTGTTCCCAGATCGGGTCCTGGAGGACCTCGAAGGGCAGGTCGGCGACCTCGGGCAGACCGAGTTCCTCGCCCTGGTAGACGTACGCCGAACCCGGCAGCGCGAGCATGAGGAGGGTCGCGGCGCGGGCGCGGCGCAGGCCCGCGGACTCGTCGACGGCCGGGGCGCGGCCGCCGGAGAGCAGCCAGGCGTTGTCGTCGGTGCCGGGCGGGAGCATCAGACGGGAGGTGTGGCGTACGACGTCGTGGTTGGAGAGGACCCAGGTGGCCGAGGCGCCTGCCGCGCGGGCCGTGTCCAGCGAGTCGGTGATGATCCGCTTCAGCTCCTGCGCGTCCCAGCCGGCCTGCAGATACTCGAAGTTGAAGGCCTGGCCCAGTTCGTCCGGGCGGGCGTACAGGGCGCGGCGGGCGCTCGGGTTCACCCAGGCCTCGGCGACCGCCATGCGGGGCGGGCGGTAGGCGTCGAGGATCTTGCGCCAGTCGCGGTAGATCTCGTGGACCTCGTCGCGGTCGTAGAACGGGTGGGTGCCGGGCGGGAACTGCGGGAGGGCGTCCTCGCGGCTCAGTTCCGGGGCGCCGAGGTCGCGCAGCGGCTCGCTCAGGTCCTTGGCGAGCGCGTGGGCCACGTCGACGCGGAAGCCGTCGACGCCGCGGTCGGACCAGAAGCGCAAGGTGGTGCGGAAGTCGGCGCGGACCTCCTCGTTCTCCCAGTTCAGGTCGGGTTGCTGGGGGGTGAAGAGGTGCAGGTACCACTGGCCGTCGGGGACGCGGCGCCAGGCGCTGCCGCCGAAGACGGACTGCCAGTCGGTGGGCGGGAGTTCACCTCTCGGGCCGCGGCCGTCGCGGAAGACGTAGCGGTCGCGGGCCGCGGAGCCGGGACCGGCCCGCAGCGCCTCCTGGAACCAGACGTGCTGGTGGGAGGTGTGGTTGGGGACCAGGTCGACGATCACTTTCAGGCCGAGGCGGTGGGCCTCGGCCGCCATGGCGTCGAAGTCGTCGAGGGTGCCGAGGCGGGGGTCGACGTCGCGGTAGTCGGCGACGTCGTAGCCGCCGTCGGCCAGTTCGGAGGGGTAGAAGGGGCTGAGCCACAGGGCGTCCACGCCGAGCGCGGCGAGGTGGGTCAGGCGCTGGGCGACGCCCTTCAGGTCACCGAGCCCGTCGCCGTCGGCGTCGGCGAAGCTGCGGGGATAGACCTGGTAGATGACGGCCTGGCGCCACCAGTCGGGGTTGCGGGACGAGAGGTCGGGGGTGTCGGGCGTGGTGGTGCGGACGGTCACGCGGACTCCTCACGGGTGCGTACGGGCGTCAGTGAGAACTCTGTCCACTTGGCCGGAAAAGCGAACACCGCGAAGTGCGGAGTAGATCATTCCCTGTGTGATGGAATTGTGATTGCCGTTTGAACTTCCCTTGCGTTCCCGCAGGTTGACAGCGTTCTCCCGTCGCCCGACGATGTGGTCACGCTGTGGCGCATGTGACCAATGAGCCCAGTGATTCTTCGACCACTCACCCCTGATGGGATACGCATGTCCATAGCGAGACGTGTCATCGCGCGACGCCTGCTGGGGGCGGGCGCCGCGTCGCTCGCCCTGTGCGCGGCCACCGTCGCCTCCGCATCCGGCGCCTGGGCCACCGGTCCGCACGGCGGTGACGGCTGGAAGACCGGCGGTCACTACCAGCCCGGTACCGGTGCCGGCACGGAGACGGCCACCGACCGCTGCCAGTTCTCGCTGGACGGCACGAACTTCTACGACTCGGTCAAGGTCGACGACCAGAGCCTGAAGGTCAGCGGCGACGGCAAGGTGCACATCACGGTCCGCACGGCCGCCGACGCCACCACCTGCACCGCCTCGCTCGCCTCCTACCTCGCCCACGGGGCGACCTTCGCCACCTCCGGCGAGCAGGTCTTCGTCGACTTCGACACGGTCACCGTCAAGCCCGGCCAGAGCGACACCCTGGACATCGCCGTGCCGGACGCGGGCTGCTTCGCGCAGATCGACCTGTACCGGGGCGCGGTGAAGTTCGACGGCAGGTTCGACGCGAACGACGGCTACGAGCACGGCGACCTGCCCAAGGGACCGGACCGCCCGGTCATCAAGGACAAGCTGATCGCGGCCTGGAACGGCGGCACGAAGTACTGCACGCCGAAGCCTCCGACGCCCGAGGAGCCTCCGACGACGCCTCCGGCCACGCCGCCGGCCGAGCCGTCGAAGCCGCCGACCGACGAGCCGCCGACCCCGCCCGCGGAGACGACCCCGCCCGCGGAGACGACGCCGCCCGCGGAGACGCCGTCCACCGAGCCCCCGACCCCGGAGCCCTCCGGCTCGACCACGCCCCCCGGCGGCCTCGCCAAGACCGGCGGCAGCAGCGCTACCGGTCCGATCGCCATCGGCGCGGTGGTGCTGGTGGCGGGCGGCGCGGCGTTCGTCGTGGCGTCGAAGCGGCGCCGGTCGGGCACGCGAGCCTGATCCACGGCCACTGACACCGAAAACGGGCCCGGGGCGATGCCCCCGGGCCCGTTTGCGTGCGCGGCTGTCAGTAGCAGTTGCGGATCTTGTACACCGGGCCCCAGTCGTAGCTCGTGTTCTGGCCGCCGATCGGCACGTCCAGCAGGGGGTTGCCGGATCGGCCGTAGAACGTCGCCGTCGCGCGGTCGCCGGTCTGCCCGTTCGCGTAGCCTCCGACGCCGAGCCAGTTCGAGAGTGAGTAGGTGGCGCACCGGAAGAACTTGTACACCCGGTACGTGCCCGCCGTCGGATCCCACACGCGGGCGCAGAAGTTGCCCTCCGGGCAGACGTAGCCGGGGCCCCCGAAGTAGAAGAAGTCCGCCGCCGGCGACACCGTCGGCGGGACCGCTGCCGCACCGGTGCCGCCGCTGGGCGAGGCCGCTGCGGTGCCGGCCCCGGGAACCAGGCTCACGGCCACCAGGCCCGCGGCCGTCAACGCCGTACCGAGAAGAGAACGCAGACGCATGAGCATGAACTCCCCCTGTGAGGTGACGCTCGGTCGCCCTCAGACTGGTCCGGCCGTCCGCGTCCCTGCCACACGTTGAAGCCGTGCCTTAAACGGAAGCCTGGCCACCGTCGAGGAGGGCGAGGCCCGTGGGGGTGATGGTGTGCAGGACGTTCTTGCTGTGGCGGACGCTCAGCAGCAGGCCCGCCCGGCGCAGGATCGCGGTGTGCTGGCTCACCGCAGCGCCGGAGATGCCGAAGCGCTCGGCGAGTTCGCCGGTCGTGCGGCCGGTGACGACGTCCTCCAGGATGGCCGCGCGGGTACGGCCGATGAGGGCGCCCAGCTCCACGCCGCCGCCCGCCCCGACCGTGCCGCCGCCCGCCCGCGCCCAGCCCGGAGTGTGCTGGATCGGGTAGACCAGGACCGGCGTCAGGTCGGCGAGGGCGAGCGTCAGGGGTCTTCGCAGGCAGAAGAACGACGGCTGCAGCAGCAACCCCCGCCCGCCCAGGCGCAGTTCACGGTCGACCGGATAGTCGGCCTCCAGGACCGGCGGCTGCCAGCGCAGCACCGGCCGGAAACCCGCCAGCAGACCGTCGGTGCCGCCCTCCAGCACCGCACGCGCGCGTACGGCCCGGTCGGCGTCGACCTGAGCCCTGATCCGGGGCCAGAAGGGCGCGAGCGCCTGCCGGTGATAGGCGTGCAGGACGGCACCCAGCCCGCGCAGGGCCGCCGGCTCACCGTCGGCCAGGGCCCTGGTGCGCGGCGGCAGCGGACGCGGGCGGACGGGAGAGGCGGCGAGCCGGGCGAGGTCGCCGCGGAGCCGGATCCGGGGCGTGCCGAGCACGGTGTCGACGGCGTGCGCCAGGTCGAAGGAGCCGCGCAGGTCGGGGGTGAGGAAGTCCGGGAAGTAGCCCTGGGGCGGCAGCAGCGCGGCGAGCAGCCCGTACACGGGGCCCACGCGCGGCCGCACGAGCCTGCGCCACTCGTCGAAGAGCAGCGGGGCGTCCGCACCGATCAGTGCCTGGAAACTGGTGGCGATCTCCCAGAGGGGATCGGGGGCGGCGGCGACACGCACGCGCGCGAGGTCGTCCGCGGTGAAGTGCACCCGCAGCATGGGGTCTCCGATGGTGGTCGGTCATCGGGTGAGGGGTGGGGTGGTACGAGAGGGCAGCGCTTCGTGCACGGTGCCTCGTGTGCCCCATGACAGTGGCCGAGCCGCACTTGTGCGGACAAGGCGGCATTCGGACACCCGGCCGCTACGGTGGCGGAATGACCGGTACTCCGACGGACGTCGTCAGGGCGGCGTTCCGCCACTATCTGACGCAGGACCGCGAAGCCGCCCTCCCCCTCTACGCCGACGACTTCACCTTCACCAGCCCGCAGGACGACCACATCGACAAGGCGGCCTTCTTCGAGCGGTGCTTCCCGACCGCCGACCGTCTGAAGGAGCAGCACCTGCTGCACGTCACCCCGGCTGACGGGGAGGTCGTCTTCGCCTACTACGAGTACGAGCTCACGGCGGGCGGCCGCTACCGCAACGTCGAGGCGATCACTGTCCGGGACGGGCTGATCAGGGAGGTGCGGGTGTTCTTCGGCGGCACGGCATGACGGGCGGTCAGGCGTGACGGTCGGTCAGGTGGGCAGGCAGGCGGTCAGACGCTCTCCACCGTCTCCAGGTACAGCTTCACGAACCGGTCCACGTCCACGTCCAGGGCCACGTCCACCAGGTGCTGTTCGCGCAGACCGGCGTGGATCTCGGACTCGCCGGGGCGAGGGCGGCGGTCGACGATCGTCTGGCCCCGGGTCGGGCCCGGGGCGAGGGAGACCTCGACGGGGAGCAGGCCGGTGGTGATCCCCGCCGGGTCCACGACCGTGCAGACCGCCCGCGTCGCCGATGCCCCCGGCCTCGGAGTCGTCGGCGACGTCCGGTGTGGCCGGGCGGTGGGCCAGCAGGTCACCGGCGAGCCGCGCGCCGGGCTCCGCGCTCGCCCGCAGCCGCCGTACGTCCGCCCCGGGGACCACGACCCGCCGGAACACATCCAGGCCGTACATGGTGATCGGCACCCCGGCCGTGAGCAGGATCGCGGCCGCCTCCGGGTCGTGCCACACGTTGAACTCCGCGACCGGCGTGGCGTTCCCGCAGGCCACCGCGCCGCCCATGAAGACGATCCGCTCGATGTTGTGCGTGACCTCCGGGTGGGTGCGCAGCAGCAGGGCGATGTTGGTGAGGGGCGCGGTCGGGATCAGCGTCACCGGGCGCGGCGACGCCAGGATCTCGCGGCGCAGCAGGGTCACCGCGTCCACGTCGGCCGGGGTGCGGGTCGGGGCGGGCAGGTTCATGTCGCCCATGCCGTCATCGCCGTGCACGTGCCGCGCCGAGCGCGCGGGTTCGAGCAGCGGGCGGGCGGCGCCCCGGGCGACCGGGATGTCCGGGGCGCCGGCCTGCTCCAGCACGGTCAGGGTGTTGCGTACGACGCCGTCCACGTCCGTGTTCCCGGCCACGCAGGTTACGGCGCGCAGGTCCAGCGCCGGGTGGCGGACCGCGAACAGCAGCGCGAGGGCGTCGTCGACGCCGGTGTCGCAGTCGATGATCACGGGACGAGTCCTCTTCGGCTCCACGGCGTTGACCTTACGGCGTTGTGAGGCGTCGTGGGTTGTGAAGCGGATCGCCGTGGGGGGTTCTGTGCATGGGCGGCTGAAGGTCGTGTGTGGCTGGTCGCGCAGTTCCCCGCGCCCCTAGAGGCCTGCTTCGGAACTGCGCGCTGCTACGTGCTCGGTGATTCGGGCTACCAGTTCCGCGCCCTGCATGGTGCCGGGCTTGCGGCCGTCTCGTAGGCGTACGGCCGCCAGGTCGCCGTCCTCCGCCGCCTCCCGCTCTCCGATCACCGCCTGGTACGGCACGAGCCGTGCGGCGCGGATGCGGGCGCCCAAGGTGCCGTGCTCGGGACCGGCGAGTTCGGCCCGCAGGCCCTGGTCGAGGGCCCGGCGCAGCAGCTTCTCGGCGTGCTCGACCTGCTCCTCCGCGACCGGGAGGATCACCAGCTGTACGGGGGCCAGCCACGCCGGGAAGGCACCTCCGTGCTCCTCGATCAGATGCGCGACCGCGCGCTCCACGCTGCCGATGATGCTGCGGTGGACCATGACCGGGCGGTGCTTGGCGCCGTCGGGGCCGATGTAGTGCAGGTCGAAGCGTTCGGGCTGGTGGAAGTCGATCTGGACGGTGGAGAGGGTGGCTTCCCGGCCGGCGCGGTCGGTGATCTGGACGTCGATCTTGGGCCCGTAGAAGGCGGCCTCGCCCTCGACGGCGTCGTACTCAATGCCCTCCAGGACCTCTTCGAGCAACCCGGTGGCCCGGCGCCACAGTTCGGGGTCGGCGACGTACTTGCCGCCGTCCCCCGGCAGGGACAGGCGGTACCGGGCCGCGCGGATGCCGAGGTCGGCGTAGGCCTGGGCGATGAGGTCGAGGGCGGCGCGGGCCTCTTCCGCCGCCTGTTCGAGGGTGCAGAAGATATGGGCGTCGTTGAGGTGGATGGCGCGGACGCGGGTGAGGCCGCCGAGGACGCCGGACAGCTCGGAGCGGTACATGCCGCCCAACTCGGCCATGCGGAACGGCAGTTCGCGGTAGCTGTGGGAGCGGGAGCGGTAGATCAGGGCGTGGTGCGGGCAGAGGCTGGGGCGCAGGACGACCTCTTCGGAGCCCAGCTCCATCGGCGGGAACATGTCGTCGCTGTAGTGGTCCCAGTGCCCGGAGATCTCGTACAGCTCCCGTTTGCCGAGCACGGGCGAGTACACGTGCCGGTAGCCGGCCTTGCGTTCCGCGTCCCGGATGTACTCCTCCAGCACATGCCGGACGATCGCCCCGTCGGGCAGCCAGTAGGGCAGGCCCGCGCCCATCAGGGGATCGGTGTCGAAGAGGTCGAGTTCACGGCCGAGGCGGCGGTGGTCGTGCGAGGCGTTCATGGCTGCTCCTCCTGATGAACGGACGAGCGGCCACCACGACAAAACCCCGGGGCCGCTCGCCCCGGGGCTTTGAATTCGCTCAGCTTTCAGCGCGCCGGGACTGGGTCCGGCGTCGTCGTGAGAGACGGGTTGGCGCGCTTCATGGGGCGACGGTAACAGGGGTGGGCGGGATGTCGCGGGGTTTTTTCGGGTCCCGTCCGGCCGCCCCGTCACCCGGACGGCCCGGCGCACTGGTGGACGTACGGGCGTGGTGGTGCCTTAGGAACACGAACACGCACCCGATCTCGAGCGCCCCCCCGACGCCCGCACAGGAGGCTCGCGATGCCCCGTCCCTCGGCCCGCACCGTCATCGCCTCGACGCTCTCGGTCGGTCTGCTGAGCGCGTCCGCATGTACCGTCACCGGGCTGGACAAGGCGATCAAGGGTGTCCCCGAGGCGGTGTCCCCCGCGGCCACCACCTCCCCGCCGCGGACTCCCGCCGCCGCCCCCACGCTCACCGAGGCCCAGGCGCGGGCCGCCCTCATCGGCGCGGACGACCTCGGCGAGCCGTGGGTGCCCACGGAGGGCGGCGCCACCTGGCGGGACGCCATGCTCAAGGCGAGCGCCGAGTCGGCGGACTGCGGGCGGCTGCTCGACGCCCTCTACACGGAGGAGCTCTTCGGCCCCGACGCCCGTACCCGCGCATCGGTCGGTCTGGACGACGAGTGGGACGAGGCCCAGCTGCGCTACCAGGTCGTGGCCCATCGGACCGAGGACATCGACCGGACGCTGGCCTGGCTCGGCGGCCTGCCGGACAAGTGCGGCGAGTTCACGGCGACCGCGGGCGGCGGGACGATGGCCGTGGAGGTGAGCGAGGCGAAGATGCCGGAGGTCGGGGACGCCCGGCAGGGGCTGCGGGTCGTCCTCAGCGCCGTCTCCGAGTCCGACGGGGCGCCCACGCTCACGCTGCACGTCGCCGCCGTCCGCGTGGGCGACGACGCGATCGCCGTCACCAACGGCGGCCTCGGCGACGTACCGGCGGATGCCACCGCGGCGGCCGTCGAACTCGGCGCCCGCCGGCTGACGGAGGTCAGGAAGCGGGGCCGGGAACGCGTCTAGGCGATGCCCTCGACCGCGTCCTTGGCCTCCTTCAGGCCCGCCCCGGTGATCTCCCGGTAGACCTTGATCGCCTGGATCTTCTTGCCCTCCCGCACGAGCGCCACGACCTCGTTCATCCGGGGGTCGTCCGCACGCAGCCCCAAGTGGTCGATGATCAGGTCGAGTTTGCGCTCGACCCGGGCCACTCGCTGGTCGGCCTGGGAGACCCGGCTCTGAATGGTCAGGACGGCCATGAGGCCGACGAAGGCGAAGAAAAAAGCTGCTATGTCCATGGGAGACGATCTTAGGCAGAGCCCAGGCCCCACAGCCTGGTCCCGTCAGTCCCGGTCGAACCGCAGCCGGTGCTCCACCACGTCCCGTGCCACGTCCCGTGCCATGCACCCGTGCGCGAACGCGTGGGCGCGCAGACGGGCCAAGGCCTCGTCCGTGCCGATTCCCAACTGGGCCATGAGCATGCCGGCGGCCTGGTACACCTGGTCCTGGTCGGTGGCCAGTCCGCTCAGCCACCCTTCGTCCTCCGGGTCGCCCGGCTCCTCCGCGCGCGGCAGCGCCATCAGCGCCACGGTCATCATCCCGGCCATCAGCCGGGCCGTCCGCAGCTCCCGGTCGGTGAGGTCGCCGGGAATGTCGCGGTAGAGGTCGAGCGTGCCCACGCACACCGATTCGGTGCCCAGGGGCATCGAGTACACCGCCCGTACCCCGGCGGCCGTGGCCTGCTGGGCGAAGACCGGCCAGCGCAGTACGTCCCGCCCGGTCGTCAGATCGCAGGCGAGCACGGGCACACCGCTCTCCGCCGCGGACTGGCAGGGACCGTCACCCAGAGTGGCCTGGAGCTCGGTCACATACGCGGCCTGCGCACTGCTCGCGCCCAGCTGGACGGGCATGCCGTCGCTGTGCAGCGACACGCTCGCGCCGGTCACGGGCAGCAACTCCACGGCTACATCGCACAGCCGGGCCGGAACCTCGCCGGGTCCCGCGCCGCGTACGCCTTCGGCGAGCGCGTCCATGGCACCACCGTGCCCGCGCCCTCGCTCACCACGCTGATCGTCTCTGGGCCGCACGGCAGCCTCCTCAGTCGAGCGCGGCCTGTGGTTCCAGGGCCTCCGGCGGCACCTCCCGCTCGCCCCGGACGACGCCCGACTACCCGTGAGCTGCAGGGCAAAACCCCGGCCCGCTACAACACCTGGAAGGGCCCCGGTGGAGCGTCACCGCTTCTCGTAGGGATCGGCCGGCTGCGGGACCCGCCGCACCGACGCGGCGTCCAGGACGGGCGGCCAGGCGCCGTCCGTGCCGAGCGCGCCCTCGGGGTGCCAGGTGCCGGTGACGGTGACCCAGGTGTCGGCGGGCGGCGCGTCCGCGCCCCGGATCTCGGCCTTGCCGGTGGTGGCGTCGGCGGCACAGCAGGCGACCAGGAGACGGGTGACGTACCAGGTGCCGTCGTCGTCGCGGGTGACGAAGCCGGTCAGCCGGACCGTGCGGCCCGCCAGCGACCGCCCGCTGTCGTAGATCGCCCGCGAGCCGAACTCCCCCACCGTCAGCTCCACCGGGTCCCCCGACGGCAGCGCCGGGAAGGTCCCGACCCCTTGCGCCGCCTGCTGCGCCGCCTCGCGTTCGGCGCTGTAGGAGCCGAGGGCGGGGGGCGGGAAGAGGAGGAGCGCGAGGGCGGGGAGGGTGAGGAGCCAGGCGATGCGGGGGCTATGGTGACCGCCGTGCTGATCGTGGGTGTGGGAATCGTCGCCGGACTCGTCGTGCTCGCCGTGCTCGCGTTGCTGATCGCGGCCGGAGTGTTCGCCGTGCTCAGCGTGCTCGCCCTGGTCGGCGTGCGGTTCTTGTTCCGGTCGCCCGACGAGCGCCGCGGCCACCGCGAGCAGCACCAGCAGGAACCCGGACACCACCAGGTATGGCCGTAGTCCCGCCTGCACATATCGCAGATACAGCTCGCTGAACAGCGAGATCCGCAGGATCGCCGCGCCCGTCAGGAGCAGCAGCACCGCCGGCCCGTACCGCCTCACAGCAGCCACCACCCCACGAGCACGCTGCTCGCCACGGCCACCACCCATGTCACGGACGAGAACCGCAGGGCGAAGGACCGCCCGAACGTCCCGGCCTGGAGGGCGATCAGCTTCAGGTCCACCATCGGCCCGACCACCATGAACGCCAGCCGCGCGGTCGGCGAGAACCCGCTCAGCGAGGCGGCGACGAACGCGTCCGCCTCGCTGCACACGCACAGGACGACCGCCAGCAGCGCCAGGAGCAGCACCGACAGCCACACCGACCCGGTGAAGAGATCCAGCACCGACCTCGGCACCACGATGTTGAAGGTCGCCGCGGCCGCCGCGCCGAGGACGAGAAAGCCGCCCGCGTGCAGGAAGTCGTGCTGGAGCCCGGCGGTGAAGGCGCGCAGGCCAAAGGCGGTGGGGCCGGTGTGCCGCTTCGGTGGCCGCAGCCACTCCTCGCGGCCGAACCGGGCCCACAGCCAGCCCATCACCACGGCGGTGGCCAGCGAGGCCACGAGGCGGGCGAGGACCATCTTCGGCTGCCCCGGGAAGGCGACGGACGTGGCGACCAGCACGACCGGATTGATGGCGGGGGCGGACAGGAGGAACGCGAGCGCGGCCGCCGGGGCCACTCCGCGCCGCATCAGGCTCCCGGCCACCGGCACGGACGCGCACTCGCAGCCGGGCAGGACGACTCCCGCGACGCCCGCGACCGGTACGGCGAGCGCCTGGTTCCTGGGCAGCAGCCGGCTGAAGACCTTCTCCGGCACGAAGGCCCCGATCGCCGCGGAGACGACCGTGCCGAGGAGGAGGAAGGGCACGCCCTGCACGGCGATGGCGGTGAAGACGGTCCACCAGGCGGCGACGGGCGGGGTGTACAGGTCGAGGGCGAACATCGGCCCGAGGACCGAGACGACCGTGACGATGGCGAGGAGCGCGGCGCCGCCGAGGACGGCGTGCACGAACGCGCGTACGACGAGACGCAGCCCGTCACCCACGGTCCGCTGGTTCTCCACGCGCGCGCCTGCCCCACCCTGTTCCCGGTCGTTCCCCGCGCAGGGTATCCGGGGCGTGCTGGGCGCAGCCCCGGAATCCTCACAGAGGAGGCTGTGCGGGGGCGGGTCCGAGAGTGGTGGTGCCGGGGGCCGTACGGTGTCCGAGCCCCGTCCGGTAGGCGTCGAGCGCCGCCTCCACCCGGCCGGTGCGGCGCAGCAGGTCACCCAGCAGCCGGCACAGGTCGGCCAGGTCACCGGCCGCGCCCGCGCGCTCCAGCAGGCTCAGGGCGCGGACGTAGTGCTCCTCGGCGGTCTCGGTGTCGTGGGCGTCCTCCGCGATGATGCCGAGGAGGCGGTGAGCGGCGGCGGAGTGCAGGGCGCCGCGTTCGGGGCTGAGGTCGCTCAGTACCTCGTGGAGGAGGGCGGAGGCCTCGTCGGACTTGCCGCGGCGGTGCAGTACGTCGGCGAGTTCGACGGCGGCCTGGCTGGTGTAGAGGGCGGCGCGCTGGGCGGTGAGCATGGCCCGGGCCTCCCGCAGTTCCGCCTCGGCGCGCTCCAGGTCGCCGTTCTGGGCGTAGACGTAGCCGCGCATCCAGTGGCAGTTGGCGAGTTCGGTACGGATCTGCAGGTGCCGGTACAGCTCGGCGGCCCTGGCGAGGGAGGCGTCGGCCTCGGCGATGCGGCCCTCGGCGAGCAGGGTGCGGGCGACCGAGCGGTGCATGCGGGCCACCAGGGCGGGGTCGCCGGCCTGCGGGGCGAGGGCGAGGGCGTACTCGGCGGCCTGGGCGGCGCGGGCGTGGGCGCCCATGTCCATGTAGGGGCCGATGGCGCTGGCGTAGAGCAGGAGCAGGGCGTCGGGGTCGTGCAGGCCACCGCGGTTCAGCTCGTCGAGGGTGGATTCGAGGAGGTAGACGGCGTAGCGGAGCTCCCCGGCGAGGTAGTGGGACACGGCCCTTCCGCGCAGGGCGGGGACGCGGGCGGGCAGCGGGGAGTCGGCTTGGGCGAGTACCTGCTCGGCCCGCTCGAAGTGGCCCCGGGCCTCGGTCAGTTCGCCGGTGTAGAGGCCGCACTCACCGAGTCCGAGCAGGGCGTCGGCCTCCACTTCCAGGAGTTCGTGCTGCCGTGCCTCGGTGAGCAGGGCGGCGTACTGCTCCGCGGCCGCCTCGGCCTCTCCGGCGGCGAGCGTGCGCTGCGCCCCGGTCAGGCGCAGCCGCAGATCGGTGGCGAGGTGGGCGGGGCGCCCGGTCGCCAGCTCCTCGAACCCGACGCCGAGCCGGCCGGCCAGATGCCTGAGCGCGTCGTCGGAGGGCCGCACCCGGCCGGCCTCCAGCGTGGAGATGTACGCGGGCGTGTAGGCGGGCTCCGCCAACTGCCGCTGGGTCAGCCCCCGTTCGACGCGCAGCTGCTGCACCCTGCGCCCGATGACCCCCGGGTCGTCACGCTCGGCCATCGCCCCAACTCCCCCAGCACCCCTTGCCGTTCGGCTTGGACGACCCCTAGGTTAAACCGTGTATTAAACGTGCTTAATACATTCCCGCTGAGAGCTGCTGAGAGCTGCCCGAGCTGCTGAGAGGTCGCCGTGCTCGAACGCACCAGCCCCACCGAGCGTTACACCCGAGGCGTCGCCGCCGCCGTGGTGGCCGTGGTGACGCTGATCCTGGCGGCGAACGCGGGGCCTGCGAGGGCGGCGGAGTCGTCAGAACTCCGCGGTGTCCAGGTCGAAGCCCAGGGGGCCGGGGAGGGGCACGGTCAGGCCCAGCTTGTGCTTCGGCCGCTTGGCGTAGTCGTCGCCTGACGGCTCGGAGTAGACGGTGACCTCGCCCTCCTCCCGGTCGATGAGGAGGTAGACGGGGATGCCGGCGCGGGCGTAGCCACGGATCTTCTTCTCGCGGTCGCGGCCGGCGGTGCTGGTGGAGGTGACTTCGGCGACGAGGAGGGCAGGGGACGGCTCATTCCACTTCTGGTCCCCCTGGAAGCTTCTCGCCGGGGCGATGACCAGATCGGGGACGACGTGTCCGGTCTCGGAAGCACCAGGGACGTTCAGTCCGATGCCCGTCCAGTTGCGCAGGGATCGGTCACGGCGTCGCTCGGCAACCTGATCGGTGAGCTCCGAAACGATCAACTCATGGTCCGCGTCGGCCGGTGGCGTCACGCAGATCTCTCCTTCGATCAACTCCACGTGCCAGCCCTTTGGGGCCGCCGCACTGAAGAGCTCGAAGACCTGCTCCACGCCCGCACCCGTGTAGTCGGGCACGCCGCTGTCCGCATCGCTGTCGCCGTCCGGGTCGTCGTACGGCCCGTGAATGGCCTCGCCCTGGTACCCCGGCGTGATGATCGGCTCCGCCGTCGCCATGACAGACCTCTTTCGCTCGACGCGACCCTCCCAGGGTAGACGTGGAGCCTGCACAGCGAATGCGGAGCCGTTCACTCGAACGAGTGTGCTGTTACGTTTCCCCTAAGTCAGCACTTCTGAGTCAGCAGTTCCAGGTCGCCCAGTAGAAGTTGCCCTTCAGCTCGCCGGTCGGCAGGAAGACCGGGGTTTTGACGTCGATGGCCGGAAGGCCGCCCGGGCCGCGGTAGTACCAGAAGTAGTGGCCGTGGTTGCGCTCGCCGTAGTGGACCTCCAGCCAGCCCTGGGAGTGGCGGACGTACGGCGCGAACCACCAGGCGCCCTGCTGGCCGGCCGGGACGGTCGTGGTGCGGGTCTCGGTCGCGGTGTGGGCTTCGCCCACCTTCCAGGTCTCCGACTGCGTGTCGCTGGCCTTCATCCCGGCCTCGAACGCGTCGCTGAAGCCGGCGGACACCTCCACGGACGTCTCCTGCTCGAAGGCGTACTCGGTGCTCCTGGTGTCGGTGACGGTACGGGTGACGGTCAGGTCCCGGTTGCTGGCGCAGTTGCTGATCACGTTGGAGACCTGACGCCGCTTGTCGAGTTCGGTCTCGGCGTTCTGCTCGTGGTACTGGCACGAATCGGCGTTGTTGTTGTTGCAGTCCCAGAGCACGTCGGGCATGTCGTCGCCCCAGCCGGGGGTGGTGTTGGCGCTGGCCGTGCCTGCGGAGAAGGGGATCAGCGCGAGGGCGAGGGCCGGCGTCAGCATCGCCATCCGGCGACGGCCGTTCTTCAGGATCTTCATGTGGGGGGATCTCCCGTCGGATACCTCGACCCGCCCGTCGGGTCGGGCCGCTGCCCCGGCCGAGGGGGGGGGAGTTCGGAACCGGGGCAGCGACAGGTCGATCGTCGAGGGGCCGGGAGTTGTTCGGCCAGCCGTTCCGTCAGGTCGATCAATCCCCTGATCAGGTGAATCAATGCCGGACGCATCAGTCGCCGCACACCTTGCGATACGGCACATCACGCACGTACGTCCGCCACTGCGCCCGCGTCAGCTCGCGCTGTCCCGCCCGCGCGCACAACGATGCGACCGCCCGGTCCGGGGCGATCGGGTAGCGCTGCAGCGGCACATGCGCGCTTCCCGCGTACACCGTGCCGCTGTCCGCGGCGAACGCCACCGTGTCGATCGCCTCACCGGGTGTGGTCAGCGGGCCGCCGAGCGGCTGCTGGGTGGCGAGGTCCCACAGCTGGAGGCTTCCGGCGTCGCCGCCCACCGCCAGCGTGCGGCCGTCGGGGCTGATGGCGAGGGCGGTGACGGCCTCGGACGTGTCGTCGCTGACCGGGACGGAGTCGTCGTCCGGTCGGTCGGTCACTCCCTCCGGGAGCGCGGGGAAGACGTTCGGCATGGTGCCCTCCCGCTGCCGGACCGCCGCGTCCCACAGCGCCACCCGGCCCGCCCGGTCCCCCGCCGCGAGCCGCGAACCGTCCGGGGCGAAGGCGAGGGCGCCGATGTCGTCGCCCTGGACCAGGTCGCGTCCGGTGGCCTTGCCGCCCGGCAGGCTCGCCGTCCGGTTGTCGCCGGCCAGGAGCCCCCCGTCGGGGCGGACGGCCAGATGACTGCTGGACAGACCCGTGAGGACGGCCGTCCGGCGGTGGCGGGCGATGTCCCAGGTCTCGTTGGTCAGCTCGCCGGTATCCGAGGTGCGGGTGAGGTGGAGCGTGCGGGCGTCCCGGCCGAGGGCGATCGTGATCACCGCCCCCGCCGAGGTCTTCGCCGCCAGGTCCAGTTCCGTGCGGGCCCGGCCCCGGGTGACGTCCCAGATCGTGAGGCGCTGCGGGAAAGACGCCTCGTCCCAGGGCGTCGTGACGCCGTACGCGAGCTCCTTGCCGTCGGGGGTGAAGGACAGATGGGGGAGGGTGTACTCCGGGAGTACCGGTCGGGAGGGGTCGCGCGATACGCGGAGCGGCGTGAGCGGCAGGGTCCTGAGCAGTCGCCCGTCGCGCGTGTCGCGCAGCTCGAAGCGGTAGGTGTCGCCGGTGCGTCGCGCGGTGGCGAGCGTGCGGCCGTCCGGGCTGATCAGCACCTTGTCCGCCGGCCGGTCCTGCCAGGCGGACGTCACGGCCGTCGCGACGTCCAGGGTGTGGACCGTGCCGGCCTCCAGATAGCGCAGTACCGGGCGGGCGGGGTCCCAGGCCAGATCGGCGAGGTGCTGGTTGTTGAGGGAGTGCCGGAACACCGGGGCGTCGAAGCCCAGCCGCCACACCCTGATCTCCTCCCCGTCGGCGGTCGCCAGGAAGTTCCCGTCCTTGCTGAAGGCGGCGTACCTCACTCCGGTGTGGGGGAGGTCGGCTGTCTGCTCCCCCGAGCGGACGTCCCAGACCCGCACGCCGCTGGGCATCACCGCGGCGAGCCTCCCCGGCTCGCTTCGCTCGCCACCACCGCCGAGCACCAGCTGCGGGCGCTCCTGGCCGCAGATGTCGCCCACGCGTTCCCAGCGCCCGTGCACCGTGCGCCGGTCCGTGAGGCCCCGCACCTGCGGCGCGCCGCCTCCCCCGAGGGGGCAGGCCGCGATCACCCGGCCGTCCTCGCTCGGCGCCGTGGTGTCCTCCGCCTCGAACAGCAGTTTCCCGTCCGCGGCCGAGTGCACCTCCGCCCGGAACCTGTCCACACCGCGCACGGAGTACGTGCTCCGGCCGAAGTCCACGACGGACGACTCCGGCAGCCGGTCACCGACCCATCGCCCGGCGGCCGTGTCCCAGAGCCGCACCCCGTCGCCCCGGCCATGCCCGTGGACCACCAGCAGCCGCCCGTCCGGGCTCGCCCCGAGCGCGGTGCCGGCCTCGGGCAGCCGCCCCTCGGCGATCCGCCGGTGCCGTGCCACGTCCCAGGTCCGCCAGGTGCGCCCCTCGACGCTGAGCAGGGTGCGACCGGAGTCCGTCAGACGGCGGAAGGAGCCGTCGCCCGGTGCCCGGTCGCTGAACGTGTCCAGTTCCTGCTGGTCGAGCGCGCCCAGCAACGCCTGCCGGGTCTCCGGCAGCTGGGACACGCGCCAGGCGGCGACGCCCAGCAACTGTGCGGTGTGCGGGTCGGTCGTGCGCAGGCCCTCCGCGACGGCGGCGATACGGCGGGCCGCGTCGTCGATACGGCGGCGCTCGTTGTCCCGGCTCTGGGTCCAGGCGGACAGACCGGCGACCAGCGCCACCGCGAGGACGGCCGACAGGACGCCCACCGCGGCCCGCGCCCGGCGCGTGGAGCGGGCGGCGGCCCGGCGCTCCGCCTCCCGGGCGGCCAGCGCGGCGATGAGGAACTCGCGTTCCGGCACGGTCAGGGAGTGGTCGTGCTCATGGTCGGGGAACAGCTCCGCCACCCGGTCCAGGCGAGTGCCCCGGTACAGGGCGCCGGAGTCGCGGTCGTGCTCCAGCCAGACGCGGGCGGCCTCGGTCAGCCGCCGGTGGTGGCGCAGCCGCTCGCGGTCCTCCTCGATCCAGCCGCGCAGCCGCGGCCAGCTGGTGATCAGCGCCTCGTGGGCGAGCTGCACGGCGTCCTCGTCGACGGTCAGCAGCCGGGCCCGGGCCAGCCGCTCCACCACCGCGGGCACATGGGGGCACGCCAATTCCTCGCGCTCGGCCCGGGTGAGCGGGCGCCGGGTGTCCGGGGTGCCCTGGCCGGGCTCGACCATCCGCAGCAGCAGCCGCCGGGCGGCGTCCGCCTGCTCCTCGGTGAGCTGCCCGTACGCCTCCTCCGCGCTCGCGGCGATCGCGCCGCGCACCCCGCCCGCCGCCTCGTACGCGGCCAGGGTGAGCAGCCGGCTCTTGCGCCGCCGCCAGGTCTCCAACAGCGCGTGCGAGAGCATCGGCAGCCCGCCGGGCTCGTCGAGGACCTCCTCCACGATCCTCGCGGTCAGCTCCCTCTCCACCAGGAGCCCGGCCGCCTGCGCAGGCTTGACGACCGCCTCCCGCAGCTCCTCCGCGGTCATCGGACCGACCAGCAGTCCGGCGCCGCACAGCGTGTCCGCCAGGCCGCGGTGCTCGCCGCAGCGGGGGTAGAAGTCGGCCCGTACGGCGATGAGCACCCGCAGCCGGCTGCCGGGGTCCCGGGCGGCGAGCAGCAGGTCGATGAACCGGGCCCGCTCCGCCCGGTCCCGGCACAGCGTGAAGACCTCCTCGAACTGGTCCACCACCACCCAGCTCTCCGGCTCGCCCTCCGCCGGGGCCAGCAGATGGCCGTACGTGGCGGCCGGCCGGTCGCCGGGCGTGAGCACCCGCAGCACCGCCGGACGCCCCTGCTCAGCGATCTCCTTCTGGAGCCGGGGTATCAGTCCGGCCCGTAGCAGCGACGACTTCCCGCTGCCGGAGGCGCCGAACACCGCGGCGAACCGGTGCCCGCACACCAGCTGGAGCAGGTCCTCCGTCAGGCGGGCCCGCCCGAAGAACAGCCCCTGATCGGCCGGCTCGAACCGGGCGAGGCCCCGGTACGGCGGCGCCGCGTCCTCGTCGTCCTCGCGGACCTCCCCGGCAACCTCCGCCTCGGCGTCCTTCCAGCGCGGCTCCCACTCGTCCGGGTCGCCGCCGCAGGCCCGCACATAGCCCTGGACGACGGCGAGGGACGGCAGCCGTTCACCGGCCGCGGCCTGCGACAGCGTTGTCGCGGAGAAGCCCGCCGTCTCGGCCATCTTCCGGTACGAGGGGTTCCCCGCGGCCTTGCGCAGCTCCCGCAGCTCGTGCGCGAGCCGCGGCACGGGACCGGCCGTCGGGTCCAGCGGTCTTTCCGGGCGCCCCATGCGCACACCTCCGTATGGCTGGCGAAAGGGACATCGAGCGCGACGAACGTACAAGTCGGTCGGTGACGCCCAGGTTGCGTGCGGATGACGTGCGGGCGATGCGACATGTGAGGTGCATCAATCCCCTTCCGCCAATCAATCCCTTCCGCCCACGAAATTGATTGACCTGACAAAAGGGACGTGGAAATCAACGTTCCGGTTGCGAGCGTCGGTGGGGCAAGGCCGGATCCCGGCACCCCGAACTCTCGGAGGACAGCGCATGTCCCATACCGACGAGACCACGCTCCCGACGCTTCCCGAACGGGAAGCACACGAACAGCCGGCCGCGGCGCCGCGGCAACGCACCCGCAAGGTCACTGTCGGCTCGGTCGTCACCACCCTGGTGCTGTCGATCTTCGCCACCCTGCTCGGGCCGCTCGGCGTGCTGTCGAGCGCGAACGCCGCCGACGGCCACATCACGTGGAAGATCGGCGACAGCGACCCGAACAGCCCCACGAGCTACGTCCAGGTCGTCAAGGCGATCCGCAACGCGGTGAACAGCGAGGACCCCACGGTGCCGGGCGCCGGATTCCAGGTCATGCACACGGACACGGCCGCGAGGGAGACGTACGTCGACATCGACGTCGAGGACGCGTACAGCGACGCCTACGTACGCGTGCGGATGCGCGCCTCGGACATGTACCTGATGGGCTGGTGGGCGAACGACGGCCGGTATCACTACGCCGACGCAAGCCAGGCCTCGTCCAGCAACAGCGTGGAAGCGCCGTTCAAGGAGGACTACGGGGACCTGGAGCAGAAGGGCGGGACCACGCGCTACGACGTCACGTACAGCTCGTCGGGCCTGAGCAACGCGGTGCACTCCCTCCTGAAGGCGGGCGACACGCGCGACCAGGCGCGAGCGTTCCTGATGATGGCCCAGGCCCTCGCGGAGGGGTCCCGCTTCCGCCCGATCGCCGACTTCTTCCGCCTCGTCTCCGTTCTGGATCCGAACTTGCAGGAGTCCCGCCTGCCCTGGCAGCTCGTGGAAATGGAGAACAGCTGGGGCACGTTGAGCGAGCGCTTCAACAAGCAGATGAGCACCCAGCAGAGCGAGCCGTCCTCGTCCGCCCTGTGGATCTGGTCCTTCAACAGGAAGACGGGTGAGTGGGTCAAGATCTTCCTGAACGACCCCAAGACGTTCGCCGCGTACTGCCTGCTGATCGCCCTCGGTAAGTACGTCCCCAAGAACGGCTGACGCACAGGCCGCGAAGCGGCACCGGGCCCCCACGGCGTGATCCCCGTGGGGGCCTCGCGCTCGTCAGCGCCCGACGTGGCGCACGAAGGCGACGTACGCCTCCGGCGAGAGGGTGAGGGTGCCGACCTCGGGGTTCTTGGAGTCGCGGACGGCGATGTGGGGGGTGAGGGGGGCGACCTCGACGCAGTCGCCGCCGCTGCTGCCGCTGTACGACGACTTGCGCCAGGCGGCGCCGCCGAGGGGGGCGCATTCGACGCACTCGCCCCCCGTGCTTCCGCTGTAACTGGACTTACGCCAGGGGACGTTGGTCAGATCCGGTGTGCTGCCCATAACGCTCCTCCAGTACGCCCTTGATCAGTTCCGCCGAATCCTCCATGGACAAGGCGGCTCCCTGCAAGTCAGCGTAACGAAGGGCGGCGTCGCGGATAGTGTCCGGGTTGGCGGTCATGTGGCCCGAGATCAGGTCCTCGGTGTAGATGACGTCCGGATCGCCGTCGAAGCGGAGCAGAGTGAACGAGCCATCCAGGCTCGCGTGTCCGCCCACCCCGAAAGGCAGCACCTGGAGGCGGATCCAGCGCTCGTCCTGGAGACCCAACAGGTGGTGGAGTTGCTTCCGCATGACCTCCGGGCCACCGACCGGGCGGTGCAGCACCGCCTCGTCGAGTACCACCAACGTCAGGGGCGGGTGCTCGCGCTTGAGAATGCGCTGGCGTTCCATGCGGGCGGCGACCAGTTCTTCGAGCTTGTCCGGCCGACCCGTGGCCAGCACAGCACGGGCGTACTCCTCCGTCTGCAACAGCCCGTACACCAGCTGGCACTGGTACGTGGAGATGTACGTCGCCTTCGCTTCCATATCGGCGAACGGCTGAAACCACGTCGGCAGTTGGCTTCGCAACACCAGCCCGACGAGCCGCGAAAAGCACCCGTCCGTCAACAGTGCCGCATCCGCCCGCTCCGCGAACTCCCTGGTCGGCACCTTGTGGGCGGTCTCGATCTGGCCCACCAGGGAGCCGGTGCAGAAGATGCAGTCGCCCAGCTCCTGCTGGGACATCCCCGCCGACTCCCGGTACCGGCGGAGCTCGGAGCCGAAGTAGTCCAGCGGCGAGGCGGTGGGGTCGAGTTTGCGGATGTTGGGCATGCGGCGGTCACCCCCAGGTCAGAACGCGGCGCGGCGTTCGCTTCGATCTGTAGCCGAGCGTAATCACATGACTCCACTCTGGCGGCATGAATCGCGTAACTGCCTCTCACGTCGAAGGACTTGGCACCCGGTACGGCACCGCCTTCACCCTCGGTGAGCACTCCGCCCGGCACCTGCGCCGCATCTTCCGCCTGTACCTCACCGCCTGGGAGATGGACGACCTGTACGACTCGGCGTCCCTCGCACTCACTGAGTTGATCGCCAACGTCGTACGCCACTGTCCGGACCGGCGTGGCACGGTGCTGTTCCTGCGGCTGCCGGAGGGGCGGGGAGTTCGCGTCGAGGTCACCGACGAGAGCCCGCGCCCGCCGTTGTCCACAGCTGTGGACGAACTCTCCGAGCTCTCCGAACTCGCCGAGGGCGGGCGCGGGGTGGCGATCGTCGAGGCCGTCACGGACCGGTGGGGGTGGGTCCCCTCGGCCGACCGGCCCGGCAAGACCGTCTGGTTCGAGTGTGAGGTGAACGGCGAACGGCGCGAGAGGAACGGGTGTTGACGCCACGAGGAACATCCCCCCGAAACGCCCAGGACGATTGATCGCCCTGTTCAGAACATGCCGCCGATCAATTCCCCGCGCTCCAGGCTCGGTCTCGTCCCGCCGGACTCCCGGCAGAACGAACCGAGCGAACCACTGGAGCACCCCACATGCCGAAGACAGCCAAGCCCCGCCGACGGTCCCGTCTCGCCCAGACCGCCCTCGTCCTGGGCAGCGCCGCCGCCCTGACCGTCGGTCTGACGGGCAGCGCCAGCGCGGGCGTCCTGAACCCGCTGCCGTGGAACGCGAGCACCTTCCAGAACAAGTACATGCCGCTGTTCGACTACGACACGGACGGCTGCTTCCCCGCGGCGGCGGTGGACGCGGGCGGCAACCTCAACGGTGGCCTCAAGCCCAGCGGCTCGATCACCGGCCAGTGCCGGGACGGCCACCTCGGCAGAGCCAACACGTACTCCCAGTCCCTGTGCAGGAACGGCTGGTGCGCCTACGTCTACGCGCTCTACTTCGAGAAGGACCAGACGCTCAACGGCGCCGACGCCTTCGGGCACCGCCACGACTGGGAGTCCGTCGTGGTCTTCCAGAAGCAGGGTGAGGAGCGCCCCCGTTACCTGGCCGCCTCCCGGCACGGCGGCTACAGCACCCACCCGATCAACGAGGTGCCGATGGACGGCAACCACGTCAAGATCGTCTACCACAAGGACGGCGCGAGCACGCACGCCTTCCGCTTCGCCAAGTGGGGCGAGGACACGGAGGCCTGGGGCCCGGGCAACCACTGGGACACCCCGGCCCTGGTCACCATGGAGCAGATGCCCCAGGCGCCGCGCGACGCCCTGTGGAACTCCCAGTGGGGCAGGGCCAACTTCCCCCTGACCAACAACCTCGTCAGCAACATCAACAAGGCCCGCCCCGGCGAGATCCCCGCGTTCTGACGCACAGACCGGCACCGGGCCTCCCCGGCGGGACACTCCCCCCTGTCCCGCCGGGGCTTCCCTTTGTCTCTCACCCGTCTCTTACGCACCCTTTCACCCGGCTGTCAGCGCCATGACTTAGCCTTCGATCACTCACGGCGGCACGCGTGTCCTCTTCTGCCGCGGCCGCCCCTCACTTTTTCGTTCCGGGGGGTTCGAAATCACCGTGCGCAGACGCACTCTCCCCGCCGCGACAGCGCTCGCGGTCCTGTTCAGCTCGGTCGCCCTGGTCGCGACCGGCGCCGGGTCGGCAGCGGCCGACTCCAGCACCACCCTGCCCCTGAAGTCGACCGGCGACATCGTCGTCGACGGCGTCCACCAGCGGGTCTTCATCAGCGACCCCACCGCCGGCCAGGTCGTCGTCACCGACTACGCGGGCGCGGTCGTCGGCACCGTCGGCTCGCTGCCCGGCGTGCGCGGCCTGGAGCTGTCGCCCGACTCCGGCACCGTGTACGCGGCCGTGGGCAACGCCGACGCGATCGTCGCCATCGACACGGCGACCGCGACCGAGGCCCACCGCTACTCCACCGGCACCGCCGACCCGCAGTACCTCGCCGAGACCGGCGGCAAGATCTGGTTCGGCTACGGCGGCGCCGCCCAGGGCCAGATCGGCTCGCTCGACCTGAGCGGCACCGACCCGGTCGTCACCCTGAACCAGGCCCCCACCAACGCCTGGTACTCCGCCCCGATCCTGGAGACCTCCGCCGGCGCCCCGGGCACGCTCGTCGCGGGCGCCCCCGGCCAGAGCCCGGTCGTCCTCGCGGTCTACGACGTCACCTCGGGCACGCCGAGCGAGACCGCGCACGCCTTCGACCCCGGCAGCACGGGCGGCGGCAACCTCATGGACATGGCCGTCACTCCCGACGGCAAGGACGTCGTCACGGCCAGCGGCGCCCCGTACTACCAGGCCGTCTACAAGCTCACGGACCTGTCCAAGGACGGCGCGTACACCACCAATCCGTACCCGAACGCGGTGGACATCGCCCCGAACGGCGACGTCGCGGCGGGCACCAGCTCCACGGACGAGCCGGACATCCACCTCTTCAAGCCGGGCACCTCGCTCGCGCTGAAGGAGTACAACCTCGGAAACGACCAGCTCGCCGCGCGCGGCCTCGCCTGGGCGCCGGACACGAGCAGGCTGTTCGCGGTGTCCCGCACCGGCGGCGACGCCTTCGCGCTGCACGTCTACGACGACCCGACGAAGGTGGCCACCACCCTCACGGTGAACGCCCCCACCACGGCGACCCGTGCCCAGCCCCTCACCCTCACCGGCACGCTGAGCTCCACGGCGGCGTTCCCCGCGGGCACCACGGTCTCCGTGACCCGCACCGACGCCGAGTCCCCGAGCGGCAAGGCGCTCGGCACGGCCACGGTCGCCGCGGACGGCTCGTACTCCTTCACCGACGCCCCGCCGGCCGGCGGAACGGTCAAGTACACCGTGGCGTACGCGGGCGACGCCGACCACGCGGGTGCCACGGCCTCCGGCTCGGTGAGCGTCGCCAAGACGGCGACCACGCTGACGCTGAACAACAACCTCAAGACGTACGGCTACGGCAGCGACGTCACGTTCACCGCGCACCTCGGCACCACGTACAAGAACCGCACGGTGGAGATCTGGGCCGACCCGTACGGCTCGGACAAGCCGAACGCGCTGGTGAAGAAGGGCACGGTCGACTCGAACGGCAATCTGTCGGCGACCGTCCATCTCACCCGGGACACCAAGGTCAGCGCGAAGTTCACGGGTGACACGCGGTATGCGGCGAAGACGGTGACGAACACCGTCTACACGAAGGTGAAGATCTCGGCGTCGCTGAGCGGCTACTACAAGACGGCGACCGCCTGGAACGCGACGTACTACTACTTCCGCCAGTCCAAGGACCCGGTCTACAACACCACGATGACGCCGTACCCGGGCCGCAAGTACCAGTTCCAGGTCCAGGCCTACTACGACGGCGCCTGGCACACCACGGACACCGAGTACTTCGCGCTCGACTCCTACGGCAAGGACTCGGTCGTCCTCGACGGCACGCCGCCCACCGGCACCCGCTTCCGGCTCCGCTCGTCCTACATCGACACGAAGTCGGGCGACAACGTCAACACGACGACGTACGGCACCTGGAAGTACTTCATCTTCACCCGCTGACCTGCAACTGCCGCAACTGCTGAAGGACGTTCTCCAGAGCGCCCCGCCGCCGTCCCGGCACTCGGCCCCGTAGCTCCGCGAGCACGGGGCCGAGTTCACGTGCGGGTACGGCGTCCTTGATCTGCCCCCACTGGTGATGAGCCCGGTCCACCGCGGCCTCCACCGCGGGCGCGTCCGGCGCCTGCCCCGCGGACAGCCGCGCCGAGGCGACCGTCAGCCAGGTCCGGCAACTGCGCACCGCGTCCCCCGCCATCATCGCCAGATCCGCCCGCACCTCGATCCAGTGCAACGCCTCCTCCGACGCGGGCCCATGCGCCCGCAGAGCAACCTGCTCATGATGAACAGCCAACGCCTCGGCCTCCCCGAGCCGCCCGGCTCCGGCGGCTGCGGCGATGACGGCGTGGGGGTCGGTGGGGGAGGGGGAGGGGGATTGGGTGGGGGGTTGCGTGGGGGGTTGCGTGGGCGGTTGTGGGAGGTTCGATGCGGGGGTAAGCGCGGGGCTCGACGCGGGGCTTCGTGCGGGCTCCGACGTGAGGTTTCGTGCGGGGTCCGACGCGGGGGTTGGCGCGGTGCGCTGCGCCGGGCTCGGTGCGGGGAGCTGGGCCGGGGTGAGCGTGGGGCTGTGCGCGGGCATCGGGGGGATGCTCTGCGCGAGGCGCGCCGTGGGGCTGTGTCCGGAGGGCGGCGCGAGGCTTTGTGCGGGCTCCGACGACAGGCCCTGCGCGGGACTCGGCGCAAGGCTTTGTGCCGACTCCGACGACAGGCCCTGCGCGGGACTCGGCGCAAGGCTTGGTGCCGACTCCGACGAGGGGCTTGGTGCCGGGCTCTGTGCAGGAGGCTGTGCGGTGCTCTGTTCGGGCTGCTGCGTCAGCACCTGCGCGAGAGCCTGTGCGGGAGCCTTTCCCGGGGTAGGCGTGGGGCTCTCCGGCGGCAGGACCCGGGCGGCAACCCCCGCCGGGGCCGACGCGGAAACCTGTGCCGGGGTAGGCGCGGGGGCCTCCGGAGAGTGCGGCGGCAGAACCTGCGCAGCCGCCACCGCCGGAGTGGGCGCAGAGCCCTCGGGCGACCGCTGAAGCGGTCCCTGCGCAGAACCGTGCCCCGTGACCGGCGCCGGACCTTCCGGGGGCTGCTGTGCCGAAACGTGCGCCGGAGTCGGCATGGGGCTCGGCGGCGGCAGGAGCTGGGCGGCGGCCGCCTCCTGGGTCGGGGCGAGGGGGTGGGGTGGGATCTGTGCCGTGCTGTGCGGGCGGAGTTGTACGGGGGGCCGGGCGACGATGTGCGGGGGGATCTGGGCGGGGCTCTGGGCCGTCAGGACGATGTCGGTGCCGGGGCCGCCCTCGGGGGAGAGGCGGGACAGGGCCTGCTGGTGGAGTTGGTCGAGGGGTGGGCGGTGGCCGCTGCGGAGAAGGGTGGCGACGGCCTTCATGTACGCCGGCCCCGCCAGCGTGCGGCGGCTCGGCGGCGGGGCGATGCGGCCGTAGACCGCGTGGTTGCGCCCCGAGTCGAGGGGGTTGGCGCGCAGCCACTGCCAGGTCTCGGCATCGGCGTGCAGGTCGAGGAGGAGGGTCGTCGAGCCCGGTGCGCGCAGGCGCAGTTCCTCACGGAACCAGTGCCAGGGGAAGGCGGTGTAGCGGACCGTTTGCGGGGTCGTGCGGGCCAGCGCGAGGTGCGGCAGGTGCTGGCGGCGGTCCAGGTGGAGCTGCCCGGTGACGAACACGGTGAGCGGCGCGGGCACCGCCGCGGCGGCGCGCAGGCGGGTGAGGACGGCCTGCGGCTCCAGGGGGTCGGCCAGCTCCACGACGTTCGCCGTGTCCGTGCCGGACAGCACCGTGGGCGGGACGGCGGCGAGGACGGGGAGCACGGAGGCGGCGTCCACCAGACAGCCCTTGCCCGCCGGGGCGGCGGCCAGCAGCAGCACGGTTCCGGGCATCGGTCCCTCCCCATCCCCCGTCGATCACGTACGGCAGCACCGTAACCGCTGCGGCTGAGAAGCGGGATCTCAGGACTGGCCGCGCCCGGTTCCGTCCCCATTCCCCACGCCTTTCCCCCCTCCGTCCCCCACGCCCTTCCCCACTCCGGCTCTCCGCCGCACCGCGAACACCGTCGTGTCGTCGGCCAGCCGCCCGCCGCAGTGCCGCAGCGTGCGCTCCCGGACGAAGGCGACCAGCCGCGCGGGACGTACGAGGCCGGGGTCGGCGGCGACGGCCGCGGCGACCTCGGCCGCGAGCGGGTAGAAGGCGCCGGTGCCGTCCCGGGCCTCGGTCACCCCGTCGGTGGTCAGCAGCAGCGTCTCGTCGGGCGCGACGGACACGCGCAGCACCGGCGGCGGACCGTCGCCGGGGGCGAGTTCGCCGAGGCCGAGGGGAAGGCCGTGCTCGGGCGGCAGGAGCCGTACGCCCTCGGGGCCGACGACGAGCGGGGCGTCGTGGCCGAGGACGACGGCGTCCAGCACGCCCTGCTGCCCGTCGGGGAAGCCCAGCAGGACCGCCGTGGCGAACCGGTCGCCCTCCTCCCTGCCGAGAGCCGTGCGCATCCGGATGTGCCGCTGCATCCGCACCTCCAGCCGCACGGCGACCGCCGTCAGATCGGCCTCGTGATAGGCGGCCTCCCGGAACGTGCCGAGCAGCGCGGCCGCCGCCTCCACCGCCCCGAGCCCCTTCCCCTGGACGTCGCCGAGGATGACGCGGGTGCCGTGCATGCCGGTCTGGATGTCGTAGAAGTCGCCGCCGACCCGGGCCTCGCTGTCGGCGGCGAGATACACCGCCGCGTGGTCGAGGCCGCCCCATCCCGGCGGCAGCGGGCGCAGCACGGTACGGCGGATGGTCTCCGTGACGTCCTGCATGTGCAGCCTGTGCCGCTCGCCGCGCACCCGGATCACGCAGGCCAGCGTGGCGAGGACGCCGCCGATGCCGGCGAGGCAGAGGTCGGGCAGGCCGGCCTGGTACTCGTGCGGCAGGACGGCGTCCGCGGCGACGTACGTGGCGGGCGCGAGCACCGCGAACACGGCCGTCCCCCACACCCCGCAGATCGCGGCGGCGATACCGGGCACCAGCACGATCCAGGACAGGATCCGGAAGTCGCTGCTGGTTTTGAAGTCGACCAGCACGATGCCGGCGAGCAGCAGCAGCGGCGGCACCCAGGCGACACTGCGGCCGCGCACGCGCAGCAACGCGGCGCCCTGCGGGCCGGCTCCACCGTGGCTTACGGCCCTCATGGGCTTCAGCGAAGCACGCCGTGGGTTCGGCCGCATCCGGGTACCCGGGTTGCCAGTGAACCGCCCCGGGTGTGCCCTTGAATGCGGGGCGAGGAGAGAGGAGTGCTCTCATGGCTCATGCGGCACCGGCGTCCGGCGGCCGGACGTCAAGGACGGCGGCGACCGGCCCGAGCGGCCTGCCCGACGTGTTCAGTCTGCGGACGCACCGCATCGCGAGCGTCGCCACGCCGATCGTCCTCGGCCTCGTCTACGGCTATTGGGCCGCGGCGAACCGGCGCTCCGGCGGCGAGATCACCGGCTGGAACCTGCTCTTCGGCTTCGTCACCGCGGCCGCGTTCATGGTGCTGTACGTCGCCGTGCGCGAGATCGCCTCCCGCACGATCCGCGAGGTGCACGCGATCATGTGGGGCGCCTTCCTGGGCGGCGCGTTCGGGTTCCTGTACAGCCAGAGCGGCAACACCGCCCTCAAGTCCTCGGCCATGGGGCTGGTGATCGGCGCGGTCGTGTTCGTCGTGCTGTTCTACCGCTACTACACGCACGAGGACGCCCAAGGCCGCCGTATCCGATGACGGACACCGGGTGAGGTGACCTGACGCACGCACGGATCGGCCCCGGCCGCTTATGGCGCCGGGGCCGACCCGTTCCCCTTCATCCACCCACGGGTTGGTCTCTCTGATCCATGAGACACCCGTTCGGGTGAACCCTCCACCGGAGAGCGGAACCGTGCGGCCGTCTGCAGGCACACCACTGGCACTCCCGCCCCCGTGCCCTTTGCCTGAGAAGGTGCCCACCCGTGTGCCCGCGCCTGTGCGGAACGCCCTCTCGGCAGCGCTGATCGCCCTGTCGTGCCTCCTCGTGCCGTGCGGCGCGCTGGCGGCCTGGGTGACGTACGGGCTCGCCGACACCGGCCGCTACGTCACCGCGATGGCGCCGCTCGCCGCGGATCCGGCCGTGCAGGGCGCGGTGGCGGACACCGTCGGGGCGGGGCTCGTGCAGGAGGTCGCCCCGCGGCTCGGCGACGAGCTCGCCACCCGCGACGAGGACGGCACCGTGCGGCCCTTCGTGCACGACGCGGTCCGCTCGTTCACCCGGACCGAGGCCTTCCGCACGGCGTGGGAGGCGGGCAACCGGGCGGTCCACGACGCCGTGCTGAGCGCCCTGCAGGACGGGCGCAACCGCACGGTCACCGTCGACCTCGCCCCGGTCACCGCCCAGGTCAAACGCCGGCTCGCCGCGGACCACGTGCCGTTGGCGCAGCACATCCCGGTCGAGCACACCGAGGTCGCCGTGCTGCCGGCCGCTGAGCTGAACCGGCTCAGGAAGGGGTACGACGTGCTGGAAGTCGCCGGTTTCTGGCTGCCCGTCTCGGCCGTCGTCCTGGCCGCGACCGGCATCGCGGTCGCCGCCTGCCGCCGCCGCGCGCTCACGGCGACGGCGCTGGGCACGGCCCTCGGCGGCGCGTTCCTGCTGCTCGCGCTGGCGGTCGGCCGCCGGCTCACACTGGCCGACCTGACCGAGGCGGCCCACCGCCCGGCCGCGGGGGCGGTCTACGACGCCCTGACCCAGACCCTGCGCACGGTGTCCTGGCTGCTGATCGCCCTCGGCCTGACGACGGCCCTGGTCTGCCGGCTCACGGGGTCACTCGCCCAACGCCGACGACCGCCCGCAGCGCCTGCCGCGGACCCACCTCCCCACCCGACCCGAGCCCGAACCTGACGGCATCCGGCACACGACCCCCGCCCCCGGCCAAACCAAGCCCCCACCGCCCGCCCACTCACAAAGCACCCCCCACAACCCCGGCCAACACCCGCAGCGCCCGCCACAGACCCGCCTCCCCACCCGACCCGGGCCCGAATCTGACCGCAGTCCGGCACACGACCCCCACCCCCGGCCAAACCAAGCCCCTACCACCCACCCCCCTCGCAAAGCCCCTGGCACAACACCGGCCAACGCCCGCCGCGGACTCCCCTCCGCGGCTGTCGCGAGCCCGAGTCTGACGGCGTCCGGCACACGATCCCCGCCCCCCGACAAAGCCAAGACCCACCCGCCCACCCCTCACAAAGCACCCCCCACAACCCCGGCCAACACCCGCAGCGCCCGCCGCAGATCCCGCTCCGGAGCCGACGCGAGGCCGAGTCTGACGGCGTCCGGGGTGCGCTTGGGGTCGACCGCGAAGGCGGGGCCGGGGGTGAGGGCGATGCCGTGGGCGGCCGCGGCGGCCGTGAAGGTGTCCGCGCGCCACGGCGCGGGCAGCTCCCACCAGGCGAACAGGGCGCGCGGATCGGACCGTACGACGAATCCGCGCAGTTCCTTGCCGACGATCCGCTGCCGGTGCGCCGCGTCCGCCCGCTTGGCGGCGACGAGCCGCCGCACCGTCCCGTCCCCGATCCACCGCACGGCCGCCTCCACCGCGAACCGCCCGGCGCTCCACCCGCCGGACCGCACGGCCGCCGCGAGCGCCTCGACCCGTTCCGCGGGCGCGACCACGAAGCCGACGGTGAGCCCGGGGGCGACGCGCTTGGAGAGGCTGTCGACGACATGGGTGAGGCCGGGTGCGTGGGCGGCGAGGGGGTCGGGCGGCGGGTCGGCGAGGAAGGACCAGATGCGGTCCTCGACGACGGGGATGTCCAGGGCACGGACGGTGGCGGCGAGGTGGCGGAGCCGCTCGCCGCTCATCGTGAGGGAGGTGGGATTGTGCAGCGTCGGCTGGAGGTACAGGGCGGACAGCGGAGCACCGCGGTGGACGGCCGCGACGGACTCCGGACGCACCCCGCCCTCGTCCGCCGCCAGCGCGACCAGGGTGATGCCGAGCCGGGCGGCGATCTCCTTGACCAGGGGATATGTCAGCGGCTCGACACCGAGCCGCCCGCCGGGCCGGACGAGGGAGGCGAGGGTGGCGGCGATGGCCTGGCGGGCGTTGCCGGTGAAGACGACCCGGTCGGGGGTGGGGTGCCAGCCGGGGGTGGCGAGGAGGGACGCGGCGGCTTCCCTGGCGGGGGCGGTGCCGAGGGCGGGGGCGGGGCGCAGCGCCTCGGTCAGGACGTCGGGGCGCAGGAGCGGGGCGAAGGTGGCGGCGAGGAGCTCCGACTGGCCCGGCGCGGAAGGGTAGTTCAGCTCCAGGTTGACCACCGCCGCGGTCCCGGCCGCGGCCTCGGCCGCCTCGACGAGCGCCCGCCCGGTTCCCGCCGGGGCGGCCCGCACGAAGGTGCCGCGGCCCACCTCGCCGACGACCAGTCCCCGCCGGACGAGTTCGGCGTACACCCGCCCCGCCGTCGACCCGGCGATCCCGCGCCGCCGCGCGAACACCCGCTGCGGCGGCAGCCGTTCGCCGGGCCTGAGCCGTCCGGCGGTGATGTCGTCGGCTATCCGGTCGGCGAGCTGCCGGTAGTCGTTCACGTGCTCTCCCCCTGACATTGCACCGAGGGCAAAGATCTTATTGCACCGAGGAGTTGAGCCGATCTAGGGTCGTCCACATGAGCCCGTATCTCGCATACGAGGACAAAGGCCCCGAGACTCCTTCGGCCTCCCTTGTCTCCGTCCCTTCCCCCGTCCCCCTCGTCCTCGTCCACGGCCACCCCTTCGACCGCACGATGTGGTCCCCGCAGACCGAGGCGTTCTCCGCCGCCCGCCGGGTCGTCGCCCCCGACCTGCGCGGCTACGGCGCCTCCCCCGTCGTCCCCGGCATCACCCTCCTCTCCGACTTCGCCCGGGACATCGAGGCCCTGCTGGACGATCTGAAGGTGGAGACGTGCGTGCTGGCGGGCCTGTCGATGGGCGGCCAGATCGTCATGGAGTGCTACGACCGCTTCCCCGGCCGCATCCGGGGGCTGGTCCTCGCGGACACCTTCCCGGCGGCGGAGACGGCCGAGGGCAAGCAGGCGCGGGGCGCCATGGCGGACCGGCTGCTGCGCGAGGGCATGCGCGGATACGCCGACGAGGTGCTGGAGAAGATGGTCGCGCCGTACGCGGACGCCGAGGTCAAGGCCCACGTGCACCGCATGATGACGGCGGCACCGCCCGAGGGGGCCGCGGCGGCCCTGCGCGGCCGCGCCGAACGCCCCGACTACCGCGACCTGCTGACCCGCGTCACGGTCCCGGCGCTGGTGGTCGTGGGCGCGGACGACGCCTACACCCCCGTCTCCGACGCGCAGGCGATGCACGCCGCGCTCCCGGACTCGACCCTGTGCGTGATCGACGGGGCGGCGCACATGCCGAACCTGGAGCGGCCGGAGGAGTTCAACGAGGCACTGGGCGCGTTCCTGGCCCGCGTCGACGGCTGACCCGTACCCGGCCCAGGAGCCACAGGCACAGTCCGGCTGCCACGCAACCCTCGCCCCACAGCCCCCGTCTTTGAGGGAGAATCCGGACATCCCATCCGCGAGCGGAAGGCCGGGACTTGGAGACTGCGGCTGCCGAGTGGACGGCTTCCCCGGACGGCATGCCGGGACGGCGGCGTCGGCGGGGGCCCGCCACCTGGTCGGCCGGCCTGCTGTTGCTGGGCGTCAGCGTGGTCGTCGGCTGTCGTGTCGCCGACACCGACGGCATCACCCCGGTCCCGCAGGCCCTCGCCTTCCTGCCGTGGCTGCTCGTGCCCGCCGGCCTCGGGCTGCTGCTGGCGCTGCTGTCGCGCTGGTGGACCGGCGTGGTGTGGGCCGTCGTACTGTTCGGCCTGCTGGCCTGGTTCATCGAGCCGTACGGAAAGACCGGCCGACCGGACGGCCCTCCGGCCGCCTCCTTCCGGGTGCTGACCTCGAACATCGAGTTCGGACAGGCGGCCGAGGCGCTCGTCGCCGCCGTCCGCAGGGAGAAACCGGACATCGTGTTCGTCCAGGAGTGCGAGCACACCTGCGACGCCACGCTCAGGCAGGCCCTCGGCGCCGGCTATCCGCACCGGGCGGCCCAGGTGGCCGACGGCTCGGCGGGCTCCGTCGTCCTCAGCCGCTTTCCCCTCACCGCCGCCGACGGCGTCCCCGGCACCATGGCCATGCCCGGCGCCGTCGCCGACGTACGCGGGCACCCCGTACGGCTGCAGCTCGCGCACCCCATGCCGCCGCTGCCCGGCCGGACCGACCTGTGGCGCCGGGAACTCGACACGCTGCACGACTTCGCGGCCGAGGCCGGCCGGACACCCCTCGTCCTCGCCGGCGACTTCAACGCCTCCCAGGACCACGCCGCCTTCCGCCGCATCCTCGACACCGGCCTGCGCGACGCCGCCCGGCTCGCCGGCCACGACCGCACGCCCAGCTGGCCGGCCCGCACGGCGCCGGCGTTCGGCGTACAGATCGACCACGTGCTCCTCTCGCCGGACTTCTCCACCCGCGCCGCCCGCTTTCTCGACCTGCCCGGCACCGACCACCGCGCCCTGCTCGTCGACCTCACGCTCCACCAGGGGGTGCGACGCGGATGAGGTGACCGACGAGCCGAACAGGGTGCTCATAATGGGGCGCATGCCCCGCGAGTTCCCCATCGGCCTCACGCCCCCCGACTGGCTGGTGCGGAACCTCCGGGCGCAGCCGGCCCCGGTCAACCGGCCGGCCGTGGTCCGCGCCGGGATCGCAATGGCTCTCCCCCTGGCCATCGGCCTCGCCGTCGGCCGTCCCGACTACGGCGCCCTCGCCTCCATGGGTGCCCTCAACGGCGTCCTCAGCGACACCGCCGCCGCGTACCGCGTCCGCATCCCCACCATCGCGATCCCCCAGCTCTTCGGCGCCGTCGGCATCACCCTCGGCACCCTGGTGTACGGCCACGGCTGGGTGGCCGTCGCCGCCGTCACCGGTGTCGCGCTGGTCTCCGGGATGATCTCGACGATCGGCGCGGTCGCCTCCGTGTCGGGGCTGGTGCTGCTGCTGACCTGCGTGGTCGGGGCGGGACTGCCGATGCCGGGCGAGTGGTGGCTCGCTCCGCTGCTGATGTCCGGCGGCGGGCTGCTCGTCCTGGTCCTCGCGCTGCTCGCCTGGCCGCTGCGGTCGGGAGTGCCGGAGCGCACGGCGGTCGCGGACACCTACCGGGCGGTCGCCGAGCTGCTGGCGGCCGTCGGCGGTGGCACCCTGGCGTACGACGACGCCCGCCACGCCGTCACCCAGTCCCTCAACCAGTCGTACGACACCGTTCTCGCGCACCGTGCCCGCCACCACGGCCGCAGCCCCGAACTCGCCCGGCTGCTCGCCCAGTTGAACGCCATCACCCCGGTCGTGGAGGCCGCCCCCGCCGCCCACCTCAGCGGCACCCCCCTCCCGCCCGAGCTCCCGGAAGCCGTACGGCACCTCGCCTCCGCCGTCGAGACCGGCCACCCGGGCCCGACAGTGCTCACGCTCCCCGACCCCACCACCGAAACGACCCGCGCCCTCGACCACGCCCTGCGCCACGCCGCCGAGGTCGTCGCCGCCCCGGACGTCGATCCCCGCGGCATCGACGACCGCCTCGGCCGCCCGGCCGCACTCGGCATCCGGGCCGCCCGCGCCGCCCGGAACGTCGCCCTCTCCGCCGCCTCCTGGCGCTACGGCCTGCGGCTGGCCCTGTGCATCGGACTGGCGCAAGCGCTGGTCTCCCTGATCCCGGTCCCGCGCTCGTACTGGGTCGCCCTCACCATCACCTTCGTCCTCAAGCCCGACTTCGGCTCGGTCTTCTCCCGCGCCCTGCTGCGGGCCCTCGGCACGGTCGCGGGCCTGGTGATCGCGGCGGCGGTGCTCTCCCAGGTGCCGCGCGGCTGGGCGGACGTACCGGCGCTGCTCCTTCTCGCCCCCCTGATCCCGGCGCTCACGCCCCGCGGCTACGGCTACCAGACGGCCGCCATCACCCCCGTGATCCTCCTCCTCTCCGACGTCCTGAACCGCGAGGGCACCGCACTCCTGCTGCCCCGCCTCGTCGACTCCCTGCTGGGCTGCGCGATCGCCCTCGTCGCCGGGTACCTGCTGTGGCCGGAGAGCTGGCACACGCGAGTCGGCGACCGGCTCGCGGACGCGGTCGAGGACACGGCGCGCTACCTGGAGGCCGCCTTCGGCCCCGCCTCCGTGGACCCCCCGGCCCGGGCCCGCATGCGCCGCCGCCTGTACCGCAACCTCTCCACCATCCGCACGGAATTCCAGCGCGCCCTGACCGAACCCCCGCCCACCGGCCGCCGCGCGGCGGCATGGTGGCCCCTGGTCGTCGCCGTGGAACGCATCGTCGACGCGACGACAGCGGCACGGGTACAGGTGAAGTACGGAGCGGCTCGGCCTTCCGCGGCCGAGGTGACCCAGGTGGCGCGTCAGCTGAGGGAGCTGGCGACCGGCGTGAGGGAGGCGGAAACCCTGTACGCGGTCCGCACCGACCTCACGGGCCCGGCGGACAGCGTCCTGGAGCCCCTACGACAAGAGGTAGCGGCAGCACGCGCCATCGCGTCCCCGCACTGAGCCGACCTTCAGGGGCGCGGGGAACTGCGCGACCAGCCACAGACAACCCGCACCCGCACACCAAGAGGGACCACCCGAGCTCTTGGGCGAACAAAAGGGTGCGACCGCCCCGTGCAGGAGGGCGGCCGCACCGTGTGGGGGGTGGCGCTAGCGGTTGACCTTGTGCAGAGCCTTGTCCATAGCGGCGGCGAACCCGTTGGCCCACAGCTGCTCGACCTTGGCCCGCTCATTGGCGTCCGGGTTGGAGTTCGTACAGGACGGGCCCGGGCCGCCGCCCGACATCAGCTCGCTGCACGGCCCCTCGTAGTGGTCCGGCAGCCCCAGCACATGCCCCGTCTCGTGCGCGGTGACGCGAGTGGAGTCGTACTCCTTGTTCTGCTGGTAGTCGAGGAAGATGTACCCCTTGCCGTGACCGTCGGTCGAGGCGTAGGAGCCACGCGAGTCGTTGCCCTCGCGGTAGGTGAAGTCGGCGTTCGACCCCTCCTGCAGCTTGACGTTCGACACCGCGCTGTTCCATATCTGGGTGCTGCGGGCTATCTGCGCGCTGAACGTGGGCGCGGCCGACGCGTCGTAGGTCACGGTGACGGCCGCGGCCTTCGGGTTCGCGGCGCGCTTCTCGGCGACCGACTTCAGGACGGCCTGGAAGAAGGCCCGACTGGCGTCGGACTCGGCCGACTTGGCGACGTAGCCGGCCTGGGCAGGGGCCGGTGCCGCCGTCGCCGGGGCGACCGTGCCGAAGCCGAGGGCCGCGACACCGAGACCGACTGCCACCGCCGAACGGGCGGACAGGGAAAAGGACACACGCATCGATGACTCCTAGGTGGGGGGTGAGTCGTCAAGGCGAGTGTCGGCGCCCGTGGCTCGGCTGTGATGATGGCAACCGGTGATAGCACTGCCCTATCGGGGCCCCAATTGGCGGCCATCCGAGGGGATTTGTGAGGCTGGTGAAACCTGTGCTTCCGCTTTAGTCTCCGAGGGCATGGACCTCGAGGTGCGACACCTCCGCGCGCTGTGCGCCATAGCCGACACCGGCAGTCTGCACCGGGCCGCCCGCCAACTGGGCGTCGCCCAGCCGTCGCTCAGCACGCAACTGCGGAGAATCGAGCAGGAACTGGGCGGCGCGCTGTTCCTGCGCGCGAGATCCGGCTGCCGTCCCACCCCGCTCGGCCGTCTGGTCCTCAGCCGGGCCCGCCCGCTGGTGGCCGATATGCGCGCCCTGGTCGCCGAGGCGAGGGCCGCCGCGGTGGGCGGCCCCCAGCTGCGCGTCGGCTCGACGGCCAGCAAGGCCCTGGCGGGCTGGCTGCGCCGGCTGCGCGGCCACGGCCAGGACCCGACCCTGCACATGAACGTCTCCCCGAACGCCCTGCTGCGCATGGTCGCCGACGGCCAGCTGGACGTGGCCTTCGTGCACGAGGTGGAGGGCTGTCCGCTGCGCATCCCGCCGGAACTCCGCCTGCGCGTGCTGATGGAGCGCGAACCGCAGTTCGTGTCCCTGCCCGCCGACCACCCCGCCGCGGCGAAGACCGAGGTCCACCTGCGGGATCTCGCCGACGACCGCTGGATGGTCGACCCCACGGTCGACGGCGAGTGGGACGCCGTGCAGCGGATGTTCCGCGCGGCCGGCGTCAACCCCCATGTCCTGCACGGCGACTACTACACGGCCGACGCGCTGGTGGCGACCGGCGAGGTGGTCACCGTCTGCCAGCCGACCCACCCCGACACCCCCACCATGGCCGTACGCCGCCTGCACGGCGACCCGCTCGGTGTACGCCTGCTCCTCGCGGCCCGTACGGAGACGGAGCTGGACGGCGTCTACCCCGCGCTGGAGGAGGCGTACTGGGAGACGGCCCGGCACGCCCCCGCCTACCGGGAGTGGCTGGAACGCGACGGCGAGCGTCAGCCGCCGGTCCCAGCACTCCCGTAACGGCACCCGCGATCAGACGCCGATGTCGCAGCCGTCCTTGCGCCACACCGCCACGACCGCCGGACGGTTGATCTGGCCGGGACCCTCGGGCCAGTCGCTCAGCGGCTTCTCGGCCGTCGCGCCGTCGATCTCGCCCGGGTGCTGCACGGAGACCAGCACCCGGCGGTCCTGGATGACGGGCCCGCAGGTCTCCGCGCCCTTCGGCATCGTCAGGAACTGCTTGAGCTCACCGCGCCGGTCACCGCGCGTAGCGACGCCGAAGAGGCCGTCGTGGGAGCCGAGCTGGTTGCCGTCGGTGGAGATCCACAGGTTGCCGTACGAGTCGAAGGCGACGTTGTCCGGGCAGGAGATCGGGGAGACCTGGTCCTTCGGGTACCCGGCGAAGTAGGTGGCCGGGTCGTTCGGGTCGCCCGCCACCAGGAACAGCTTCCAGGCGAACTTCTTGCTGTCGGCGCGGTTCCAGCGCTCGGTCAGCTCCAGGATCTGGCCGTGCTTGTTGCTGACGCGCGGGTTGGCCTCGTCGACGCCGGCGTTGCCGGTCGTGCCGCGCTTGGAGTTGTTGGTGAGGGCGACGTACACCTTGCCGGTGTGCGGGTTCGGCTCGATGTCCTCGGGCCGGTCCATCTTGGTGGCGCCGACCTTGTCCCCGGCGAGACGGGTGAAGACGAAGACCTCCTCGGCGGTCATCCCCTCGACGTGCGAGACGGCGCCGTCGCAGGTGGCGGTGGCCAGCGGGATCCACTCGCCGCTGCCGTCGAACTCGCCGTCGGAGGGCAGCTTGCCGGTGCCGTCGATCTCGATGGCGGGGGAGTCACCGGTGAGCTTGGCGACGTACAGCGTCCCCTCGTCGAGCAGCGAGAGATTGTGCTCCCGCACCGCCCGCGACGTCCCCTTCCTCATCCGCTTGCTGCTGACGAACTTGTAGAAGTAGTCGAAGCGCTCGTCGTCACCGGAGTAGACGACGGGCCGCCCGTCGTCGGTCAGCCGCACGGTCGCGCCCTCGTGCTTGAAGCGGCCGACGGCGGTGTGCTTGCGCGGCGTGGAGGTCGGGTCGTACGGGTCGAGCTCGACGACGTACCCGAAGCGGTGCGGCTCGTTCGGCTCCTGCGCGACATCGAACCGCTTGTCGAACCGCTCCCACTTGCGCTCGGAGGCCCCCGTCCCCAGCCCGTACCGCTTGTCGGTGGTACGGGTCGCGTTGGCGAAGTACTGGTTGAAGTTCTCTTCACCGTGCAGCGTGGTGCCCCACGGCGTGACGCCACCGGAGCAGTTGTTGAGCGTGCCGAGGACCTTGGTGCCGGTCGGGTCGGCGGAGGTCTTCAGCAGGTCGGAGCCCGCGGCGGGCCCGGTGACCTTGAACTCGGTGGTGGCGGTGACGCGCCGGTTGAGCGGGTGCCGCGGCACGGCGGTCAGCTTCCCACTCCTGCGGTCCCCCTCCACCACGACGGCGGAGAGCCCGTGGGCGGCCCACGCGACCTCGACCTGCTGCCTGGTCGGGTTGGCGGCGTCGTACCCGCGGAACATGAGCACCTCGTCGGTGTACTCATGGTTGGCGACGAGGATCTGCCGGCCCCGCTCGCCCGGCAGCGGGAGCAGGGCGAGGAAGTCGTTGTTGTACCCGAACTGCTGGGACTGCGACGCGCCGGTCTGGTTGTCCGGGTCGAAGGCGGGGGCACCGCGCAGGATGGGCTCGCCCCAGCGGATGACGATGTTCTGCGCGTATCCGTCCGCGACGGTCACCGCGTCGTCGGTGTTCGGGGCGACGGGCGCGAACCGGAGCCCGCGCGCACCCCGGGAGAAGGTGCCACCGGTCCGCTCGGCCTCAGCAGCCCCGGCGGCCCCGGCCTCGGCGGCGTCGGCCTTCGGCGCGGCGACGGTGGCGGTGGCGCCCACGGCGGCGGCCGCGCTGACGACCGCGGCGGCGCGCAGCGTCGTACGGCGGCTGAGGGCGTCGGCGATGACGTCACCGACGTACTCGTTCGTGGAGGTGTTGGGCACCTCGTGGAAACAGGCGTCACCGCACCGGAACCGGCAAGTCAGGGCAGAACGCCCACCGGAGTGCGAGTCACTGTTGGTTCTGATGATCGGCAGCGGTATGCGCATGGTGTTCTTGTTCTCCCCTTTGCTTCCCCTTGAGTGCAGCGTGGGGGACGGTAGGGGCACGTCTGTGCGGGAGCGGGGCGACGGGATGAACCAGGGGTGAACCAGAGGTAGCCGTACGGAAGTTGATCCGGGGATCGCTGCCGACCGCCCGACTCGACGCGATGCGCCCTTGACGGACCGGGGCCCTTGTGCCCGCCCCTCCCCAAGATCGCCATCTCGGGCCGCTAACCTTACGTGTCCGTCCTGGCCAGGGATCTACGGGCATCAACTCACGCGAAGGGTTGCGCACATGGGCATTCTCACTCTCCTGCGGAACGCATTCGGCCGGTCACGCAAGGGGCGTACCGCCGAAGCAGAGGGTGCGACTCCTTCGCCGGAACCGCAGCAGACCCCTCAGCCGGCGGTCCCCTCCCCGTCCCCGGAACCCCAGCCGGCCCCCACGGCCCAGGTCCCGGAACCGCGCACGGAGACGGAGACGGAGGCGGACGAGCACGAGCTGGTCTCAGCAGCGTTCGACAACGTCACAGTGCCGAAGCCGGCAGGCCCGGTGGAGCCGACGACCGCGGAAACGCCTGCGGCCGAGGAGCAGGTCGCCGAGACGCCGACTGCCGAGGAACCCATGGCGGAGACGCCGGTCACCGAGGAGCCTGCCGCGGAGGAGCCTGCGGCCGAGGAGCCGGTCGCCGAGACGCCCGCCGAGGAGAACCCGGTCGCCGAGGAGCCCGTCGCGGAGGAGCCCGTCGCGGAAGCGCCTGCGGCCGAGGAGCCGGTCACCGAGACGCCCGCCGAGGAGAACCCGGCTGTCGAGGAACCCGTGGCGGAGGCCCCGGTCACCGAGGAGCCTGCCGCGGAAACGCCTGCGGCCGAGGAGCCGGTCACCGAGACGCCCGCCGAGGAGAACCCGGTCGCCGACGAGACGCCGGCTGCCGAGGAGCCGGTCGCGGAAGCGCCTGTGGTCGCGGAGGCGGAGCCCGTCGCCGAGGAACCCGCTCCCGAGCAGGTCACGGAGCCGACTGCCGCCGAACCCCACGACGCACCCGCAGCCGCCGACGGCGAGGAAGCCCCACAGGGGCCACTCGCAGCCGACGACGAAAGCAGCACGGGTGGTGCGGGTGGGAACAACCCGGCCGAAGGCGAAGCCGAGGCCGAGACCGCACCCCCCGCACCCGCACCCGCACCCGCACCGGCCCCCGCCGAAGGCAACCCCGCGGTCACCGCCCTCGCCAAGGCCGGCCTCACCTCCGCCCGCGCCAAGGTCTACCTCGTCCTCGACCGCTCCGCGAGCATGCGCCCGTACTACAAGGACGGCTCCGCCCAGGCCCTCGCCGACCAGACCCTCGCCCTCGCCGAGCACCTGGACCCCGACGCCCCGGACACCTCCGTTCACGTCGTCTTCTTCTCCACCGAGGTCGACGGCACCACCGACCTCACCCCGGCCTCCCCCGAGAACGCCGTCGACACCGCTCACGCGGGCCTCGGCCGCATGGGCCGTACCAGCTACCACGCCGCCGTGGAAGCCGTCCTCACCCACTACGACAAGAACGTGGCCGCCAAAACCCCCGGCGCCCCCGCCCTCGTCGTCTTCCAGACGGACGGCGCCCCCGACGCCAAGACCCCGGCCACCCAGGCCCTCACCGACGCCGCGAAGTCCCACCCCTCGGTGTTCTTCTCCTTCGTCGCGTTCGGCGACCACGACAACAAGGCCTTCGACTATCTCCGCAAGCTGAAGACCGACAACACGGCCTTCTTCCACGCCGGCCCGACCCCCCTGGAGCTCACGGACGCGGAGCTCTACGACGGCGTACTGATCGACTGGCGCCCGTAACCCCCCTCCCACCTCCCCCCCCCACGAGCTCACTCCGGGCCGCCCCTTCCCACACCGCAGAACGGGAAGCGGGCGGCCCACCCATGTCGGCTACCATTTCGAGGTTCGTAAAACAACCCCGACCTGGGAGCAGCCCGCGATGGCTCGACACCTCATCACCAGCGCCCTTCCGTACATCAACGGAATCAAGCACCTGGGCAACATGGTGGGGTCCATGCTCCCGGCGGACGTGTACTCCCGGTACCTCCGCCAGCGCGGCCACGACGTCCTCTACATCTGCGCGACGGACGAACACGGCACCCCGGCCGAGCTGGCCGCCAAGGAGCAGGGCCTCCCCGTGGCGGACTTCTGCGCCCAGGCGCACGACGCCCAGAAGGCGGTCTACGACGGCTTCGCGCTGGCCTTCGACTACTTCGGCCGCAGCTCCAGCGCCCAGAACGTCGAGATCACCCAGCACTTCGCCCGCAAGCTGCACGAGAACGGCTTCATCGAAGAGCGCGCCATCCGCCAGGTGTACTCCCCGACCGACGGCCGTTTCCTGCCGGACCGCTACGTCGAGGGCACCTGCCCCCACTGCGGCTACGACAAGGCCCGCGGCGACCAGTGCGAGAACTGCACGCGCGTACTCGACCCCACCGACCTGATCAACCCGCGCTCGGCGATCTCCGGCTCCACCGACCTGGAGGTCCGCGAGACCAAGCACCTCTTCCTCCTGCAGTCCAAGCTCCAGCGCGAGGTCATGGAGTGGGTGGCCCGCCACGACGGCGTATGGCCGCACCTGGCGTCCTCCATCGCCCACAAGTGGCTGACCGAGGGCCTGCACGACCGCGCCATCACCCGTGACCTGGACTGGGGCGTCCCCGTCCCGGCGGACACGTGGCCGGAGCTGGCAGCCGAGGGCAAGGTGTTCTACGTCTGGTTCGACGCCCCGATCGAGTACCTCGGCTCGACCAAGGAGTGGTCCGACCAGGACCCGGAGAACCGCGACTGGAAGTCGTGGTGGTACGACGTCGACGACGAGGTCCGCTACACGCAGTTCATGGCGAAGGACAACGTCCCCTTCCACACCGTGATGTTCCCGGCCACCGAGCTCGGCATCCGCGAGCCGTGGAAGAAGGTCGACTTCGTCAAGGCCTTCAACTGGCTGACGTACTACGGCGGAAAGTTCTCCACGTCCCAGAAGCGCGGCGTCTTCACCGACCAGGCCCTGGAGATCCTCCCGGCGGACTACTGGCGCTACTTCCTGATCGCCAACGCCCCCGAGTCGGACGACTCGTCCTTCACCTGGGAGCACTTCACCGCCACGGTCAACAAGGACCTCGCCGACACCCTCGGCAACTTCGTCAACCGCGTCCTGTCCTTCTCGAAGAAGCGCTTCGGCGAGGAGGTCCCGGCGGGCGGCGAGCCCGGCGAGGCGGAGGCGAAGCTGGGCGAGCAGATCGCCGAGCTGCTCGCCGAGTACGAGGGCCACATGGAGGCCCTCCAGTTCCGCAAGGCGGCCGCCGCCCTGCGCGCCCTGTGGTCGGCCGGCAACTCCTACCTGGAGGAGAAGGCCCCCTGGCTGGAAATCAAGACCGACAAGGACGGCGCGGCGCTGACCCTGCGCACGGCGATGAACCTGATCCACCTCTACGCGGTGGTCTCGGAGCCCTTCATCCCGACGACGGCGGCGGCCATGCGCCAGGCGTTCTCCCTGAAGGACGACACGGCGACGTGGGTGAGCGCGGACGAGGCCAAGTCCCTCACCGCCGTCGCCGCCGGCACCCCCTTCACCGTCCCGCCGGTCCTCTTCGCCAAGCTCACGGACGAGGACCTCCAGACGTACAAGGAGCGCTTCGGCGGCGAGGCGGCGTAGCGGGCGTCCGCCGGTCAGCTCGCGTACGCGAGAGCCAGGGCACCGACGACGGGTGCCGCATAGACGAGCGGGAACGGAAGGTGCGCGTACCACCGGGCCCTGGCGACGGTCACGGCCGCCCCGAGGAAGTAGAGCACCAGCCCCACCCCGGCCAGCACCCCGATCACCGGCACGAACAGCCCGGCCACCAGCCCGACGGCCCCCGCGGCCTTCGCCAGCCCCAGCCACGTCCACCACGACCGGGGCACGCCGTAGTCCTGGAGCGCCTGCACGATCCACTGGGCGCGCAGGAGCAGGACGGCACCGGAGAAACCGGCCATCAGGGCGGCGACGACGGTGACGACGACATGGGCGATCTGCATGAGGAACTCCTGGTCGGCTGGGGTCGATGCCGCACGGCCGGTGCCGTGCGGCGGGTCCACTGCCTCCCTGACGCCGAGCGCCGCGGATGTGTGACGGAGATGCGGGAAATCCACGGAGCCAAGGCCGCTTCGGCCGGTTAGGCTCCCTGCTCATGTCCGAACTGCCAGGCCTCGAACAGGCCACCGTCGACGCGATCCTCGGCCATGCCGCCCGCGCGACCCTGCCCTTCCAGCACGCCCACCGTCCGGGGCCGTATGCGACGGCCTTCTGGTTCAACGACCTGGTGGGCCACGACGGCGACACCGACCTGGTCCGGCAGTATCTGGTCACGGCCGCCGAAGCGACCCGCATGGACCTCGCCGAGGTGACGCTCCGCACCCAGCTGGGCGATCCGGCCCCCACGGCCGACAAGCTCATGATGACGGACTTCTCCGACGGCTGGATCCACCTCGACGGCCTCGGCGTGGCCGTGCAGCCCGCCGCAGGTCTGCACGCGTATGCCGAACGCAAGGGCTGGCGCTGGACCACCGACGAGATAACCGACGGCATCGCGGCCCGCACGGGGGACATCGTCCGCATCGGCGCCGACCCGACGCCGGCGTTTGCCCTCGGTCACGACGTGGGCGAGGACGGGGAACGGCACCAGGCGGTCGCGGTCGGCGCCCTCGCCCGGGCCGCGGACGGCACCGTGCGCTGGGGCGGCGAACTCCCCGAGGGCTTCGTCGGCGCCCCGGTCTTCCTGAGCCTCTCCCAGGGGGGAGACAGCTTCAAACTGGTCTGCGCGGGCGTGATCCTCCCGGCCGACGACCACGGCTTCGGCCACCACCCCGTGGCGAGGTTCGACCACATCCGGGAGTCCGTCCGAGAGGCACCCGACACCACCACGCCGACCTCCTCCGCACCCGCACCCGCCGAACGCCCCCGCCGCTGGTGGCGCCGCCGCGGCTGACCGGCACAGAGCGTCAGGGGCGTCCTCAGGGTTGCCGTGAAGTTTTCGACGGATCGGTGATCAAGTCGTGGGAGAGCGGCGGAAATTGGCCCGTCGGCTGGTTTCAGGGGCGCCCCGGCGCCACCATGCCCCCGGCACCTCCGTATGGTTCCGCCATGGCAGTCCCTGAGGTCATCCCGATCGCCTACGAGCCGCGCGGCCGTACCGAGGCGATCGGTCTGTATGCGGACGGGCAGTTCCTGGGGTCGGTCACCTACGGCTTCCCCAAGGGCTTCCGCCTCGACCACGGCTGGGAAGAGCACAAACGCCTGTACGCGGTCCTGCACACCTTCGACGCCGAGGGCAGCTACCGCGACTCGGAGATCTGGTGCGCGGGCACCTGGGCCGAGCAGCAACGCGCCCCGCACGGCCCCGACTCGGTCCTCGCCCGAGCCCGGGCCCACCTCGCGACCCTGCTGCGCAGCCTGCCCCGGCGTACGTACACGGACATCGCGGTCCGCCCTTTCCAGCTCACCGTCGACGGCGTGCTGTTCGGGTTGGTGACCGGTGAGGACGAGGGCGAGCCCTGGGCCGAGCTCTACCCGGACCACCTCGGCTTCGGCGCACCCTGGGACGGTTCGTACGACACCTGATCGTTTACGCCTCTATGCCTGGACACCCCCGGGGCGCTATACATTGCGAAGATCACGCAAGGCCATCAAGTGGGGGGATCCATCCATGGCACTGTTCGGGAACGCGCACACCATCGACCAGGGGCAGGCGCAGCAGGACTACGCGCGCCTGCTGGGCCACGGTGAGCAGGTGCACGCCGCGTACCTGCTGATACGCGACACCATCCTGTTCACCGACCGCCGTCTGATCCTGGTCGACAAGCAGGGCATCACCGGCAAGAAGGTGGAGTACCACTCCATCCCCTACCGCAGCATCACGCACTTCGCGGTGGAGACCGCCGGCACCTTCGACCTGGATGCCGAGCTGAAGATCTGGCTCTCGGGGTCGGCGACGCCGATCGAGAAGACGTTCACCAAGGGCGTGGACATCTACGAGGTGCAGGCGATCCTTACGCAGTTCGTGGCGAAGTAGCCCGCCCGTCCGGCGCCGCCGAGGTCACACGCCTCGGCGGCGCCGCCATAATCGGCGGACGATGATCCCGCTTCGCCGCCACCTCCTGACCGACGTCCTCACGATCGGCGCCCCCTACCCGCTCGTCCTGGCCGGCGGGTACGCGGTCCGGGCCCACGGTCTGATGCCTCGGGCCTCGCGGGAGGGTGCCATGGAGGGACCGCTGGAAGTGGCCACCGAGACCCCCGAGCCCATGGACCGCATCGCCGCGGTGGTCGGCACCGGCCTCATGGACCGCGGCTGGCTGGTACGCCCTCTGGAGACGGACCCGCTCTCCGCCCGCCTCCTCGTCTCCGGCGCGGACGGTATGGAGGAGCACCCGGTCGACCTGCTGAAGGAATCCCTCTGGCATCCGCCCGTGCCGACCGCCCTCGGCCCGGCCCTCTCCCTGGAAGACCTCATCGGCACCAAGGTCCGCGCCCTCACCGACCGCGGCACGGCCCGCGACCTGACCGACGTCTACACCGCCGCGGCCCACTGGAGCTTCCCCGACCTGGAGGAACTGGGCCGCCGCCATGCCTGGGACGAGTTCGACCCGGCCGACCTCCAGGCCCGCCTGGAGGCGACGGAACTGCTCGACGACCGGGAGTTCACCGCACGGGGCCTCGCCGGCGAGTCGGTCCCGGACCTGCGCCGGTGGGTCCGGGCGTGGGCGGACGACATCGCCGAGCGGCTGCTGGAGGAGGAGGCGCTCAGGCCGCCCGCGGAGGAGTGACCACGCCGTGGCGTTGATAAGATCCGGCCACTTGTGCGAGGGCACGGGCCCTCGTAGGGGAGGGAACCACACGTGGGCAGACACGCCCTGAGACGGGGCGGTCTCGCCGTCGCCGTCTCTTCGCTCGCGGTCGCCGTCGCGACCGCGTCCGTCGTCGTCCTGTCGGAGGGCGGCGGCTCCGCGGAGGCGGCCGAGGCCGGGACCACCGCGATCACACTGGTCGCCCCCAGCTCCACCACACCACGCACCGACCGCCCGTACAGCGCGGGCGACAGCGGCTTCCTGCACCGGCAGACGGGCAGGACCGGACTGCTGTGGACGGAGTACGGGACCGGCAGGACCGTGACCGTGGAGAACGCGGCCGGCGTCTACACCCCGGGCACCGGCTGCACGACCATCGGCTCCGAGTGCCGTATCGGCTGGTACGGCTCGGACAGCGACCTGGTCGCCCTGCCGGACACGGCAGGCGACGCGTACGCCACCCTCTGGGACCCCGCGACGGCCACGTCCAGGAAGGTGACCTGGAACGGCTCCGTCCAGTACGGCCAGGGCTACTACCGGGCGCTGGCCGGTGACACGATCGTCACCACCAACTCCCTGATCGACAAGGTCGACGGCGAGTGGCGCACCCGCAAGGTGACCGGGGACGCGGTGAGCGTGGGGAGCGAAGGCGTCCTCGCTGCGGACCCCTCAGGTGTGCTCGTGCAGAACAGCACCTACGGCTCGCTCCACTACATCGACATCGAGTCGGCCGTGAGCACCAACGTCTTCGCGGGCGCCACCACCAACTCGACGTTCCTGATGAGCGCGGACCGCGTCGGCTGGTACTACAACGGCACCGCCGAACTGCACCTGAAGTCCCGTACCGATCTCACCGCCCCCGAGCAGGTCGTCACGCTGCCGTCGAACCCGGGCGCGCTCGACGGCGACCCGGTCCTGGTCGGCGACTGGCTGCTGCTGCCGCTGTCCTCCAGCGACCTCGGTTCGAAGCTCGTCGCGGTCAAGGTCACCGACCCCTCGGTGCAGCAGACCCTGCTGACGAGCGCCGGCGAGTACGCGCTGGCGGCCGGTGACGGAAGCGCTCTGGTCTCCGGCGGCACCGGCGCCACCGACTGGTGGGTGCAGCGGGTGAGCCAGGCCGAGGACGGCACGCTGAAGCTGGAGAAGGTCCAGCAGGCCCCGGCGCTGGAGAACGCCAAGACGGGCATCGTCCTCAGCCGCGGCCGCCTGCGCGTCGCCGAGGCCGGCACCACCACGACGGGCGTGCGCACCCTCACCACGAACGGCTCCACCGAGCTCACCGCGTCCGACGCCACCGACAGCGGCTCGGTGTACGCCCCCGTCTGCCCGTACCAGGGCACCACCTGCTCGGTGATGTGGGGGAACCTCGACGGCCAGGACGCCTACCTCACCAAGTCCAACGACGGCACCGAGCAGTACTGGGACCGGATCGTCGCCATCGGCGGCCATGAGCTGGAGTTCGGCACCACGGGCGGCTCGATCGTCGACGCCGCCGACGACTACGCCGTCTACAACTCCGGCGGCGCCTCACCGGCGCAGTACGTCGGCGAGTTCGGCCAGGGCCAGAAGCTGAAGCGGTCCGTGCGCGCCGCCGCCCTGAACGGCTCCACCCTCTGGAGCGCCACCACCACCGCCGGCACGCTCACCTCGTACAGCATCCCGCTGGCGAAGACGCTCGCCACGGTGACCGTCCCGGGCCTGGCCTGCGTGCCGAGCGAACTGCAGGCGGCGGGCCGCTGGGTCTACTGGGCGTGCGGGACGGACTCGGCGGGCGTGTACGACACCAAGGCCGGTACGTCGACGGCGGTCACCCCGGGTGACGTGCTCCTCGGCGACGGCTTCACCGTCCGCCACGACCACGCCACCGGCACCCTGGTCCTCACCGAGGCGGCCACCGGCACCACCCGCACGGTCGCCTCCGGCCTGGCCGACAAGGGCCTGACCGCGGACCGCCGTTACCGCTGGACGGTCGACGAGTACACCGGCCTGGTCGCCTGGTTCGACGACTACGAGCGCACCCACGTCACCACCACCGGCATCACGCCGTCCGCGGTGACGGCCGTCAAGTCGTCGGCCACGAGCTATGTGGACCCGGCGACCGTCTTCCAGGGCAACTGGGTGCTGTCCCGCCCGGTGACCTCCTGGTCGCTCACCTTCACTTCCGTCCAGAGCGGCGCGACCGGCAGGACCACCCGCACCCTCACCGGCGGGGCCACCCCGGAACGGGTGGGCGTGAGCTGGAACGGCAAGACGGCGAGCGGGACCTACTTCCCCAACGGCGCGTTCAAGTGGACCCTCAAGGCCACCGGCCTGGGCACCAACACCCCGGTCACGGTGACGTCCGGCGACGGCTTCCTGACCCGCGGCTCCGCGGTCCGCCACGACCACGTCAGCCCCGACGGCGTCGACGGCCGCGGCGACCTGCTGACCCTCAACTCCTCGGGCGGGCTCACCTTCCACAGCGGGACGGGGACGGGCAGGTTCGGCGACAAGTACACGGGCACCGGCTGGGCGACGACCATCACGGCCGTCCCCTTCGGCGACCTGAGCGGCGACCGCTGCAACGACGTCCTCGTGCGCTACAGCAGCGGTGCCCTGCGGCTGTACAAGCCGGGCTGCGGGGCGGCGGTCAAGCCGTCGACGTCGTACACGACCCTCGCGACCAGCGGCTGGACGCAGTACAACGTCCTCACCTCGCCCGGCGACGTGAGCGGCGACGGCCGGCCCGACCTGATCGCCAGGAACTCCTCCACCGGAACGGTCTACCTCTACAAGGGCACCAGCGACGGCAAGCTGTCCTCCCGCGTGAAGCTCTACGACAACTGGAAGGGCTACAAGAAGATCGTCGGCGTCGGTGACATCACCGGCGACGGCCGGCCCGACCTCCTCGCCCAGGACACGGCGAACACCCTCTGGCGCTACGACGGCAAGGGCGACGGCACCTTCGCCGCCCGCGTGAAGCTGTTCGCCGACTGGGGCGGCTCCTACAACGCCGTCGTCGGCGTCGGCGACATCACCGACGACGGCCGTCCGGACCTCGTCTCCCGCGACACCAGCGGCAACCTGTGGCGCAACAGCGGAGACGGGAAGGGGTCGTTCGGCTCGCGGGCGCAGATCGCGACGGGCTGGAGCGGCTACAAGTCGCTGTCCTGACCCACTGGCCGCGTGCGAAGGGCGTGCGTACGGGTACGTCCTTCGCACGCACGCCCTCGCTCTCAGCTGCCGGTGTTCGTCGCCTCCAGATCGACGCCCATCGTGAGCGTGGCGACGACGCCCTTGGCGATGTCGTTCTTCCTGTACGTGAGCTTCAGCAGGCCGCCCTCGGTCCCGTTGCCCGGGTAGATGGTGTCCTCGTCGAGCGTGGTGCGCGTGGTGGTGTTGGTGGAGTACGGCTCGACCTCGGCGGAGGCCAGCACGCTCTTCTCGTCGAAGAAGAGCTGACCGGTGTGGCAGGTGTTCCCGCCCTCGTAACCGGCGTCCGTCCACGTACCGTTCACATGCACCTTGGTGTGGATATGGACGCAGCGTCCCTGGTACCAGCCCGGGAAGACCGTCCGGAAGACCACCTGGCCGTTCCTGTCCGTCTTCCACGTGCCGCGCAGATACCGCTCGTCGTCCGTCGGCTCCTGGTGCACGCCGCCTCCGCCGCCCGGCGCACCCGTCGGCTCACCGGACGGGGGCTCGCCCGTCGGCTCACCGGACGGCGGGGTGCCACCCCCGCCTCCGCCACCACTGCCCATGTCCTCGTAGCCCGAGTACACGCCCAGCGCGTTGCAGTGCCAGATGTCGACCGCGGCGTTCTTGATGGGCTTGCAGGTCTCTGAGTCGATCACCTTGAGGCGGAGGGTGAGCGGGATGCCCTCCTGGTCCTCGGTCACGTCCTGGCGGAGCTTGTCCGCGTCGATGTAGTAGGGGCCCTCGGTCGTCTCGGAGGTCAGCCTGTAGCAGGCCTCGGCGCTCGACGAGCTGCTCGACGCGGTGGCGCCCGCGGACGCGGCCCCGCTCGTCTCATCCGCGAACGCGCCCGCCGTGAGGGTGCCGCCCACACCTACCGCGACCGCCGCGCCCGCGCCGGCCGCCATGACCTTGCGCCGCGTCAGATCCCTTTTGTGTTTCGGCCCTTCGGCCGTCTGGTTTCCCGTCATGGGCAGGGAACCTAGGGACGGCACCTGTCAGGAACGTGGGTGAGAGCTGGGTAAAAGCCCTGCGTACGAAAGTGGCCCGGAACCGACGCCGGTTCCGGGCCACCCCTCCTGCTTCGTCCTACTTCGGCTGCGGCTTGCGCACCGACAGGTGCAGCTCCTTCAGCCGCGCCTCCTCCAGCTCCGTCGGCGCGCCCATCATCAGGTCCTGGGCGTTGCCGTTGAGCGGGAAGGCGATGGTCTCGCGGATGTTCGGCTCGTCGGCGAGCAGCATCACGATGCGGTCGACGCCCGGCGCGATGCCACCGTGCGGCGGGGCGCCGAAGCGGAAGGCGCGCAGCATGCCGGCGAACTTCTCCTCGACGGTCTCCCGGTCGTAGCCCGCGATCTCGAAGGCCTTGAGCATGATCTCCGGCTCGTGGTTCCGGATCGCGCCGGAGGACAGCTCGACGCCGTTGCAGACGATGTCGTACTGCCAGCCCAGGATGTCCAGCGGGTCCTGGGTCTCCAGAGCCTCCAGTCCGCCCTGCGGCATGGAGAACGGGTTGTGCGAGAAGTCGATCGCGCCGGTCTCCTCGTCCTTCTCGTACATCGGGAAGTCGACGATCCAGCAGAACCGGAAGACGCCCTCCTCGAAGTGGCCGGCCCGCTTGGCGGCCTCGACGCGGACCGCGCCCATGATCTTCGAGACCTCGTCGAACTCGCCCGCGCCGAAGAACACGGCGTGACCGGCCTCCAGGCCGAGGCGCTCGGTGAGGACCTTGATGTTCTCCTCGGTGAGGAACTTGGCGATCGGGCCGGTCAGCGAGCCGTCCTCGGCGACACGGACCCAGGCCAGGCCCTTGGCGCCCAGCGAGATCGCGAACTCGCCGAGCTGGTCGAAGAACTTGCGGGGCTGGTCCTGGACGGCCGGCACGGGCAGCGCACGCACGTGCTTGCCCGCGAACGCCTTGAACTCCGAGCCCTCGAAGATGTCGGTGATGTCGACGAGTTCCAGCTGGGCGCGCAGGTCCGGCTTGTCGGAGCCGTACTTCAGCATCGCCTCGCGGAACGGGATCCGCGGGAAGGGGGACGTGACGTGGCGGCCGCCCCCGAACTCCTCGAACAGCTCGGTCATGAGCTGCTCGATCGGGCGGAACACGTCCTCCTGCTCGACGAAGCTCATCTCGACGTCGAGCTGGTAGAACTCGCCCGGCGAGCGGTCGGCGCGCGCGTCCTCGTCACGGAAGCAGGGCGCGATCTGGAAGTAGCGGTCGAAGCCGGAGATCATCAGCAGCTGCTTGAACTGCTGCGGGGCCTGCGGCAGGGCGTAGAACTTGCCCGGGTGCAGACGGGAGGGAACGACGAAGTCGCGGGCGCCCTCGGGGGAGGTCGCGGACAGGATCGGCGTCGCCATCTCGTTGAAGCCCAGCGCCGTCATCTTGTGGCGGATCGCCGAGATGACCGCCGTACGCAGCATGATGTTCTTGTGCATGCGCTCGCGGCGCAGGTCCAGGAAGCGGTACTCCAGGCGCCGCTCCTCGTTGACCCCGTCCTCGGTGTTGATCGTGAAGGGGAGCGGGGCGGCCGCGCCGAGCAGCTCGACCTCGCCGACCTCGACCTCGATCTCGCCGGTGGGCAGGTCGGGGTTGATGTTCTCGGCGCCGCGGGAGACGACCTTGCCGTCGACGCGGACGGTCGATTCCTTGGAGAGCTTGTCGAGGGCCTCGTACGCCGGCGTGCCGGGACGGGCGACGAGCTGCGTGATGCCGTAGTGATCGCGCAGATCGATGAAGAGGATGCCGCCCAGGTCGCGCCGATTGTGCAGCCAGCCACTCAGCCGGACGTCGGTGCCGACGTCAGAGGAGCGGAGCTCGCCGCAGGTGTGGGACCTGTACCGATGCATCGTCGTTCATCCAGTCTTCGCGGATCGGGGGGCGTGTTTCACGTGAAACTTCCCCCAAGCCTACCGGGGACCCCAAGATCGGCTCCCCACCATTTGGGTCCCTCCAGAGCAGATGCCCCATACAGCTTCGGTGGCAGCGTGCGATCACCTGTTCTTAAAGTAGGGCAATGCGCACTGGTGAGGCCCTGCCCGCCGTGGGGGAGGTTCTCGCCGCCCTCGCGACCGGACTGTGGCACTGGAACACCGCCACGGGACTGGTCACGGTCGACGCGGAGGCGGCACGGCTGCTGGGGCTGCCCGCCGAGCGGGCCACCCTCAGCCAGGCCCAGGTGCGCGCCCGCCTGCATCCGGTCGACTGGAACGAGATCACCGGAGTGATCCAGCTCGCCGTCGCCGAGGGCAGCCTCGGCGAGGTGCGGGTGCGGATCATGGACGAGCGGGGCCGGGTCGTCCGGGTCGGCCGCAGCCGCTTCCATGCCTCCTTCGACCGCGAGAAGCGGTCGTACGAAGTCACCGGCTCGCTCCAGGAGGTCACCGAACCGGCGCCGGGCACCCCGGCGGGGCGTACGGCGGTCACCGGCGACTGGCGGCGCTCCCGGGAGGCGTTCCTGCTGGACGCGGGCCGGGCGCTGGCCGAGGCGCGGTCGACGGCGGAGGTGCTGCGGGTCGCGGCCGGTCTGTCGATGCCGGGGTTCTCACCGGACGGGCTCGCGGTGTTCGGCGTCACGGGCGATCGCCTGACGATCATCGGCCACCACGGCCACCAGCCCGGCGACGAGAACCCCTTCTCGCACATGTCCCTCGACACGGACTACCCGGCCGCCGAGGTGGTGCGCACCGGCCGTGCCGTCTACCTCTCCTCCCCCGAGAAGTACAAGGAGCGCTACCCGCTCACCTGGCCGCTCGCCGCGCACTTCAACCGCCAGTCCTGGGCGTTCCTGCCACTGACCGTGGCCGGCCGCACGATGGGCGCCTGGATGGCGGCGTTCACCTATCCGGTCGCGTTCACGCCCGACGAGCGGTCCGTGCTGACGACGGTGGCCCGCATGCTCGCCCAGGCCCTCTCCCGCGCCGAGGCCGCCGAGTCCGCGCGGGAGCTGACGGACGGCCTCCAGCGCTCGATGCTGCCCAAGCTGGGCCCCGAGATACCGGGCATGAGCGTCGCCGCACGCTATGTGCCGACCGGCGGGGGGCTCCAGGTCGGCGGCGACTGGTACGACATGATCCCGCTGCCGAACGGCCGCTTCGCCCTCGTCATCGGCGACGTCCAGGGCCATGACGTCCGCGCGGCAGGCCTGATGGGTCAGCTGCGCATCGCCCTGCGCGCCTACGCCTCCGAGGGCCACCGCCCCGACGCCGTCCTCTCCCGGGCCTCCCGCTTCCTGCACGGCATGACGTTCGGCTCCCTCGACGAGGACCCGTCCGACCTGCGCTTCGCGACCTGCCTGTACGTCGAGGTCGACCCCACGACCGGCCTGCTGGACATCGCCCGCGCCGGCCACCCGGACCCGGCGATCCGCATGAGCGACGGCACGGTGCTCGCCCGCCCCACGGCCGGCGGTCTCCCCCTGGGCATCGACCCGGACGCCGACTACCCGACGACCAGGATCACCCTGGAACCCGGCGAGACGATGCTGATCTGCACGGACGGCCTGATCGAGACCGGCGGGCACGACCTGGAGACCGGCTGGAAGCGCATCCGCGCGATCCTGGAAGGGCACGACGGCGACCTGGAGACGCTCGCCGACGCCCTGGTCCAGGCCGTCCACGGCCCGTCCTCCCACCACACCACGGGTCCGCTCGCCGACCGGCGCGAGGACGACATAGCGGTACTGCTGCTGTGCCGGCAGGGGGAGGGCTGCGGCTGCGGCGACACGATCGCCGTCCGGCCGACGGTCCGGCGCACCATGCTCACCGTCGCGCAGGCCGAGCCGGAGCGGGTCAGGGTGGCCCGCCAGCAGCTGCGGGAGCTGCTGCACGACTGGGCCTCCGCGGACCAGGTGGACTCCGCGGTCCTGCTGCTGTCCGAGACCCTGACGAACGTCCTCGTCCACACCGACGCCGACGCCCTGCTCCTCGCCGAGGTGCGGGGTGAGCCGGGTGACCGCCGGTTGCGCGTGGAGGTGACGGACACCAGCGACGACCTGCCGCACAAGCGCCGGCCCGGGGAACTGGCGTCGTCCGGGCGGGGCTTGATGCTGATCGAGCTGCTGGCCGAGGCGTGGGGCGTGGACCCGCGGGGCGAGGGCAAGAGCACGTGGTTCGAGCTCTACGAGTCCAAGGGCGCCGACGGTTCCGGGGGCGTCGGCGGTTCCGGGGGTGTCGGCGGTTCCGGGGGCGTCGGCGGCCCGGTCTCCGGCGGCTCGGGGGACTCCGGGCTTGCGTAACGCTCCCTCAGCTCGTCCGCGACGCCCGTGACGGCGGCGGTGAGCGGTACGGCGAGCAGCATGCCGAGGACGCCGGCCACGGAGGCCCCCGCCGTGATCGCCACCATGACCAGGGCCGGGTGCATCTGCACCGTCCGGCTCTGGATCATCGGCGTCAGCACATGCCCCTCCAGCAGCTGTACGGCGACGACGATCGCCAGCACCCACAGCGCGATCACGAACCCCCGGTCGGCGAGCGCGACCAGCACGGCGACGGCTCCCGAGATGAAGGCTCCGAGATAGGGGATGTAGGCCCCGACGAAGACGAGCGCCCCGAGCCCGACCGCACCCGGAACGTCGAGCACGAGCAGCCCGACGGCGATGCAGACGGCGTCGATGAAGGCGATGAAGGTGGTCCCCCGCATGAACCCCTCCACGGCCCGGAACGCCCGCCGGGCCATGGCCTCCACGGTGTCGCCGCTCTTACGGGGAACGACGGACCGCAGCGCACCGGCGGCCCGATGGGAGTCCCGCAGGAAGAAGAAGACGAGCAGCAGCGCCAGCACAGCCATGGCGATGACCTCGCCGACGACGCTCACCCCGCTGATGACCCCGGAGGCCGCCGTCCCTCCGAACTTGGTGAGCAGCTCTTTGGCGTTGGAGGCGAGGTCGTCCAGCGAGGTCCCGGCGGCCCCGAAGTGGTCGGCGACGTCCTGGGCCGCCTGCTTGAGCGCGGCGACGATCTGGTCGCCGGTCTCGACGATCGCGGCGACGACGATGTACACCGCCCCGCCGACGACGGCCACCACGGCGACGCAGGTGAGACCGGCGGCGACGGACCGGTTCACCCTGGCCTTCACCAGCCGCCGGTGCAACGGCCCGAGCAGCGCCGTCCCGAGCAGCGCCAGCAGCACGGGCACGACAGCCGTACGGAACTCCACGGCCAGCCGGATCCCGACGTAGACCACCCCGGCGACGAGGAGCACGACGGCGCACCAGGCGGCGAGCCGCCGGACGGGGTCGGGGAGCAGCGGGGTGGAGGCCTGCACATGTCCAGCGGATCACGGGCGGGGCGGGGCTGTCGTGCGCGGGCGGACCGGGCGGGTGACGGAGCCGGGCGTGACAGTCCCGGGGGGTGACGGATGGCGAAAGGCCCGGGGCCGCACCACGGTGTGCGGCCCCGGGCCTCGTCCTACCGCAGCCGTCAGGCCTCGGTCGGCCCGCTCGCGCTCATCCCGTGGACCGCCGGGACCGTCCCCAGCCGGCCCTTCTGGAAGTCCTCGAAGGCCTGCATGAGTTCGTCCTTGGTGTTCATGACGAACGGACCGTAGTGGGCCATCGGCTCCCGGATCGGCTGCCCGCCCAGCAGCACGACCTCCAGGTCCGGGGTGTGGGAGTCCTGCTTGTCGTCCGCGCGGACCGTCAGCGAGCCGCCCTCGCCGAAGACCGCGGTCTGGCCGAGCTGGATCGGACGCCGCTCGGCACCCACCGCGCCCCGCCCGGCGAGGACGTACGCGAGGCCGTTGAAGTCCTCGCGCCACGGCAGCGTGATCTCCGCGCCCGGGGCGAGGGTCGCGTGGATCATCGTGATCGGGGTGTGGGTGATACCGGGACCCTGGTGGCCGTCCAGTTCGCCCGCGATGACGCGCAGCAGTGCGCCGCCGTCGGGGGTGGTGAGCAGCTGGACGTTGCCGCCGCGGATGTCCTGGTAGCGGGGCGCCATCATCTTGTCCCTGGCCGGGAGGTTCACCCACAGCTGCAGGCCGTGGAAGAGACCGCCGGACATGACCAGCGACTCCGGCGGGGCCTCGATGTGCAGGAGGCCCGAGCCCGCGGTCATCCACTGGGTGTCGCCGTTGGTGATGGTGCCGCCACCGCCGTTGGAGTCCTGGTGGTCGAAGATCCCGTCGATGATGTACGTGACGGTCTCGAAGCCGCGGTGCGGGTGCCAGGGGGTGCCCTTGGGCTCGCCCGGCGCGTAGTCCACCTCGCCCATCTGGTCCATCATGATGAACGGGTCCAGGTAGCGGTAGTTGATCCCGGCGAACGCCCGGCGCACCGGGAAGCCCTCGCCCTCGAAACCGCTCGGCGCGGTCGTGACGGCGAGCACGGGACGGGCCACGGCCTCCGCGGGCGCGGCGACGCGGGGCAGCGTCAGCGGGTTCTCGACGGTCACTGCAGGCATGTCGGTACCTCCTTGTGCGACCAGTTTAGTTGATTGTTGAACTTCTTGCCATCCCCAACGGGAAAAGCCCGGAGGGCATTCCCTCCGGGCCTCCCCGTCCGAGCCGGACGGTCTCAGTTGCTGAAGTACAGGTACTTCCAGGACCCGTACGTCGTCGAGTTCACGGTGTCGCCGGACGAGCCGTTGACGTACACCGACCGCATCCGCGCCCGGATCCCCGACTCATCGGGCGCCGGCAGGGTCACGGCCGACTTCCCGTTCGTCCCGAGCGAGAAGTACTCCGAGTCCGCCGAGTACCACGAGCCCTGGTAGTAGACCTGCAGGTCGAAGCGCTGCTGACGGCCCGGGTAGTAGGTCATCGTCGTGGTGAGCAGCGGGTCGGTGCTCTTGTGGAACCAGTAGTACGTCGTGGAGCCGATCTTCGCCGTCTTGTAGTGCCTGGAGACGGCGGTGGAGATCTTGACCTTGGCGTAGGCCGTGACCTTCACCGTCTTCGGCTTGTAGCGGGCGTCGCCCTTGAACACCGCGGTGACGGTGGTGTCCCGGGTCATGTCCACCCAGGCGGAGATGTTGCCGTCGGAGTTGACCGTCCCGCTCTTGATCAGCTTGTTGGGCTTGTCGCCGCCGAAGGGGTTGGCCCAGATCTCGACCGTGCGGTTCTTGTACGTCGTACCGAGGTGCGCGGTGAACTTGACGTCGGCGCCGTAGCTGTACAGCTTGCCGTTGTTGTTCAGGCTGAGCGAGGTCGAGGCGCGGGAGACGTCGACGGTGTCGGAGGCGCTCACCGAGGTGTGGGTGGCGTCACCCGCGTACTTCACCGTGTACTTGACCTTGCCGCCGGCGGGCGGGGTGTCGGTGAAGGAGTAGGTGCCGTCGGCCTTGACCGTGACGGACGGCAGCGCCTTGCCGCCGGGGCTCTCCAGGTCGGTGCGGGTGACGGAGAGCTTGGCACCGGTCGGCAGCGCGATCGTCGCCGAGAGCTTGCCGGTGACGGTGAGCTGCTTGGCGCGGGTGGCGGTCGACGGGGCGTTCACCGTGAGCGTGGGGACGTTGAGGGTCGGCTGGGTGAGCGCCTTGAGCGTGTAGCCGCTCCCGCTCGCGACCAGGGCGAAGACCCGGGAGGAGTCCGGGGCCCAGGCCAGCGCGGCCGCCCCCTGGGTGCCCATGCTGTACGTCCGCACCGGCTGCGTGGCGTTCGGCCGGTAGATCGCGACCTTGGTGCCCGAGATCTGGGCGATCAGGCCACTGCGCCCGATGTCGGCCCGCTGCCCGGCCGGGTAGGCACCGGCCTTGGCGAGGGTGCCGCCCGCGTAGGCGTGCCGGTCGGTGCCGTTGACGAGCACGGTGTCGCTGCCCGCGACGAGGTCGATGTCCCCGAGACCGTCGTTCAGGGCGTACGAGGTGTCGTGCCAGGCGATCACCTTGGGCGTGCCGCCCGACACGTCGAGGACGGCCTCGGTGCCCGAGGAGTCCCCGGTCTCGCCGACGGCCAGCAGGTCCGGCCGCAGCGGGTCGGTGTCCAGCAGGGCCTGCCCCCACAGTCCGACGCCCGTTCCCTCGGTCGGGAGCTGGGCCAGCGCCACCGGGTCGGCGCCGGTCGCCGGGTCCACCGCCGGGTCGACGGAACCGAGGTCGCCGTCCCACTGGTCGCCGTAGCTGAACCAGACCTTGCCGCCGGCGTACTCCACGTACACGGGGCCCGTGCCGGTGGCGACCGGGTAGCGGGTCTTCACGTCGAGGGTGGCCGCGTCGAGGGCCACGATCTCGTGGCTCGCCCGGGCCGCGGCGTACAGGGTGCTGCCGTCGTCGGACAGTGCCAGGTCGGTCACTCCGGGGACGCCGCTGACCGATTCGAGCACCGCGCCCGAGTAGTCGGCGGCCACGATCACTCCGGACGCGGCGTCACCGACGAAGACCCGCTGGTGGACGCCGTCCGCGACGAGCCCGCCGGGCGTGCCGACCACGGCCGAGGCCGCCGAGGCCGGCCCGGCCGCCACGGCGCTCAGCGCCGCCGAGCTGAACAGGACCGCGAGCGCCGTCGCGGCCGAAGTGCTGCGCATGCGCACAGTGATGAACCCCCACAAGGAATCCCGGGGCTACCGGGAGATGAGAGCGCCGCGCGGCACCCGGACGCGGACCGCGGGAAGGCGGTGGCGTGCGGGGCGCGGCTGCCAGGGGGCACTCTATGGCATGGCTGTGACAACCGGGCAGAGATATCTGGGCCGGGATTCGGGCAGGGAATTCGGGCAGGGTCATTCCGGTCCGGCCCTGCGATCCGCCTAGCCGTACATCCGCCGCATCGCGAACTCGACCATCTGCTCCACGGCCTTGGCGTCGAAGACCATCCGGTGCTCGCCCTCCATGTCCAGGACGAAGCCGTAGCCGGTGGGGAGCAGGTCGATCACCTCGGCGCCGGTGATGACGAAGTACTTGGACTCCTTGCCCGCGTACCGCCGCAGCTCCTTCAGCGAGGTGAACATCGGGATCACCGGCTGCTGGGTGTTGTGCAGGGCGAGGAAACCGGGGTTGTCGCCGCGCGGGCAGTAGACCTTCGACGTCGCGAAGACCTGCTGGAAGTCCTCGGCGGACATCTGCCCCGTGGTGAAGGCCCGCACCGCGTCCGCGAGCGAGGGCGGGGACGGCTCGGGGTAGAGCGGCGGCTGCTGGCCGTACCCACCGACGCCGCCCGGCTGCTGCGGCGGGGCGTACTGCTGCTGTGCACCGACGTTCTGGTCATAGCCGTACATGGGCGCAAGCGTACCGAGAGCGGCCGTGCGGGTGGGCCGGTACCGGGTCCTGGCGAACCGACAGCGACTCGACAGCCGACGGCGGGGTTTCCGACAGGTGCGCTCATTAACGTCTGGTCATGCGCCGACACCATGACGACGAGGTCCACGAACACGACAGAGGGCTCGCGTACGACCTTCCCGTACTGGCCCGCCGCAGGATGATCCGGCTGATGGCGGGGGCGAGCCTGATTCCGCTGGCTGGTTGCACGTCGGAGGACGAGACCTCCACGGCCACCTCCTCCCACCCGTCCTCCGGCGCATCCTCCGGCGGCTCCTCCTCGTCCGCCGAGTGCGCGACCGTCCCGGGCGAGACGGCCGGCCCCTTCCCCGGCGACGGCTCGAACGGCGTGAACGTCCTGAAGGAGAGCGGCATCGTCCGCAGCGACATCACCAGGAGCTTCGGCGACTTCGCGGGCGGCACCGCCGAGGGCGTGCCCCTCACCGTCACGCTCACGGTCGTCGACGCGGCCTCCGGGTGCGGCACCCCGAAGAAGGGCGCCGCCGTCTACCTGTGGCACGCCGACCGGGACGGCAGGTACTCCCTGTACTCCGAGGGCGTCACCGAGGAGAACTACCTGCGGGGCGTCCAGGAGACGGACGGCTCGGGCCAGGTCACCTTCAGGAGCGTCTTCCCCGGCTGCTACGACGGCCGCTGGCCGCACATCCACTTCGAGGTCTACGGCAGCCTGGCCGACGCCACGGCGGCCACGTCGATCACGAACACCTCTCAGCTCGCCTTCCCCGAGGACACCTGCGACACGGTGTACGCCACGGACGGCTACGGCCAAAGTGTGACGAATCTCAGCCGCATCTCTCTGGAGACGGACGGCATCTTCAGCGACGGTTACGAGCAGCAGATGGCGACGATGAAGGGCAGCGCGGCCGAGGGCTACACCGCTTCACTGACCGTTCCGGTGTGACCTGTCACAGATGACGGGATCGGGGTTGCGTCTTATTACTGGCGGGTAGCATCATCGTAGCTACTTGTTGGTACGTGAACTAGCGCGAGGAACCAAGTGCCTCGCCGATCCCTCTCTACGGAGCCGTGACCATGGGGCACTACAAGTCGAATCTCCGCGACATCGAGTTCAACCTCTTCGAAGTACTCGGACGCGACAAGCTGTACGGCACGGGTCCGTTCGAGGAGATGGACGTCGACACCGCGAAAAGCATCCTCGAGGAGCTGACGCGGCTCGCGGAGAACGAGCTGGCCGAGTCCTTCGCGGACGCCGACCGCAACCCGCCGGTCTTCGACCCGGAGACCAACACCGCGCCGGTCCCGGCGTCCTTCAAGAAGAGCTACAAGGCCTTCATGGACTCCGAGTACTGGCGTCTGGGCCTCCCCGAGGCGATCGGCGGCACGACGGCCCCGCCGTCCCTGATCTGGTCGTACGCGGAGCTGATCCTCGGCTCGAACCCGGCCGTGTGGATGTACTCCTCCGGCCCGGCGTTCGCCGGGATCCTCTACGACGAGGGCAACGAGGTCCAGAAGAAGATCGCCCAGATCGCGGTCGAGCGGACCTGGGGCTCCACCATGGTGCTGACCGAGCCGGACGCCGGCTCGGACGTGGGCGCCGGGCGCACCAAGGCGATCCAGCAGGAGGACGGCTCCTGGCACATCGAGGGCGTCAAGCGCTTCATCACGTCCGGTGAGCACGACATGGAGGAGAACATCCTCCACTACGTGCTCGCGCGTCCCGAGGGTGCCGGCCCGGGCACCAAGGGCCTGTCCCTCTTCCTCGTCCCGAAGTACCTCTTCGACTTCGAGACCGGCGAGCTGGGCGAGCGCAACGGCGTCTACGCCACGAACGTCGAGCACAAGATGGGCCTGAAGGCCTCCAACACCTGCGAGATGACGTTCGGCGACCAGCACCCCGCCAAGGGCTGGCTGATCGGCGACAAGCACGACGGCATCCGCCAGATGTTCCGCATCATCGAGTTCGCCCGCATGATGGTCGGCACGAAGGCGATCTCCACGCTGTCGACGGGCTACCTGAACGCGCTGGAGTACGCCAAGGAGCGCGTCCAGGGCCAGGACCTGGCGAACTTCATGGACAAGGCCGCGCCCAAGGTCACCATCACCCACCACCCCGACGTGCGCCGCTCGCTGATGACGCAGAAGGCGTACGCGGAGGGCATGCGCGCCCTCGTGCTCTACACCGCCTCGATCCAGGACGCGATCGCGGTGAAGGAGGCGGCGGGCGAGGACGCGAAGGCGGAGCACGCGCTCAACGACCTTCTCCTCCCCATCGTCAAGGGCTACGGCTCCGAGAAGGGCTACGAGCAGCTCGCGCAGTCGCTGCAGACCTTCGGCGGCTCCGGCTTCCTGCAGGAGTACCCGATCGAGCAGTACATCCGCGACTCCAAGATCGACACCCTGTACGAGGGCACCACCGCGATCCAGGGCCAGGACTTCTTCTTCCGGAAGATCGTCCGCAACCAGGGCGCCGCGCTGAACTCCCTCGCCGAGGACATCAAGAAGTTCCTGGCGCTCGGCGAGGGCGGCGAGGAGCTGGGCGCGGCCCGCGAGCAGCTCGCGAAGGCGGCCGTCGAGCTGGAGGCGATCGTCGGCCTGATGCTGACCGACCTCGCGGCCACCGAGCAGGACGTCAAGAACATCTACAAGGTGGGCCTGAACACCACCCGCCTGCTGATGGCCTCCGGTGACGTCGTCGTCGGCTACCTGCTGCTCAAGGGCGCCGCGGTCGCCGCCGAGAAGCTGCCGAACGCCTCCGCCAAGGACAAGGTGTTCTACCAGGGCAAGATCGCGGCGGCGAAGTTCTTCGCGGCCAACGTCCTGCCGGGCGTCACCGGTGCGCGCAAGCTCGCCGAGAACGTCGAGCTGGACCTGATGGAGCTGGACGAGGCCGCGTTCTAGCCACCGGGTTCCGGCCAGGCGTTCCCGTCTCTCACGGACAATCCACATCGCCCTTACGAGGGCCCGCTCCTCTTCACCGGGAGCGGGCCCTCGTACGTCGTTAAGGTGAACCCCATGAGCGAACCCCCCCGCTTCGACCGCGGCCACACCGACGACCTCATGTCCTTCCTGGCGGCGAGCCCCTCGCCGTACCACGCCGTGGCGAACACCGCCGAGCGGCTGGAAAAGGCCGGCTTCAGGCAGGTCGCGGAGACGGACGCCTGGGACGGGTCGAGCGGCGGCAAGTACGTGCTGCGCGGTGGCGCGATCGTGGCCTGGTACGTCCCCGAGGGCGCGGCGCCCCACACGCCGTTCCGGATCGTCGGCGCGCACACCGACTCCCCCAACCTGCGCGTCAAGCCGCTGCCCGACACCGGGGCGCACGGCTGGCGGCAGGTGGCCGTGGAGATCTACGGCGGACCGCTGCTCAACTCCTGGCTCGACCGCGACCTGGGCCTCGCGGGCCGGCTCTCGCTGCGGGACGGCACGACGCGGCTGGTGAACGTGGACCGTCCGCTGCTGCGCGTCCCCCAACTCGCGATCCACCTGGACCGTTCGGTGTCGGCGGAGGGGCTCAAGCTCGACAAGCAGAGACATCTGCAGCCGATCTGGGGCCTCGGCAACGACGTCCGCGACGGCGACCTGATCGCCTTCCTGGAGGAGACGGCGGGTCTCGCGGCCGGCGAGGTCACGGGCTGGGACCTGATGACGCACTCCGTGGAGCCGCCGGCCTACCTGGGCCGGGACAAGGAACTGGTCGCGGGCCCGCGCATGGACAACCTGCTCTCGGTGCACGCGGCGGCCGCGGCGCTGGCCGCGGCGGCGACCTCGGGTGCGGCCCTGCCCGCCGTCCCGGTGCTGGCCGCCTTCGACCACGAGGAGAACGGCTCGCAGAGCGACACGGGTGCCGACGGGCCGCTGCTGGGCGGCGTCCTGGAGCGTTCGGTGTTCGCGCGCGGGGGGTCGTACGAGGACAAGGCGCGCGCCTTCGCGGCCACGGTCTGTCTGTCCTCCGACACGGGCCACGCGGTCCACCCCAACTACGCCGAGCGGCACGACCCGACGCACCACCCGCGGGTCAACGGCGGGCCGATCCTCAAGGTCAACGTCAACAACCGCTACGCGACCGACGGTTCGGGCCGGGCGGTGTGGGCGGCGGCCTGCGAGAAGGCCGAGGTGCCCTTCCAGTCCTTCGTCTCCAACAACTCGATGCCCTGCGGCACGACCATCGGCCCGATCACCGCGGCCCGGCACGGCATCAAGACCGTCGACATCGGGGTGGCGATCCTGTCGATGCACAGCGCGCGGGAGTTGTGCGGCGCCGACGACCCGTGGCTGCTCGCGAACTCGCTGCTCGCGTTCCTGGAAGGGTAGTTCCCGCAAGGTGGGGTACCCGCCTCCCACCGGAACCACCGGACAGGGAGGCGACAACTCATGGGCCTCGGCGGGTGCATCATCCTCATCGCCGTGGGAGCCATCCTCACGTTCGCGACCGACTGGGAGATGCAGGGTGTCAATCTCGACCTGGTCGGGATCATCCTGATGATCGTCGGACTGATCGGAACCACGACGTTCAGCAGCATCGCAAGGCGTCGCCGCGTGGTGGTGCCGCCTTCGACGCCGGTCGTGGACGACACCGGACATCACCACAGGCGGGACGGCTACAGCGACGGTTACGGCGTCTGAGCCGCTGTCACGGAAGGGTCGGGTTCGAGGGTGCGGGAGAGAACGGTTCCCGCGCCCTCACCCGTCCAAGTCGAGCTTGCCCGGCGCGACTTCGGCCGAGCCCCCCGGGGCCCGCTCAGCCCTGGCGGACCACGTCCGTGCCGGGGCCCCCGGAGAGCGTGTCGGTGCCCGGTCCGCCGTAGAGCTTGTCGTTCCCGCTGTTGCCGTACAGCTTGTCGTTGCCGCTGTTTCCGTACAGGACGTCGTTGCCCTTGCCGCCGGACAGGGTGTCGTCGCCCGTGCCGCCGGTGAGCGTGTCCTTGCCGTCGTCGCCGGACAGGTACTGGGCGCCGGATCCGCCGCGCAGGGTGTCGTCGCCCCTGCCGCCCTGCACGATGTTGCCGCCGCCGCTCGCGCTGATCGTGTCGTTGCCGTCCTCGCCCCAGGCCAGGCCCTCGGCGCCCACGGTGATGGTGTCGTCGCCCGTCCCGCCGGAGACGTAGGCGCCGTCGAGGCGGCCGGAGTCGGTCGCCTTGTCGTTGCCGGTGCCCAGCGAGATCTCGGCGTAGGTGTAGATCTGGTCGGTGGCGTTGGCGTACGTGAGCGTGTCGCCGCGGTCGCCGAGATCCATGACCAGGCCGGGGTACGGGTCCTGGCTGTCCACCAGGGTGACCGTGCAGGAGACCTTCGTGCGGTCCGCGCTGTCGGGATAGGCGCAGTCGTGGCCCGCGCTGATCTGGACGACGTCGTCGATCAGGTAGGTGATGCCGGTGCGGTCGGCCGTGAGCTTCGCGGTGACGGCGGCCTTGTTGGTCTGGCCGGGGGCGGCCTTGTAGGTGAGCTGCCAGTCGCTCTGGTTGACCTCGGCGGTGGCCGGGGCCGCCGCCGCGCCGGCGGTGGCCGGGGCGAGCGGAACGGCCAGGGCCGTGCCGAGGATCAGTGCCGCGGAACGGACGAGCATGGTGAGACCTCCGAGTCGGATGTGCGGCGCCGTGCGCCCTGTGCCCAGTCCGACTCGGGGGAAGGCTCTGTGGTTGGTCAACTTCCTTGCAGACACGAGACGTTCAGCCGGGGGACACCTCATGTACCGGTGGATCCCGTGCGCCGGTCAGGTCAGGGCGTGCCCGGTCGTGGCGTCCACATGGGCCGGTACCTCGTCGTGGCGGTCGCCGACGGTCAGGGTGCCGGTGGGTTCGAAGACGAGGATGGCGGCGGGGGCCGGGGCGTACGGCTTGTGTTCGGTGCCGCGGGGGACCGTGAAGACGGAGCCCTTGGGGAGGACGACCGTGCGCTCGCCGCGCGGCTCCCTCAGGGAGATGTGCAGTTCGCCGTCCAGGACCAGGAAGAACTCGTCGGTGTGGTCGTGGACGTGCCAGACGTGATCGCCGTCGACCTTGGCCACGCGGACGTCGTAGTCGTTGACGGCCGTCACGATGCGCGGGCTCCAGGTCTCCGAGAAGGAGGCGAGGGCCGCTTCGAGGGATATGGGTTCCATGCGGTCATCGTCCGGGGTCGCCGCGGCGGCGCGTGAGTGCTAGGAATCGCGTATGCCGCAAGGATCCTCTCAGCCGACGCGCACCCACCGCGTCGCCGTGATCGTCGACGAGGGCACCAACCCGTTCGAGGTCGGCGTCGCCACCGAACTGTTCGGGCTGCCGCGGCCCGAGCTGGGCCTCGCCGCACCGCTGTACGAGGTGACGCTGTGCACGCCCACGCCCGAGGTCCGGATGAACCACGGCTTCTTCACGCTGACCGGCGTGCCCGGACTGGAGGCGGTCGATGCGGCGGACACCCTCGTCGTACCCGGCCGCCCGGACAACGTCGTCCCGCGTGGCGCCGCCGTGCTCGACGCCGTCCGGCGCACCCACGCGCGCGGGGCCCGCGTGATCAGCCTGTGCACCGGGAGCTTCGCGCTCGCCGAGGCCGGGCTGCTGGACGGGCGCCGCGCGACCACGCACTGGCGCTGGGCCGACACCTTCCGAGAGCTGCATCCGAGGGTGCTGCTGGAACCGGACGTGCTCTTCGTCGACGAGGGCGACATTCTGACCGCCGCGGGCAGTGCCGCCGCGCTCGACCTGTGTCTGCACGTCGTACGGCGTGATCACGGCGCCGAGGTGGCCAACTCGGTCTCGCGGAGGCTGGTCTTCGCCGCCCACCGCGACGGCGGGCAGAAGCAGTTCGTGCAACGGCCGGTGCCGGACGTGCCGGACGAGTCGCTGGGGCCGCTGCTGGCGTGGGCGCAGGAACGGCTGGGCGAGCCGCTGACGGTGGCGGACCTGGCCGAGCGGGCGGCGGTGTCGCCGGCCACTCTGCACCGCCGCTTCCGGGCGCAGCTCGGGACCACGCCGCTGGGCTGGCTGACGGGGGAGCGGGTGGCGCTCGCGTGCCGGCTGATCGAGCGCGGGGAGGAGCGGCTGGAGGTGGTGGCGGTGAGGAGCGGACTCGGCACCGCGGCGAACCTCCGCGCGCGCGTGCGGCGCGAGACGGGGCTCAGCCCGTCGGCCTACAGGCGGCGTTTCGGACCGGGCGGCGGGGAACCCCTCGTCTCATGAGATTCCTCGTACGCGACCGGCTGCTCGGCATCGGCGACGACTACTGGATCGAGGACGACCAGGGCAACCGGGTGTTCCTCGTCGACGGCAAGGCGATGCGGCTGCGGGACACCTTCGAGCTGAAGGACACGCAAGGGCGCGTCCTCATCGACATCCACCAGAAGATGCTCTCCCTGCGCGACACGATGGTGATCGAGCGGGACGGCGAGCCGCTCGCGAAGATCCGCCGCAAGCGGCTGTCCCTGCTGCGCAACCACTACCGGGTGTCCCTGGCGGACGGCAGCACGGAACTCGACGTCAGCGGCAAGATCCTCGACCGGGAGTTCGCGATCGAGTACGACGGCGAGCTGCTGGCCGTCGTCTCCCGGCGTTGGCTGCACGTCCGTGAGACGTACGGCGTGGACGTCGTACGGGACGATGCGGACCCCGCGCTGCTGATCGCGGTGGCGGTGTGCGTGATCCACCTCGCGGAGAAGGAGCACGGGGACGACTGAGGGGCGGCGAACCGCCACCCGCGCGCCCCTCGGCCGCCGTCAGCGGCGCGGCGCCGTCAGGCCCAGCATCCTGTCCTTCAGCGCCGGGAACTGCTCCCGGGTCGCCGCCACCTTCGCCGGGTCGAAGTCCACCGTGAGGACCTGCTCGCCCGCGCCGGCCTCCGCCAGCACCTCACCCCACGGATCGACCACGATCGAGTGACCGGCCTGCGGAACTCCCGCGTGCGTCCCGGCCGTTCCACAGGCGAGCACGAACGCCTGGTTCTCCACCGCCCGCGCCTGAGCCAGCAGCGTCCAGTGCGCCCGGCGGCGCTCCGGCCAGCCCGCCGGCACGACCAGGGTCTCGGCGCCGGCGTCGACGAGGCCGCGGAAGAGTTCGGGGAAACGGAGGTCGTAACAGGTGGCCACGCCAAGGGTGGTCTCGGGCAGACGGACCGTCACCAGTTCCTCGCCCGCGCCCATCAGCACCGCCTCGCCCTTGTCGAAGCCGAACCGATGGATCTTTCGGTACGCGGCGACCAGATCACCGGAGGGGGAGAAGACAAGAGAGGTGTTGTAGAGCGGCCCGTCAGGATCCCGCTCGGGAATCGAGCCCGCGTGCAGCCACACGCCCGCGTCGCTCGCGGCCTTCGCCATCGCCTCGTACGTCGGCCCTTCGAGCGGTTCGGCCTCACTGGCGAACTCCTCGTAGGCGAACGCCCCGGTGGTCCACAGCTCGGGCAGGACGACGAGGTCGGCCACTTCGGCCTGTTCCCTCACGAGCGAGGCCGCCCTCACCCGACGCGAGGCGACCGATTCGTCCGCGTTGACGTCGATCTGGAGCAAAGAGGCGCGCACACTACCACCGTCCTGGCATTCGAGCGGTCCACACGGGCTTACACACGGGCCTACGATCGTCACACGAAAGCACTGCCGGGGTGCCTCACAGCAGCGTAACTTAGCGTTTCAAGACACCCGCCGACAGCAGCCGCCTCCCACTGGCAATGACGCCACAACCTGCCCGCGTACCGACGTACCAACCGCCGAGGGGTCCCGTTCCGTGAGTCTGCATCCCACCCTCCAGCCCTACGCCGACGCCTGGACCCACTCCATCGAAGCGATATCCGAGCTGGTGACGCCGCTGGTGGAGGGTGAGTGGAACCGGCGTACCCCGTGCCCCGGTTGGTCGGTCCGCGACATCGTGTCGCACGTCATCGGCCTGGACTGCGAGATGCTCGGCGACCCGCGTCCCATCCACACCCTCCCCCGCGACCTCTTCCACGTCACGAACGACCACCAGCGCTACATGGAGATGCAGGTCGACGTCCGCCGCCATCACACGGCGCCGGAGATGACGTCGGAGCTGGAGTACACGATCATCCGCCGCAACCGCCAGCTGCGGAACGAGTCCCGTGACCCCGGCACGAAGGTGCGCGGCCCGCTCGGGTCCGAGCTCACCCTCGAAGAGTCCATGCGGGCCCACGCGTTCGACATCTGGGTCCACGAACAGGACCTGCGCACCGCCCTCGGCCGCCCCGGCAACCTCGACTCCCCCGGCGCCCAGGTGGCCCGCGACGTCCTGCTCGGCAAGCTCCCCGACATCGTCGCCACCAAGGCCGACGCCCCCCGCAGCTCGGCGATCGTCTTCGACGTCCACGGCCCGATCGAGTTCCTGCGCACGATCCGCGTCGACATCCAGGGCCGCGGCACCCTCGAAACGGCCCCCGCCCTCGGCCCCGCCGCCACCCTCACCCTCGACTGGGAGACCTACGTCCGCCTGGCCTGCGGCCGCGTCACACCGGAGGCGGTCGCGGACCGCGTGAAGGCGGAGGGCGACCCGGCCCTGACGACAGCGATCCTGCGCAACTTCACGGTGACGCCGTAACGCCGGTCACTGCATTCCAGCCTGTCCGGCGTTTGAGGACGAGGCCCCTTCAGGGCCGGCGGGGGCGAGGAAGAGACGGCCCGCCCCCACCGGCTCACACCGGCACGTGCACGGTCTCCACCCGGCTCGCCACCAACCGCTCCCGCTCCCGCCGAGCCGCCCGCTTCCGCAACCGCAGAATCTGCCCGACCCCGAGCGCCTGCAGCACGAACACCGCCGAGAAGGCGACGCCGTAGTCACCCCCGGTCGCATCCAACAGCACGCCGACCGCGAACAACGTCGTCATCGAGGCGACGAACCCGCCCATGTTGGTGATCCCGGACGCCGTCCCCTGCCGCTCCGGCGGATTCGCCGGCCGCGCGAAGTCGAACCCGATCATCGACGCCGGCCCACACGCCCCGAGCACCGCGCACAGCACGACCAGCAGCCACATCGGCGCCGTCTCCCCGGGCCAGACCAACGTCGCGCCCCACAGCAGCGCCGTCGCCCCCACGGTCCCCAGCGCCAACGGCAGCCGCGCCTCGTGATGCCGCGCGACGATCTGGCCGTAGACCAGCCCCACGACCATGTTCGACAGGACGACCAGGGTGAGCAGTTCACCGGCCGTCGCCCGGGACAGCCCCTGCGCCTCCACCAGGAACGGCAGCCCCCACAGCAGCAGGAACACCATCGCCGGGAACTGCGTCGTGAAGTGCACCCACAACCCCAGCCGCGTGCCCGGCTCCCGCCAGGACGCGGCGATCTGACGTCGTACGTACGCCGCGCCCTGGTGCGCAAGCGGCTCCGGCTCCTGGCCCTCGGGGTGGTCCTTCAGGAACAGCAGCAACAGCACCAGCACGACGACCCCCGCCGCCGCGCTGCCCGCGAACGCCGCCGTCCAGCCCACCCCGTGCAGCAGCCGTGCCAGCATCAGCGTGGAGACGAGGTTGCCCGCCATGCCCGCGAGCCCCGCGAACTGCGCGATCATCGGACCGCGCCGGGCCGGGAACCACCGGGTGCCGAGCCGCAGCACACTGATGAACGTCATCGCGTCGCCGCATCCGAGCAGCGCGCGCGAGGCGAGAGCCGTGCCGTACGACGGCGAGAAGGCGAAGCCCAGTTGGCCCGCGGTGAACAGCACCACGCCCAGGGTCAGCACCTTCTTGGTGCCGAGCCGGTCGACCAGCAGGCCGACGGGTATCTGCATGCCCGCGTACACGAGCAGCTGGAGGATCGAGAACGTCGACAGGGCCGAGGCGTTCACATGGAAGCGGTCCGCGGCGTCGAGGCCGGCGACCCCCAGCGACGTACGGAAGATGACGGCGACGAAGTAGACCGAGACGCCTATGCCCCAGACGGCGACGGCGCGGCGGCCGCCCGGAGGGTCGCCCGGCAGCGCGGCGGCCTTCATCGCTCCTCACCTCGCGCGAGATGCGAGAACCAGCCGATGTGCCGGTGGACCGTCCCGACGGCCGCCTCGGCGTCCCCGGAGCGCAGTGCGTCGAGGATCTCCTCGTGCTCGGCGAGGGTCTTGGCGATCCGGTCCGGGTGGGAGTGCAGCACGGCGACGCCCATGCGCAGTTGCCGGTCGCGCAGTTGGTCGTAGAGCCTCGAGAGGATCTCGTTGCCGCCGCTGCGGACGATCTCCGCGTGGAAGCACCGGTCGGTGACGGCGGCTGCGGCGAGGTCACCGGCGGCCGCCTGGGCCTTCTGCTGGGCGAGCAGGTTCTCCAGGCGCTCGATGAGCCCGGGGGGCGCGGGGACGGCCTTGCGCGCCGCGTGCTCCTCGACGAGCATCCGCGTCTCCACGACGTCCTTGATCTCCTGTGCGGAGACCGGCAGGACCAGCGCGCCCTTCTTCGGATAGAGCTTGATCAGCCCCTCGACCTCCAGCCGCAGCAGCGCCTCCCGCACCGGTGTGCGCGAGACCCCGACGGCCTCGGCGAGCTCGCCCTCGGTGAGCAGGGTCCCGCCCTCGTAACGGCGCTCCAGGACGCCCTGCTTGACGTGGGTGTAGACGCGGTCGGCGGCGGGGGGCTGCTTCAGGGACGCGGGCGGGGAGGAAGCCATGCCCACAGCTTAGATACAACACGTACCCATCGGAGGCTTCGTCCAGCATGCGGAACAGAGGGAGCCGAATGAGGGACCCGGCACATCCGCCCCACAACCTTCTGTGCTACTTACGTGTCACACACGTGCGGCCTGACCGCCTCTCCCCCTCCAACTCGGCCGCACTCAGGGGCATTCGACGTAATCGGGGTATTTCAGTTGATAACCGCCACCCAGGGCTCCCGTATCCGCAGAACCGCAGCCGTCGCCGTGACCACCGGCGCGCTGCTCGTCACCGGAGCTCTCACCGCGGCACCCGCGCAGGCCGCGACGACGCCCAGCATCAGTGCCAAGGGCGGGTACCTGATGAACAGCGCGACCGGCAAGACCCTCTTCACCAAGGCTGCCGACACCAAGCGGCTCACCGCCTCCACCACGAAGATCATGACCGCCAAGGTGGTGCTGTCGCAGTCGAACCTGAACCTGGACGCCAAGGTCACGATCAAGAAGGAGGTCAGCGACTACATGGTCGCCAAGGGGTATCCCTCGACGGCCAACCTGATCGTCGGCGACAAGGTCACCGTCCGTCAGCTGCTGTACGGGATGCTGCTCAAGTCGGGCTGTGACGCCGCGATGGCCCTCGCCGACAAGTTCGGTTCCGGCTCGACGGTGAAGGCGCGCGTGAAGTCGTTCATCGGCAAGATGAACACCACGGCCCGGAACCTGGGCATGACGAACACGCACTTCGATTCGTTCGACGGCATCAGCAACGGCTCCAACTACTCGACCCCGCGCGACCTGACGAAGGTCGCCCGGAGCGCGATGAAGAGCTCCACGTTCAAGACGGTCGTGAAGACCAAGTCGTACACGGCGAAGACGATCACGAAGACCGGCTCCGTCCGCACGATGGCGGCGTGGAAGAACACCAACCTCCTGCTCGGCTGGAACGGCACACTCGGCGTGAAGACCGGCTCCGGCACCGAGGCCAAGTACTGCCTCGTCTTCGCCGCCACCAAGAACGGAGAGTCGGTGATCGGCGCCGTCCTCACGGCCCCCAACGAGGCCAAGCGCACGGAGGACGTGAAGAAGCTCATCAACTACGGCTACGCGCGGATCAGCTGACCTTCGCGTTCACGTGACGGAGGGCGACCACTCACCAGTGGTCGCCCTCGTCACATGCGTGACTTCGGCCCGCCGTACAACCCTTGACGCTCCTCGCGTGTCTCCTGAGCGCCTCCCCCCTCCACATCGCAAATGTCTACGGGCATTTCGCATATCCGGAGCGTTCATAGTGATAACCGGCATCAAGGGCGTACGTATCCGCAGAGCCGCAGCCGTCGTCGCCACCACCGGCGCGCTGGTCGCGGGCGGCGCCCTGTCCGCGCCCGCCCAGGCCGCGACCGCCCCCACGGTCAGCGCCAAGGGCGCGTTCATGCTCAACAGTGCGACGGGCTCCACGCTCTACAGCAAGTACGCCGACACCAAGCGGCCGATGGCCAGCACCACCAAGATCATGACGGCGCGTGTCGTGCTGAGCACGCCCGATCTGAACCTCGACCGCAAGATCACCATCAAGCAGGCCTACCGCGACTACGTCGCCGCCAAGGGCGCGAGCACCGCGGACCTGAGGACCGGTGACAAGGTCACCATCCGCCAGCTGCTGCACGCGATGATGCTGCCGTCCGGCTGCGACGCCGCGATGGCCCTCGCGGACACCTTCGGCTCCGGCACCACGGTCTCGGCGCGCACCAAGTCCTTCATCAGCAAGATGAACACCAAGGCCGACGCCCTCGGCCTGACGAACACCCACTTCGACTCGTTCGACGGCAACTCGACGCAGAACACGAACTACACGACTCCGCGCGACCTCGCCAAGCTCACGCGCAGCGCGATGAAGTACTCGACGTTCGCGGGCATCGTGAAGAAGCAGAAGACGGTGCAGTACGCGACGACGAGCACCGGTGGCACCCGCACCTACACCTGGTACAACACCAACAAGCTGCTGGGCTCCTACAGCGGCGCCATCGGTGTGAAGACCGGCACCAACACCCCGGCCGGCCCCTGCCTCGTCTTCGCCGGCACCCGCGACGGCAAGACGGTCGTCGGCGTCCTCCTCAACGACCAGTACCGCTTCACGGACGCCGCGAAGCTGATGGACTACGCCTTCGGCTCCAGCTCGGCGAGCACGATGCAGCTGCGCACCCTGCCGCAGGGCGCACAGCGCGACTGATCCGCCGCGGCATCACGCCCGCACCGGAATGACGACGGCCCCCGCTCGATGCGGGGGCCGTCCTCGGTTCACGCCCAGGTGATCAGCCGTTTCGGCTGCTCCAGGATCGCCGCCACATCGGCGAGGACCTTGGAGCCCAGCTCCCCGTCCACCAGACGGTGGTCGAAGCTCAGCGCCAGCGTCGTCACCTGGCGCGGCTTCACCTTGCCCTTGTGGACCCACGGCTGCAGCTTGATCGCGCCGACCGCGAGGATCGCGGACTCGCCGGGGTTGAGGATCGGGGTGCCGGTGTCGACGCCGAAGACGCCGACGTTGGTGATGGTGACCGTGCCGCCCTGCATCGCGGCGGGGCCGGTCTTGCCGTCCCGCGCCGTCGACACCAACTCGCCGAGCGCCTGCGCCAGTTGCGGCAGCGTCTTGGTGTGGGCGTCCTTGATGTTCGGGACGATGAGGCCGCGCGGGGTCGCCGCCGCGATGCCCAGGTTCACGTAGTGCTTCTGCACGATCTCCTGGTTCGCCTCGTCCCAGGACGCGTTGATGTCCGGGTTGCGCTTGATGGCGACCAGCAGGGCCTTGGAGATCAGCAGCAAGGGGTTCACGCGCAGACCCGCGAACTCCTTGTCCTCCTTGAGCTCCTCGACCAGCTTCATCGTGCGCGTCACGTCCACCGTCACGAACTCCGTGACATGCGGTGCCGTGAACGCCGAGCCGACCATCGCGGCCGCCGTCGCCTTGCGGACGCCCTTCACCGGGACACGGGTCTCACGGGCCGTGTCGTAGGTGGCGACCGGCGCGGGGGCCGCGGCCGGAGCGGCGGCCGGGACGACCTGCGGCTCCGGTGCGGCGGCCGGGGCCTGCGGGGCCGCCGCCGCGTGGACGTCCTCGCGCGTGATGATGCCGTCGGGGCCGGTCGGCGTCACCGTGGCCAGGTCGACGCCCAGGTCCTTCGCCAGCTTGCGCACCGGCGGCTTCGCCAGCGGCCGGGGCCTTTCCACAGCCGGGTCCACGACCGCGGGACCATGCCCGTTCAGCTCGGACTGCAGGGCCTGCGCCGCCGCCGGGGCCTCCTGGCGCGGAGCCTCCGCCCCCTTGCGCGGGCGGCGCTTCGTCGAGGACGCGGCCACGCCGTAGCCGACCAGCACCGGCTGACGGCCCGAGCCCGCCGCCTTGGGCTCCTCCTTCGGAGCCTCCGGCTGCGCGACCGGCGCCGGAGCGGCAGCGGCCGTCCCGCCCGTCACGTCCACCGCGATGATCGCCGTACCGACGTCCACCGTCGTGCCCTCGGGGAAGTGCAGCTCGCGGACCACCCCGTCGTACGGGATGGGCAGCTCGACGGCCGCCTTGGCCGTCTCGACCTCGCACACCACCTGCCCGTCGGTGACCGTGTCGCCCGGCTGGACGTACCACTTGAGGATCTCGGCCTCGGTGAGTCCCTCGCCCACGTCGGGCATCTTGAACTCGCGCACGGACGCTTCAGTCATCGTCGTCATGCCCCTCTCCTCAGTACGCCAGGGCACGGTCGACGGCGTCGAGCACCCGGTCCAGGCCCGGCAGGTACTCCTCCTCCAGGCGCGCCGGCGGGTACGGGGCGTGATAGCCGCCCACGCGCAGCACCGGGGCCTCCAGGTGGTAGAAGCAGCGCTCCGTGATCCGGGCGGCGATCTCCGCGCCCGAGCCGAAGAACACGGGGGCCTCGTGGACCACGACCAGGCGGCGGGTCTTCTCGACGGAGGCCTGGATGGAGTCGAAGTCGAGCGGGGAGACCGAGCGCAGGTCCAGGACCTCCAGGTTCCTGCCTTCCTCGGCCGCCGCGTCGGCGACCTCCTGGCACAGCTTCACCATCGGGCCGTACGCGGCCAGGGTGAGGTCCGTGCCCTCGCGGACGACCTTCGCCTTGTGCAGCGGGCCGGGGATGGCCTCGGTGTTGACCTCGCCCTTGTCCCAGTAGCGCCGCTTGGGCTCGAAGAAGATCACCGGGTCGTCGCTCTGGATGGCCTGCTGCATCATCCAGTACGCGTCCGACGCGTTCGAGGGGCTGACGACCTTCAGGCCGGCCACGTGCGCGAAGAGCGCCTCGGGGGACTCGGAGTGGTGCTCCACCGCGCCGATACCGCCGCCGTAGGGGATACGGACGACGACCGGCAGCTTGACCTTGCCCAGCGAGCGCGCGTGCATCTTCGCGAGCTGCGTGACGATCTGGTCGTACGCCGGGAAGACGAAGCCGTCGAACTGGATCTCCACGACCGGGCGGTAGCCGCGCAGGGCCAGGCCGATCGCGGTGCCGACGATGCCCGACTCAGCGAGCGGGGTGTCGATGACGCGGCTCTCGCCGAAGTCCTTCTGCAGGCCGTCCGTGACCCGGAAGACGCCGCCGAGCTTGCCGACGTCCTCGCCCATGATGAGGACCTTGGGGTCGGAGTCCAGGGCGCGGCGCAGCGACTCGTTGATCGCCTTGGCCAGAGCCAGGTTCTTTACCGTCTCCGCTGCCATGTCAGGCCCCCTCTACGTCCGCGAACGACGCCTGGTAGGCGGCGAACTGGGCGCGCTCCTCGTCGACGAGCGCATGCCCGTCCGCGTACACGTTCTCGAAGATGGCGAAGTGGTCCGGGTCCGGCATGGCGCGGACCGCCTCGCGCACTCGTTTGCCCAACGCCTCGCTCTCCGTCTCCAGTTCCGCGAAGAATCCCTCGTCCGCGTGGTTTGAGGCCTCCAGGTACCGGCGAAGGCGCAGGATCGGGTCCTTCGCCTCCCAGGCCAGGCGCTCCTCGTCGCCGCGGTAGCGGGTGGGGTCGTCGGAGGTGGTGTGGGCGCCCATGCGGTACGTGTACGCCTCGACCAGCGTGGGGCCCTCGCCGGCGCGGGCGCGCTCCAGCGCCCACTTCGTCACGGCCAGGCACGCCAGGACGTCGTTGCCGTCGACGCGGACGCCCGGGAAGCCGAAGCCCTGCGCGCGCTGGTAGAGCGGCACCCGGGTCTGCTTCTCGGTCGGCTCGGAGATCGCCCACTGGTTGTTCTGGCAGAAGAACACCACGGGGGCGTTGTAGACAGCGGAGAAGGTGAACGATTCCGCGACGTCGCCCTGGCTGGAGGCGCCGTCACCGAAGTAGGCGATGACCGCGCTGTCGGCGCCGTCCTTGGCGATGCCCATCGCGTAGCCCGTGGCGTGCAGCGTCTGGGAGCCGATGACGATCGTGTAGAGCTGGAAGTTGTTGCTGTTCGGGTCCCAGCCGCCGTTGTTCACGCCGCGGAACATGCCGAGCAGGTTCGTCGGGTCGACCCCGCGGCACCAGGCGACGCCGTGTTCGCGGTAGGTCGGGAAGACGTAGTCGTCCTCGCGGGTGGCCCGGCCGGAGCCGATCTGGGCGGCCTCCTGGCCGAGCAGCGACGCCCACAGGCCCAGCTCGCCCTGGCGCTGCAGGGAGGTGGCCTCGGCGTCGAAGCGGCGGGTGAGCACCATGTCGCGGTAGAGGCCGCGGAGCTCTTCGGGAGTGATGCCGGCGACGTACTTGTCGTACTCGGCGTTCTTGACGCGCTTGCCTTCTGGCGTCAGCAGCTGGACGAGCTCGGGGTCCTTGCTCGTCGGTTTCCTGGTGGTTGTGGTCTTGCCGGCCGTGCTCTTGGTACCGGCGCTGCGTCGCGGTTTCCGCGCGGCAGTGCTCTCCACGGTCACGTGTGCTCCTCCGTCGGTCCGGCTACCCGGGTTCGCCGGGTGCCAGTGCGGCTCACCTGCAGCCCTACGGACGCACAGGGTGGGTGCGGCTCGTAGGGGAACAGGGTGACAGGTGCCCCGGCGAGCGCCCTGCAAAAGGCACGTTACCCAGTGCTCCACATTTCTGTGAAACCCCTCCTGACCTGCGATTTTGCTTGGATATCCAAGTAAATCGCGAAAGCCGGGAACAAGCCCTGGTCACAGCCTTGCAGGGGGCCGGAACAACGGCACGTTATATCGGTGACCCAGGTCACGGGAAGAGTCGCCGAGAGGGAGATGCGGGATGTGGCATGGCCCTGCCGTCAAACGGCACGCGCGCGTGGAGCCCGTTTCCGGGCCGCACGCGCGCGTGGGGGTCGCTGTTGCCGGCGGTCGGTGTCGACGGCTCGGTCAGCCTGCGGTGCCGCCCGTAGGGGTCGGCAGCGTCGGCTGCTCCGTGGGCTCGTCCGTCGGCTCCTCCGTCGGCTCGTCCGTCGGCTCCTCCGTGGGCTCCTCGGTCGGCTCCTCCGTCGGCTGCTCCGTGGGCTCGGCCGTGGTCGGCTCCTCCGTCGGCTCGTACGACGGCGTGTAGTCCGGGTCGGTGCCCGTGCCGGTGCCGTCGTCCGTGTAGTCGTCGGTCGGCTCCTCGGTCGCCTCGTCGCTCGGCGTCTCGCTGGCCCTGTCCTGGTCCTTGGTCTGCGAGGTGGTCGGCGTCTGTGTGGTGCCGGGGTCGTCCTTGATGCCGTTGTCCTTGTTCATCGCCCACGCGACGCCCGCCGCGATCGCGATCACCGCGAGGACGGCCAGGATCCACAGCTTGCCGCGGCCGCTGCCCCGGTTGCCGTGCCCCTCGAAGCCGCCGTCGTCCCCGCCGCCGTAGCCGGCGGGCAGGATCGGCTGCGGGATCTGCGTCGTGCCGGAGCCGGAGTCGCCGGGGTGCCCCATGACGGTCGTGTGCGCGAAGCCCCCCGCCGGGGTGTGCCGGCCGTCGTGCATCGTCACCGGGCCGGTGTTCCAGGTGCCGGTGTGGCCACCCTGGTCGTACAGCATCTGCAGGCCGTACTGGACGAGGCCGCGCATCTCCTCGGCCGTCTGGAAGCGGTCGTCCGGCTCCTTGGCGAGCGAGCGCATGACGAGGCCGTCGAGCTCGGGCGGCGCCGCGTCGGAGACCTCGGACGGGGGTGTCGGGATGTCCTGGACGTGCTGGTAGACCACGGACAGCGGGGTCTCGCCGGTGAACGGCGGCCGCAGCGCGAGCAGTTCGTAGAGCAGGCAGCCCGTCGCGTACAGGTCGGAGCGGTGGTCGACCGCCTTGCCGAGCGCCTGCTCGGGCGACAGGTACTGCGGGGTGCCCATGACCATGCCGGTCTGCGTCATCGTCGACTGCGCACCGTGCAGGGCGCGGGCGATGCCGAAGTCCATCACCTTCACGGCGCCGTTGTTGGTGATGATGACGTTGGCCGGCTTGATGTCGCGGTGCACGATGCCGTGCTGATGCGAGTAGGCGAGCGCCTCGAGGACGCCGGAGACGATGATCAGGGCCTGCTCGGGGCCGGGCGCCTCGGCGTTGATCAGGAGGTCGCGGATGGTCCGCCCCTCGACGATCTCCATGACGATGTACGGCACGCTCTGGCCGTTCACGAAATCCTCGCCGGAGTCGTACACGGCGACGATCGCATGGTGGTTGAGGCCCGCCACCGACTGGGCCTCGCGCGTGAAGCGGGCCTTGGAGACCGGGTCCTCGGCGAGATCGGAGCGGAGCAGCTTGACCGCCACGGTGCGTCCGAGGCGCACGTCCTCGGCCGCGAACACCTCGGCCATGCCGCCCCGGCCGAGTCTGCGGGTCAGCCGATAACGGCCGTCCCCGACAAGCCCGCCGTTACCCCACATCTCCGGCGCGTCTGACATACCGCCGCCAGCCGCCTCGGGGTCGGACGGGCCCTGAGCGCGCTGCTGCTGTGCCATCAGTCCTCGCCGTCGTTTCTGCCCGCGGTGCGCGCGGTGTTGTTACGGTCTCCGTCGGCCACGCTACAGCCTCCGCGCAAGGCGTCGGTCCGAGACGGTCGCCCCAAACCGGAAGGAGACGGACCGGCCATCAAACCGGTACCCCGTCCCCTCGTGCAAATTCTGTGTACCGGCCGTACTTCCCCTGTAACGCTTCCGCGCCGCTTCCTTCGCGTACGGTCACGGAACGGGCACCGTGCTTGACCTGTCAGTGCCGTGGGGCAGACTTGGCCGGGAATCAGCACATTGGATCACTCGGATCGTCGGAATCACTCGGATCCGGCGATCCACGGCGATCGCAGGCGCCCAAGAGGCTACGGGGGACGCAGAACATGAGCCAGGACGGCGCGCAGGGCCGGTACGCGGGGCGGGCAGTCGCCGGCGGCCGCTATCAGCTGCGCGACTTGCTCGGCGAGGGCGGCATGGCCTCGGTGCATCTCGCGTACGACACCGTGCTCGACCGGCAGGTCGCGATCAAGACGCTGCACACCGAGCTCGGCCGCGAGCAGGCGTTCCGCGAGCGCTTCCGCCGCGAGGCCCAGTCCGTGGCGAAACTCACCCACACCAATATCGTCTCCGTCTTCGACACCGGCGAGGACGAGCTGGGCGGTATGACGACGCCGTACATCGTCATGGAGTACGTCGAGGGCCGTCCCCTCAGCTCCGTCTTCGACGAGGACGTACGGCAGTTCGGCGCGATGCCCGCCGACAAGGCGCTGAAGATCACCGCGGATGTGCTGGCCGCACTGGAGATCAGCCACGAGATGGGCCTGGTCCACCGGGACATCAAGCCGGGCAACGTGATGGTCACCAAGCGCGGCGTCGTCAAGGTGATGGACTTCGGCATCGCGCGCGCCATGCAGTCCGGTGTGACGTCGATGACCCAGACCGGCATGGTCGTCGGCACCCCGCAGTACCTCTCGCCGGAGCAGGCGCTGGGCCGGGCCGTGGACGCCCGATCCGACCTGTACTCGGTCGGCATCATGCTGTTCCAACTGGTCACCGGGCGGCTTCCGTTCGAGGCGGACTCGCCGCTGGCGATCGCGTACGCGCATGTGCAGGAGGAGCCGGTGGCTCCCTCCTCCATCAACCGCGCGCTGCCGCCGGCCGTGGACGCGCTGGTCGCCCGCGCGCTGAAGAAGAACCCGAACGAACGCTTCCCGAGCTCGGAGGCCATGCGCGACGAATGCCTGCGCGTGGCCGCCTCCTTCCAGGCTGCCCCGCCGAGCATCGTGCCGGGCGCGCAGACGCAGAGCGGCCAGGGCGTGGGCGCCGCGGTGTTCCCGCCGGTCGGCCAGACGCCCCCGCCCTCGGGTCCCGTCCAGACGCCGTACCAGCAGACTCCGCAGACCCCGGCCCCGCAGACCCCGGCCCCGCATCCGTACGGCACCCCGCCGCCGTCGATGCCTTCCCCGGCGTACGGCTATCCGCAGCAGCCCGGCTACCAGACGCCGCCGCCCGCCGCCTTCTCCCCGCAGCACGGCCATCCGACCCCACCGCCGTACACCATCTCGCCGCAGCCGGGGGCCCCTTCGGGCGGCGGCAGGAACAACCGGCCGGTGATCATCGGCTCGATCGTCGTGTCCATCGTCGCGGTGGTCGGCCTGATCGCGGCGCTGGCGCTGAACGGTGACAGCGAGGACAAGGGCGGGGGCGGAAGCGGAAGCGGCCCGACCGCGACGGCCTCGGTGACGAAGGCGGCGGGCTACCGGGAGGGCGACAGCTCGAAGACGATCGAGACGACCGAGTGCACCGAGCCACAGGAGTCGTATCTCGACCCCGACAAGGTGACGATGCCGGACTTCACGTTCAAGTACTGGCCGTCGGTCGTCGAGTGCCTCGACGCCGCGGGCTGGGATTACGAGAAGAAGGACGTGAACGAGAACACGTTCGGCCAGGGCACCGTCATGCGGCAGACTCCCAAGGCGCGCACGGACTTCGATCCGGACGATCCGCCGACGATCACGTTCGAGGTCTCGACCGGCAATCCCGAGTGACGATGTGAAAGGGCCCGGCAGCATCGGCTGCCGGGCCCTTCGCGGAACGGGGGCCGGCGGTTACAGGTACGGCCCGCCCGAGCGGCCGCCCTGGTGGTGCTCGCCGTCCTCGTGGCCGCCGACGCCCGGCGGGAGGGCGCGGCGCATCTGCTCCAGCTGGGCACGCGCCGCCATCTGCTGGGCGAACAGCGTGGTCTGGATGCCGTGGAAGAGGCCCTCCAGCCAGCCGACCAACTGGGCCTGCGCGATCCGCAGTTCCGCGTCGCTCGGCGTCGCCTCGTCGGTGAACGGCAGGGAGAGCCGCTCCAGCTCCTCGACGAGCTCCGGAGCCAGACCGTCCTCCAGTTCCTTCACCGAACTGGCATGGATCTCCTTCAGCCGGACCCGGCTCGCCTCGTCCAGGGGAGCGGCACGCACTTCCTCGAGCAGCTGCTTGATCATGCTGCCGATCCGCATGACCTTCGCCGGCTGCTCCACCATCTCCGTCACCGGAACCTCGCGGGAGTCCTCGTCTCCGTTGCCGCCGGTGAGCGCCATCCCGTCCTGGCCCACGACCAGGATCTGGGGCGTCTCGGACGGCCTTTCGTTCCTCGGCATCTCCATGCCGCCATTCTCTCGCACCCGTACAGCTCATCATCGTGGTGCCCCCGCTGGGGAGAGATCCACCGTTTACGGTGAGGTACTTTCCGTCACTCCCCGGCCCGGTTGAGCCGCAGCAGGCGGGCCTCACAGATGTCGAGCCAGCGACTCTCCGCCTCGGCGTGGAAGACGAGCTGCTCCAGGACGAGCAGTCGGGCCGTCTCCTCGGGATGCTCGTGCGTCCGCGCGAGCGCCTCGGCCCGCTGCCGTACGTAGTCGTGCAGGGCCTCGGCCACATGCCTGCGCTGCACCCCCACGACCTCCCGTACGTCCACCCCGGGCGCCCCGACCGCCATCGCCAGCTTGATCGCCAGCTCGTCGCGGGGCGGGCTCGCCCGCTCCACGGGCCGCGCGAACCACGCCCGCAGCTCGGCGCGGCCCGCGTCCGTCAGCGCGTAGAGCACCCGGTCGGCGTCGTCCACGCCGTCCTGGACGACCAGACCGTCCCGCTCCAGCCGGCCGAGGGTCGTATAGACCTGGCCGACGTTCAGCGGCCAGGTCCCGCCCGTGCGCTTCTCGAACTCGGTGCGCAGCCGTGAGCCGTAGCGGGCGCCGGGTTCCAGGAGCGCCAGCAGCCCGTGTCGTATCGACATAACCGGATTGTGCGCCGGATTCGGTCGGGTGGCGGAGTCCGGAATGCCGGGTGTGCGGGGTGCTGTGAGGCTTGTTCGCATGACTCCATGGCCGACCGTGGTGCGGAAGCGACGGGTGCGCAAGCGACGGGTGCGGCCGCCAGCTGCCTCCGGCGGTTTGCGGGCGCACGCCGCATTGCCCTGTGTGACCGGGACGGGGGTGGGGATGGCGAGAGCGCTGGTCGTGGTGGTGATGGGGCTGGCGGTGGGGCTGTGGGGCGCTGGGGTGTCGTACGGCCTTGAGGGGTGGCGGGATACGGCTGATCCCGGGGTTTCCTCCGGCTCCACGCCTGCGCCGGAGGACTCTGGGGACGGCGCTGAGGGGTCCTCCGGGGAATCCTCCGGCTCCTCGTCCGAATCCCGGCCTTCGTCGGCCTCAGGACCGAGGGCAGAGGAACGGGAGGAGTCCGGGGACTCCTCCGCTTCCTCCCCTTCCTCCGCTTCCTCCGCTTCCTCTGCTTCCTCCGCCGCGCGCGGCGAGTCCGGGGCGCCCGGCTCGGGTAAGCCGACGGAATCCGGAAAGGCACGTCCGTCCAAGGCACGGCCGTCATCCGCCGCTCCCGCTCACGGTCCTGTCACTTCTCCTGCCGCACCCTCCGACAACCCGTCCAGGGCTGGGAGCCGGGCGGGTGAGGGACGCGAGCGGCCGGGGCGGAAGAAGGGGCCGCTGGAGGACGAGGAGGCGACGAGGGGCGAGCAGGACGGCGGTGCGGGCCACGACAGGGACGAGGAGGAGGACGGATCGACGTTGCCGGAGGCGGAGGGCGAGGACGACGGCGGGAGTGCGCAGGAGAGCGCGGGTGCCGTCGATCACCCCGCCGGGGACACCACCACCGGACCGTCCACCCCGCCGGACCGGCCCGTACGGCAGCCCGTGGCGCATGCCGAACCCGTACGGGAGATCCTGCCCCTCGGCACCGGGCTGGTGCTCATCGGGCTCGGCCTGGGCCTCGCCTTCGTGGGCCTGCGGCTGCGGCGCGCGTAGCGGGTGCCGTGGGAGGACGGATCCTCGGTTGCCGAGACGGGCGGGCGGCGCCTTGTCGCCGCCGCCCGCCCGCACGCATCGAGTCGCCCTACGACGCGACGAGGAGCACCTTTCCGACGTGCCCGCTCTCCTCGACCACCCGGTGTGCCTCGGCGGCCTCCTTCATGGGGAGCTCCCGGTCGACGACCGGGCGTACGTGGCCGGCGTCCAGCAGCGGCCACACGTGCTCGCGTACGGCTGCCACGATCGCCGCCTTCTCGGCGAGCGGGCGGGCCCGCAGCGAGGTCGCGCTGATGGCGCCGCGCTTGGCCAGGAGCGCGCCGATGTTGAGCTCGCCCTTGACGCCGCCCTGCATGCCGATGATCGCCAGGCGTCCGTTGACGGCGAGGGCCTGGATGTTGCGGTCGAGGTACTTGGCGCCCATGTTGTCGAGGATGACGTCGGCACCGGCCCCGTCGGTGGCCTTTTTGATCTCGGCGACGAAGTCCTGCTCCCGGTAGTTGATCAGGACGTCGGCGCCCAGCTCGGCGCACCGGTCCAGCTTCTCCTTGCTGCCCGCGGTCACGGCGACCTTGGCGCCGACGGCTTTGGCAAGCTGGATGGCCATGGTGCCGATGCCGCTGGAGCCGCCGTGCGCGAGCAGGGTCTCGCCGGGGCGGAGGTGGGCGACCATGAACACGTTCGACCAGACCGTGCAGACCACCTCGGGCAGCGCGGCGGCCCGCGTGAGGCTGACGCCCTTGGGCACGGGCAGCAGCTGCCCCGCCGGTACGACGACCTTCTCGGCGTAGCCGCCGCCCGAGAGCAGCGCGCACACCTCGTCGCCGACGGCCCAGCCGGAGACACCGGAGCCGAGTTCGGTGATCCTGCCGGAGCACTCCAGGCCGGGGTAGGGGGAGGCACCGGGCGGGGGGTTGTAGAAGCCCTGCCGCTGCAGGAGGTCGGCGCGGTTGACGGCACCGGCCGCCACCTCGACCAGTACCTCGCCCTCACCGGGCACGGGATCGGGGACCTCGTCCCACACCAGCGCCTCGGGCCCACCAGGTTCGGGAATCGTGATCGCATGCATGGCAGGACGCTACTCCTCGGTCTCCCGTCCCATGTCCCTGCGTCCTGGAGGCGTCCATGGGCCCTGCAAGCGTCCGTGCGCGGGCCCCATCCGAAATCGCCGTGCGCGACCGATGAGTTTGCGCGACGGTAAAGGTCTCCCCATGCGTAGCCCACGCACGCGGAAGGACACCCCACCATGAGCCAGCACACCTCCGGCCTGGCCATCGAGACCGCGGGTCTGGTGAAGACGTTCGGTGAGACACGGGCCGTCGACGGCGTGGACCTCGCGGTCCCGGCCGGCACGGTCTACGGCGTCCTCGGCCCGAACGGCGCCGGCAAGACCACCACGGTGAAGATGCTCGCCACCCTCCTGCGACCCGACGGCGGCGAGGCCCACGTCTTCGGCCACGACGTGGTGCGCGAGGCCGACGAGGTGCGCGGCCGGGTGAGCCTCACCGGTCAGTACGCCTCCGTGGACGAGGACCTCACCGGCACCGAGAACCTGGTCCTGCTGGGCCGGCTCCTCGGACACGGCAAGAAGGCCGCGCGGGAGCGTTCCACGCAGCTCCTGGAGGCCTTCGGACTGACGGATGCGGCCGGGAAGCAGGTCAAGAACTACTCCGGCGGCATGCGGCGCCGTATCGACATCGCCGCGTCCATCCTCAACACCCCCGACCTGCTCTTCCTCGACGAGCCGACGACCGGTCTCGACCCGCGCAGCCGCAACCAGGTGTGGGACATCGTGCGCGCGGTCGTGACCCAGGGCACCACCGTGCTGCTGACCACGCAGTACCTGGATGAGGCCGACCAGCTGGCCTCCCGTATCGCCGTCATCGACCAGGGCAAGGTCATCGCCGAGGGCACCAAGGGCGAGTTGAAGGCGTCCGTCGGCGCCGGTTCCGTCCATCTGCGGCTGCGCGATCCCGCCCAGCGGACCCTCGCGGCGGAGCTGCTGCTCCGTGCCCTCGACGCGCAGGTGCAGCCGGAGCCCGACCCGGTCGCCCTGACCGCCCGTCTGAGTGCGGCGGCGAGCGACGACACCGCGGCCGAGCAGGCCGCCCGCGCGCTGAACGAACTCGCCCGGGCCGGCATCACCGTCGACAACTTCTCGCTGGGCCAGCCCAGCCTGGACGAGGTGTTCCTCGCCCTCACCGGACACGACACCCACGCCTCCCGAGACGGCCAGAAATCCCCCGACGCCGACTCCCACTCCGGCTCCGACTCCGGCTCCGGCTCCGGCTCCGGCTCCAATGACAACGCCGACGACAAGAAGGGCGGGGTGGCGGCATGAGCACCGCGACGACCTCCGAGAGCAAGGACCTCGCACCGGTCAGCACCGAGTCGCTCGCCGCGCTGCTCGTCGCCGGGGAGCGGCCGCCGCGGCCCAGCGCGTGGTCGGCCTCCATGACCTTCGGCTGGCGTGCGGTCCTGAAGATCAAGCATGTGCCGGAGCAGCTCTTCGACGTCACCGCGTTCCCGATCATGATGGTGCTGATGTACACCTACCTGTTCGGTGGGGCCCTGGCCGGGTCGCCGAAGGAGTACATCCAGTTCCTGCTGCCGGGCATTCTTGTGATGTCGGTCGTGATGATCACGATGTACACCGGTGTCTCGGTGAACACCGACATCGAGAAGGGCGTCTTCGACCGCTTCCGGTCGCTGCCCATCTGGCGGCCGTCGACCATGGTCGGCTATCTGCTGGGCGACGCCCTGCGCTACACGATCGCGTCCGTCGTGATGCTCACCGTGGGCATCATCCTGGGCTACCGCCCGGACGGCGGGGTCGGCGGCGTGCTCGCCGGTATCGCGCTGCTGGTCGTCTTCTCGTTCGCGTTCTCGTGGATCTGGACGATGTTCGGGCTGATGCTGCGCAGCGAGAAGTCGGTGATGGGCGTCAGCATGATGGTGATCTTCCCGCTCACCTTCCTGTCCAACGTCTTCGTCGACCCGAGGACCATGCCGGGCTGGCTGCAGGCGTTCGTCAACAACAGCCCGATCACCCATCTGTCCTCGGCCGTCCGCGCGCTGATGGCGGGCGACTGGCCGGCCGACGAGATCGCCTGGTCGCTGGGCTGGGCGGGTCTGTTCGTGCTGGTCTTCGGGCCGATCACGATGCGGTTGTACAACCGCAAGTAGCCGGGCCGGGCGTCAAAGAGGCCGAGGGACGTCAGATGGGCTGCATCCCAGGGGGCAGACGCCGGTCATCAGGTGCGACCTGACTGCCCGGCGTCGCCCGCACGATGGTGATCAGCCGGTCCGTCAACTCCAGTGTCCCGACGTCCGGATCGTCGTATCCGAGCACCCGGTGCCCCCGTACGACGCTGACCACCAGGTCCTCCGTCTGCCGCGGGCTCTTGCCCACCTCGGCCTTTATGACCGGCCGTTCGATGATGTCGAGCCCGCTGCCCTGCTGGATCAGGTCCTCCAGGACCATGCCGGCGGCGGGGCTGAGCACGGACAGGCCGAGCAGCCGGCCGGCCGCGCTGGCGCTGGTGATGACCGCGTCGGCGCCGGACTGTTTCAGCAGCGGGGCGTTCTCCTCCTCGCGCACCGCGGCCACGATCTTCGCGCCGCGGTTGAGCTGCCGGGCCGTCAGCGTCACCAGGACGGCCGTGTCGTCGCGCTGGGTCGCGATGATGATCTTGCGTGCCTTGTGCACCTCGGCCCGCCTCAGCACCTCGCTGCGCGTCGCGTCGCCCACGACACCGGCGTATCCGTCGGCGACCGCCGCGTCGATCACCTTGGAACTGGGGTCCACCACGACGACCTGGTCCTTGCTCAGGCCCGTCGCGATGACGGTCTGGATCGCCGAGCGTCCCTTCGTGCCGAAGCCGACGACGACGGTGTGGTCGCGCAAGGAAGACCTCCAGCGGGTCAGACGCCATTCCTCCCGGGTCCGTTCGGTGAGGACCTCGAGCGTGGTGCCGACCAGGATGATCAGGAACAGCACACGCAGGGGCGTGATGACGAAGATGTTGGTGAGCCGGGCGGCGTCACTGACCGGGGTGATGTCGCCGTATCCGGTGGTGGAGAGGCTGACGGTCGCGTAGTAGAAGGCGTCGAGAAGGTCGACGGCACTGTCGGAGTTGTCGTTGTAGCCCTCGTGGTCGGCGTAGACGATCAGGGCGGTCGCCACGAGCAGCGCCAGAGCCAGTGCGACCCTCTTGGCGACCTGACGGAACGGATGCTCCACGATCTTCTTCGGAAGCTTCACCCGATGGGTCGCGACCCGTTCGTCCGCCTGACGGGCGATCGCGTCCTGGCCCGGAAGTTTCACGTGAAACACACCTCGATGCCGGCGCTCGCCCAGGGCAGATCGAGCAGTTCCGTCTCCTGACCTGCCCGCGCACCGCCCGGCGGTACGACGGCGACGGCGTCGGCCGCCGCCATGCCCCGCAGCATGGCCGGGCCGTGGTAGTGCAAGGGCACGGCATGGTCACCGCGCAGCACGACGGGGATGAGCCGGGTGTCGTACGGATGCCCGTGCGCCGCTTCCTTCAGCGGGAGGGTGTAGGACTCGGGCGCCGGGCGGGCGGCGAGGGTTCGCAGCAGCGGTTCTGCGAGGGTGAGCAGGCCGGAGACGGCGGCGAGAGGGTTGCCGGGCAGGCCGACGAGGTGCTGGTTCTCCTTGGTGCGGGCCAGCAGCATGGGGTGGCCGGGCCGCACCTTGACACCGTCCACCAGGAGTTCGGCGCCGATGCGCTCCAGCGTGGGGTGGACGTGGTCGACGGGGCCGGCCGCGGTGCCGCCGGTGGTGACGATGAGGTCGGCGTCGGAGCGGGTGAGGGCCTTGTGCAGGGCCTTGGCGTCGTCGCCGAGCCTGCGTACGGCGGTGACCTCGGCGCCGAGGGCGCGCAGCCAGGGCGGCAGCATCGGGCCGAGGGCATCGCGGATCAGACCGTCACGCGGGAGCCCTTCGGTCAGCAACTCGTCGCCGAGGACGAGGACTTCGACGCGGGGGCGGGGTACGGCGGTGACGGTGTCGTATCCGGCGGCCGCGGCCAGTCCGAGCACGGCCGGGGTCACGAGGGTGCCGGTGGCGAGCAGTTGGTCCCCGTTACGGCACTCCTGGCCGCGTGGGCGGATGTCCTGGCCGGGCTCGATCTCCCGGGTGGCGTGCAGACGGTCCTTGCTGTCCGTGCGGCCGTGCTCGCTGCGCAGGACGGCGGTGGTGTCCGGGGGAATGCGGGCGCCGGTCGCGATGCGGACGGCCTCGCCGTCGGTGAGCGGCTCGGGCTCGCCGTGCCCGGCCAGGACGCCCTCGTCCCGTACGTCCCAGGGGCCGGGGCCCGCGACCGCCCAGCCGTCCATCGCCGAGGTGTCGAAGGACGGCAGGTCGGTGAGCGCGGTGAGGGGGGCGGCCAGGGTGAGTCCGAGAGCGGCGTCGAGGGCGACCGAGACGGGCGCACGGTGGGCCGCCCGGGCGGCGGTACGCGCGGCGCGGGCGGCGATCTCGCGGGCTTCGGGCCAGTGGGTGGCCTTGTGGTGGCGGTCCGGGTTGTGGGGGCCCGGCGAGGGCGGGGCGGAGGTGGGCACGTGGCCGCCGGGGGTGTGATGGCCGTTGTGGTCGTTCACCAGGGCGAGCACCTCCTCGACGTCGAGGTCCTCGGCGTCCTCGTCCGCCCGGATGCCGCGGCCGGTCATCCGGCGTCCGGGCGGGTGGTGTCGGGCGTGGCGTCGGGGGCCGCGTCGGGCTTGGCGGCGGCCGCCTCGTCCGCCCAGCGAACGGCGAGCGCCGCCGCCTTGCGGGAGGCCTCGGCGACGGCTTCGGGGCCTCCCTCGCCGCCCTTCGCCTGCGCCGCCGCGTACCCGACGAGGAAGGTGGTCAGCGGGGCCGCGGGCCGTGCCACGCCGTGCGCGGCGTCGCGGGCGAGGTCCAGCAGCACCTTGGTGTCGACGTCGAGGTCGATGCCCAGTTCGTCCTTGACTGCGGAAATCCATTCATCCAACACGTGCCCATGCTCCCTGATGCGTGCCCTGGCAGTGGCGATGTCGTCCCAGGTGTCGCAGTCGAAGGACGCGACGGGGTCGGGGACGCGAGTGAGATCGAGGGCGCCGGTCAGCCGGCGCAGGGGGAGACCGGTGAGGCCACCGCCCTCAGGACGGGTGAGCGCGGCCAGTTCGCGGCGCAGCGCGGACGCACGGTACGCGGCGACGAGCGGCTGGTCGCGGCCGCCCGCGTCGGTGAGCAGCGCGCCGTCGGTGCCGCTGGTGCGCAGGGCGGCCAGCAGCCGCCGGACCGTGTCCTCGTCGAGGAAGGGCAGGTCGGCCGAGAGGACGACGACCCGCTCCGCCGTGGTGTGCCGCAGCCCGGCGTCGAGTGCGGCGAGCGGGCCGCCGCCGGGCGGGTCCTCGCGCGCCCAGGTCACGGGTCGTGCGGTGGGCCGGGGAGCGGCGACGACGACGGTGGTGCGCGCGTCGGCGCAGGCGGTGAGCACCCGGTCGAGCAGGGCGCGTCCGCCGACGCGCACGGCGGGCTTGTCGGCGCCGCCGAGCCGCCGGGCAGCACCGCCGGCGAGCACGACGGCGTCGTACGCGACGTCGTCCCCGGCATCGGCGGCGCCCTGCGCGCCCGTCGAGTCGTACGCGGTCACCCCCCGAGTATGCGTGCCCTCCCGATCACAGGGAACGCGGGGGAAGCAGCCGACCGCGGGTGGCGGCGTCGAACGGTCGGCCGCTGGGGCCCGTCACAGCGTGCGCAGCAGCACCGCCGGGTGTTCCACACAGTCCGCCACGTACCGCAGGAAGCCTCCTGCCGTGCCGCCGTCGCAGACCCGGTGGTCGAAGGTGAGCGAGAGCTCCACGACCTGCCGCACCGCCAGCTCGCCCTCGTGCACCCAGGGCTTGGGGATGATGCGGCCGACGCCGAGCATCGCGGCCTCGGGGTGGTTGATGATCGGTGTGGAGCCGTCGACGCCGAACACGCCGTAGTTGTTCAAGGTGAAGGTGCCGCCGGTGAGTTCCGCCGGAGTGAGGGTGCCCGCACGGGCCGCCTCGGTCAGCCGGGCGAACTCCGCGGTCAGCGACTCCGCGTCGCGTGCGTGCGCGTCCCGCACGACCGGGACGACCAGCCCTCGTTCGGTCTGCGCGGCGAACCCGAGGTGCACATGGTCGAGCTGGATGATCTCCCGGGCCTCCATGTCCACCGTGGAGTTGAGCTCGGGGAACCGGGCCAGGGCGGCGGTGCAGATACGGGCCAGCAGGGCGAGGAGGGAGATCTTCGTCCCGCCCGCGGCGTTCATCGCGGCGCGCGCCCGCATGAGCTCGGTCGCGTCGGCATCCACCCAGCAGGTCGCGTCCGGGATCTCCCGACGGCTGCGCGAGAGCTTGTCGGCGACGGCACCGCGGACGCCCTTGAGGGGGACGCGGATGCCGGCGGGGGGCGCGGAGGAACGGGCGGGGGACTGCGGAGCGGGAACGGCGGCGGAGGGTGCCGGAGCGGGTGCCGGGGGCGACGTCACGGGTGCGTGCGGTGCGGGCGTCGGCGTGGTGGTGCGTCCCTGTGCGGCGGCCGCACGCAGGGCGTACTCGACGTCGGCCCGCAGGATGAGCCCGTCCGGTCCGGAGCCGTGCAGCTCCCTCAGGTCCAGGCCGTTCTCCCGGGCGAGGCGGCGGACGAGGGGCGAGATGACCGGCACCGGTCCCTCGGGCACCTCCCGGGTGGCGGCCCTGCCGTTGGCGGAGGCGGCCTCCACCGGTACGGCGGGCGCCGGCTCTCCCGGACGCACCCTCCTGCGGCGCGCCGGTGCCTCGGAGGTGCCGTACCCCACCAGCACGTTCCCGGAGCCCTCGGTCTCCGTGCCGGAGGCAGGCGCCCCCACCGCCACCGTCAGCAGCGGCGCCCCGACGGGCAGTTCCGTGCCCTCCTCGCCGAAGCGGGCGGTGACCACGCCGGCGTAGGGGCAGGGGATGTCGACCATCGCCTTGGCCGTCTCGACCTCGACGACCGGCTGGTCGACGGCGACGACGTCGCCGACCTCCACCAGCCAGCGCACGATCTCCGCCTCGGTGAGCCCCTCCCCGAGGTCGGGGAGCTTGAACTCCAGCACCTGTGCCATCAGCTCTCGGCCTCCCACTGCAGACGCCCCACGGCGTCCAGGATCCGGTCCACGCCGGGCAGGTGGTGACGCTCCAGCATCGGCGGCGGGTAGGGGATGTCGAACCCGGCCACGCGCAGCACCGGCGCCTCCAGATGGTGGAAGCAGCGCTCCGTGACCCGGGCCGCGATCTCCCCTCCCGGGCCGCCGAACCCGCCCGACTCGTGCACGACGACCGCCCGTCCGGTCCGCCGTACCGAGGCGCTGACCGTCTCGTCGTCGAACGGCACCAGCGAGCGCAGGTCGACGACTTCCAGGTCCCACCCCTCCTCCCGCGCCGCCTCGGCGGCTTCGAGGCAGACGGGCACGGACGGTCCGTACGTGATGAGCGTGGCGCTCCGGCCCGAGCGCCGCACCACCGCGCGGCCAATCGGTTCAACGGTCTGCGGGTCCTCCGGGTTCCAGGAGTCCTTCGACCAGTACAGCCGCTTGGGCTCCAGGAAGACCACCGGGTCGTCGGAGGCGATGGCGGCGCGCAGCAGACCGTAGGCGTCGGCGACGGTCGCCGGGGTGACGACATGGAGCCCCGGAGTCGCCATGTAGTACGCCTCGGAGGAGTCGCTGTGGTGCTCGACACCGCCGATGCCGCCGCCGTAGGGGACACGGATGGTGATCGGGAGCGGCATCTTGCCGCGGGTGCGGTTGCGCATGCGCGCCACGTGCGAGATGAGCTGCTCGAACGCCGGGTAGGCGAACGCGTCGAACTGCATCTCCACGACCGGGCGCAGGCCGTACATGGCCATGCCCACCGCCGTGCCCAGGATCCCCGCCTCGGCCAGCGGGGTGTCGGTGCAGCGGTCCTCGCCGAACTCCTTCGCGAGACCGTCGGTGACGCGGAAGACGCCGCCGAGGGTGCCGACGTCCTCGCCCATGACGTGCACGGCGGGGTCTTCGGCCATGGCGTCGCGCATCGCGCGCGTGAGGGCCTGCGCCATGGTGGCCGGCTTGACGGCGACGGTGGTCATCGGTGCGACCCTTCCGACTCGGCTTCGAGCTCGGCCTGCAGCTGGGCCTGCTGTTCGCGCAGCTGCGGGGTGGGCTCGGCGTACACGTGAGCGAACAGGTCCCCGGGGTCGAGCGCCGGGTCCTGGTTCATGCGCTCGCGCAGGTCGGCGGCCATGGCCTCGGCGGCGTCCCGGGCCGCCTGCCTGCCGTCCTCGTCGAGCAGGCCGCGCTCGGTCAGCTCGTGCTCCAGGAGCGCGATCGGGTCGTGTCCGCGCCAGGTCTCCACCTCGGAGTCGCCGCGGTAGCGGGTCGCGTCGTCGGCGTTGGTATGGGCGTCGATGCGGTAGGTGATCGCCTCGATCAGCGTCGGGCCGCCGCCCGCACGGGCGTGCCGTACGGCGTCGGAGAGCACCTCGTGCACGGCAACCGCGTCGTTGCCGTCGACCAGGCGGCCGGGCATGCCGTACCCGACGGCCTTGTGGGCCAGCGACGGGGCGGCGGTCTGCTTGGCGAGCGGGACGGAGATCGCGAAGCCGTTGTTCTGGACCAGGAAGACGACCGGCGCCTGCCATACGGCGGCGAAGTTCAGCGCCTCGTGGAAGTCGCCCTCGCTGGAGCCGCCGTCGCCGACCATGGCGAGCGCGACCACGTCGTCGCCCTTGAGGCGGGCGGCGTGTGCGAGACCGACGGCGTGCGGGAGCTGGGTGGCGAGCGGCGTGCACAGGGGGGCGACGCGGTGCTCGTGGGGGTCGTAGCCGGTGTGCCAGTCGCCGCGCAGCAGGGTCAGCGCCTCGACGGGATCCACACCCCGGGCCACGGCGGCCAGCGTGTCGCGGTAGCTGGGGAAGAGCCAGTCACGCTCCTCGAGCGCCAGCGCGGCGGCGACCTCGCAGGCCTCCTGGCCCGTGCTGGACGGGTACACGGCGAGGCGACCCTGCTTCGTGAGCGCGGTCGCCTGCACGTTGTACCTGCGGCCCCGCACCAGCTCGGCGTAGAGCCGGCGCAGCAGGTCCGGGTCGGCCTTCGCGGCCGTGTCCGTGCCGAGCACGCGATACGGCTCCGCGTCGGGCAGCAGCGGCGCGGGGTCCATGCGGGGCTGCCAGGCGGGCGGCGGCGATGGCCGATACGCGCCTCGCTGCTCCATGACCGTCATGACGGCACCTCCTCGTGGGAGCGGCTACGGAAGGCGCAGCTGCAGTGATGCGCCTCACCTACCGATTGTTCGGTCGTCGGCACATTTTGGCTACAGGCCCCCTCAGGCTGTGGACAAACGGTTCTCCACAGCCTCCAATGAACGCAGTACGTCCACGGCGGGAAGGTGGGGGGACATGACGCCTGAACAAATGGCCGAGAGCCCGGACGGCGGCACCGCCCTGCCGCCGCGTCCGCTCGACGCCATCGATCAGGACATCCTGCAGATGCTCCAGGCGGACGGCCGCGCGTCGATACGGTCGGTCGCCGAGCGGGTCCATGTCTCGCGCGCCAACGCCTACGCCCGCATCAACCGCCTCATCGAGGACGGCGTCATCCGCGGCTTCGGTGCCCGCGTCAACCACGAACGCGCCGGTCACGGCACGTCGGCGTACATCACCCTGAAGATCGTCCAGAACACCTGGCGCACGGTGCGCGAGCAGCTCCGGCAGTTGCCCGGCGCCTCCCACATCGCCCTGGTGGGCGGCGACTTCGACGTCCTGCTCCTGGTGCACACGCCCGACAACAGGGCGCTGCGCGAGCTGGTCCTCACCCGGCTGCAGGCGATCCCGGAGGTGCTCAGCACGCGCACGCTGCTGGTGTTCGAGGAGGAGGACCTGGAGCCCCAGGGCTGAGCCGGGCGTCCCGGCCGTCAGCCGGAGGCCATCGCCATGGCCATCATCACCAGGAACACGAAGGGAAGGACCGCGCACCCCAGAGCGCAGCAGGCCGCCGTGATCCGCAGCATGCGCGCCGAGCGACGGCGCGGCAGCGTCCAGGCGATCGCGAGCAGCGCGAAGCCCCCGTAGATCATCACTTCGGGGCCGCTGAGGTAGCTGTCGACGCCGTACAAGCTGAGCTCCCACACGAGGAGCGGCAGCCCGAGCAGCGTGGCCACGACAGGCGCCTTCCACCAGGTCGGGTCGGCGGCGAGGAGCTGGGCGTCGTTCTCGGTCATACGGCACAGCTCACCAGCCCGGACCGCCCGCGCGCATCGGGCGGCGTACTCACCCGGCCACGCGCGCGTACTCAGACGGCCGCCGCGGGAGGCGCCGGTCAGCCCTCCTGGCGCAACCCGCCGAACACCAGCCGCACCACCGTGTCGGCGACCTCGCGCTCGTTCATGCCGCGGCCGTCCGGGCGGTACCACTCCACGATCGAGTTGATCATTCCGAAGACGAGCCGGGTCGCCAGCCGCACCTCCACGTCGGCGCGCACCTCCCCGTCGGCGGCGGCCGCCTTCAGCAGGTCGGCGACCCGGTGGTCGAAGTCGCGGCGCCGCTCCAGGGCCCAGCGCTCGGTCTCGGTGTTGCCGCGCACCCGCAGCAGCAGCGTCACATAGGGCAGCTCGGCTATGAGCACCTCGACCATGCGCCGTACGACGTACTCCAGCCGGTCGGCGGCGTGCCCCACGCGCGCGTGCTCCTCGCCGAGGATCCCGAAGAGGCCGTCGAGCGCCCGGCTGACGGCGCGGCGCAGCAGCTCCTCCTTGCCCGTGACGTGGTGGTAGATCGACGACTTGGAGATGCCGGCCGCCTTGGACAGGTGCTCCATGGAGGTGCCGTCGTAGCCGCGCTCGTTGAAGACCTGAACGGCGACGGAGAGCAGCGTCTCGGGCGTGTACGTGTCGCGCTTGGCGGTGGTCATTCGGTGCTGCCCTCCCGGGTCATGAGGTGCTGCCCTCGCGCTTGTCGGAGGCGTACGCGTGGCGGTACAGCGCGAGGGACGGCGCGTACCGCCCGGAGGGGTCGCGCAGGTGCAGGTCGTCGAGGAGGGCGTAGGCCCAGTTGCGGCCGAGCCTGCGGCTCCATTCGAAGGGGCCGAGCGGGTAGTTCACGCCGAGGCGCATCGCGGTGTCGATGTCCTCCTCGGTGGCCACGCCCTTGGCGACGGCGTCGTGCGCGAGGTCGACGATCCGGGCGACCGTGCGGGCGACGATCATGCCGGGGACGTCGCCGAGGACGCTGACGTCCTTGCCGAGCGCCTGGAAGAGGCCGGTGGCCTCGGCGAGCGTCTGCGGCGAGGTGTCCTGGGAGGCGGACAGGGCGATGCGGGTGGCCCGGCGGTAGTCGAGGGCGAGGTCGAAGTAGACGACGTCCCGGAACTCCACCGAGGTCTGGCCGTCGGCGAGCGCGAGCTGGCCGCCGCCGGGCAGCACCAGGCGGGTGCCGTGGTCCTCGTCCTCCTCGCGCACGGCGATGCCCGCCTCGCGGATCAGTGCGAGCAGCTCGGAGGCGGGGCCCAGGTCGCCCTCGGCGACGACGTAGGCGGGCGGGTTCGCCTTCTCGGCGGTGTGCGGCTCTGCGCGCTCGGCGTCCTCCGCGTAGTCGTACCAGCCGTGCCCGCTCTTGCGGCCGAGCCGGCCGGACTCGACCAGACGCCGCTGGGCGAGCGAGGGCGCGAAGCGCACGTCCTGGAAGAAGGACTGCCACACGGAGTGCGTCACGGACTCGTTGACGTCCTGCCCGATGAGGTCGGTGAGCTCGAACGCGCCCATCCGGAAGCCGCCGCACTCACGCAGCACGGCGTCGATGGTGGCCGGGTCGGCTCCTTGCGCCTCGTAGACCGCGAAGGCCTCGGCGTAGAAGGGCCGGGCGATGCGGTTGACGATGAAACCGGGGGTGTCGGCGCACGCGACCGGCGTCTTGCCCCAGGAGCGTGCCGTCTCGTACGCGCGCGTGGCCGAGGTGACGTCGGTGGCGAACCCGGAGACGACCTCGACGAGCGGCAGCAGCGGCGCCGGGTTGAAGAAGTGCAGGCCGACGAAGCGGCCGGGATTGCGCAGGGCGCCGCCGATGGCCGTGACGGACAGGGACGAGGTGTTGGTGGCGAGCAGGCAGTCCTCGCCGACGATGCCCTCCAGCTCGCGCAGCAGCTCCTGCTTGACGTCGAGGCGCTCCAGGACGGCTTCGACGACGAGGGCGCAGTCCGCGAGATCGGTGAGGTTCTCCGCGGCCAGCAGCCGCGCGCGGGCCGCGTCGCGGTCGGCGCCGGTGAGGCGGTCCTTCTCGACGAGCCGGTCGAGGCGCGCGCCGATCGCGTCGGCCGCGTCCCGGGCCCGCCCGGGCACGGCGTCGTACAGCCGTACGGGATGGCCCGCGACCAACGCGACCTGGGCGATGCCCTGGCCCATGGTGCCGGTGCCGACGACGGCCACGGGGCTGCTGAGGTCGAGTGCTGTCATGTGCGCGATCCTCCCGCACGGGGTTTTCCACAGATGCGGCGGACCCCCTTGTCCCGACCGATCGTTCGGTTACTCTAACTCTGACTGGCTGTTCCTGCCCATGTTTCTGCCCAGGTCATGAGCTCAACGGAGAGCTCAGGAAACGAGGAGTTGGTCCCGCATGGCCCCCGCCGAACTGACCACCCACGAGCTCATCGCCAAGCACCGGCCCACTCTCGACCAGGCGCTGGAAGCGATCCGCACGCGCGCGTACTGGTCCCCGCACCCCGAGCACCCCAAGGCCTACGGCGAGAACGGCAGCCTGGACGCGGCGGCGGGCAAGGCCGCCTTCGACGCCCTGCTCGGAGGCCGCCTCGACCTCGGCCAGCCCGGCACGGACGGCTGGGTGGGCGACGAGACCTCTCCGTACGGCATCGAGCTGGGTGTCGAGTACCCGCACGCGGACATCGACGTCCTGCTGCCGGCCATGCGGTCCGGCATGCGTCAGTGGCGGGACGCGGGTGCGGAGATGCGCGCGGTGGTGTGCCTGGAGATCCTCAAGCGGATCAGCGACCGGACGCACGAGTTCGCGCACGCGGTCATGCACACCTCCGGCCAGGCCTTCATGATGGCGTTCCAAGCGGGCGGCCCGCACGCGCAGGACCGCGGTCTGGAGGCGGTGGCGTACGCGTACGTGGAGCAGGTCCGCACGCCCGACACTGCGGAGTGGACCAAGCCCCAGGGCAAGCGCGACCCGCTCGCCATGACCAAGCAGTTCACGCCGGTGCCGCGCGGGATCGCCCTGGTCATCGGCTGCAACACCTTCCCGACCTGGAACGGCTACCCGGGCCTGTTCGCCTCCCTCGCCACCGGCAACGCGGTCCTCGTCAAGCCCCACCCGCGCGCGGTGCTGCCGCTCGCGCTGACCGTGCAGGTCGCGCGCCAGGTGCTCGCCGAGGCGGGCTTCGACCCGAACCTGGTCGCGCTGGCCGCCGAGCGGCCCGGCGAGGGCATCGCGAAGACGCTGGCCACCCGCCCGGAGATCCGGATCATCGACTACACCGGTTCGACCGCGTTCGGTGACTGGCTGGAGACCAACGCCCGCCAGGCGCAGGTCTACACGGAGAAGGCCGGCGTCAACACGGTGGTCGTCCACTCCACCGACGACTACAAGGGGATGCTCTCCAACCTGGCCTTCTCGCTGTCCCTGTACAGCGGCCAGATGTGCACCACCCCGCAGAACCTGCTCATCCCCCGCGACGGCATCCGCACCGAGGAGGGCCCCCGGACCTTCGACGAGGTCGTCGCCGACCTCGCCCGCTCGGTCGACGGCCTCCTCGGCGACGACGCCCGCGCGAACGCGCTGCTGGGGGCGATCGTCAACCCGGACGTCAAGGCGCGTCTGGAGGCGGCGGCGGGCCTGGGCGAAGTCGCCCTCGCCTCGCGGGAGGTCGGCAACCCGGAGTTCCCCGGCGCGGTGGTCCGTACGCCGGTGATCGTGAAGCTGGACGGGGCCAAGCCGGACGACGAGGCCGCGTACATGAGCGAGTGCTTCGGGCCGGTGTCGTTCGCGGTCGCGGTCGATTCCGCTGCGGATGCGGTGGAGTTGCTGCGGCGCACGGTCCGCGAGAAGGGTGCGATGACGGTGGGGGCGTACACCACCGACGACGAGGTCGAGCAGGCCGTGCAGGAGGTGTGCCTGGAGGAGGCGGCCCAGCTGTCGCTGAACCTCACGGGCGGCGTGTACGTCAACCAGACGGCCGCGTTCTCCGACTTCCACGGGTCGGGCGGCAACCCTGCGGCGAACTCGGCGCTGTGCGACGGGGCGTTCGTGGCCAACCGGTTCCGGGTCGTCGAGGTGCGGCGGGAGGCCTGAGCCGGGGGCTAGGCCCGGACAGCGCCCCCGGTGAGACTCCAGTGGTAGAGCGTCATCGCCACGCTCGTCGCCAGGTTGTAGCTGGAGACCTGGGGGCGCATCGGCAGGGACAGCAAGTGGTCGGCACGCGCGCGCAGTTCGGCCGACAGGCCGCTGCGCTCGGAACCGAACGCGAGGACGGCGTCGTCCGGGAGCTTGGTGCCCCGGATGTCGTCGCCCTCCGGGTCCAGTGCGAAGAGCGGCCCCGGTGGCAGCTCGGCCACGCCCAGGCGCTCCACCGCCGTCGCGAAGTGCAGGCCCGCGCCGCCGCGCACGACCGTCGGGTGCCAGGGGTCGAGGGTGCCGGTGGTCACCACGCCGGTCGCGCCGAACCCGGCGGCCAGGCGGATCACGGCCCCGGCGTTGCCGAGGTTGCGCGGGTTGTCGAGGACCACGACCGGGGCGGTGCGCGGGGTGCGCGCCAGCTTCTCGAGGTTGGCCGTGCGGGACGGACGTACCGCCAAGGCGGCCACCCCGGTCGGGTGCGGGCGGGGCACGAGGGAGGCGTACGTCGCCTCCGGCACCTCGGTCAGGAGCGCCTCGAGCGTCTCCCGGACGTCCGGGGCCAGCTCCTCGGCGAGGGCGAGCGTGCCCTCCCGGTCGACGGCGACCGCCACCGGGACCTCGGCGCCGAAGCGCACGGCGTGCTTCAGCGCGTGGAAGCCGTCGAGCAGTACCGAGGTCTCGGCGAGCCGGTTCCAGGAGGTCACGGTCATGCCGTGAAGCCTACGTGCGCGTGCTCGGGGTCCTCCGGGGTGCGCGGCGCGGGCGGGGGCATACGGTCGTCGCCGCGCCGAAGCGCAAGCGGGAGCCGTCCACGCGCGCGTGCCGCCCAGCCGCCCAGACGGCGCAGGAACGACGTCGGCAGGAAGACCGCGTCCGCCGCGATCATCGCCAGCGAGAAGAACGGCAGTCCGAGGACGACCGCGATCACGGCGTGCTCGGTGATCATGGCGGCGAGCAGGACGTTCTTGACCCGCCGGTTGAACAGCGTGAACGGGAACGCGACCTGCACGATCACCGTGCCGTAGGTGATGAGCATCACCATCGTGCCGCTGGAGGACAGCAGGTCCGCGAGGGCGGGCCAGGGTGAGAAGTAGTCGAGGTGCAGCGGGTAGTAGACGGCGGTGCCGTCCTGCCAGCGGGAGCCCTGGATCTTGTACCAGCCGGCGGTCGCGTAGATCAGGCATGCCTCGGCCATGATCACCAGCAGGGCGCCGTTGTGCACGATGTTGCCGATGACGTCGAGCAGGATGCGGGGCTGGGCGGTCCGCGCACGGCGGACCACGATCCACCACAGGCCCAGTCCCAGCCAGACACCCCACAGGATCAGCGGCACGGTCAGGTCGCCGTCGAGGCGGCCCGCCGCGGTCACCGCGACCAGCGCGAACCCGAGCACGCTCCACAGGGCCGGACCGACCCGGTCCGGACCGACGCGCTCGCCACGCGCGCGTGCCTCGCGCTCCTGCCGTGCCCGGCGCTCGTCCAGCGACCAGACCTGGCCGCAGCGCGTGAACACGAGGTAGACGCACATCAGGTGCAGGACGTTGTCGCCGCCGTCCCCCATGAAGATGGAGCGGTTCTGCAGCGAGAGCACGCCGACCATGAACAGCACGGACATCGTGCGGGTGCGCCAGCCGAGCAGCAGCAGAACGCTGGTCAGGACGGCGAAGGCGTAGACGGTCTCGAACCAGAACCGGCCGCTCGACCAGATCAGGGCGGTGAAGGAGCCGTTCGTCCCGATCAGCTGCTGGGCCAGATCGAAGTCCCAGGGGCCGTCGGGGCCGTACATCTCCTGGCGGTGGGGGAACTCGCGCAGCAGGAACAGCAGCCAGGTGGCGGCGAAGCCGATGCGGATCACGGCCGTCTGGTACGGGCCGAGGGCGGACTCGGTGACGCGGGCGATGCCGGAGGAGATGGCGAGGGAGAAGCGGTTCACCGGGCGTTCCCCTCGGTTGCGTCGGCTTCGTCGGCTTCGTCGGCCGGGACCCACCACCACGGCAGCACGCGGTAGGTCGGCCGGTCCGAGACCTGCTCGTCGCTCCACTTCGGCGGGCGGACGTTGGTGGTCCGGGAGCGGACCTGGACGCGTTCGACGACGCCGCCCTCACCGGCCGCGCCGGCGCGGTCGAGGCGCAGCTCCACTATCTGCCGCAGATACGTCTCGGACAGGGCGCCGCGCAGGCCCATGGGGCGGTTCTGGACGTCGTGCGTGGCGACGAAGAAGTCCCAGGCCCGGCGCAGCTCGTTCTGCTGGGTGTGGCTGGGCAGCGGATTGCCGTCGATGGCCCGGCCGTCCTGGGCGGACAGGTCGTACCAGCGGGTGGTGCGGCTGTCGCCGTCGGCCGTTCCGATCTCGGCGCGGACCTGCACCGCGATGTTCTGCTGCAGCGGATTGGGAGCGAACAGCTTCCAGTTCTGTTCGAACTCCGGGTATATCCAGTCGTCGATCGCCCGTCCGTGCTGCTTGGTGACCGTGTTGGGCGGGGCGACATGCAAGAAGACGAGGCCCACGTGGACGCAGACGGCGATCGCCACCAGCGCGAGGGCGAGGGCGGCACCGATCTGGTACCGCAGGGAGAGCGCGGCCACGCCCGTGCGGGGCTCGGGGGGCGGCGGGGCGGAAAGCGCGGGTGAGGGCGCGAGGGCGGAGGGCGCGGGCGAAAGCGGGACAGCGGCAGACGCGGTCGAAAGCGGGACGCTGGAAGGCGCGAGTGAGGGCGGAACGGCTGAAGGCGCAGGTGGGGGCGGGACGGCGGGCAGCGCGTCCTGCGGCTCCTGCTCCTGCCCCTGGGGGGCGGCCGAGCCTGCGTCGTACGCGTCTGCCATGCCGTTCTTTCCCCGATTCCGGTCCGTTCCGTCCTGCCTGAAGCGCTCGCACGGGAACGGTACTCAGGCCCACCCGCCGGGCACAGCCCCTGACGGGCCGCGGTCGTCCACACCATACGGGGGTCCCACAAGCCCGTACGGGCGTGATACGGGACCCTACGCGGGTCCTCCACACGGGTCGCCGACGCGGCATTCCCTTCTTCTAGAACCTGTTCTATCTTGACGCACCGTCAGATCGCCGTGCGTGTGTGGAAGGGCAGGGACCGTGGACTTCACCTTCACCGAGGAGCAGCAGGCGGCGGCCGAGGCGGCGCGCGGGGTGTTCGCCGGGGTCGCGCCGGACGCCGTGCCCTCTCCCGCGCTCACGCCGGGTGCCGTCGCCGACGACTTCGACCGCCCCCTGTGGGGCCGGCTCGCGGACGCGGACCTGCTGAGCCTGCTCCTCGCGCAGGAGTACGGCGGGGCGGGCCTGGACTCCATCGCGCTGTGCCTGGTGCTGCGCGAGTCGGCGAAGGTGCTGGCCCGGGTGCCGCTGCTGGAGAGCAGCGCCGCGATGGCAGCCGTGCAGGAGTACGGCGGTCCCGAGCTGAAGACCGAGGTGCTCGCGCCGGCCGGGCGGGGTGAGGTCGTGCTGACGGTCGCCGCGCACGGCCGCACCGGCCACGACCCGGCGGAGCTCGCGGTGACCGCGCGGGAGGACGGTTCGGTGTGGGTGCTGGACGGGATGCAGACCGCGGTGCCTTGGGCGTACGACGCCGATCTCGTCGTCGTGCCGGCCCGTACGGCCGCCGACCGGACCGTTCTCGCGGTGGTACCGCGCGGTGCGAAGGGCGTCTCACTCGGCGAGCAGTTCTCGACCAGCGGGGAGCGGCTGGGGGAGCTGCGGCTGGAGTCGGTGCGGCTCGCGGCGCGGCAGGTCATCGACGCCGAGGGGGCGTGGGAGTGGCTGCGGGAGCTGCTCGCCACCGGGACGTGTGCGCTGGCGCTCGGGCTGGGCGAACGGGTGCTGGCGATGACCTCGGAGTACGCGAGCAAGCGGGAACAGTTCGGGCATCCGATCGCCACGTTCCAGGCGGTCGCCGTGCAGTCCGCGGACCGTTACATCGACCTGCGCGCGATGGAGGCCGCGCTGTGGCAAGCCGCCTGGCGGATCGCCTCGGGGGCACCGGGGGCGCTGCCCGCCTCGGGAGACGTGGCCGTGGCCAAGATCTGGGCCTCGGAGGGCGTACGGCGGATCGTGCAGACGGCCCAGCACCTGCACGGCGGCTTCGGCGCCGACGTCGGCTATCCGCTGCACCGGTACCACGCCTGGGCCAAGCACCTGGAGCTGGCGCTCGGCCCGGCGGCGGCGCACGAGGAGGCGCTGGGGGATCTGCTGGCGGCGCATCCGCTGGGGTAGCCGGCGGACGCCGGCCGACCTACAGGACGTAGCCGGGCTGGCCCTCGTCGTTCACCACGGGGCGTCCCACCGCCGACCACACCTGCATGCCGCCGTCGACGTTCACCGCGTCGATGCCCTGCTGGACCAGGTACATCGCGACCTGCGCCGAGCGGCCGCCGGAGCGGCAGATCACATGGACGCGGGCGTCCTGCGGGGCGGCCTCGGTCAGCTCGCCGTAGCGGGCGACGAACTCGCTGATCGGGATGTGCAGGGCGCCTTCGGCGTGGCCCGCCTGCCACTCGTCGGCCTCGCGGACGTCCAGGAGGAAGTCGTCGTCCTTGAGGTCGGTGACCTCGACTGTGGGTACGGGGGATCCGAAGTTCATGGCTTCGACGCTACCGGACGCTGCGCTGGCCGGTGCCGGGCTCCTGAGGGGGTGGGTGGAACGGCCGTCCGGAGAGTGCGGGCTTCGTCTTGGTTTGTCGCGCCCACGCGGCGGAGCCGCATATCAATACAGCCCCGCGCCGCTTGAGGGCGTGTCCGCACCGCCTACCCGAGCAGTGCTGCCAGTTCCGCTTCCCGCTCCGCCACCTGCGCCAAAAGTTGCTCGGCGATCTCGTCGAGGAGGCGGTCCGGGTCGTCGGGGGCCAGGCGGAGCATCGCGCCGATCGCGCTTTCCTCCAGGTCCTTCGCGACCAGGGTGAGCATCTCCTTGCGCTGGGCGAGCCATTCGAGGCGGGCGTAGAGCTCCTCGGCAGGGGTGGGGCCCTGCTCCTTGGGCGCGGGTCCGGCGGCCCACTCCTCGGCCAGCTCCCGCAGCAGCGCCTCGTCGCCGCGGGCGTAGGCCGCGTTGACGCGGGTGATGAACTCCTCGCGCCGCCGCCGCTCGGCGTCCTCCTGGGCGAGGTCGGGGTGGGCCTTGCGGGCCAGTTCCCGGTAGAGCTTCCGGGCCTCGTCGCTGGGGCGCACGCGCTGGGGCGGCCGTACCGACTGGTCCGTGAGCATCGCCGCGGCCTCCGGGGACAGCCCGTCGCCGTCCATCCAGCCGTGGAACAGTTCCTCGACGCCGGGCATGGGCAGCACCCGAGCGCGTGCCTCGTCGGCCTTGCGGATGTCCTCGGGGTCGCCGGTGCGAGCGGCCGTCGCCTCGGCGATACAGGCGTCCAGCTCGTCGAGTCGGGCGTACATCGGGCCGAGCTTCTGGTGGTGCAGCCGGGAGAAGTTCTCCACCTCGACGCGGAAGGTCTCCACCGCGATCTCGTACTCGATCAACGCCTGCTCGGCAGCCCGCACAGCCCGCTCCAGCCGCTCCTCGGGCCGCGCCGCACCGTCCTCGACCGTCATCCGCGCCTCACCACCCTGCTCGGCTTCACCGGCGGGCACCTCGGCACCGCCCCGCGTCCCCGCACCTGCGGGCTCGGCCTGGGACTGCTCAGCTTCGGGCGTCGTCACCCGACCAGCGTAGGCCACGTGTGACCGCGTCAGCCGAGCCGAGCCCCGGGCACCGCCGCCCGGTGACCGCGTCAGCCGAGCCCGGGCGCTGCCGCCCAGACAGCACCGGCGTTGTTGCGGGCCTGCTGGGGCTGCCGCCCCAGACCCCGCTTCGGCCCTGAACGGGCCTCGTCCTCAAACGCCGGACGGGCTGACTGGCGCGGACCGGCGTCGAGAAGCGCAGCCTCCGACCGTCGGCGCGCCGCCGCAGGCATCCCGACCACGCATCCGCGCCGAGTCACACCCCGAGCTCCGCCGGGATCCGCCCCGCCCGCACCGCCGCCACCAGTGCCGCATGGTCCGCCTCCGTGCGGTCGGCATAGGTGACGGCGAATGTGGCGATCGCCTCGTCCAGTTCCTCGTTCTTGCCGCAGTATCCGGAGATCAGGCGCGGGTCGGCGCTGTGGGAGTGGGCGCGGGCCAGGAGGGCGCCGGTCATGCGGGCGTAGTCGTCCACCTGATCGGCGGCCAGGGCGGCCGGGTCGACGCTGCCCTTGCGGTTGCGGAACTGGCGCACCTGGAAGGGGCGCCCGTCGACCGTCGTCCAGCCCAGCAGGATGTCGCTGACCACCTGCATCCGCTTCTGCCCGAGGACCACGCGCCGCCCTTCGTGCGCCACCTCCGGCACCTCGAAACCGGCCGTCACCAGGTGCGGGACGAGGGCCGAGGGACGGGCCTCCTTCACCTGGAGGACCAGCGACTCGCCCCGGTGGTCCAGGAGCAGGACGACGTACGAGCGGGTGCCCACGCTGCCCGTGCCCACCACGCGGAACGCCACGTCGTGCACCGCATGGCGGGAGAGAAGGGGGTGACGGTCCTCGGAGAGCGTGGCGACGTAGCTCTCCAGCGACGCCGCGACCGCCGCCGCCTCCGCGTCCGGCACCCGGCGCAGTACCGGCGGTGCGTCGACGAACCGGCGGCCGCCGTCCTCGGTCGGCTCCGTCGACTTCGCCGCGAAGCGCCCGCTGGTGTTGGCCCGCGCCTTCTCCGCGACCCGCTCCAGCGTGCCGAGCAGGTCATGGGCGTCGGTGTGGGAGACGAGCTCCTCGTCCGCGATCGCGTTCCACGCGTCCAGCACCGAGAGCTTGGCCAGCAGCCGCATGGTGCGCCGGTAGGCACCTACCGTGTCGTGCGCCGCCTTGCGGCACGCGTCCTCGTCCGCACCCGCCTCCCGGCCCGCGAGCACCAGCGAGGCCGCGAGCCGCTTGAGGTCCCACTCCCAGGGGCCGTACAGCGTCTCGTCGAAGTCGTTCAGATCGATGACGAGTCCGCCGCGCGCGTCGCCGTAGAGACCGAAGTTCGCCGCGTGCGCGTCACCGCAGATCTGGGCGCGGATGCGGGTCATGGGGGTGCGGGCGAGGTCGTACGCCATGAGCCCCGCCGAGCCGCGCAGGAACGCGAAGGGCGTCGCCGCCATCCGGCCGACCCTTATCGGCGTGAGCTCGGGAAGCCGGCCCAGGTTGGACTCCTCGACTGCGGTCACGGCGTCGGGCCGGGCGGCGTCCAGATCGAGAACCGCGTGCTCACCGCGCGGGACCCGCCTGCGCAGCGCCTTGCCCTCCTCCTTGGGCGACCCGCCCCCGGGCCACTCGGCGAAGCCGCCCACCCGGGGCAGCCGGCGCACCACGGGTCGCGGTGCCGCTCCCGCCTCCGACTCCGACGTCAGGGCAGCCGCCTCCGCCGCAGTCTCCGCACCGGCCTCGGTCATGGCGACCGCCTCCCCCGCTCACACACGAACATCAACTCGTGCCGACGTTACCGCCGGTGGCCGAAACGCGTCAGACCCTGTGGACAACTCCACCGATGTGGAAAACGCGGTTGTGGAAAACACGCTGTGGAAAACCGGCACGGTCCCTGCACGGAGCCACGGCCTCAGCACCCCTCCGGCCGCTCCCCCTCGGCCAGATACTTCTTCGCCCACCCGCCCAGCTCGTCCAGCGCGGGCTCCAGTGCGGCACCAGCCTCCGTCAGCCGGTACATGACCCGCAGCGGCGGCCCTTCGTACACCTCGCGTACGACGAGTCCCGCGGCGGTCAGCTCGGTGAGCCGGTCGGACAGCATCCGCTCGCTGATGCCGGGAATCGCCCGGCGCAGTGCGACGAAGTAAGCGGGCCCCGCGGTCAGGACGGACACGATCGGGCCGGTCCAGCGCTTTCCGAGCAGCTGGAAGACGCGGGTGATCCCCTCGTCCACCCGCTTGCAGCGCGCTACGTCGTGACTCTGCTCACCCACCGCCATGCGTTCAGGGTACTGCTCTCCCGTAGGGGGGTGAAAAAAAGTAAGTGACTGTGTTATCCATAGTCGAGTACGAACTTTCAGTCCCTCGTTCTGGAGATCCCCATGGCAACGCTCCTGCACATCGACTCCTCGGTCTTCCCCACCGACGCCTCTGCCTCCCGCGCCGTCACCGACGCCTTCCGCCGCACCTGGCAGGAACAGCACCCCGAGGGCACGGTGATCCACCGCGACCTCGCCACGAGCCCCGTTCCGCACATCACCGCCCACGCCCACACCGCCGGCTTCTCCGATCCGGCCACGCACAGCCCCGAGCAGGCCGCCGCCTTCGCGGAGCGCCTGAAGCTGATCGAGGAACTGGAGCGCGCGGACGCCGTGCTGATCGGCGCCCCGATGTACAACCTGACGATCCCGTCGACGCTGAAGGCCTGGCTGGACAACGTGGTCCTGTTCGGCCGTACGGCGGGCAACGCCCAGTCGGTCAAGGGCACCCCGATCACCGTCGTCGCCAGCCGCGGCGGCGCGTACGGGCCGGGCACGCCGCGCGAGGGCTACGAGTACGTGCAGAACTACCTGTCGGCGATCCTGGCCGACTTCCTCGGCGCCGACGTCGAGTTCATCGTCCCCGAGCTCACCATGGCCCCGGCCAACCCCGAGATGGCCGAGCTGGTCCCCCTCTTCGAGGCCTCCCGTGAGCGCGCCCTGGACGAGGCCGCCACGAAGGCGAAGCGGCTGGCGCAGCGGCTCGCGGCCTAGGCGGCCCTGCAGTCGCCGGAGCCGCCTGGTGGCACGCGCGCGTAGGGCCTCGTTCCAGCGGGACGGGACGTACGCGCGCGTGTACGCGAGCCCGCTGCGCCCGCGCGAGTCGGCCTCGGCCACCACCCCTCACCGGGAATCGCCGACTCCGTGTACGCCCCTGTCGATCCCTCTGTCGATCCCCGTGCCGACTCCCGTGCCGACGACCGAGGCGCGCCGATCCGGGTGCTGCCCCACCGACGGCAGACACAGCGCCACGACCAGTCCGATCACCGCGAACCCCGCGACCCGCGCCGGACACGCCCCTTCCCTCACGCACGCCCGACCCCCACGAACCGTTCGCCCCGCACCAACTGCCCCACCCTCCGAGCAGCCGTCACCAGCTCCGCGCGCCGGAACCACGCGGCAAGGACCAGCGGGTAGACCAGGTATCCGAACCGGGTCGCCGGGATCAGGCACATCGCCGGCCCCAGCCCGATCGCCAGCCGGTCCGCGGCCGCGACGACGGTCCGGGGCGGGCGTACCGCCAATGACACCGCCACGCCGACGCGGCCGCCGCGAGGGCGGCCATGGCGAGGACGGAGCCGCCGGGGACGTACGTGGCCAGCAGATGTCCGGGCAACGGGCTGGCCGCCGGCGAACGCACCCCGCCCTCGCCGAGCGGAAAGAGCACCACGTGCTCGACGAAAGCGCGCGGATCGGCCAACGCCACCGGCACCACGGCCGACGCGGCCACCAGTACGGCGACGACCCCGGCCCGTACGGCCACCCACAGCCCCGCCGTCACCGCGAGCAGCACCAGCCCCACCGGCAGCAGCGGCCAGGCGGTCCACTTCAGCGCGGCCGCGGCCCCCATCGCCAGCCCCGCCGCCGTACCGGATCCGCCCCGACCGGCCAACGCCAGTCCCAGACACATCAGCCCGATCACCGGCAGATCGATCCCGCCGACGGCCAGCGGCAGCGCGACGGCCGGAAAGGCCGCGAGGAGCAGTACGGCGTCCACGGCCGATGCCTCGTATCCCGCGCCCCTCCTGCCCTGAGTCCAGCTCCGCCGCAGGGAGTTACGGCCCGGCCTCCGCGCTGCGACCAGCAGGCACGCCAGGAACGCCGCACAGAACCACACCCGGGCATCCGCGAGCGGCGTACCGCCGAACAGCACGTGGGGTATCCCGAAGAGCGCCATGCCGGGCAGGTACGGGTCGTAGTCGTCGACGTCGGCCGGGTGCGGCACGTACGGGCTGCCCGCGTCCAGCAGCAGGACGCCCGAGTGCTCGACGACATGCACCTCCGACTGCGCGGAACCGACCGCGACCATCAGCGTCAGCGGCACCACGACGGATCCGAGCAGCGCGGCCATCGCACTGCGCCTGCCCCACGGGCCCGGCGACCGACGGGCGAGCTCGGCGGCGACGGCGTACCCGACGGCCGCGCAGGCTCCCCAGACGCGGTGCGGAGTGAGCGCCGTGACCAGGGCCAGGACGAGGGCGAAGCCCGCGCATCCGAGCCAGAACAGCACGTCCGTTCGCACGCGGGCACGCGTGCGTGGAGCCTGGCCGGACGACGCACGGCCGCGGTGAAGGGCCTTGTGCCGTACGGGAGGAGCGAGGGCGGAGAGAGTCTCGGGTGGCATCGGTGGGCTCCTGGGGAAGGGGAGCCCCAATCTCGCGCCGGGGCAGGGCCGGCCACCTCGGCCGAAGGGCCACCGTTCACGGCCCTTGCGACGGGCGGCTCAGCCGAAAGACCGACCGATCGACCACGATCACGGCACGGCACAATCACCCCATGCATCTGATCTCTGTCGTTCTCGTCGCCCTCATGGCGCTGCTGCACGCCTACATCCTGGTCCTGGAGATGTTCCTGTGGCAGCGCGGCCCGGGCCGCCGCTTCTCCGGCTTCGACGCCGAGCTCGCCCGCTCCACCGCGAAGCTGGCCGCCAACCAGGGTCTCTACAACGGCTTCCTGGCCGCGGGCCTGGTCTGGGGCCTGATAGCCGACGACCCGACCGGTTACCGCGCCCAGATCTTCTTCCTGTCCTGCATCGTCGTCGCGGGCGTCTACGGCGCGGCCACCGCCAACCGCCGCATCCTCTTCGCCCAGGCCCTGCCGGCCGCCGTGACCCTCGCCACGGTCATCGCGGCCGGCTGACCAGGGCCGTGACCTGAGAGCTTCGTCACAGGTCACGGCCGCTGCGGAGGTCTGCCGAGGGGCAACGTGTCGAACGCAACAGAAAACAAAAGAAGAGGCGGCATCGTGATTACGATGCCGCCTCTTCGACGGTGCGCGAGGGGGGAGTTGAACCCCCACGCCCTTGCGGGCACTGGAACCTGAATCCAGCGCGTCTGCCTATTCCGCCACCCGCGCATTGGGTGTGTCCTCCGGCTCCCTGCCCCTTGGGGCCTGGCGCCTTCCGACACCCAGAACATTAGCACGCCGTCCAGGGTGGATTCACATCCCTTATCCCCAGGCAGCCGCCGTGCAGCGGGCCGTACAACCGCCGTGCGCCCGCCCACCAGCACAGTCGGCACCCGCCCCCGGACGCCGCCCGGCTCGCGGCGCCGCCCGCTCCGTATCAACGAGTACCTGTTCACGTATCAACCTCGTACCGGTACCGCCCATCTCCCCAGGAGCAGGTCCAGGTCCACAGTCAGGTGCGGGACACTGGTTTGCGGCCGCCTCTACGATCCATGGCAAGACTGTGTCCGTGCGGAGTTCGAACGGGAGCTCCACAGGGAACTTCGAGGGCGTCGACACCCGTCGACCGGGCCGACAGGGGGAACCAGCCGATTGACCGGCGCGTGGATACGATCAGTAAGCAGTACCAGGTAAGGCAGTACCCGCCCGGCGGGATGCAGGACGAAGCAGGCTACGGAGGAGGTGCCCCATGGGAGTCCTGAAGAAGTTCGAGCAGCGTCTCGAAGGTCTGGTCAACGGCACCTTCGCCAAGGTGTTCAAGTCCGAGGTCCAGCCCGTGGAGATCGCGGGAGCGCTCCAGCGCGAGTGCGACAACAACGCGACCATCTGGAACCGCGACCGCACGGTCGTCCCCAACGACTTCATCGTGGAGCTCAGCGCGCCGGACCACGAGCGCCTGAGCCCCTACTCCGGCCAGCTCGGCGACGAGCTCGCCGGCATGGTCCGCGACTACGCCAAGCAGCAGCGCTACACCTTCATGGGCCCGATCAAGGTCAACCTGGAGAAGGCCGACGACCTCGACACCGGCCTGTACCGCGTGCGCAGCCGTACGCTCGCCGGCTCCACCAACCAGCAGGGCCAGGCCCCCGCACCCGCCGCCCCGGCCGGGCGGCCCGGCGCCCCGGGCGGCTACGGCTACCCGCCGGCCGCCGCGCCCGCGGGAGCCCCGCCCATGCCGGCCGCGCCGCCCCCCGGCGGCCGCCCCGGCGGTTACGGCTACCCGCAGCCCGCGGGCGGCCAGCGCCCCACGGCCCCCGCGGCCGGCGGACGCACCCGCTACTGGATCGAGATCAACGGCACCCGCCACCAGATCTCCCGCGCGACGCTGGTGCTGGGCCGCAGCACCGAGGCCGACGTGCGGATCGACGACCCCGGCGTCTCCCGCCGGCACTGCGAGATCCGGACCGGAACGCCCTCGACGATCCAGGATCTCGGCTCCACCAACGGCATCGTGGTGGACGGGCAGCACACCACCCGCGCTACGCTCCGCGACGGCTCGCGGATCGTCGTGGGCAGCACCACCGTTATCTATAGGCAAGCCGAAGGGTGAAGCGGGGGCAATGTCAGAGCTGACCCTCACGGTCATGCGGCTGGGTTTCCTGGCCGTCCTGTGGCTGTTCGTGATCGTGGCCGTGCAGGTCATCCGCAGCGACCTGTTCGGTACGCGTGTCACCCAGCGCGGATCGCGCCGCGAGGCCGCCCGACCGCAGCAGGCCGCCCGGCAGGCGGCACCTCCCCAGCAGCGCGGCCAGCAGGGCGGCGGCCGCCAGCGCCGTAACGCCCCCACCAAGCTGGTCGTGTCCGAGGGCACCCTCACCGGCACCACCGTCGCGCTGCAGGGCCAGACCATCACCCTGGGCCGGGCGCACGACAGCACGATCGTGCTGGACGACGACTACGCCTCCAGCCGGCATGCCAGGATCTACCCGGACCGCGACGGCCAGTGGATCGTCGAGGACCTGGGCTCCACCAACGGCACGTACCTCGACCGAACGCGGCTGACGACCCCCACACCGATTCCGCTGGGCGCGCCGATCCGCATCGGCAAGACCGTCATCGAGCTGCGGAAGTAGTGCTACATCATGATTAGGCGCGAGCGGAGCGAGCACGCAGCGGAGGACCGCACGACGGGCCCCGGCGCGCTCCCGACCGGAGGGTGGGCACCGTGCGGATGTACCCGGAGCCGACAGGCGAGGTGCGCATGAGTCTGTCACTGCGCTTCGCCGCCGGATCGCACAAAGGCATGATCCGGGAGGGCAACGAGGACTCCGGATACGCCGGACCCCGCCTGCTCGCCATCGCCGACGGCATGGGCGGCGCCGCCGCCGGCGAGGTCGCCTCCTCCGAGGCGATCTCCACCATCGTCGCCCTCGACGACGACATCCCCGGCTCCGACGTCCTCACCTCCCTCGGTACGGCCGTCCAGCGCGCCAACGACCAGCTGCGCGCCATGGTCGAGGACGACCCGCAGCTCGAAGGCATGGGCACCACGCTCACGGCCCTGCTGTGGACCGGACAGCGCCTCGGCCTCGTCCACGTCGGCGACTCACGCGCCTACCTGCTCCGCGACGGCGTCCTCACCCAGATCACCCAGGACCACACCTGGGTGCAGCGCCTCGTCGACGAGGGCCGGATCACCGAAGAGGAAGCCACCACCCACCCGCAGCGCTCCCTGCTGATGCGCGCGCTGGGCAGCGGTGACCATGTCGATCCCGACCTGTCCATCCGCGAGGTCCGCGCCGGCGACCGGTACCTGATCTGCTCCGACGGCCTGTCCGGAGTGGTGTCCCACCAGACCCTGGAGGACACCCTCGCCAGCTACCAGGGCCCCCAGGAGACCGTCCAGCAGCTCATCGAGCTCGCGCTGCGCGGCGGCGGCCCCGACAACATCACCGTCATCGTCGCCGACGTCCTCGACCTCGACACCGGCGACACCCTCGCCGGACAGCTGCACGACACCCCGGTCGTGGTCGGCGCCGTCGCCGAGAACCAGAACCACCTGCACGACAACGGCATCATGCAGACCCCCGCCGGACGCGCCTCCGGGCTCGGCCGCCAGGTCCCCGGACAGGGCGGCGGCGAGTTCGGCCCGCCCGGCTCCGGCGACGTCACAGGGTTCATCCCGACCGACGGCTTCGGCTACACCGACGACGACTTCGTCAAGCCCCGCAAGGGCCGCAAGTGGCTGAAGAGATCCTTCTACATCGCGCTCGCCCTCGGTGTGATCGGCGGCGGCCTGTACGGCGGCTGGCGCTGGACGCAGACCCAGTACTACGTCGGCACCAACGACCAGCACGTCGCCCTGTACCGGGGGATCAGCCAGGACCTGGCCTGGGTGTCGCTGTCGAAGGTCGAGAAGGACCACCCCGAGATCGAACTCAAGTACCTGCCGCCGTACCAGCGGAAGCTCGTCGAGGAGACCATCGCCGAAGGCGGCCTGAAGGACGCCCAGACGAAGATCGACGAGCTCGCCGTACAGGCCTCCGCATGCAAGAAGCGGTCCGAGCAGCAGGCTGCCGAGAGCGAGCAGAACTCCAAGACGGGCGAGGGCGAGGCCGGAGGCACCACGGGAACCACCCGTACCTCCCTTACGTCCAAGGCGACACCGACGCCGAACCCGTCGGCGTCCAAGTCCGCCAACCCGAACCCGTCCACCTCCACCTCCCCGACACCAACTGCGACGCCGAACCCCGGCCCCACACTCTCGGAGGAAGAGCAGAAGGTCGTCACGAACTGCGGCACGCAGTAGGCAAGCCGTGAGAGGCCCCGTCACACGATGAGCAGTACTACGAACTCGCCGACGCACCACACATCCACGATCGGCGCGATCGGCGCGCCGAGCCGGCGCAACACCGAACTCGCGCTCCTGGTGTTCGCGGTTGTCATCCCGGTGTTCGCCTACGCCAACGTGGGCTTGGCCATCAACGACCAGGTGCCGCCCGGACTGCTGAGCTACGGGGTGGGGCTCGGGCTGCTGGCCGGCATCGGCCATCTCGTCGTACGCAAGTTCGCGCCGTATGCGGACCCGCTGCTGCTGCCGCTCGCGACGCTGCTGAACGGGCTCGGGCTCGTCGCCATCTGGCGGCTCGACCAGTCCAAGCTGCTCCAGCAGATCGGACAGGCCGGCAGCGCCGCGCCGCGCCAGCTGATGTACACGGCGTTGGGTATCGCGCTGTTCGTCGCTGTGCTGATCTTCCTCAAGGACCACCGCGTCCTGCAGCGCTACACCTACATCTCCATGGCCGGAGCGCTGTTCCTGCTGCTGCTGCCGCTGGTGCCGGGCCTCGGCAAGAACCTCTACGGCGCCAAGATCTGGATCTCGGTCGCCGGATTCTCCATCCAGCCCGGCGAGTTCGCGAAGATCGTCCTCGCGGTCTTCTTCGCCGGCTACCTGATGGTCAAGCGCGATGCCCTCGCCCTCGCCAGCCGCCGCTTCATGGGCCTGTACCTGCCGCGCGGCCGCGACCTCGGGCCGATCCTGGTCGTCTGGGCGATCTCGATCCTCATCCTGGTCTTCGAGACCGACCTCGGTACGTCGCTGCTGTTCTTCGGAATGTTCGTCGTCATGCTGTACGTCGCCACCGAGCGGACCAGCTGGATCGTCTTCGGTCTGCTGATGTCCGCGGTCGGCGCCGTCGGTGTGGCCTCCTTCGAGTCGCACATCCAGCAGCGTGTCGATGCCTGGCTCGACCCGATGCGCGAGTACACCCTCAGCCGGCAGGGCGTCGGCGGCCACTCCGAGCAGGCCATGCAGGCCCTGTGGGCGTTCGGCTCCGGCGGCACCCTCGGCACTGGCTGGGGCCAGGGCCACTCCGAGCTCATCCGGTTCGCCGCCAACTCCGACTTCATCCTCGCCACCTTCGGCGAGGAGCTCGGCCTGGCCGGCGTCATGGCGATCCTGCTGATCTACGCCCTGATCGTGGAGCGCGGCGTGCGCACCGCCCTCGCCGCCCGCGACCCGTTCGGCAAGCTGCTGGCCGTCGGCCTCTCCGGCGCTTTTGCGCTCCAGGTCTTCGTCGTCGCCGGCGGCGTCATGGGCCTGATCCCGCTGACCGGTATGACGATGCCGTTCCTGGCGTCCGGAGGTTCCTCCGTCATCGCCAACTGGGCCCTGATCGGCATCCTGATCCGCATCAGCGACACCGCGCGCCGCCCGGCCCCCGCCCCGGCCCCCAACCCCGACGCCGAGATGACCCAGGTGGTCCGCCCGTCATGAACAAGCCCCTGCGCCGGATCGCCATCTTCTGCGGCCTGTTGATCCTCACCCTGCTCATCCGCGACAACTGGCTCCAGTACGTCAAGGCCGACACCCTGAAGGACGACCCCGACAACCGCCGCGTCCTCATCGCCCGCTACGCAACGCCCCGCGGCGACATCATCATCGGCGGCAACCCGATCACCGGGCACAAGGAAACGACGACGGGCGACTTCAAGTTCAAGCGCACGTACAAGAACGGCGCGATGTGGGCGCCCGTCACCGGCTTCGTCTCGCAGGCCTACGGCGCCAACCAGCTGGAGTCCATCGAGGACGGCATCCTCAGCGGCACCGACGACCGGCTCTTCTTCCGCAACACCCTCGACATGATCACCGGCAAGGACAAGGAGGGCGGCAACGTCGTCACCACCCTCAACGCCGCCGCGCAGAAGGCCGCCTACAACGGCCTGAAGAGGCAGGGCGGCAAGGGTGCCGTCGCCGCCATCGAGCCGTCCACCGGCAAGATCCTCGCGCTCGCGTCCTTCCCGTCGTACGACCCCTCCACGATCGCCGGCGGCAGCAAGTCCGACGAAGAGGCCTGGGCGAAGCTCCAGAAGAAGAACAACCCCGACGACCCGATGCTCAACCGGGCGCTGCGCGAGGTCTACCCGCCGGGCTCCACCTTCAAGGTCGTCACCGCGGCCGCGGCGCTGGAGAACGGCCTGTACACGGACGCGGACCAGAACACCAGGACGCCGCTGCCGTGGACCATGCCGGGAACCACGACCGAGCTGAAGAACGAGGGCAACATCCCCTGTAAGAACGCCACGCTCCGGGTCGCTCTGCGGTACTCCTGCAACACCGTCTTCGGCAAGGTCGGCTCCGACCTCGGCAACGACAAGATGCTGGAGGAAGCCAAGAAGTTCGGCTTCACCGAGGAACAGTTCACCCCGATCCGCACGAGCGCGTCGGTCTTCCCCGACGACATGAACCCCTCGCAGACCGCGTTGTCCTCCATCGGCCAGTTCAACACCGCTGCCACCCCGCTGCAGATGGCCATGGTCGCCTCGGCAGTCGCCAACGACGGCACGCTGATGAAGCCGTACATGGTCGACGAGATCCAGACGAACAACGTCGACCCCATCGAGAAGACCACTCCCGAGGAGCTGAGCAAGCCGCTCTCGCCGGACAACGCGCAGATCCTGCAGTCGATGATGGAGACGGTCGTCCAGGACGGCACCGGCAAGAACGCACAGATCAACGGCGTCAAGGTGGGCGGCAAGACCGGCACCGCCCAGCACGGTGTCGACAACAGCGAGAACCCCTACGCGTGGTTCATCTCCTACGCCAAGCTCGCCGACGGCAGTTCGCCCGTCGCCGTGGCCGTGGTGATCGAGGACGACAATGCGGTCCGCGACGACATCTCAGGTGGCGGCCTCGCGGCCCCCATCGCCAAGAGCGTCATGGAGGCGGTCATCGGCAACAAGAAGTGACCCCGCTCACGTCCCCTTCACAACGGTGCACGTTGCGATACCGGTCCTGTATCGGGTTCTGGGCTTGGCCAGGTCACACAAGATGAGCCGGGTACGGTATGCCCGGACGGCACACCGACACACCCACAAGGGTGAAGTCGGGACCGACGGAGAGGGCTGGTAGGTAGCTATGGAAGAGCCGCGTCGCCTCGGCGGCCGGTACGAACTGGGCCAGGTGCTCGGTCGTGGTGGCATGGCGGAGGTCTACCTCGCGCATGACACCCGCCTCGGCCGCACCGTGGCAGTGAAGACGCTGCGCGCGGACCTCGCGCGCGATCCGTCCTTCCAGGCCCGGTTCCGCCGGGAGGCCCAGTCGGCCGCCTCGCTCAACCATCCCGCGATCGTCGCGGTCTACGACACGGGCGAGGACTACATCGACAACGTGTCGATCCCGTACATCGTCATGGAGTACGTAGACGGCTCGACGCTCCGCGAGCTGCTCCACTCCGGCCGCAAGCTGCTGCCGGAGCGCGCCATGGAGATGACCATCGGCATCCTCCAGGGCCTGGAGTACGCCCACCGCAACGGCATCGTCCACCGCGACATCAAGCCGGCGAACGTCATGCTGACCCGCAACGGCCAGGTCAAGGTGATGGACTTCGGCATCGCCCGCGCCATGGGCGACTCCGGCATGACCATGACGCAGACGGCCGCGGTCATCGGCACCGCCCAGTACCTCTCACCGGAGCAGGCGAAGGGCGAGCAGGTCGACGCGAGGTCGGACCTCTACTCGACCGGCTGCCTCCTCTACGAGCTCCTGACGGTCCGCCCGCCCTTCGTCGGCGATTCCCCGGTCGCGGTCGCGTACCAGCACGTACGGGAGGAAGCACAGCCCCCGTCGGTCTTCGACCCCGAGATCACGCCCGAGATGGACGCGATCGTCCTGAAGGCGCTGGTCAAGGACCCGAACTACCGCTACCAGTCGGCCGACGAGATGCGTGCCGACATCGAGGCCTGCCTCGACGGCCAGCCCGTCGCCGCCACGGCCGCCATGGGCTCCGTCGGCTACGGCGGCTACCCCGACGACCAGCCGACCACGGCCCTGCGCCAGGCGGACGCCGGCGCCACGTCGATGCTGCCGCCCATGAACCCCGACGACGGCGGCTTCGGCTACGACGACCGCCCGGACCGGCGGCGCCAGAAGAAGTCCAACACGTCGACGATCCTGCTGGTCGTGGCGGCGGTGCTGGTGCTTGTGGGTGCGGTGCTGATCGGCCGGTGGGTGTTCGACGGCAAGAACGCGGGCAACGAAACAGTCCCCGTACCCAACCTGGTGGGCCAGACCGAGGCCAGCGCCAAGCAGTCGCTGGAGAACGTCGACCTCAAGGTCGGCGAGATCACGCCGAAGGCTTGCGAGAAGCAGCCCAAGGGCCAGGTCTGCGACCAGGACCCCGACTTCAACACAAAGGTCCCGAAGAACTCCACCGTCAATCTGGTGGTGTCGACCGGTGCCCCGAAGGTCACCGTGCCGAACGTCGAGGGCCTGACTTTCGAGAAGGCCAAGGCCGACCTCGAGGGCAAGGGCTTCGTGGTCGAGAAGGAGACCGAGGAGTCCGACCGGAAGGCCGGCATCGTCATCAGCCAGGACCCAGAGGGCGATACGGAACAGGAAAAGGGCACGACGATCACCCTCACCGTCGCCAAGGCGAAGGCGCAGTCCACGGTTCCGGACGTCACTGGGAAGTCCTGTGACGAGGCGAAGGCCCAGATGTCGGCCAACGAACTGGTCGGCACCTGCATCGATGTGGAGACCCAGGACCCGAACCAGGTCGGCAAGGTCATCGACACCAACCCGGCGATCAACTCCCAGGTCCCCAAGAACTCGCAGGTGCAGATCCGGATCGGCAAGGCCGCCGAGCAGGAGCAGGTGCCAGTACCGACCGTGACCCAGCTGTCGGTCAAGGACGCCAGGAAGGCCCTGCAGGACGTGGGCCTGACGGTGGGCAGCATCACCGGCTCCTCGAACGACCAGGCCATCGTCTTCCAGCAGGACCCGCAACCGAACACCCCGGTTGCCAAGGGCACAGCGGTCAACCTGGTCGCCTTCGACCAGGGCGGCAACAACAACGGCGGCGGCGACAACGGCGGCCAGATCTTCGGCGGCGTCACCGGAACGTCGGCCCGCACGGAGGACTGACCCCGACCCACGCGAGTGAGCCCCGGTGCCCTGAGCAGGGCGCCGGGGCTCAGTCATGTCACCGTGAGGAGTTGGAAGCCGCCGGCTACCGGGTTCTGTCAGGTTCAGAACTGAGCTGTTCTCCAGCGCCGACATGCAGAAGTTCGCCGATGCCTCGCGAGCCCTCGGCCAGGTGGATGTCGCGCTGTTCGTCGCCACCTGCAACTTCAGCCACGAAGCTCAGGTGATCGCGGATCTGAGCGGGGTCATCACCGTGAACCGCGACGAACCGGAGCCTCTGTCAGCCGCGCAGTTCCTCCGGCAACGTCCGCTCCGCGTCCACCTTCTCCACCCGCTCCAGCTCCCCCCACACCACATACCGGTACCGACTCGTATACACCGGCGTGCACGTCGTCAGCGTGATGTAGTGGCCCGCCTTCTCCTTCCCCGACTCCTTCGGGACCGCGGAGAGGACCTTGACGTTGTACTTCGAGGTCTCGGGAAGGACGGCGTAGACCTTGTAGACGTACCACTTGTCCTTCGTCTCGAAGACGATCGGGTCGCCCTTCTTGATCTTGTGGATGTTGTGGAACTTGGCGCCATGACCGTCGCGATGGGCCGCGAGCGAGAAGTTGCCCTTCTTGCCGGACGTGGGCAGCGTCGCCTTGACCGGGTCGGTGTAGTAGCCGGCGACGCCGTCGTTGAGGATCTTCGACGACGTGCCCTTCTCGACCAGAATGTCGTCGCCGCCCATGGCGGGCACGTGGAGGAAGCCGATGCCGTTCTTGGAGTCGAACTGGACGGGACGGTCGGAGCCCTCTTGGTGGGCCCAGATGTCGCGGACCTTGTCGGCCTGTTTGTCCGCCGCCCGGTCGGCGATGACGTTCGTCCACCACAGCGAGTAGACGACGAACAGGCCGAGCACCAGGCCCGCCGTGATGAGGAGCTCACCGAAGACGCTGACCGCCATCGCGATCCGGCCCATCCGGCGGCGTGCCGGACGGCGCCGTGACGCAGGGGCGGCCGTGTGTTCTTCCGTGCCCTCGGTGGTCGCTGCCACTTTTCATCTGCCCTTAACTGACGAGCGCATCCGGCTTGCCCTTGCTGCGCGGCCGTTCCTCGACCATCTTGCCCCAGACGATCAACCGGTACTTGCTGGTGAACTCCGGTGTGCAGGTGGTGAGCGTGATGTAGCGGCCCGGCTTGGTGAAACCCGAGTCCCGCGGGACCGGGTCCAGCACGCTCACATTGCTCGGCGACGTCACCGGCAGGACCGACGCCATCTTGTACACGAAGTACTTGTCCTGCGTCTCGACGACGACCGCGTCGCCCGGAGTGAGCCGGTTGATGTACCGGAACGGCTCGCCGTGCGTGTTGCGATGCCCCGCCAGCCCGAAGTTGCCGGTCTTGGCGTCCGGCATCGCCGTCTTCAGCTTGCCCTCGCCGTAGTGGCCGACCATGCCCCGGTCGAGCACCTTCTTGTTGCTGACGCCCTCTGCGATCGGCACGACGACGTCGAGCTTCGGGATGTGGAGGATGGCGAAGCCCTGACCCGGCTCGAAGGTCCCCGGGTTCCGCTTGCCGCTCGCCCAGTCGTTCTGAAGGCTGCTCGCCTCCTTGTCCGCCTGCGCATGCGCCCGGACGTTCGTCCACCACAGCTGGTAGCTGACGAACAGCAGCATCAGCACGCCGGTGGTGATGAACACCTCACCGATCGCCCGGCTGGCCAGGACACCCGCGCTGGGCTTGCGCGCCCGGGCCTGCCGACGGGCCTCCACGCGCGACAGGGGCGCCTGCGAACCCTCCGAGCCACTCTCGGCGGCCTCGGCGGCCTCCGACGCCGTCCGGGAGCCCCCATGGCGCCCGTGACGCCGCTTGGCGGCCTTTCTGCGGGCCGCACGGCCGCCGGTAGGGGTTCCGGTGGCCGACGTGGCGGAAGAGGCGGCAGAAGCCGATATGGCCTCGCCCGCGGGCGGACCCGGGATCCGCAGCGCTACGGTCTCGTCGTCGGGAGGCGGTATGTACGGCTCTGCGTACGGCTCTTGAGACGCGGCAGCCCTCTCACGACCGTGACCGACAGCCTCGTAGCCCTCGGCACCGTGCCCGTCAGTGCCGTAACCGTCGCCGCCATAGCCGTCACCGGGATGCCCCTCGGCGCCGTACCCCTCGGCACCCGGCCCCTGAGCGACGTACCCCTCCCCGCCGTACCACTCCCCGAGCGCACCGGACTCCCCGTACGGCTGCTGCCCGTACGAGGTGCCCTGCTCGCCGGTGTCGCTGTAGGAATCCGTGAAGGACTCCCCGTACGCGGCGCCGGACTCGCGCTCGGGGCGCAGCGCGGTCACGCCGTGGCCCTGCCCACCACCGGGGCGAGCCCCGCCGACCTCGCCACCGCACCCTGGTCGCCGCACTCCACCAGCCAGTTGGCCAGCATCAGATGACCGTGCTCGGTCAGCACCGACTCAGGGTGGAACTGCACACCTTCGACCGGGAGTTCACGGTGCCGCAGACCCATGATGATCCCGTCGTGCGTACGAGCCGTGACCTCCAGCTCGGCCGGCACCGTCTGCGGCTCGGCGGCGAGGGAGTGGTAGCGCGTCGCCGTGAAGGGCGTCGGCAGGCCGGCGAAGACGCCCCTGCCCTCGTGCTCCACCAGCGACGTCTTGCCGTGCAGCAGCTCCGGCGCACGGTCCACCACGCCGCCGTACGCCACCTGCATCGACTGCATGCCCAGACAGACACCGAAGACGGGCACCCCGGTCGAGGCACAGTGCCGCACCATCTCGATGCACACCCCCGCCTCCTCCGGCGTACCCGGGCCCGGCGACAGCAGCACCCCGTCGAAGCCGTCCTGGGCATGCGCCGTCGACACCTCGTCGTTGCGCAGCACCTCGCACTCGGCGCCCAACTGGTACAGGTACTGGACCAGGTTGAAGACGAAGCTGTCGTAGTTGTCCACAACCAGAATGCGCGCGCTCACTCGCCCTCCACCGTCACATCGCCGAAGGGAAGCAGCGGCTCGGCCCACGGGAAGACGTACTGGAAAAGGACGTAGACCACTGCCACGACCAGCACGAGTGAGATGAACGCCTTCACCCACGCATTCCCCGGCAGATGCCGCCAGATCCAGCCGTACATGCCGTCCCTTCCGTCGCACCACGGCACCAGACACACGCCGTACAGCCAACAGACTAACGGCGCAACGCCTCCGGTTTCCCAGCCTCCACAGGCTGTGTGGAGTCCAGATGGGCCCACACGATCAGCCGGTGGCTGTGTCCCCACTCCGGATCACACGTGGTCAGGGTCAGATAGCGGCCCTCACGCGTGTACCCCGACTTACGGGGCACAGCGTCGATCACCTCAATGTCAGTGGGCAGGGTTTTGTAAGGGCCTTTGTCGATCCGATACGTGAACCAGGTCGTTCCATCCGTCAGCACCACCGCGTCACCGGGCCGCAGCCTGGGGAAATCCTTGAAGGGATCGCCGTACGTACGCCGGTGGCCGGCCACCGAGAAGTTCCCCTTCTGACCGAGCTGGGCGGTGTTCGCGTAGTGGCCGAGGCCCTTCTTGAGGGTCTTGGTGGCGGTGCCCTCGAGGACCGGCTTGTTCCACGTGAAACCAAGACGCGGGATGTACATGATCGCGAACGGCTCGTCAGCGGTGTACGGGGCGGGCTTGGGCGGACTCGTCGGCGAGCCCTCGCCCGGACTCACGGGATTGCCGGGTGCCGCGGCCGTCGGCCGTACCGCCCCCCGCGCCCACTGCTCCTGTAACCGATCGATCTGGTCGTCCATGACGCCGTCGGCCTTCACACCCGTCCAGAACAGCACATAGACCACGAAAAGCACGATCACGGTGCCGACGGTGATACACAGCTCGCTGACGGTCCTGACGACAACACGCACCGGCAGCTCCAGAGAAGGCTCACTCCACAGGCTTGGCGTACCGCAGATCCACTGTGCCCGAGTAGCCCGGCAGAGTCACCGTCCCGTCCGCGGTGACTTTCCAGCCGAGGCCGTACACATTGACGTACACCATGTAGTTCTGGATCGCCGACGAGGCCGCGAGCGCCTTCTGCAGCTCCTCCGGATCCCCCACCGCCGTGATCTTGTACGGCGGCGAATAGACCCGGCCCTGGAGAATCAGGGTGTTGCCCACACAGCGCACCGCACTGGTGGAGATCAGCCGCTGGTCCATGACCTTGATGCCCTTGGCACCGCCCTGCCACAGCGCGTTCACCACGGCCTGCAGGTCCTGCTGATGAATGACCAGGTAGTCGGGCTGCGGCTCGGGATACCCCGGCAGCTTGGCCGTGGCATCAGGCGGGGCGTCGTTGAGCGTGACCGTGACCGCCTCGCCCCTCACCTGCTGCGTACCGGCCCTCCGCTCCAGCGCCGCCAGCTTCTCGTCCTCGGCCTTCGTGCTGCCGTCGTCCCGCTCGGCCAGCGCCTCCACGTCATCCCGCAGGGCGGCGTTGGACTCATTGAGCCTGCCGTTCTCGTGGCTGCGCTCCTGGATGAGGTCGGAGAGCTTCAGCAGCGAGGCATCCGTGCGGATATTGGTGCCCTTGGCCGTATTGAAACTGGTGAAGAAAATGAGCCCCGCCAGAGCGAAGACGGCCGCGGTCAGCACCCGCACCGGCCGGAAGCGGCCGCGGACAGGGCTGGATCCCGTCCCGGGGGAGTCGGCAGAATTGCTCAACGTACCCTTATCTCCTTCAGCGCCACGGAAGCACTACGCTAACGGACGCCCGGGGGAGCAATCAGAGTCCCCTTGTACGCTGCCCCGAGCCAGCCCCAGTTCCCTGCGCGGCCACGCAGCGCATCGACAGGAGAGACCCTCGTGCCGAAGTCACGTATCCGCAAGAAGGCCGACTACACGCCGCCGCCGTCGAAGCAGGCGACCGCCATCAAACTGAACAGCCGCGCCTGGGTCGCCCCGGTGATGCTGGCCATGTTCATCATCGGCCTCGCTTGGATCGTCGTCTTCTACGTCACCGACGGTTCGCTGCCCATCGACGCACTGGGCAACTGGAACATCGTGGTCGGCTTCGGCTTCATTGCCGCCGGATTCGGCGTCTCCACACAGTGGAAGTAGCGGTCGAAGCGGCGGCCACCCGGCGGTAAACGCAGCTCTGCCCAGGGGTATCCGGTGAGTTATCCACAGCCGTTTTCCACAGTGTTGAAAAAGAACGACGATCTGTGGATAACCCATCCAGCGTTGACGCCGGTGTGACGGAACTACCAGGCAGCCGCGATCTGTCGAAACTTTGTTCGCCCCCTGTCTGACCTGCGGAAACGACGGTCAGCGACAGGGGGCACAGTTGTTCCTACGCAGTGTGCACAAGATCCGCCACACGCTGTGGACAACCAGGTACGTCAGGTGAGCTGAGCCGTCCTGAGCAGGGTCATGAGCACCACGACGGCCAGCACGAGGGCGCATGTTCCGTACTGCACGAGGGAGCGGTGTTTGCGTGGGGCGTGGACCATCGCGTACCCCGTGATGACGCCGGCGACGAGACCGCCGATGTGGGCCTGCCAGGAGATGTGGAAGCCCGGGGCGAAGGTGAAGAGCAGGTTGATCACCAGCAGGGCGATGATCGGCCGCATGTCGTAGTTGAGTCGTCGCATCAGGACAGCGGTGGCGCCGAAGAGGCCGAAGACGGCGCCGGAGGCGCCGAGTGTGGCCGTGGCCGCTGGGGTGAGGAGATAGGCGAGGGCGCTGCCGGCCAGTCCTGAGACGAAGTAGACGGTGAGGTAGCGGGCGCGGCCGAGGGCTGCTTCGAGAGGGCCGCCGAGCCACCACAGGCTGAGCATGTTGAAGCCGATGTGCCAGGGCTCCTCGTGCGTGAACATCGAGGTGACCAGGCGGTACCACTCGCCTGCCGCGACACCCTCGGTGGGTGTGAACGGCGCCGGGGGCCAGGCGCCGCGGAGAACCAGGTCATTGAGCAGAGTGTCGGACCCTGCCTGTACGGCGATGAACACCGCGATGTTGATCCCGATGAGGATCTTGGTGAACAGGCGGGGGTCGGCGGCGATGGTGCCGCCGGCCAGTGTGCGGGGCTGGGAGGCGGTGGGGGCTTGTCCCGTCCCGGAGCTGCTGCGGACGCAGTGGGGGCACTGGAATCCGACGGACGCGCTGACCATGCATTCGGGGCAGATCGGGCGCTCGCAGCGGGTGCAGCGGATGCCGGTCTCGCGGTCCGGGTGGCGGTAGCAGACGGGCAGGTTCTGGGCGTCCTGCGGGCTGCCTGCCGGCTGATCCATGAGGTCCCCTAGGTCGTCCTGTGCAGTGCACGTCCTCATGCACCGCCCCGCTCATCCTTACGGACGAGCGGGGCGTTTGGTTCCCTCTGGGAGGTGTCGGACTCAGCCTTCGCGGGTCTCGACGACGACCGACTCGATGACGACGTCGTTGAGCGGGCGGTCGGTGCGGGGGTTGGTCTGGGTGCCCGCGATGGCGTCGACGACCTTCTGGCTGGCGGCGTCGGTGACCTCGCCGAAGATGGTGTGCTTGCGGTTGAGCCAGGTCGTCGGGGAGACGGTGATGAAGAACTGGGAGCCGTTGGTGCCCGGGCCGGCGTTGGCCATGGCGAGCAGGTAGGGCTTGTCGAAGCGGAGGTCCGGGTGGAATTCGTCCTGGAACTGGTAGCCGGGGCCACCGGTGCCGTTGCCCAGCGGGTCTCCGCCCTGGATCATGAAGCCGCTGATGACGCGGTGGAAGACCGTGCCGTCGTAGAGCTTGGCCGTGGACTTCTCGCCGGTGGCGGGGTTCGTCCACTCACGCTCGCCCGTGGCAAGCTCGACGAAGTTCTTGACCGTGATCGGCGCGTGGTTCGGGAAGAGCCGGACCTCGATGTCGCCGTGGTTGGTCTTCAGGGTGGCGTAGAGCTGCTCAGCCACGATCTGCCTTCCGTTGTCTTTCCGTGACCCCCCGATCCTTGCATGGACGGTGGCTTGCGTCGCCCGGCTCTTGTGGACCGGCCCGCATCCCTGGTGATCGCTTGCAGAAAACCGGTCGAGAAAGGCCGTGGCGGGGGCGCGCAGCGGCGAACCGTGGCATTGTCGACGACAAGCCCATGTTGACCCGCATTAATCCGTTATTGCACTTGATCAAGTGCATCGGCACCCATATGCCCGCCCTCACATGCCGCGGAGCGTTCTGGAAGGCATGATCCGTAAAAGGGTGGAAAGTCGAAAACCGTACGCCACCGAGGAGGAGGAACCCGTGACCCGCATTGACAGCGTGCGCGCCGCGACCGGCTCGGCGAAGGACAGCGTGCTGCACGCCGCGGAAGTGGTGGCGCCCTACGCCGACACCGCCAAGGACAGGGCCGCGCACTACGCGCACGAGGCACGCGTACGGCTCGCGCCCAAGGTGTCGCAGGCCACCGAGCAGGCCCGCGCGCAGGCGCTTCTGCAGTACGGCACGCATGTCGCGCCGCGCTTGGAGCAGGCCCGTGCACATGTGCCGCCGAAGGTCGACCATGCCGCTCATGAGGCAGCCGCTCGTACACGGAAGGCTGCCCGCCAGGCTGCCGACTACTCCCGGCCGAGGATCGAGCAGGCGGTTGCCGTGGCCGGGCCCGTCAGGGACGAGGCCGCTGCGCGCGGGGCTGCCGCGTTGGCCGCGCTGCGCGGTCAAGTCTCGCCGAGGGATATTCAGAAGCTGGCCCGCAAGCACCAGAGGCGTGCCAGGGCAGGCCGTGCCGCGAAGGCGCTGGCGATGCTCGGTGCCCTCGCGGGCGCCGCGTTCGCCGCCTGGAAGTGGTGGGACAAGCAGGCCAACCCGGACTGGCTGGTCGAGCCGCCTGCCGCGACGGAGGTGCCCGAGTCGGGCCGTCTCACGTCGGTGGACGGCAGTGGCCAGTCGGACCTTGATCCCGAGGTCCAGGCGAAGGAGGCGGACGAGGAGGCGGCCCGGCGCGACGAGGGCCGGTGATCTGAGGGCCGGTGACGGCCAACATGGTGAAGTGGGCCGTGGGGCGGGAGACTTGAGGGTCTTCCGCCCCACGGTCATGTTTCACGTGGAACATGGGCGGCCGGACGACGCGCGGCGCGGCTTTACGCCCTTCGCCCGCGATGACATTTGCAACGACCCACGCATGTGAGCCCGCGCGGAATTTCTTAACGGTGCGCATCCATGTGATTACCGGAACTTGCTCATGCCAGCTCACGCAAGGTATGGGCGCTGCAACATGCCCCCGTCGCGCCCGTCGGCGAGGCGATCCTCACCCTGCACAGCCGCTGCCCTGCCCGTTTGCGCAAACATCCGCAACGAGTGCCGACCTCCCCTGAGTGACGGACGTCACCCGCTGACAAGGTCCACCGTGGCGCGCGACAAACGGAAACCGGCCAGAGGCCGTGAGGGCCTCTGACCGGTCCGAGGTGTGGAGCCTAGGGGAGTCGAACCCCTGACATCTGCCATGCAAAGACAGCGCTCTACCAACTGAGCTAAGGCCCCGAAAGAGGAGCGTCCAGCCGGAGGAACCGCATTCCGGCGGGCGCCGCAGACCAGAGTACCGGGTCGCACCCCGTATCTCGCAAAAAGATTGGGGGTCCCGATGAACGACCACTCTCCGTAAGATGCTCGGCGTGGTTCGCTACAGCGAACCACGGTTTTTGGGGAAGCGATGGGGAGACGCAATGGACGCCGCACAGCAGGAAGCCACCGCAAGAGCGCGGGAACTGCAGCGGAACTGGTACGGGGAGCCGCTGGGGGGCCTCTTCCGTAAGCTCATAGACGATCTTGGTCTCAACCAGGCTCGTCTCGCGGGGGTTCTGGGACTGTCCGCACCGATGCTGTCGCAGCTGATGAGCGGCCAGCGGGCGAAGATCGGCAATCCTGCCGTGGTGCAGCGGGTGCAGCTACTGCAGGACCTGGCGGGGCAGGTCGCGGACGGCAGCGTGAGCGCGGCCGAGGCCACCGAGCGCATGGAGGAGATCAAGAAGTCGCAGGGGGGCTCGGTGCTCAGCAACACCACGCACACGACGAGCAGTTCGGGGGCGCCGACGGTCAAGCGGGTGGTTCGTGAGATCCAGTCGCTGCTGCGCTCGGTGGCGGCCGCGGGAGACATCATCGAAGCGGCGGACACCCTCGCCCCCACCCACCCAGAACTGGCAGAGTTCCTCCGGGTGTACGGCGCCGGCCGGACCTCGGACGCGGTCGCGCACTACCAGTCCCACCAGAACTGACCCCGTGGCCCGGTCGCCGAAGGGGGTTCGGCAGCCGGGCCCACGGTCTGCGTTCTGAGGGACCAGGGGGATCGTGCGATTCAGCCGCGGTCCGCCAGGGGGAGGACGTCCGCGAGGGGAGTCGTATCGCTCGTCGCGGGGGAAGCAAGGGGGTAACCGAAGGGGGAGGAGCGACGCACAGCCATGGGTGAGGTCTTCGCCGGCCGGTACGAACTGGTCGACCCGATCGGGCGCGGCGGCGTCGGCGCGGTCTGGCGCGCCTGGGACCACCGCCGCCGCCGCTACGTGGCCGCCAAGGTGCTGCAGCAGAGTGACGCGCACTCGCTGCTGCGGTTCGTCCGCGAACAGGCCCTGCGGATCGATCACCCCCATGTGCTCGCGCCTGCCAGCTGGGCCGCCGACGACGACAAGGTCCTGTTCACCATGGACCTGGTGGCCGGCGGATCGCTGGTCCATCTCGTCGGGGACTACGGCCCCTTGCCGCCCTCCTTCGTCTGCACACTCCTCGACCAGCTCCTCTCGGGGCTGGCCGCGGTGCACGCGGAGGGCGTCGTCCACCGCGACATCAAGCCCGCCAACCTGCTCCTCGAGGCCACCGGTACGGCGCGCCCGCGACTGCGCCTGTCCGACTTCGGCATCGCCATGCGGCTGGGCGAGCCCCGCCTGACCGAGACCAACCTCGTGGTGGGAACGCCCGGTTACCTCGCTCCCGAGCAACTCATGGGCGCGGAACCGGACTTCCCCGCCGACCTGTTCGCCGTAGGGCTGGTGGCGCTGTATCTGCTGGAGGGCGCCAAGCCGGACGCCAAGGCGCTCATCCAGTACTTCGCCGACCACGGAACTCCCGGTGCGCCCAAGGGAATTCCCGAACCGCTGTGGCAGGTCGTGGCCTCGCTGCTGCAGCCGGATCCGCAGGCGCGGTTCCGCACGGCCACCGGGGCGCGCAAGGCCCTCGCCTCGGCCGTCGAGCTCCTGCCGGAGCCCGGGCCCGACGACGAGCTGATCGAGATCTTCGACCAAATCGGTCCGCTGCCACCGGGGTTCGCACCGGACGGGCCGCTCAAAACGGCGCCGGGTGTCGAAGGGGGTACGGGCGGCTCGCGGCACTTCGACATGGGCACCGTGGGGAGGGGCACCCCCGGCTCGGTATCGCCGGGCGCCGGGTCCGGGCCGACGGGCGCCGGGTCCGGGCCCATGGGCGCCGGGTCGGAACCGCCAGGTGCCGGCTCCGTACCGGGGGGCGCAGGCCCCGTACCGAGCGGAACCGATTCTGGACCGACAGATACAGGGTCGGTGGCTCGCGGCCCCGGCTCGGGCACCGCACCGGGCGACCCGCGCCGAGGCGTGGCCGGATCTGTCCCGGCTTCTGACGTCACGGCGTCCCAGTCCTCGCGTGCCCCACACGTCCCCCAGCCCGGGCCCCCGTTGCCGACCCCGCAGGAGCCATCCAGCCCGTCGCAGCCCGGCGACAGCAGCGGGCCGCTCTCCATGTCGGACACCGGCAGCTTCCATCTGCCACCGCCTCAGGCCACCGGCTCCTCGCAGCAGAGTCGAACGCCCCCGCCACAGCCGGTACGCGGATCCAGGAGCCCGCATCCGATCCCGGGGCCGTACGGGCCCCAGCCCCAGACACCCGGCCCGAAGCAGGCAGCCCAGGCACAGGCCCAGGTACAGCCTCAGGACCAGGCGCAGCCCCAGGGGCACCAGGACGCCCAGCACCACGCCGCTCGCGCTCACAGCTCCCCCTACGACACCACCCACGTCCTGTCCTCCCCTCATTCGTACGCACCGCACTACCCGGCTGAGCCGCCGACGCCTGCAGCACACCAGCGCGTCGATGCCTCTACTGCTTCGTACACCGCTCAGAGCCCGCAGGTTCCACCTTCGGCACCCTCAATTCCCCAGTCGCACCGCCGAGGTGGCCACCGCGCCGCCCGCCGCGCGGCCCACGGCCTCACCCACCGCCCCGGCCCACCCGCCAAGGTGGCAGTCCCGCTTCTGCTGCTCGCGCTTGCCTGCTACGCCGTGGGGTTCTGGGCGCTGGCCCACATCTGACCTCGCCGAGACGCGGAAGGACCGTGAGCCGGCGAACCGACCGGCCCCTGCTGGGCTCGACGCCCACAAGCCTCCCGGCTGCGAAACCCCCGCACCGGGGCCTCTCTCTGCTCGGGACCGGGATCTCCGAGATCAACCGAGCCGCGCCCCGAGGGCCCCGAGGGCCACGAGACCGCCCGCTACCCGCCCGCTACCTGCCCGCTACCTGGCCCTCAGCCCTCCGCCGTGCCACCACGGCCCACACCCCCAGCACCAAGAGCACCACAGTCCCCGCCCCGATCCCGCTCACCGCGAGCACGGTCATCGCAGCGTCACCACCACCCCCGGCCCCGCCACCGGCCCCGTCACCGGCCGCAGCCGCAGCCGCAGCCGCAGCCCGATCGCCCGGCGACACCTCGAAGACCCCCCGCGGCTCGGACTCCCCCGCATAGCCGGGACCGGCCTCCGTCTCGCCCCCCACCCGCACACGCAGCGTCATCCCGAACGGCCCGTTGCCGTACTTCTCGGCCATCTCGGCGGCGAGGTGCACCACGAGGTAGTACGACCCGGCGAACCGCATGCCCTTGTACCGCTCCGGGATGGCGTACCGGTTCTCGTACGCGACCGGCGGCAGTGGGTCGAGTTCGGCGGTGTCCTGCCGCCTCAGGTCGTAGTTGGCGCTCGCGTAGTCGACGAGTCCGCGCGCCGGGTTGTAGAGGGCCAGGCTCAGGGCGTTGCCGAGGTAGCCGTCGCCGCCGTTCGAGCTGTCCAGTTCGGCGGTGGCGTACAACTGCCGGCCCCAGTCGAGGGGCACCTTGTAGAAGAGCGTCTGGCCGGGCCTGAGACCCGAGCTCCAGACGCCCTGGCCGACGAATGCCGCGGACGCGAAGCCCGAGCCGCCTTCGCGGGGTACGTCGTCGCCGGTGGGAGGGGTGGGTGAGGCGGAGTTCCAGGTCTCGGGGGCGCTGGTCGCTTCGGCCTTCTTCAGGGGCGGCTCGGAGGTGGCGAAGAGCTCCAGGTCCCAGGCGTCCGCCGCGGCAGCCGTCGTACCGACGCGCTCGATAGTCAGGTAGTAGGTACCCGCGCTCTTGCAGCGGTTCCGGTTGCCGGAGGACTCACGTCTGGCCCACGCCGCGATCGGGCGGGCGCTGTGGACGACGCCGAATCTCTTGGTTTCGAGGGAGCAGGTGCCGCCCTCGGCGTCCTTCATGGACACCTTGATGCCGTCGCTCGCGGAGACGGTGCTGCCGGGGGCGGGGACGGCGGTCACGGAGACATATGTGTCGGAGGTGGCGTCGAGACGGAGGCTGTAGTAGATCTCTCCGCTGCTCGGCAGGGAGCTCTTGTACGTCGCGCCCGGCGCGAGCGGCGTGGCGTCCGTGGGGCCTGGCGCGCCGGTGACGGAACGGGCGTCAGGCGTGAAGGCGTAAGGGCTGGGCGTTTCGGCCGCGGCCGCGGCCGCGGCTGTGGCTGTGGCTGTGGCCTGGCCCCCCGGCAGGGCGGCCGTCATGCACAGCAGCAGCGCCCCTACGAGGGCCGCACGCGCGCGTGCCGAGCGCAACGGATGACCACGCCGCTCACTCTCCCGGCGCCACCGTGCCGTACGCCGCCGCCCCATCACGCGCCACCCCTCGTCGTCACCGGACCATGGACGTCGCCCATCCTGCCCAGCCCGGCCATGCGTCACCCACGCAATCCGTACGGCCGTCCGATACGCCCGGCTGTAAGACCGGCTCTAAGACAACCGGTCTGCTCCCGCAACTCGAAGCCACGGCAGTCCACACCACTCCACGCCACTCCGCGGCACTCAACGCCACTCCGCGACGCTCCACAGCGCGCCCCGAGCGCACAAAACCCCGACCGCGAGGCGGCCGGGGTCTGCTTCAGAATCCGTTGTGGGGACTCACGAACCCGTGGGCACGGAGTCAGTCGCCTCCGTCCACAGATCCTGCTCGGCGCGATCCGCCTGGATCTGGCGGTACACGAGGAGCCCGCCGATGGCGGCCAGTGCGACCAGGAGAAGCTTCTTCACCGCGCGACCTCGTCTTTCCTTGACGTAGGGGACCTCTGGCGCCCGACTATACACACCGACCGATATCGATCGGTGACCTGCGTCGCGAGCTCAACTGCCGTCCGGAGCAGCGCAGTAGAAGCGGACGACACCGCTCCGATCGGACGGTGATCACACCTGGACGGACGGTGACTTTGCTCCCGGTCCGCCCGCTTCCCGCATTTTCGGGGACTTTCGAGGCCTCTTACGCCCATCCGAGTGGTGTTCATCTGAAGATCGACGCGTCACGGGCGTCGGTCCATGATTTCGCGGCCCTCATACACATCATGAGGAAAGTACGCAAATCGCCCAACCCGAAAGTGAGGGGCCATGGCCCGGAACAAGGTCATGAACCTGTGGACCACCATCGTCACCGCCTTCCTCGCGCTGTTCACGGCGCTCGGATTCGTCACGACCCCCGCCGCCGCGGCCGTACCGCACACGGAGACGGCGCGCAAGAGCGACAGCGACGACAGCGACCGCGGCGCGCAGCTGACGGTGCCGGCGATGCCCCAGTGGGCCTGGTCCTACGCCAGGTCACTGCCTCCCACGATGAAGCAGCGCATCCGCGCCGAGGCCCACGGCAGAACCCCAGGTTGCCGTCACCGCCCGCTCACGGAGACGGAAGCGGCCACGGCCACCTCGCCCACCGGCGGATGCGACTCAGTCGCCGCTCCGGCCCGGCCCCTCGTCCCGCACCAGCGCTGACCGAGGGCTCGCCCCCGAGCCGTCACCCCTTTTCCCAGCACGGCACCACCCCTTATTCCAGACCGCACCCCAGCGAGCTTGCGTACGAAGCACCAGCTCACGCAGGACCTGTCAGGCAGTACGGCAGTACCGCGGCGAACCTCATCCCGCGTCCAGGATGTGCCGGAGATAGGCCCCCGGATCGTTGAGGTAACGCCGCCAGTGGTCGACGAGTTCCAGATCCCCCCAGTCCACGGGCCGCATTCCGTGGTCGCCCACCTCGATGATCTCGGCGCCGGGCAGCGCCGTCAGCACAGGTGAGTGCGTGGCGCAGATGATCTGCGCGCCGGAACGGCCCAGTTCGTCCAGCAGCCCGACGAGTTGAAGGCAGGAAGCGAAGGACAGCGCGGCCTCGGGCTCGTCCAGGACGTACAGCCCAGGCTCCTGAAACCGCTCACGGAAGGCCATCAGAAAGCCTTCCCCGTGGCTCATCTCGTCCACGGCCCCGGACAGCCTTCCGGTCTGCTGCTCCCGGCCCAGCGCGTCCAGCGCGGTCTCCGCCCGCAGGAAGAACCCTCTGCGGCGCGTTCGAGGACCGCGCAGCATACGGCGCCCGGCCGCCGTCGCCTCGAAGCGTATCCGCCCGCCCAGCACCGAAGGCTCGCGCGGGCCGGCGTACCGGTAGCCCGCGGATCCGCCCCAGGAGTCCAGCCCGAACCCCTCCGCCAGCGCCTCGACGAGCGTCGACTTGCCAGAGCCGTTCTCCCCCACCAGGAACGTGACCGGCGCGGTGAACTTCAGGCCGTCCTCCAGCAACTGCCGCACGCACGGCACGGACCACGGCCACGGGCTGCCTTCCCCCGGCTCGCCCTCGGCGACATGCGCGTATGCCCGTTCGACGATCATGCCGCCAGGCTCTCATCCGGCACTGACAACCGGGCATGCAAAAGACCCCCAGCCGGTATGGACTGGAGGTCTTCTCGCTGGTGGGGCTAACAGGATTTGAACCTGTGGCCTCATCCTTATCAGGGATGCGCTCTAACCAACTGAGCTATAGCCCCGCCGCGCTCTGCGGTGTGTGTCCCGCGCGCTGACTCCTGAAGATTAGCGCACGACCGGGGCAGTCCCAAAATCGGTTGTCGGGGGACCGTCAGCCGCGGTTCAGCAGCGGGTTCACTCGTCCTCGGCCAGCGTCAGCTCGACGCCGCCCACGAAGCCGGCGGAGAGGTTGTAGATGAACGCGCCGAGCGTGGCCAGTGCCGTCGCGAGGACGACGTCGATGACCGCGATGATCGACGTGAACATCAGGACGTGCGGGAGCGACAGGAAGGACTGCAGGTCAAAGCCGTTCGACTCGTTCGAGCCGGTCGCCTCGGAGATCGTGCCGCCGACCGTCGAGAAGACGCCCATCGCGTCCATGACCATCCACAGCACCGCGGACGCGACGATCGTGCAGATGCCCAGCGCGATGGAGAGCAGGAAGCTGACCTTCATGACCGACCAGGGGTCGGCCTTGGCCACGCGCAGACGTGCCTTGCGCGTGCGGGGCGTCGTACGCGCCCCCGTGCGCGGCTTGCGCGTCGCGCCCGCCGGAGCGGCCGTCTGGTAGGCCTGCGGCGGGTGGTAGGGCCCTGCGGGCTGCTGCGGCTGCCGTTCCCCCGGCAGCGGCGACGCCGACGGCGCGGAGGCCGCCTGCTGAGCCCCTGTGGGCGCCGGCTGCTGGGCGCCCGGGGCAGCCGAGCCCGCGCCGGCCGCGTACTGCTGCGCCTGCGGGCCTCGGGAGTCCGTCACGGTTCCCCCCTGGGATCCAGGTGTGTCGGGCGAGGGCGAGTCCTTCGCGGGCGACTTGATCGCTTTCAGCTGGGTCGTGTGCGTGTCCGTCGCACGCGCGGCGGAGCCACGGCCGCCGCCGTCCGTGTCCTTACCGGCCGTAGAACCGGTCGAGGTACCGGACGATCCGGCGCCCGTGGCTCCGCTCACGATGACTCTCTCCTCGTGCTACTCGGCCGAGGGCGACTCACCCTCGTCCGTGCCGATGGTCGCGGCGGCACCCTCGGCGGTCTCGTCGACGGCCACGTCGCCGTCGACCTCCTCCGCCTCGCGTCCCGCCTCGGCGTTACGTGCGATGCCGACCACGGCATCGCGCTTGCCCAGGTTGATCAGTTGGACGCCCATGGTGTCACGGCCCGTCTCCCTGACCTCGTTGACTCGCGTACGAATCACACCGCCGCCCAGCGTGATGGCGAGGATCTCATCGGTCTCCTCGACCACCAGCGCTCCGACGAGCGATCCGCGGTCCTCCACGATCTTGGCGGCCTTGATTCCGAGGCCGCCGCGACCCTGAACGCGGTACTCGTCGACGGGAGTCCGCTTCGCGTACCCACCGTCGGTGGCAGTGAACACGAACGTACCGGGTCGAACAACATTCATCGAGAGCAGCTCGTCTCCCTCACGGAAGCTCATGCCCTTGACACCCGAGGTGGCACGGCCCATGGGGCGCAGTGATTCGTCCGTGGCCGTGAACCTGATCGACTGTGCCTTTTTGCTGATCAGAAGCAGATCGTCGTCGGCCGAGACCAGTTCGGCTCCGATCAGTTCGTCGTCGGAACCGTCCTCCCGCTCACGCAGGTTGATCGCGATCACGCCGCCGGAGCGGGGCGAATCGTAATCCTTCAACGGCGTCTTCTTCACAAGTCCGGCCTTCGTGGCGAGCACCAGATACGGCGCCGCCTCGTAGTCACGGATCGCGAGGATCTCGGCGATCGCCTCGTCCGGCTGGAAGGCGAGGAGGTTCGCCACGTGCTGCCCGCGGGCGTCACGGCCGGCGTCGGGAAGCTCGTAGGCCTTCGCGCGGTACACGCGGCCCTTGTTGGTGAAGAACAGCAGCCAGTGGTGCGTCGTGGACACGAAGAAGTGGTCGACGATGTCGTCTTCCTTCAGCTTCGTGCCGCGTACGCCCTTGCCGCCGCGCTTCTGCGCCCGGTAGTCGACGGTCTTGGTGCGCTTGACGTAACCGCCGCGCGTGACCGTGACGACGATGTCCTCCTCGGCGATCAGGTCCTCGATGGACATGTCGCCGTCGTAGGGCACCAGCATGGTCTTGCGGTCGTCGCCGTACTTCTCGACGATCGCGTTGAGCTCCGCGCTGACGATGCCGCGCTGGCGGACGGGCGAGGCCAGGATCTCGTTGTACTCGTTGATCTTCGCCTGGAGTTCGTCGTGCTCCTGGACGATCTTCTGGCGCTCCAGAGCGGCCAGTCGGCGCAGCTGCATCTCGAGGATGGCGTTGGCCTGGATCTCGTCGATCTCCAGGAGGTCCATCAGGCCCGTGCGCGCGACGTCGACGGTCTCACTGCGCCGGATCAGCGCGATGACCTCGTCGATGGCGTCCAGGGCCTTCAGCAGGCCGCGCAGGATGTGCGCGCGCTCCTCGGCCTTGCGCAGGCGGAAGCGCGTACGGCGGACGATGACCTCGATCTGGTGCGTCACCCAGTGGCGGATGAACGCGTCCAGGGAGAGGGTGCGCGGGACGCCGTCGACCAGCGCCAGCATGTTGGCGCCGAAGTTGGTCTGCAGGTCCGTGTGCTTGTACAGGTTGTTCAGGACGACCTTGGCGACCGCGTCGCGCTTGAGCACGATGACCAGGCGCTGACCGGTGCGGGACGACGACTCGTCGCGGACGTCGGCGATACCGCCGATCTTGCCGTCCTTCACCAGGTCGGCGATCTTCTGAGCGAGGTTGTCCGGGTTGGTCTGGTACGGCAGCTCCGTGACCACCAGGCACTGGCGGTTCTGGATCTCCTCGACCTCGACGACCGCACGCATGGTGATCGAGCCGCGGCCCGTGCGGTACGCCTCCTCGATGCCCTTGCGGCCCACCACCAGAGCGCCGGTCGGGAAGTCGGGGCCCTTGATGCGCTCCATGAGCGCGTCCAGCAGCTCCTCGTGGGAGACCTCGGGGTTCTCCAGATACCACTGGGCGCCGGCCGCGACCTCGCGCAGGTTGTGCGGGGGGATGTTGGTCGCCATGCCGACCGCGATACCGGCCGAGCCGTTGATCAGCAGGTTCGGGAAGCGGGCCGGCAGGACGGTCGGCTCCTGGGAGCGGCCGTCGTAGTTGTCCGTGAAGTCGACGGTCTCCTCGTCGATGTCACGGACCATCTCCATCGACAGCGGCGCCATCTTGCACTCGGTGTAGCGCATGGCGGCCGCAGGGTCGTTGCCCGGAGAGCCGAAGTTGCCGTTGGAGTCCACCAGCGGCATCCGCATCGACCACGGCTGCGCGAGACGCACCAGCGCGTCGTAGATCGAACTGTCGCCGTGCGGGTGGTAGTTGCCCATGACGTCGCCGACGACGCGGGCGCACTTGTAGAAGCCGCGCTCGGGCCGGTAGCCGCCGTCGTACATCGCGTACAGGACGCGGCGGTGGACGGGCTTGAGGCCGTCGCGGACGTCCGGCAGCGCACGCGAGACGATGACGGACATCGCGTAGTCGAGGTACGAGCGCTGCATCTCCGTCTCGAGCCCGACGGGCTCGACACGCATCGCGAGTTCGCCGCCCTCTTCAGGGGTGACGGGAGTGTTCTCGTCGGTCATTGCTGGTGAAGGTCCTTCCTGGTGCGGTCAGCTGAGACCGACTCAGATGTCGAGGAAGCGGACGTCCTTGGCGTTGCGCTGGATGAACTGGCGCCGGGCCTCGACGTCCTCGCCCATCAGGACCGAGAACAGGTCGTCGGCCTGGGCGGCGTCGTCCAGGGTGACCTGGCCGAGGACGCGGTGCTCCTGGTCCATCGTGGTCACGCGCAGTTCCTCGGCGTTCATCTCGCCGAGACCCTTGAAGCGCTGGATCGAGTCCTCGCGCACGCGCTTGCCGCGCTGACGGCCCATCTCGATCAGTGCGTCGCGCTCGCGGTCCGAGTAGGCGTACTCCACGTCGTCGCGGCCCCACTTGATCTTGTACAGCGGGGGACGGGACAGGTAGACGTGCCCGGCCTCGACCAGCGGCCGCATGAAGCGGAACAGGAAGGTCAGCAGCAGGGTGCTGATGTGCTGGCCGTCGACGTCGGCGTCCGCCATCAGGATGATCTTGTGATAGCGGAGCTTCTCGATGTCGAAGTCCTCGTGCACGCCCGTGCCGAAGGCGGAGATCAGAGCCTGGATCTCCTGGTTCTGCAGGATCTTGTCGATCCGCGCCTTCTCGACGTTGAGGATCTTGCCTCGGATCGGGAGGATCGCCTGGTACTGCGGGTTGCGGCCGGACTTGGCCGAGCCGCCGGCGGAGTCACCCTCGACGATGAAGATCTCGCACTTGGTGGGGTCGTTGGACTGGCAGTCGCTCAGCTTGCCCGGCAGCGACGCCGACTCCAGCAGGCCCTTGCGACGGGTCAGGTCGCGCGCCTTGCGGGCCGCCACGCGCGCGGTGGCCGCCTGGATGCCCTTGCGGATGATGTCCGCGGCCTCGACCGGGTTGCGGTCCAGCCAGTCGTTGAGGTGCTCGTAGACCGCCTTCTGCACGAAGGTCTTCGCCTCCGTGTTGCCCAGCTTGGTCTTCGTCTGCCCCTCGAACTGCGGCTCGCTCAGCTTCACCGAGATGATCGCCGTCAGACCCTCGCGGATGTCGTCACCCGTGAGGTTGTCGTCCTTCTCGCGCAGCAGCTTCTTGTCGCGCGCGTACTTGTTGATCAACGAGGTCAGCGCCGCACGGAAGCCCTCCTCGTGCGTACCGCCCTCGTGGGTGTGGATGATGTTCGCGAAGGAGTACACGCCCTCGCTGTAGCCGCTGTTCCACTGCATCGCGACCTCGAGGGACAGGCTCTTGTCCTTGTCCTCGGCCTCCAGGTCGATCACGGTGGGGTGCACCAGGTCTCCCTTGCGGGAGTTCAGGTACTTCACGAAGTCGACGATGCCGCCCTCGTAGTGGTACGTGACGTGCTTGACCTCGGCCTTCTCGTCGGCACCGGCCTCGTCCGCACCGGAGGTGGCCTTCGCCGACTCGCGCTCATCCGTGAGTTTGATAGTCAAACCCTTGTTGAGGAACGCCATCTCCTGGAAACGCCGCGAAAGCGTCTCGAAGGAGTACTCCGTGGTCTCGAAGATGTCGCCGTCGGCCCAGAAGGTGACCGACGTCCCGGTCTCGTCCGTGGCCTCGTGCTGGGCGAGCGCAGCCGTCGGGACGCCCATCTTGTAGTCCTGCGTCCAGCGGTGACCGTCGGTCTTGACCTCGACGGCGACCTTGGAGGACAGCGCGTTCACGACGGACACACCCACGCCGTGCAGACCGCCGGAGACGGCGTAACCGCCGCCACCGAACTTGCCGCCCGCGTGCAGCACGGTCAGCACGACCTCGACGGCCGGCTTGCCCTCGGAGGGGACGATGCCCACCGGGATGCCACGGCCGTTGTCGACGACCCGCACGCCGCCGTCGGCGAGGATCGTCACGTCGATCGTGTCCGCGTGCCCGGCCAGCGCCTCGTCGACGGAGTTGTCGACCACCTCGTACACGAGGTGGTGCAGACCGCGCTCGCCGGTGGAACCGATGTACATACCGGGTCGCTTGCGGACCGCGTCCAGGCCTTCGAGGACGGTGATGGCGCTGGCGTCGTACGACGCTGCGACTGAGGCCTCAGCGCCTTGGGCCGGGGCCTCGGTGGACGGGATGTTCTCGTTGGGGTTGCCGGAATCGGCCACGAAGCGCCCTTTCTGGCACAGCACGAGCCGGGCTCGTCGGCGGGTTGCCGGAGCGGCTGCGGCATGTTGCGTTGGTAAGCCTTGATCAGCGTTGCTCAGCTTTTCCCGGACGGTCCCCACGAATGGGGCGGGATTGGGCTCCAGTCTACCGGTAGCGCCGACAGTGATGGGGGTTTGCCGGTACCTGAGTCCTCATGTGCCGCCCTGAACCCGGCTCGCCCGACTCCCGATATGCGGATGGGGGCTCCAAGAGGCTCACAGAGCCACTCAGCGCTTCCGGCCGTCAACCCTTGGCTACTTCGGAGTCAGGTCCCGATTCGCAACCGCGTGCGGTTGTACGACGAGCAGCCCGCCGACGGCCCATCGGGACGGTCGGCGGCTGTTGATGTGATGTCCGTCACCTGTGCCTGGCGAGGCTGGAGGGACTGCTGTGACGCCTCAACCGGAGGGAGTGGGTCCGCAGACAGGTGGGCCGGCGGTCGCCTGCGAGGCGCCACAATCACGGACCGCCGGCCGGTCCGATCAGCCGTAGGTGTCCCCGGGCCCCGTGCTGCCGGGGGCCCGCAGAGGTCCGTAGCGGCGGGCGGGGCCGCCCGGGCCGTGCACCTTGATCTGCCGCACGGCGCCGTGGCCCAGGTCCTCGTTGAGGCGGGCGACCAGCGTCGGGGCGAGCAGCCGCAGGTTGGTCGCCCAAGCCGTCGAGTCACAGCGCACGACCAGGATCCGCTCGTCCTCGTCGTACTTCTCCGGCACACAGTGCTTGGCGACGTCCTCGCCGACGATCTGCGGCCAGCGCCCCATCACACCGCCCACCGCGGCCGGGGTCTCCCAGCCCCGCTCGGTGATCAAGCGGTTAATGGCAGCGCCCAGCGCCAGGGGATCGCGGCCGTCGGCCCGCGCGCCGGAGCGCAGCCCCCCGCGCCGCGCCTGCTTCTTCTGCCGTGCAGCGTCCCCACGCGCGCGTGCCTGCTCCTTGGCCGCCCGCAACGCCACGCGCGCGAGGTCGACGCCGGAGGGCTCGGGGGTCTTCTTCGGTGCGCTCTCGGAGGGGCCCCCGGAAGGGTTCTCGCTCATACGCGCTCCACCGTCCCTTCCGACACCGCGTACCGCGCCCCCGCCAGCACATGCGGTACGTCGTCGTCGACCGCGGCCGTCACCAGCACCTGCTCGCCCGGCGCGACCAGTTCGGCCAGACGCTCACGGCGCCGGCTGTCCAACTCGGCGAAGACATCGTCGAGAACCAGCACCGGTTCGTTGCCCTCCGCCCTGAGCAGGTCGTACGACGCCAGACGCAGCGCCAGCGCATAGGACCAGGACTCGCCGTGCGAGGCATACCCCTTGGCGGGCAACTGACCGAGTTTGAGAAGCAGATCGTCCCGATGCGGGCCCACGAGGGTGACCCCGCGCTCGATCTCCTGCTTACGGGCGTCGGCCAGCGCCCCCATCATCTGCTCGAAGAGATCCTCACGCGTGTGCGCCTCACCGGGGGCCGACGGCTTGTAGTCGAGGGCGACAGGGCCGCCACCGGGAGCCAGTTGCTCGTACGCCTTGTCGGCCAGTGGCTGGATCGCCGCGATCAGGTCGAGACGCTGCGCGAGCAACTCGGCGCCCGCGCGCGCGAGATGCTGGTCCCAGACGTCGAGGGTGGACAGATCCATGGAACGGCCGCCGTGCCGCCGGGCCAGTGCGGCCGACTTCAGGAGGGTGTTGCGCTGCTTGAGGACCCGCTCGTAGTCGGAGCGGACGCCCGCCATACGCGGCGAGCGGGCGGTGATCAGCTCGTCGAGGAAACGGCGCCGCTCACCGGGGTCGCCCTTGACCAGGGCGAGATCCTCCGGCGCGAACAGGACCGTCCGCACGATGCCGAGCACATCACGGGGTCTGACCTGCGAGGATCTGTTGATACGGGCCCGGTTCGCCTTGCCGGGGTTCAGCTCCAGCTCGACCAGCTGCTGCCGGTCGCCCTGCCGCACCTGCGCCCGGATGACCGCCCGCTCGGCGCCCATGCGGACCAGGGGGGCGTCGGAAGCGACGCGATGGCTGCCGAGGGTGGCGAGATAGCCGACGGCCTCGACGAGGTTCGTCTTGCCCTGACCGTTCGGCCCGACGAAGGCGGTGACGCCCGGGTCGAGCGGCACTTCGACCCGGGCGTACGAGCGGAAGTCGGCCAGCGACAGATGCGTGACGTGCATGGTCGTTTCGCCGACCTCCCCCAACGTGTGGTTCAGGTGCCCCGGTTGCCCGGGCCACCATGGCGTTCAACTTTCCCCAGCTGTGGACAACCGGGCCACCCCTGAGGGTGCCAGGTCGGCATCCTCAGGGTGTGGATTACTTCTTCTCGTTTCCGACGGTCACTTCTTCTCGACCGCGTGGCCGCCGAACTGGTTCCGCAGCGCCGCGATCATCTTCATCTGCGGCGAGTCCTCCTGGCGGGAGGAGAACCGCGCGAACAGCGACGCGGTGATCGCCGGCAGCGGCACCGCGTGGTCGATGGCGGCTTCCACAGTCCAGCGTCCCTCGCCGGAGTCCTGTGCAAAACCCTTCAGCCCGTCGAGGTGCTCGTCCTCGTCGAGGGCGTTCACCGCCAGGTCCAGCAGCCAGGAACGGATGACCGTGCCCTCCTGCCAGGACCGGAAGACCTCACGGACGTCGGTCACGGAGTCGGCCTTCTCCAGCAGCTCCCAGCCCTCGGCGTAGGCCTGCATCATCGCGTACTCGATGCCGTTGTGGACCATCTTCGCGAAGTGCCCCGCACCGACCTTGCCGGCGTGCACCGCACCGAAGTCGCCCTTCGGCTTCAGGGCGTCGAAGACCGGCTGCACCTTGGCCACGTTCTCCGTGTCGCCGCCGTACATCAGCGCATAGCCGTTCTCCAGGCCCCAGACGCCGCCCGAGACACCGCAGTCGACGAAGCCGATGCCCTTGGCCGCCAGCTCCTCGGCGTGCCGCTCGTCGTCCGTCCAGCGTGAGTTGCCGCCGTCCACGACGACGTCACCGGGCTCCAGCAGCTCGGCCAGCTCGTCGATGGTCGACTGGGTCGGCGCACCCGCCGGGACCATCACCCAGACCACCCGCGGGCCGGACAACTTGCCCACAAGCTCTTCCAGGCTGTGGACGTCCGCGAGGTCAGGGTTGCGGTCGTATCCGACGACGGTGTGGCCCGCGCGGCGGATCCGCTCGCGCATGTTGCCGCCCATCTTGCCGAGGCCGACGAGACCGAGCTCCATCAGTTGTGTTCCTTAGGTCGCTGTGTGGCGTGCGGGGCGCTCTCGCACCCCTGGGGCACCTTCGTACCCCTGTCCGAGCCTAAACCCGGACGTCCGCGCACAGCTGTGGGCATACGCGCTCATACGTACACCCTCACCTGCGGTTTCCCCCACAGGCCGCGGGTAACTTCTCCACGGCCTGTGGACAACTCCCGGCTCCTTCGGCTGCTCAGCCGCTCAGGCGCACCGGCATGATCAGGTACTTGTAGGCCTCGTCCGCCTCCGCGTCCACCGCCGGCTTGCCGCTCAGCAGCGCCGGCTTCGTGGACGTCGTGAAGGACAGCTGCGCCACCGGGGAGTCGATCGCGCTCAGACCGTCCAGCAGGAACGTCGGGTTGAAGGCGATCGAGATGTCGTCGCCCTCCAGCTGCGCATCCACCCTCTCCACAGCCTGTGCATCGTCACTGGAGCCGGCCTCCAGGATCAGCACGCCCTGCTCGAAGCTCAGCCGCACCGGGGTATTGCGCTCGGCGACCAGGGCCACACGCTTGACGGCCTCCACGAAGGGGGCGGTCTCGATCACGGCGACGGAGTTGAACTCCGTCGGGAACAGCGTGCGGTACTTCGGGAGGTCGCCCTCCAGCAGACGGGTCGTCGTCCGGCGGCCCGCGCCCTCGAAACCGATCAGGCCCTCGCCCGCTCCCGAACCCGAGAGCGCCAGGGTGACGCTGTCACCGCTGGTCAGCGCCTTGGCGGTGTCCAGGAGCGTCTTGGCGGGGACCAGAGCGACCGCGGACGCCTCCGGGTTCTCCGGCTTCCACAGGAACTCGCGGACCGCGAAGCGGTAGCGGTCGGTGGACGCCAGCGTCACCGTGTCGCCCTCGATCTCGATGCGTACGCCGGTGAGGACGGGCAGCGTGTCGTCACGGCCGGCCGCGATGGCGACCTGCTGCACGGCGGAGGCGAAGACCTCGCCGGGGACCGTGCCGGTCGCGTTCGGCATCTGGGGGAGCGCCGGGTACTCCTCCACAGGCAGGGTGTGGAGTGTGAACCGGGAAGAACCGCAGACCACGGTCGCCCGTACACCGTCTGTGGAAATCTCCACCGGCCGGTTGGGCAGAGCGCGGGAGATGTCCGCGAGGAGACGGCCGGAGACGAGGACCGTGCCCTCTTCCTCGACCTCCGCCTCGACGCTCACACGTGCGGAGACCTCGTAGTCGAAGCTGGACAGGCTCAGCTGACCGTCGTCCGCCTTGAGCAGGAGGCCGGCGAGGACAGGCGCCGGCGGACGGGCCGGGAGGCTGCGCGCCGCCCAGGCCACTGCCTCCGCGAGTACGTCGCGTTCCACCCGGATCTTCACTGTTGCCGCCTCCTGCTGTTGCCGGCGCTTCTACGGCCTGCCTGGCTTCGTCGTCTGTCTCGGTGTCGTCGGTCCCTGTGACGGGAAGGACACCGGGGACCAGTCTGACGCACCGCACTGACAGTAGGTGCCTCTCGGGGTCAAGTCGTGACGAGGGGCAGCAGGCAGCCGGACAGCGAGTTGTGCACAGGCCCCTCTTCGAAACGGATTCCAGGCTCTCTCTAGTCGGGAGTAGTAGTAGGGCCTGTGGAAACCGTGGATAACCCTGTTCGCCCAGGTCAGAGCGGAGATTTTGTCCACGGGCCCTGTGGGCGGAAGCAGTGGACAACTTGGCATCTCTGTGGAGAACGGAAAGTTCTGCACACCCCATGCACAGCCTGCGGCGACTTCTCCCCAGTGCCGTCCCCAGCTTTACCCACCTTTCCCACAGCCCAACCAGGCAACTTCATGTGACGCCTTTCACTCAAGGCGGTGAGGAGGCGCGTCGCGTTGCCGAACAGTGGACAGCGCTGTGGAGAAGAGGGCGATCATTGGGGACAACCGACCCCAGCCTGTGGGTTGCCCGTGGACAACTTGATGCACAGCCTGTGGATCCCCGCTCTGTCCACAGTCTGTGGAGATCGTTCGTCCACGAATCCACACCCGGGTGACCTGGTGTGATCGTCTTTCAGCACGGGCCCCTGTGGACACACTCTGGACAACTTCCCGGTCCCCAGGGTGTGGACGGCAGAAAGTCCCCGAATCTGTGGAGAGTGGCCGTAACCCGGCGGCTATTCGAACAGCCGGGGACCTGGACATGACGAAGGGCGCCCCCGGAATCTCCTCCGGGGGCGCCCTCGGCGTCGTACGACGGCTCGCCGGCCGCCTGCCGGCGGTCTTGTCGGCGGTCTGTGGACCGGCTCCGTCAGCCGTTCTTGATGCGGTTCGTCAGCTCGGTGACCTGGTTGTAGATGGAGCGTCGCTCGGCCATCAGATTGCGGATCTTGCGGTCGGCGTGCATCACGGTGGTGTGGTCACGGCCGCCGAACAGCGCGCCGATCTTCGGCAGCGACAGATCGGTCAGCTCACGGCACAGGTACATGGCGATCTGGCGTGCCGTGACGAGCTGGCGGCCGCGGGAGCTGCCGCACAGGTCCTCGACCGTGAGGCCGAAGTAGTCGGCGGTGGCGCTCATGATGGCCGTCGAGGTGATCTCCGGTGTCGCATCGTCTCCGCCGGGGATCAGGTCCTTCAGGACGATCTCCGTCAGGCCCAGGTCGACCGGCTGCCGGTTGAGCGACGCGAACGCCGTCACCCGGATCAGCGCGCCCTCCAGCTCGCGGATGTTGCGCGAGATGCGGGAGGCGATGAACTCCAGTACCTCCGGCGGGGCGTTGAGCTGCTCCTGCACGGCCTTCTTGCGCAGGATCGCGATACGCGTCTCCAGCTCGGGCGGCTGGACGTCGGTGATCAGGCCCCACTCGAAACGGTTCCGCAGTCGGTCCTCCAGGGTCACCAGCTGCTTGGGCGGCCGGTCGGAGGACAGCACGATCTGCTTGTTCGCGTTGTGGAGCGTGTTGAAGGTGTGGAAGAACTCCTCCTGCGTCGACTCCTTGTCCGCCAGGAACTGGATGTCGTCGACGAGCAGGATGTCCATCTCGCGGTAGCGCTTGCGGAAGCTGTCGCCCTTTCCGTCGCGGATGGAGTTGATGAACTCGTTGGTGAACTCCTCGGAGCTCACGTACCGCACGCGTGTGCCCGGGTAGAGGCTGCGCGCGTAGTGCCCGATCGCGTGCAGCAGGTGCGTCTTGCCGAGCCCGGACTCTCCGTAGATGAAGAGGGGGTTGTACGCCTTCGCCGGTGCCTCGGCGACGGCGACCGCGGCGGCGTGCGCGAAGCGGTTGGAGGCGCCGATGACGAACGTGTCGAAGAGGTACTTCGGGTTCAGGCGCGCGGTGGGCTCACCGGGGCCGGGCGCGGGTGCGGGCTGTGCGGCCAGCGGGCCGGGGGCGCCGGTGGTGGGCAGGTTCGCGCCGACGGGTCCGCCGCGGTGCACATGGCCGGAGCCCGGGGGCGGTTCGGGCAGGTCGCGGCGGCCGTCGCGGTCGTAGTCCGCGCGGGGCTGGTCGTAGTCGGGCCGCTGCTGTTCGTAGTCGGAGCGGCGTCCGTCGTAGTCGGGGCGGTGCCCGTCGTAGGACGGCCGCTCCATCGGCTGCGGGCGGTAGTCCTGGGAGGGCGGGCCGTAGGAGTCCTGTGGGTAGGAGTCCTGCGACGGCGATGCGTACGGGTCCCGCTCCGGGAAGCCGAGCCGCTGCTGCTGCCAGCTGTAGTCGTCCTGCGTCGGGCGCGGCCAGCTGCCGGGACCGGGTTCGGGGCGCTGGTACTCGCTCGGGTAGGCCGGGCGGGCGGTGGGCAGCGGGTCGGCGGAGGGGCCGGGCAGGTGGTCGTCGGCGCGGTGGCGGCCGTAGCCCTCGTACGAGGGAAGCTCGGGTTCCTCGTAGCGCGGCTGGGGTGGTGTGGGGGGCGCGGGCGGGGCCGGGGGTTCGCCCGCGGAGTCGTCGACGGTGATCGCGATGCGGATCGGGCGGCCGCACTCGCGGCTCAGGGTCTCGCTGACGATCGGGGCGAGGCGGCCTTCCAGTACGCCCTTCGCGAACTCGTTCGGTACGGCGAGCAGGGCGGTGTCGGCGACCAGCGCGAGCGGCTGGCAGCGGCGGATCCAGTGCTCGTCCTTCGCCTCGACACCCTGCCCGCGGCCCTCACCGAGGAGTTGCTCCAGTACTCGTGGCCACACTGCGGCAAGATCGGCAGGTACGTCAGCCACAGGGCACGCTCTCTCACGGGTCCCACGAACGTGTGATGGTGGGACGGGTCGGGGGTTCGGATCGGGTGGAGCCGAACGAACAAGGGGACAAAGGAACGAATCGGAGTTCAGTCACGGTAGTCAGCGCGGCGGGTGCGGTTCAAGTTGTTGTCCCCAGGCTGTGGATAGTGTCTCCCAGCCGCCCCTGGTTTGACCGGATGGCTTAGCCGCGCGTACCGTAACCAGGTCGAGTTGTCGATGGCTGCTGCCGCCTGCCTCCGATGGGCACAGATCACGTCAGGTGATCGGGAAGCGGTGCACTCGGGCGTAACTGCGAGCTACTCGTGGGCGCACGGTGACAGCCAGGACGGCACCCCGCCACTACCGATTTATTTCTGGAGCCCCCGAGTGAGCAAGCGCACCTTCCAGCCGAACAACCGTCGTCGCGCGAAGACCCACGGCTTCCGGCTGCGTATGCGCACCCGTGCCGGCCGCGCGATTCTCGCGTCCCGCCGTAGCAAGGGTCGCGCCCGTCTGTCCGCCTGATCCCGGTCAGGTCATGACATCGTGCTGCCCACCGAGAACCGGCTGAGGCGGCGCGAGGACTTCGCGACCGCGGTACGACGGGGACGCAGGGCAGGACGCCAGCATCTCGTCGTACACCTTCGTAGCGGTGCCACGGACCCGCATGCGCCTGGGGAGAGCGCTCCCCCGACGCGTGCGGGTTTCGTCGTGAGCAAGGCTGTCGGCGGTGCGGTCGTCCGCAACAAGGTGAAGCGCAGGCTTCGCCATCTGATGCGCGACCGAGTCGACCGGCTGCCCCCCGGTAGCCTGGTAGTCGTACGAGCGTTGCCCGGTGCGGGTGACGCCGACCATGCACAGCTGGCCCGAGACCTGGATGCCGCTCTGCAGCGGCTGCTGGGAGGGGGCGCGCGATGAAGTACCCGCTGCTGGCTCTGATCAAGCTGTACCAGTGGACGATCAGTCCGCTGCTGGGGCCGGTGTGCAAGTACTACCCGTCGTGCTCCCACTACGGCTATACGGCCATCGACCGGCACGGTGCGATCAAGGGCACGGCGCTCACCGCCTGGCGCATCCTGCGGTGCAACCCGTGGTCGCTGGGCGGTGTGGATCATGTCCCGCCGCGTAAGCGCCCGCGGTGGCACGAGTTGCTGCGCAACGCGTGGCGCGCACGCAAGGGCGGGCCCTCCGCCGCCGAAACGGCCACCGAAGACAATGTTGCTTCGAGCCCGGCCGCAGAGACACCGTCCCATGCCCAAGGAGCATGATTAGTGGACACGATTGCCAGCCTCTTCAGCTTCATCACGACACCTGTCTCCTGGGTCATCGTCCAGTTCCACAAGGTGTACGGCGCCATCTTCGGCCCCGACACCGGGTGGGCCTGGGGCCTGTCCATCGTGTCCCTGGTGATTCTGATCCGTATCTGCCTGATCCCGCTCTTTGTGAAGCAGATCAAGGCGACCCGGGCCATGCAGACGCTCCAGCCCGAGATGAAGAAGATCCAGGAGCGCTACAAGAACGACAAGCAGCGTCAGTCCGAAGAGATGATGAAGCTGTACAAGGAGACGGGCACCAACCCGCTCTCCTCGTGCCTTCCCATCCTGGCGCAGTCGCCGTTCTTCTTCGCCCTGTACCACGTGCTCAACGGCATCGCGAACAACGACACCGTCGGTGTCATCAACCAGAGCCTGCTGGCGAGCGCGCAGAAGGCGCACATCTTCGGGGCCCCGCTGGCCGCGAAGTTCACCGACAGCTCTGCTGACGTCGCCGCGCTGGATGCCTCGCTGACCAACGTCCGCATCGTCACTGCGGTCATGATCGTCCTGATGTCGGCGTCGCAGTTCTACACGCAGCGCCAGCTCATGACGAAGAACGTCGACACCACGGTGAAGACGCCGTTCATGCAGCAGCAGAAGATGCTGATGTACATCTTCCCGATCATGTTCGCCGTCTTCGGTATCAACTTCCCGGTCGGTGTCCTCGTCTACTGGCTGACCACCAACGTGTGGACCATGGGCCAGCAGATGTACGTCATCCACAACAACCCGACCCCGGGTTCCAAGGCACAGGCCGCGTACCTGGAGCGCCTGACCAAGCACGTCACGCACCACGGCAAGACCCGCAGGCGCAGTGAGCGGACCATCATCAAGGCGATCGTCGCCAAGGGCCGCGACCGCAACGAGTACGAGCGCAAGTTCATCAACGGCCTGAGCAAGGCGGGCCTCGCGGCCCAGGCGGACGGCACCGTGGTGAAGAGCGAGGGTGCTGTCGCCGTCGAGACCGAGGACGGTATGCCGGTAGCCGGCGGTGGCGCCCCGAAGCGTCAGCAGCCCAAGCGGCAGACGAAGGCCCAGCGTCAGTCCGGTGCGAAGGCGGCAGGCGAACCCGAGCCGAAGACGTCGCTGAGCAAGTCCGACGAGCCTGAGGACGCCAAGCCCGCCGCTGCTAAGAAGGCCGCCTCGAAGCCCGGCGGCGGAACCCGCAGCAAGGCACAGTCCGGGCAGCGCAAGGGCGGCCCGCAGCGCCCCAAGTCCCCGTCCAAGAAGTAAGAAGGAGCCCATCCCGTGACGGAAGGCACCACCTCCGCCGCTGTCGAGGGTGCAGACACCCTGACCCGCCTGGAGCAGGAGGGCGAGATCGCGGCGGACTACCTCGAGGGTCTGCTCGACATCGCCGATCTCGACGGCGACATCGACATGGACGTCGAGGCCGACCGCGCCGCTGTCTCGATCATCAGCGACACGGGCAGCCGAGACCTGCAGAAGCTGGTCGGGCGCGACGGCGAGGTGCTGGAGGCGCTGCAGGAGCTCACGCGCCTGGCCGTGCACCGGGAGACCGGGGACCGCAGCCGCCTGATGCTCGACATCGCGGGCTACCGGGCCAAGAAGCGCGCCGAGCTCAGCGAGCTGGGCGCCAAGGCCGCCGCCGAGGTGAAGAGCTCTGGCGAGCCCGTGAAGCTGAAGCCGATGACGCCGTTCGAGCGCAAGGTCGTGCACGACGCGGTCAAGGCCGCGGGTCTGCGCAGCGAGTCCGAGGGCGAGGAGCCGCAGCGGTTCGTCGTTGTGCTTCCCGCCTGATCGGTCCGTACGTTTCTCCCGGCCCCGTCTGCCCGCAGACGGGGCCGAACTTTGTCAGCCTGATAGTTCTGGTGGTTCTGGTGTCGGCGCCCGGTGCGCCGACGCGGTACGGAAGGACGGTCCCCCCGTGACGGAGGCAGCGGAGCTTCCCCCTGCGCCTGAGCAGGCACGTGAAGTGTTCGGCGATCGCTTCGCTGATGCGGTCCGCTACGCCGAACTACTCGCAGAGGCGGGTGTGCAGCGTGGCCTGATCGGTCCGCGTGAGGTGCCCCGCCTGTGGGAGCGGCATCTGCTGAACTGTGCGGTGCTCTCCGAGGTCGTTCCCGAGGGCGTGACGGTGTGCGACGTCGGCTCGGGCGCTGGGCTGCCGGGCATTCCCCTGGCGCTGGTCCGGGAGGATCTGAAGATCACGCTCTTGGAGCCCCTGCTCCGGCGTACGAACTTCCTGTCGGAGGTTGTGGAGCTGCTGGGGCTGGATCATGTGACGGTCGTCCGGGGTCGTGCCGAAGAGGTCATGGGGAAGCTGCAGCCGGTGCATGTCGTGACCGCGCGTGCGGTGGCGCCGTTGGACCGGTTGGCCACCTGGGGCATCCCGCTGCTGCGTCCTTACGGCGAGATGCTCGCGCTCAAGGGCGACACCGCCGAGGAGGAGCTGAAGAGCGCGTCTGCGGCTCTGAGCAAGCTGGGCGCGGTCGAGACGTCGATCCTCCATGTAGGGGAGGGGGTCGTGGATCCGATGTCCACCGTCGTGCGCGTCGAGGTCGGAGAGAGCCCGGGCGGTGTGCGCTTCGCGGCGAAGCGAGCCAAGGCGGCCCGGACAGGACGAGCACGCCGTCGTCGCTGATCCGTCCTGACGACGAGACGTACTCCACACAAGCTGCCAAACCCATGTAGGTCGGAGTGTCGCGGCAGTTCGGCCACGGCTGCTGTGCATCGTGTTTCACGTGAAACGTCGCTCACTGCTGCACGGCATCATCAGTCGCGGCCGCGCTGCGGCCGAACCGCGCGACCGAAAGCCTCTCGGCTCCCTCGGAGAGGGTTCTTCTGACGACACTGCGTCCCCCTTGAGGGGTACGGAGTTTTCCACAGAGGTGGATTTCTCCACAGAACAACAGGCCTCACTGGTTCACGACCCCGAAGACATGGGAGGCTCTGTTCATTGCGAGCCTGAAGTCGAGGAGAGTGAATCCTTGCGGTCCAACGCCAACATCGCGGGACCGATGACCGATCCGGTCCCCGGTCCCCGTACCGAGTCGATGGGGGAGGATGTTTCACGTGAAACACCGCCCCCGATGGACGACACTCCCATCGGTCGTGCTGCCCAACTGGCGGTGGAGGCTCTGGGCCGCGCCGGCGAGGGCCTGCCGCGGCCCGAGCAGACCCGCGTCATCGTGGTCGCCAACCAGAAGGGGGGCGTGGGCAAGACGACGACGACAGTCAATCTTGCCGCGTCGCTCGCCTTGCATGGCGGCCGCGTGCTGGTCATCGACCTCGACCCGCAGGGCAACGCGTCCACTGCCCTGGGGATCGACCATCACGCCGAAGTCCCATCCATCTACGACGTGTTGGTCGAGAGCAAGCCGCTCGCAGAAGTCGTCCAGCCGGTCCCCGATGTCGAGGGTCTCTTCTGCGCCCCGGCCACGATCGATCTCGCCGGTGCGGAGATCGAGCTGGTGTCCCTGGTGGCACGTGAGAGCCGGCTGCAGCGGGCGATCCAGGCCTACGAGCAGCCGCTGGACTACATCCTCATCGACTGCCCGCCCTCGCTCGGTCTGCTGACGGTCAACGCCCTGGTGGCCGGGCAGGAGGTTCTGATCCCGATCCAGTGCGAGTACTACGCACTGGAGGGCCTCGGCCAGCTGCTGCGCAATGTCGATCTGGTGCGGGGGCACCTCAACCCCGGCCTGCATGTATCGACGATCCTGCTCACCATGTACGACGGCCGAACGCGGCTTGCGTCCCAGGTGGCGGACGAGGTACGCAGCCACTTCGGCAACGAGGTGCTGCGGACGAGCATTCCGCGTTCAGTCCGTATCTCCGAGGCGCCGAGCTATGGACAGACGGTGCTGACGTACGATCCGGGTTCGAGTGGTGCCCTGTCCTATCTTGAGGCGGCACGAGAAATCGCGCTGAAGGGTGTCGGCGTCAGTTACGACCCGACGCATGCCCACATCGGCGCCCAGAGCAACCCGAGCATGGTGGAGGGGATCCAGTGAGCGAGCGACGGAGGGGTTTGGGCCGTGGTCTCGGCGCACTGATCCCTGCAGCGGCGACAGAGACGACGGTGGCTCCACCTGGGGCAGGGAGCGCTGCTTCCTCGTCGTCGGCGGCTGTGCCGCTGCTGAGCGACCGAGGGGTGGCTGCGGCGAAGGTCGCTACCCTGCCGCCTGTTTCACGTGAAACCGAGGACCTGTCGCCGAGCGGAGGCGTGGAGGTCCCCGCCCCTCCGATCGGCGCGCACTTCGCCGAGATCCCCCTTGACGCCATCACGCCGAACCCGCGTCAGCCACGTGAGGTCTTCGACGAGGATGCGCTGCAGGAGCTCGTCACTTCCATCAAGGAGGTCGGTCTCCTCCAGCCCGTCGTGGTACGGCAGATCAGTCCGTCCCGCTATGAGCTCATCATGGGTGAGCGTCGCTGGCGGGCCTGCCGTGAGGCCGGACTCGACGCCATCCCGGCGATCGTGCGGGCCACGGATGACGAGAAGCTCCTCCTGGACGCGCTCCTGGAGAACCTGCACCGGGCTCAGCTGAACCCGATCGAAGAGGCCGCTGCCTACGATCAGCTGCTGAAGGACTTCAACTGCACGCACGATCAGTTGGCGGATCGCATCGGCCGTTCACGGCCGCAGGTCTCCAACACCCTGCGTCTGCTGAAGCTCTCGCCCAAGGTTCAGAACCGGGTGGCAGCCGGGGTCCTGTCTGCCGGCCACGCGCGGGCGCTTCTCTCTGTGGAGGATCCGGAGGAGCAGGAGCGGCTGGCGTACCGGGTGGTGGCCGAGGGGCTGTCGGTCCGGTCCGTTGAGGAGATCGTGACCCTGATGGGGTCGCGCCCGCAGAAGACCCAGCGTTCCCGCGGGCCGCGGGCCGGCTCTGTGCCCTCCCCGGCGCTGTCCGACCTCGCGACCCGGCTCTCGGACCGCTTCGAGACGCGGGTGAAGGTCGAGCTGGGCCAGAAGAAGGGCAAGATCACCGTCGAGTTCGCCTCTCCGGAGGACCTTGAGCGGATCCTCAGCACTCTCGCTCCCGGCGAGAGGCTGGCTCTCCAGAAGAGCCTTCTGGACGATGACGCGGAGGAAGACGAGAGCTGAGGTTGCGTAGGCCGGGAGCGTGCTTTTCCGGCCTACGCATGCGGGCCGTGTCCGGTGTGTCCGGAACACGGCCCGCTCTTTGCTTTCTGGCGGTATCGATGGAATCACATCGTGGATACGATGCGTTCGGGTATGGCGCATCCACCTGGCAGACCTCTTAGGGGAGGCGGGGTCCATGCGAACGGTGAGCCGCACCGGACTGGTGAGCGCGGGCCTTGGGCTGGGCGCGGTCGGCGGATTCGTCGGCAGCCTGCTCAGGGAACGCAGCGCCCTGACAGCCGCTCGCGACGCTGCGGGCGAAGGAAGCGAGGATCAGCCTTCATGGGGCGTCGGCTCGTACCGCTCACGCTGGACAACCTTCAGGACCTTCCCAAGCGCTGCCGCGCGTGTGTCTTCTGGGAGTTGGACCCGGTCAGCGGTGAAGCCGCGGTAAAGGCAGGGACATCCGCCCTGGAGAAGGAAGGCTGGATCTCCGCCGTCCTGCTGGACTGGGGCTCCTGCGGTCGCGTTGTCTACGTCGACGACGTGCCGGTGGGCTTCGTGCTCTATGCGCCTCCGGCCTATGTGCCCCGCGCGACAGCGTTCCCCACAAGCCCCGTCTCATCGGACGCAGTGCAGCTGATGACCGCGTTCATCATGCCGGGCTACCAGGGCCAGGGACTGGGCCGGGTGATGGTTCAGACGGTCGCCAAGGATCTGCTGCGGCGGGGCTTCAAGGCGATCGAGGCCTTCGGTGACGCGCGCTGGAAGGAGCCGGCGTGTGTTCTGCCCGCAGAGCATCTCCTGGCCGTGGGCTTCAAGACGGTTCGCCCGCACCCGACTTTTCCGCGCTTGCGGTTGGAGCTGCGGACGACGCTGTCCTGGAAGGAGGACGTGGAGATGGCGATCGACCGGCTGTTGGGGGCCGTCCAGAAGGAACCGGCGCTCAGGCCGCTCTAGAGCCAGCTGCCTCTCAAAGCGAATGGGCCAACCCGATCGGGTTGGCCCATTCGTGTTTCACGTGAAACATCACTCGGCGATGAAGTCCTCAAGGTCGCGAAGAATCGCGGCCTTCGGCTTCGCGCCGACGATCGTCTTGGCGACCTCGCCGTTGTGGTAGACGTTCAGCGTCGGGATGGACATGACGCCGTACTTGGCGGCCGTACCCGGGTTCTCGTCGATGTTGAGCTTGACGATCTCGATCTTGTCACCGTGCTCGGCGGCGATGGCCTCGAGGGACGGCGCGATCTGGCGGCACGGTCCGCACCAGGCGGCCCAGAAGTCCACCAGTACGGGCTTGTCGCTCTTGAGGACGTCCTGCTCGAAGGAGTCGTCGGTCACGTTCTTCAGGGTGCCGGCCACGGCGGGCTCCTTAACTGTGTGTTGCGTGGGGCGGGTGGGGGTCAGACAGAGGTCTTCTCGGGCTCGGCCTGCTCCTCGTCAGCGAGGGCGGCGAGGAAACGCTCGGCGTCGAGGGCAGCGGAACAACCGGTGCCGGCCGCGGTGATCGCCTGGCGGTAGGTGTGGTCGACCACGTCGCCGGCGCCGAAGACACCAGTCAGGTTGGTGCGGGTGGAGGGGGCATCGACCTTGAGGTAGCCCTCCTCGTCCAGCTCCAACTGGCCCTTGAACAGCTCGGTGCGCGGGTCGTGGCCGATCGCGATGAACAGGCCGGTGACCGCGAGGTCCGAGAGCTCGCCGGTCTTGACGTTGCGCAGCTTCAGGCCGGAGAGCTTCTGATCGCCCTGGACCTCGGCGACCTCGCTGTCCCAGACGAACTTGATCTTCGGGTCGGCGAAGGCGCGGTCCTGCATCGCCTTCGAGGCGCGCAGGGTGTCGCGGCGGTGCACGATCGTCACGGACTTGGCGAAGCGGGAGAGGAAGGTGGCCTCCTCCATCGCGGTGTCGCCGCCGCCGATCACGGCGATGTCCTGGTCCTTGAAGAAGAAGCCGTCACAGGTGGCGCACCAGGAGACACCGCGGCCGGAGAGCGCATCCTCGTTCGGCAGGCCGAGCTTGCGGTGCTGGGAGCCGGTGGCGACGATGACGGCCTTCGCACGGTGGACCGTGCCCGCGGTGTCCGTGACGGTCTTGATCTCACCGGTCAGGTCGACGTTGACGATGTCGTCCGGGACGAGCTCGGCTCCGAAACGCTCAGCCTGGGCGCGCATGTTGTCCATGAGTTCGGGGCCCATGATGCCGTCCTGGAAGCCGGGGAAGTTCTCGACCTCGGTGGTGTTCATCAGCGCGCCACCGGCGGTGACGGCGCCCTCGAACACCAGCGGCTTCAGCGACGCGCGCGCGGTGTAGAGCGCCGCCGTGTAGCCGGCGGGCCCGGAGCCGATGATGATCACGTTACGGACGTCGCTCACGGCTTGATTCCTCGTCTCTGGACTGCGTCGTCGGACCGGTGGGAGCCCCTTTCAGAACTCTCACCCCACCCAACGGATCCTAAGGGGCGCGCATTCCCACTGTGTCCGGGCACACGGTGACGCCACACCGTAGGGGTTGCCGCGCTGACGAAGATGAACCGCCGGCTTCTCAGGAACGCGGGTAGGAATCCTTCAGCAGGACCTTGGCCGGGGTGGGCGACGGGTTTTTCACGCACGTCGCGTCCATGAGGTAGGCGGTGATTCGGCTGGCGTCGGAGGCATCGGGCAGCACGACGAGCAGTGTGTCCCTGCCCTTGTAGATGCCTTCCTCAGCTGCGAGGGCGGCATCGCTGCGGCCCATGCCCTTCCGGATGCAATCGGGCACCGTGTCGCGGAGGGGCTGAGCGCTCTTCGTGTCAGGGCCGCCCTTGATGCCCATGCTGCGGTCAGGTGTGCGGGAGCCGCCCGACGAGCTCTCGTTCTTGACGAGGAGATCATGGACCTGCTTCTCCAGCTTCGCTGCGGAGAAGGTGTCGGTGGTGGTGTGCTCTCCGTCGGCCGAAGGACCTGCCCCCGTGCCACCCATCAGCGACGTCAGCAGCACGGAACCGAGCCCCAGGGCGGCGGCCGTGAAAGCGGCGCCCAGGATGGCGACCTTGCGTCGCCCGGCCTTCTTGCGGTCCTTGCGGCCGGGGCCGGTGGTCGAGGAGCGGGCATGTCCCGCCGGCCGGCCAGCCGCTGCCGCTGTTTCACGTGAAACATGCGCGCTGTCGTCCGCGTCGGAGACCGAACGGGCGCCGGCGAGGGTCGGCCTTTCGTCGTTATCCGGCGTCGTGGCGCTGAGCAGAGCCTCTGCGGCGAGGGCGGCGTCGATGCGTCCTGCGACGTCGGCGGGCATGCGCGCCGGGCCGGGCAGTGTGCCGAGCAGTCCCCGGATCTCCTCCAGCGATGCGTGGACGTCCGCGCACAGCTCGCATTCGTCCAGATGCCGCCGTACATCGGCGGTCCTGGACGGGGGGAGAAGGCCCTCGGTGAGGTCGGAGATCTCGGCGACGTCCGGGTGCCCGGCCGTGTCTGTCGTGGAACTCACGCTCGCCCACCTCCGCCCTTCACTGCAGCTGAATCACTTGGCCCGGTATCGCGTGGATCCGTGGAGTGCGGACCCGCTGCCGGTGGGACGGATGTCCCCTGCGTCCGGTTCCGCCTCTCGCCGGCGTCCTTGCTGTCTCCGGTGCTTTCCGGCCGGAGATGCGTGAGGAGAGGGAGAAGTCTGGCTCTGCCGCGTGCGCATCGGCTCTTGACCGTGCCGGTCGGCACATCGAGGATGCGGGCCGCTTCGGCGACGGGGTACCCCTGCATGTCCACCAGGACGAGCGCGGCCTTTTGGTCGGGCGGCAGTGTGCCGAGCGCCTCCAGGAGCTGGCGGTGCAGATCATTGCGCTCTGCGGGCGCCGAGGCGGACTCGTGCGGCTCCAGCAACTGCTCGAGCCGCTCGGTGTCGTCGACCGGGGAGGTCTTCCGGGAGGCCGCCTTGCGGGCGCGGTCCAGGCAGGCGTTCACCGTGATCCGGTGCAGCCAGGTCGTGACGGCCGACTGGCCCCGGAAGGTGTGGGCGGCACGGTAGGCGGATACGAGAGCGTCCTGGACGGCGTCAGCGGCTTCCTCGCGGTCGCCGAGCGTCCGCAGCGCCACGGCCCACAGCCGGTCACGGTGCCGCCGTACTAGCTCACCGAAGGCGTCGGGGTCGCCTTCTACGTGGCGGGAGAGAAGGTCCTGATCGCTCGTGTCACGGTATGTGTTGCCATCTGCCATCGGACCCCCTCCCCCTCACTCTCAGCTGGTCACCTTGACATCCACGACCCTGCCGCGGAATTTGCCGTCGTCGACCTGCTTGGGCAGATCGGTCAGCCAGATCAGAAGATAGCGGGCCTTCAGGGACTTGCCCGGCTTGAGCGTCACACTCTCGCCGGAACCTTCGGCTGCCTTTGTGTAGCTGTCGAGAGACGTCGGCTCCGTGCCGGTGTCGCCCGAGGCGGCCCGGAGTTCGACGGAGGTGTGGCCCACGAAGGTGACGGTCACCTTTCCGACCTGCTGGACCTTGCCGAGATCGAGGATGACTCCGACGCCCGACTTCAACCGCCCGAAGTCGGAGCTTGTGTAGAAGCTCGTCTGCCAGTACGTGCCCGACGCCGTGTCATAGATCTTGTCTATGGTTTCCGGGTTCTCGGAGCCGTCAGAGCCCAACGGGTCGAAGTCACGGGCACCTTCGATGGCGATCGGCTTGCTGACCGGCTTCTCCGGGCTCTTGTCGTTGTCGCCGTCCGTCGTCTGCGTCTGGTTGGTGTCGTCGGACTTGCCGCCCTGATCCATGAGCGCATCCGCCAGCTGCCAGCTCCCCAGGCCCAGAGCGGCGATCAGGAGGGCCGAGACGGCCCACTTCAGGGCCCTGCCGGTGCGGCTCTGCAGCGGGGGCGGCGGGGTCGGTACCGGCTGGGTGGCGCCAGGGTGCGGCGTCTGGCGGCCGTAGGTGCCCTGCTGGTACGTCGTGCGCTGGTACTCCGGCGGCGCGGTGAACGCGGGCTCCGGCGGGCGGATGCGGGGCATCTCGCCGATCGCCTTCACCAGTTCCTCCGGCGTCGTGCACGCGGACTCGTGCCGGGAGGCGGTCGCACCGTCGTTGGCCAGCGCGCGCATGGCGAGCTCGGACAAGCCGCGGTGAACGCCCGCACGCACCTGGTCGGGAGCGATCAGACCGACGTCCTTGGGCAGCCCGGACAGACCGTAGGCGTCGCTCTCGTAAGGCCAGCGCTGGGTGAGCGCGGCGTACAGCAGGGCGCCGATGGCCTCCGTGTCCGTGCGCTGCGGGGTGTCGGAGCTGATGCCGCGCAGCGCGGCGTTCACCGCGAGGCCGCGGATGCGCCACTGCCCGGAGGAGGTGCGCAGTACGGCGTTCGGGTTGAGACGGAGATGGGCCAGGCCCTCGCGGTGGGCGGCCGCCATGGCGGCGGACACCTGGGTGACCATCTGGTAGGTCTCGTACGCCTCCAGCGGGCCGGAGGCGAGGAGCGTGGTCAGCTCGGTGGCGTCGGGGAGCCACTCATGGACGACGTAGACCAGGTCGTTCTCCTCGACGGCGTCGAGGACCTGGACGAAGCGGGGGTCGCCGAGCAGCGCGGAGGAGCGGGCCGCGGCGAGAACGGAACGGGCCCGTGTGTGGTCCGCGGGCAGAATGTGCACGCCGACGGCGCGACGGAGTTTCTCGTCGACCGCACGCCAGCTGCTGAAACCGTCCAGACGGGTGACGCACTCCTCGAGGCGGTAGCGTCTGGCGAGTTTGTGACCGCTGTGCAGTTCGGGTGGTGAGGCCTTTCCGGGACCCTCGGTCCCGCCACTCCCCTGTGCCTCGTCGGTGTCCGTGTCCCGCTCCCGATTCTTGGCCACCCCGTCGGCCGTGGACTGGTCCGCTTGTGCGGTCAGCGGCTCGTCGCCGCTGTTGTCTGCCACGTCGACGGCAGCCGTGCTCCGTTCCGCCACCGTCGTTCCTGCCTCCCCATCCGTTGCGCGCCGTCCGGCTGCGTGCGCGCCGTCCGACGCCGAAACCAATTGTGCCCACAGTCCGCCGCTATGCACGACACACGGTGGCGGACGATGGTTGTGCGCGTACCCCCGCCTCAGCGACCCAGGCGCCCGCGGACCATGCCGACCAGTGAGTTCAGCTCCTCGATGCGCATCCTGCGGGCGGCGACGAAGAAGACCCCGAGCAGCACGGCTCCGCCGCCCAGCAGAGCGGCGAAGGAGCCGAGGACGCCCTGACCGAGGGCATGGGCGATCCCGTAGCAGGCCGCGCCGCTCAGCAGCGCCGCGGGTACCGAGGCGATGCAGAGTCTTGCGTACGTTCGCATCACCCGGGCGCCGTCCAGGTCGCCACCGAGCCTCTTGCGCAGCCGGTTCCAGGCGACGCCGACGCCGATCGCGTAGGCCAGGCCGTACGAGGCGGCCATGCCGACCACGGCCCAGCGGGCCGGGAGCACGAAGTAGCAGACGGCGGAGGCGGCGGCGTTGCCGGCCGCCACGATGACCGTGTTGTAGAAGGGGGTACGGGTGTCCTCGTACGCGTAGAAGGCGCGCAGCACGACGTACTGCACCGAGTAGGGGATCAGGCCGAGGCCGAAGGCCATCAGCATGTAGCCCATGTTGGTGGCTTCGCTCGTGCCCGAAGAGCCGAACATCAACGTGCACATCGGGATGCCGAGCGCCAGGAAGCCGAAGGCGAGCGGCACGATCGCGACTGCTGTCGTGCGCAGGCCTTGGGAGATGTCGTCGCGTACGGCGCCGGTGTCGTCCTCGGCGGCCGAACGCGAGATACGGGGCAACAGGGCGGCCATCAGCGAGACGGTGATGATGGCCTGCGGGAGACCCCAGATGAGCTGGGCGTTGGCGTAGGCGCTGAATCCGGTCCCGGGTACACCGGAGTCCGTGATGGCCGCGGTGGCGAGCTGGGTGACGACGAGGGCGCCCGCCTGGTTGGCGAGGACGAACAGGATCGTCCACTTGGCGAGCATCGCGGCCTTGCCGAGACCGTGACCCCTCCAGTCGAAACGGAGCCGCAGCTTGAAGCCGGTCTCGCGCAGATACGGGATCATTGCGAGAGCCTGGACGACGAGGCCGAGCAGGACGCCGACGCCGAGCAGCCGAACGCCCTCGGGTGGAATGCTCGTGACCTTCATGCCGGAGTGCTCGGCGGTGCCGTACACCCAGAGGAACGCGCCGAGGGTCACGATGATGACGATGTTGTTCAGGACCGGCGTCCACATCATCGCGCCGAAGCGGCCGCGGGCGTTGAGGATCTGTCCCATCACCACGTGGATGCCCATGAAGAAGATCGAGGGCAGGAAGTACCGAGTGAAGGTGACGGCGGTCTCGTTGGCCGCGGGGTTGTTGGCCAGAGGAGTCGACAGCGCCCGGACCAGGAGCGGGGCGGCGAACATGACGACCGCGGTGAGGATACCGAGGATCACCATGACGAGGGTCAGCAGCCGGTTGGCGTACGCCTCACCGCCGTCTTCGTCCTCCTTCATGGCGCGGACCAGCTGAGGGACGAACACGGAGTTGAGGCCGCCGCCGACGGTCAGGATGTAGATCATCGTCGGCAGCTGGTACGCCACCTGGAAGGACTCACCCAGCAGGCCCAGGCCGAGTGCTGACACGATCATTGCGGACCGGACGAACCCGGTGAGGCGGGAGACCATCGTGCCCGCTGCCATCACCGCGCTCGACTTCAGCAGACCGCCGGCCCGCCCGCCCTTCTTCGCGGGAGGCGCCGGGGCAGGAGCGGGCGTCGCGGCTGGGGTCTCGTCCGCCGGGGGTGGCGTCGGCGCGGGGTGCCCGCCTTCGGCCGGTGCCGGGGAAGGCCCCGGAACGGTCGGTGGCTGGTACTGCGGATGGCCGCCCTGCTGCTGGTCGCGGAAGAGGTGAGCGAAGGCGTCGTGCTCCTGTTGATCTCCGGCCGAGTGCGAGACGAGGTCGTCGACGCCCATGTACTGGGTGGTGCGGGGGTCGTCGCCGTACGGCAGGTACTGGTTCGGGGCCTCCGGCTCGGGAGCCGGGGTCTGGGCCCACACGTTCGGGTCAGGGGCGTACGGCGACTGGGGCGGCTGGGCGTACAGCTGCTGTTGCGGCTGGTACGTGCCCGGCGGGGGCGGCGGGTGGGCGGCACGGTCGTACAGCGCCTCCGCGACCGGGTCCTGGGCGGAGAGGTCCTGGGCCCGGTAGGGGTCCTGGGCGTAGGTGTCCTGGAGGTACATGTCCGCGGGCTGCTGCGGCGGCACCTGGCCGGGCTCGGGCGGCGGGCCCTCGGGGTGCCCCGAGCTGCCCGCGGCCTGGCCGCGGTCACCGTCGTACGGCGCGTTCATGGTTACCCCACCTCATCGTCCCGGGCCCACCGGCCACGACATCGCTCAACGGTCCACTCTCTCACCCGTGCCGGACGGGTCGGCGTTTTCCGCTGGGGTGTCCGGTGTTGGGTCACTCGGCTGCTCCGGGGCGTCTTCCCGGGTTCCGGTGACGGACTCCTCCGTGAGGACATCCTCGGGGGTGAGACGCTCCTGGGAGCCGTTCGAGTTCTCTGGTCCGTCATCGGCGTTCTCCGGCCCGTCATCGGCGTTCTCCGGTCCGCCGTCGGCTTCGGCCGCCTCCTGGGGACCGTCTTCCTCGGTGTCACGGGCCGCCGCGCGCTTGCGCTGCGTGTACATCCGGAAGCCGGCGAGGACGAGGAGCAGGAATCCGCCGCCGATGACCAGCATCACAGTGGCCGTGAACTCGGTGACCTTCACGTTGAACCTGACGGGGGCGCCGTACTTCCGGCCGTCCTCCGTGTACAGCTGGGCGATCACCTCGGCCTGGCCGTTGGCCTGAGCGGACGTGGGGAACTTCACCGTCTGGCTGTGCCCGCCGGAGACGGTGACGCGCTGTTCGAAGAAGTCCTCACCGCCGATCTCGAGTCGCCTCGGGCTCGTCGAAGTGAGCCGGAGGACCAGGTGCTCGACACCCTGCACGAGGTTGTTCTGCACGGTCACGGGGATCGTGGCGCTGCGCCCGGAGAGCTTGGTATCCGATTTGTCGATCAGCGTGACCTGACCGGCCAGGGAGTCGATGTACGACTCCACGGCGTTGCGGTAGTCGGCGGCCTCCGCGGAGCGGCCGCGCCAGGACATGGACATCTCGCGGTTCATGGCCCGCCCGAAGGGGGTCACCACGCGGTCCTCGTTGCTGAGGATCACCCTGAACTTGTCGAGCTTGTCCTGCGTGGTCGCGATCTGCTCGAAGGCCGCCCGCGGAAGCTCCTGCTTGCGCAGTGAGGAGGGGTACCTGGACGCCGCCGGCACCTTGGTGGTGGCTCCTGCGTCGGGCTTGGCCGTCGCGGCGGCCGTGAGCTCCTGAGTCTCGGACCACGTGCTGTCCTGCAGCGCTGTCACCGCCTCGGCGATCGCCTGGGCCTGGCTCGCCGTCGGCATCCGCTGTGGGGCGACGACGATGCTGCGCTGCTTGTCCGTCTGGAGGTTGAGGGCCAGGCTCTGGGCCAGGAACCTCTGCACGGCGAGTGTCGAGCTCGACGCCCTGGTCAGGTTGCCCTGGAACACCGTCGACATCCGTGCGTCCGTGACGACCGCCGATGTGCCGCCGCCGATGGGGCGGGCCGCGGAGGGCGTGTAGGGCAGGCCGCCCGTCTCCACCAGGCTGTCGCTGCGGGCGATCACCTTGTCGGCGCCGGCGGAGGTGGCGACCTTGACGATGGACGGGTCGACGGCGCCGTTCACGGGCCAGGCGAAGTCGGTGGTCGGCTCCACGTGGAGGATCGAGTCGACCGTGTCGGCGGCGACGTCGGTCGCTTCCTTGAGGTGGCTGAGCGAGCCGGTGACGTTCGTGCCGTTGTGGGCCAGCGAGGCCAGGTCGGGGTCGCCGAAGGGCAGGGCGACGACCTCCTTGTCCTGGACCGCCTCCTGCAGCTCGGCGAGCCACTGGCTTGCGACCGCCTGATGGGTGCCCGCCGTGGTCCTGTCGCCCTCGCCCTGGACGCGGTAGGGCTCGGTCATCGCGTCGACTGAGGACAGCAGGTCGGGGTCGATCACCCAGGTGACGTCGAGTTCCTTGCCCAGCGACACGAGCTGCTGCAGACGGCCGCCCGGTGAGATCTCCTTCGCCAGGTCGTCGTCATGGAAGACCGGCGTCTGCGTCTCGTCCGATCCCGTCTGTGCCGTCATGTGCGAGGCGGACACGAGCGGCCACAGAACGGTCGTCCGCGTCTTCGTGTCGGCGTCGTCGGGCTGCCACGGCAGGAACGTCCGCTGGATGCCCAGCACCTGGTCCCACTGCTGTGCGGATGTCTCGCCGGACAGGGAGACCGCGAACTGGTAGACCCCTGCCCTGCCGAGGTCCAGCTTGTCGACCGGCACGGAGATGCTGAAGCGCTGGGCGACGCCCGGAGTGAGCTTGGAGAACGCCTTGACGTACTTTCCGCCCACCGGGGCTCCGTCCAGGCCCTGCTGGTAGGAGGTGCGCTGGGTGACCGAGTCGATCTCGGAGCGCGTGTTCAGGGCGGGGCCCAGGCGCAGGTCCACCTGTGCGTCCGTGACCGCCTGCTTGCCGTTGTTGGTCACCGTGCCGGACACGGTCAGCGTGTCGCCGTCACCGGGGACGGACGGAGTGAGCGAGTCCACGGCGACGGCCACCGTGCCCCCGCCGGATGAGGCCTTCAGGGAGTCCTGCCCGGCGGAGTGCGCCGGAGCCGCGGCGGGCAGCTGAAGCAGGCCGGCCAGCAGAGGGGCTCCGGCGAACAGCGCTCCGGCCCGCCGCAGCCATCGGCGGGCAGGTGAGGGACTCGTCCCCTGGAAGTCTGCCGCCTCGGCCACGCGCTCGCCCGTCCCTCGTCGTCGTCAGTGGTCGTCGGAATGTGCGTCCACGCATGGTAACGATGCGCGCTGAGGGGAAGTGCCGCGGAGTGCTCCACAAGATCGGGCCGCGCCGTCGGTCTGTCCCGTATGCATGGGTATAAAGAGGAGCGTTTCCTTGCGCCTCAAGGGCAGTCCTTGTGCCCGTATGGACAGAGGTGTCCGTGCGAGAAGTGTGCCCGTTTAATGGAGGCGCTCGCGGCCGCCGGGGCCACGTACCCTCTTCTGTTGTGCCGAACGCCAACGAAGACAAGCCCAGTGTCCTGAGCCAGGTGCAGCACCGTGCGGTGAGTGAACTGCTGCGGGTCGCGCCTGTCGCCGACGACCTCGCCCGCCGCTTCCAGGAGGCCGGGTTCTCACTCGCCCTGGTCGGCGGATCGGTCCGGGACGCGCTGCTCGGACGGCTCGGCAACGATCTGGACTTCACGACCGACGCCCGCCCCGAGGACGTACTGAAGATCGTGCGTCCGTGGGCCGACGCGGTGTGGGAGGTCGGAATCGCCTTCGGCACGGTGGGGGCGCAGAAGGCCGGCTACCAGATCGAGGTGACGACCTACCGGTCGGAGGCCTACGACCGGACCTCCCGCAAGCCCGAGGTGTCGTATGGCGACTCCATCGAGGAGGACCTCGTCCGCCGGGACTTCACGGTGAACGCGATGGCCGTCGCGCTGCCGGAGAAGGAGTTCATCGATCCCCATGGCGGGCTGGAGGACCTCGCGGCGCGCGTGCTCCGGACCCCGGGTACGCCGGAGGACTCCTTCTCGGACGACCCGCTGCGCATGATGCGGGCGGCGCGCTTCGCGGCGCAGCTCGACTTCGAGGTGGCTCCCGAGGTCGTTGCGGCCATGAAGGAGATGGCCGGGCGTATCGAGATCGTCTCGGCGGAGCGGGTGCGGGACGAGCTGAACAAGCTGGTCCTCTCCGCCCACCCGCGCAAGGGGCTGACGCTGCTGGTCGACACCGGGCTCGCCGGACATGTCCTGCCCGAGCTGCCGGCCCTGCGGCTGGAGAGCGATGAGCACCACCGGCACAAGGACGTCTACGAGCACACGCTGATCGTCCTGGAGCAGGCGATGGCGCTGGAGGAGAACGGACCCGATCTGACCCTCCGGCTGGCCGCGCTGCTGCACGACATCGGCAAGCCGCGGACCCGCCGTTTCGAGAAGGACGGCCGGGTGTCGTTCCACCACCACGAGGTGGTCGGCGCGAAGATGACGAAGAAGCGTATGACCGCGCTCAAGTACTCCAACGAGCTGGTGAAGGACGTCTCACGTCTGGTCGAACTCCACCTGCGCTTTCACGGATACGGCACTGGGGAATGGACGGACTCCGCTGTCCGCCGCTACGTCCGTGACGCCGGCCCGCTCCTGGACCGCCTCCACAAGCTGACCCGCTCGGACTGCACCACGCGGAACAAGCGCAAGGCGGCGGCGCTGTCCCGTGCGTACGACGGCCTGGAGGAGCGGATCTCCCAGCTCCAGGAGCAGGAGGAACTCGACGCCATCCGCCCCGACCTCGACGGCAACCAGATCATGGAGATCCTCGGTGTCGGTCCTGGGCCGGTCATCGGCCGCGCGTACAAGCACATGCTGGAGCTTCGGCTGGAGAACGGGCCGATGGAGCAGGATGCGGCGGTGGCGGCGCTCAAGGAATGGTGGGCCGAGCAAGGCTGAGTCGAGACGTGCGGGCTGTTTCACGTGAAACATGTCCACGGATGCGCCGAGGGGCGATGTTTCACGTGAAACATCGCCCCTCGGCGTGAGGCTTACTTGGACGAGTACTCCTCAAGGCACAGAGTGAAGGAGTCTCCATCGCCGCTCTGCGTGTACTCGGAGTACTTGTTGCGGTCGCAGCCGGCGGTAGTGCCGTCCTTCTTCTCGGCGACCTTGTACGCGGCCTTTGAGTCGCCGCAGTCCACGACTTCAAGGTCCGGGTCGGTGATGCTGTCGGGGTTGCCGATGCTCATGCAGTCGCCGACCTTTGCCGTGTTGGCGTCATCCCGGCTGGCTATGAAGCCGCCGATGGCCACACAGACAACGACTACCGCCACGACGATGTTCTTGATCTTCTTAAAGGTCCACTTGCGTGCGGGCTGCGCCGGCGGAACCGGCGCATACGGCGCTCCCTGCTGGGGGAACCCGGGCTGGCCCGGCTGCTGCGGGTACCCGCCCTGCGGCGGCTGGCCCTGGCCGTACGGGTTCTGGCCCTGGGCGAATGGATTGCCCTGGGGCGGCGGAGTTGTCATTGGGGTCCCCCCTGGAAACATGGGTGCGTGATCGCGAACAATGCGCGATGTAAGACGGACGTAAGTTACCGGCCCCCACTGACAACTCCGCGGTCAGGAGTGGCTCTGTGTCATTGATGTGACACTGGCCGGTACTCAAAGCGGGCCATAGCCGCCGCAACTGCCGCGTAGATAACGGCGACCGTGACCACGAGCGATGCTGAGCGGCCGTCAGGCGGCAGTATCAGTGCGGCCACTCCGGCGGCTCCGACGAACGCGACGTTGAACAGCACGTCGTAGACGGAGAAGGTCCGGCCACGAAAGCCGTCCTCGACAGAGGTCTGCACGATCGTGTCCGTCGCGATCTTCGCCCCCTGCGTCGTCAGCCCCAGGACGAATGCCGCCGCCAGCATGGGAGTTGTGGCGAAGGGGAGGCCGAGCGCGGGGACCAGGACCGCCGCGGCCGCCGCACACACCATGATCCAGCGGCCCGGGCCAAGTCGCCCCGCTGCCCACGGCGTTACCACGGCCGCGGCGAAGAATCCTGCAGCAGAGATGGCCAACGCGAGCCCCAGCAGGGCGAGCCCGTCATCGGTGTTCGAGGATAAGGCGTAGCGGCAGAGCATCAGCAGCGTGACCAGCAGGGCGCCGTAGCAGAAGCGCATCAGGGTCATCGTGAACAGCGCCCAGGCGGCCTCCCGGCGCGACGGAGTGGCGAGGTGCCGTACCCCTGCCATCAGGTCGCGCGCGGTGCCGGAGAGGGCCGCCGTGAGGCGTGGCCGCACCAACGCACGGTCAGGGCCCAGCAGTTCCCGGGACATGCGCAGTGACGCCAGTCCCGCGCACAGGTACAGGGCGGCGCCCAGGAGCACCACGGCGGCATCGGAGTCCCAGACCGCCAGCCGTACGACGAAGGCCAGGCCGGCCCCCGCGGTCGCGGCGAGGGTTCCCGCGGTCGGGGACAGGGAGTTGGCGATCACGAGGCGCTCCTCGTCGACCACGCGGGGCAGTGCGGCGGACAGGCCGGACAGGACGAAGCGGTTCACGGCGGTGACGCACAGGGCGGAGACGTAGAAGAGCCAGTCCGGGACCTCGGTGAGGATCAGGACGGCCGTCACCGAGGCCAGCACGGTGCGCAGGAGGCTGCCGTACAGGAGGACCTGGCGGCGGCGCCAGCGGTCCAGCAGGACGCCGGAGAAGGGGCCCACCAGGGAGTACGGCAGGAGCAGTACCGCCATCGCGGAGGCGATCGCGGCGGCGGAGGTCTGTTTCTCCGGGGAGAAGACGACGTACGTGGCGAGCGCTGTCTGGTAGACGCCGTCGGCGCCCTGCGAGAGCAGGCGTACGGCGAGCAGGCGCCGGAAGTCCCGGAAGCGCAGCAGGACCCGCAGGTCGCGTACGACGGACATGGGGCACAGCCTCACATACGGGGAGGGTCCCCGGGCGGTACAACCCGGGGACCCTCGGCAGCTCTGGCAGGAGCGATTCTGAGCGAGCCGCAGCGCGCAGAGTGGTGTCGAGCTAGCGCGCCATGCTGTGTCGAGCTAGCGCGCCATGCTGTGTCGAGCTAGCGCTCGACCTCCCCCTTGATGAACTTCTCGACGTTCTCGCGGGCCTGGTCGTCGAAGTACTGGACCGGCGGGGACTTCATGAAGTACGAGGACGCCGACAGGATCGGGCCGCCGATGCCGCGGTCCTTGGCGATCTTCGCGGCGCGCAGGGCGTCGATGATGACGCCGGCGGAGTTCGGCGAGTCCCAGACCTCGAGCTTGTACTCCAGGTTCAGCGGGACGTCACCGAAGGCGCGGCCCTCGAGGCGGACGTAGGCCCACTTGCGGTCGTCGAGCCAGGCGACGTAGTCGGACGGGCCGATGTGGACGTTCTTCTCGCCGAGCTCCCGGTCGGGGATCTGGGAGGTGACGGCCTGCGTCTTGGAGATCTTCTTCGACTCGAGGCGGTCGCGCTCGAGCATGTTCTTGAAGTCCATGTTGCCGCCGACGTTCAGCTGCATGGTGCGGTCCAGGATGACACCGCGGTCCTCGAACAGCTTGGCCATGACGCGGTGCGTGATGGTGGCGCCGACCTGGGACTTGATGTCGTCACCGACGATCGGCACGCCGGCCTCGGTGAACTTGTCCGCCCACTCCTTCGTACCGGCGATGAAGACCGGCAGGGCGTTGACGAAGGCGACCTTGGCGTCGATGGCGCACTGGGCGTAGAACTTCGCCGCGTCCTCGGAGCCCACGGGCAGGTAGCAGACGAGGACGTCGACCTGCTTGTCCTTCAGGACCTGGACGACGTCGACCGGGGCCTCGGCGGACTCCTCGATGGTCTCGCGGTAGTACTTGCCGAGGCCGTCGAGGGTGTGGCCGCGCTGGACGGTCACGCCGGTGCGCGGCACGTCGCAGATCTTGATGGTGTTGTTCTCGCTGGCGCCGATGGCGTCCGCGAGGTCGAGGCCCACCTTCTTCGCGTCGACGTCGAAGGCGGCGACGAACTCGACGTCGCGGACGTGGTAGTCGCCGAACTGCACGTGCATCAGGCCGGGGACCTTGGACGCCGGGTCGGCGTCCTTGTAGTACTCGACTCCCTGAACCAGTGACGCGGCGCAGTTGCCCACGCCGACGACGGCTACGCGAACCGAACCCATTCCGGTTGCTCCCTGTGTGTACGAGTGAGGCCCTGAATGGACCTCACGTGGCGGTGTCGTCGGGCGTATCCGGCCGGGGGTCGTTCCCCGGCCGGGGCAGGCCGCCCGGCGCTCCAGATGTGGTGTCCCGCGAGTCGGGCTCCCCGGAGGCGGACCCCTTCAGGTCCCGCCCGGCCCGCTCGCTCTCGATGAGCTCGTTCAGCCAGCGCACTTCGCGCTCCACGGACTCCATCCCGTGGCGCTGGAGCTCAAGCGTGTAGTCGTCGAGGCGCTCCCGCGTGCGGGCCAGGGAGGCGCGCATCTTTTCCAGACGCTCCTCCAGCCGGCTGCGGCGACCCTCCAGCACGCGCATGCGTACGTCCTGTGGCGTGCGGCCGAAGAAAGCAAATCGGGCAGCGAAGTGCTCGTCCTCGTACGCGTCGGGCCCCGTCTGCGAGAGCAGTTCCTCGAAGTGTTCCTTACCTTCCGCGGTCAATCGGTACACGATCTTCGCGCGGCGCCCGGCGAGGGGGGCGGCGAGCGCGTCCTCGGCGGTGTTCCCCGGTTCCTCGATCAACCAGCCGTTGGCGACCAGCGTCTTGAGGCAGGGATAGAGCGTGCCGTAGCTGAAGGCACGGAACACGCCCAGCGATGTATTGAGTCGTTTGCGCAGCTCATAGCCGTGCATCGGGGACTCGCGGAGCAGTCCGAGTACGGCGAACTCAAGGATCCCGGAACGCCGGCTCATCCCCTCGCCTCCTCGTCGTATCTCGGTCATATCTCGCGCTGATGTATCGACTCGATACATCACGACGATAGAACGGCCTTCCGGGCGCGACAAGTGGGGGAATGGTGAACGGGATCACATCAACGATTCATGTGGAGCGAGTTGCCTGATTTGGGGTGAAGTTCGGGGCTGGGTGGGCTTTGGCGGTGCGTAGTCTGTGCGCCATGCAGACCACCGGGAACCGAGCGACGCCTGAGGGCGTCGTTGTCCTTGGTGCAGTACGGGTGAATGCCGAACGGACCACATCCGTACTCCGGGGGGACCGGAAAACAGCCGTCGTTGACAGGCGCCCAGGGGTGCGCCTGCCCGAGGAGTAGTCGTTCGATGAGCGAGCACCGTCGCAAACCGCCGCAGCCGCAGGGAGGCGGACGTGCCGCGGCCCGACGCGGCCAGTCCGGCTCGTCCTCCGGTCGCCGAGCGGCACCGCGAGGCGCCACCGGGTCCTCCGCCGACGCGTACGGGCTGGGCTACGGGTCCAGAGACGAGGAGCGGCCGTACGGCGGCCGTGCCGAGGCCCGACGCGCGGCACAGAGAAGTGGAGGCGGCCGCCGCAGAGCGGCTGAACCGGGCCGAGGCGGCCGGCGTGCCGCTCCCGGTGGTCCGAACGGTCCTGGACGAGGCAGAGGGCGCGCAGCCGCGCCCGGCAGGAAGCGGTTCATCGACTACCCGCGTGCCGGGAAGTACGGCGTTGCGCGGTGGGTGCCGTCGTGGAAGCTGGTGACGGGCCTCTTCCTCGGCTTCCTCGGGAGCCTGGTCGCGGTGGCCGGCATCGGGTTCGCCACGGTGGACGTCCCCATCGTCGCCAAGACTGCGACGGCGCAGAACAACGTCTACTACTGGTCCGACAACACCGAGATGGTCTCCACGGGCGGTGAGACGAACCGGCAGATCGTCAACCTGTCGCAGATCCCCAAGGCCATGCAGAACGCGGTGATCTCGCAGGAGAACAAGACCTTCCGCAGCGACAGCGGTATCGACCCCAAGGGCATCGCCCGCGCCCTGTTCAACATGGCCAGGGGCGGTGAGACCCAGGGCGGCTCGACGATCACGCAGCAGTACGTCAAGAACGCGATGCTGGACGACCAGTCGCAGACGCTCTCGCGGAAGTTCCAGGAGATCTTCGTCTCGATCAAGGTGGGCACCACGGTGTCGAAGGACGACATCATGGCGGGCTACCTGAACTCCGCCTATTACGGTCGTAACGCCTACGGCATCCAGGCCGCCGCCCGCGCGTACTTCAACAAGGACGCCATCAAGCTGAACGAGGGCCAATGTGCCTTCCTGGCGGCCATGCTCAAGGGCGCCACGTACTACGACCCCGCGGGTTCGACGTCCATCGACCCGGCGGCCACTCCCGAGGCCAACAGCAGGCGGGCCAAGGCCCAGATGCAGGACACCCTCAACAAGATGGTCGAGTACGGGCACCTCGACCCCGCGATCCGCGCCAAGTACACCGAGCTGCCCAAGGTGCAGAACCCCCGCTTCAACAGCGCGCTGAGCGGCCAGATCGGCTACCTCGTCGACCTGGCGAACAGCTACCTGGTCAACAACAGCGAAAAGACCAAGATCACCGAGCGCAGGCTGCGGCAGGGCGGGCTCTCGATCTTCACGACCTTCGACAAGAAGAAGGTCAACGAGCTCGAGAAGGCCGTGACGAAGGTCTACAAGGCCAACATCAAGCCCGATGAGCGCCCGGAGACCGACACCCATGTCCAGTTCGGCGGGGCCACCGTGGACCCGGCCACCGGTGCGATCAAGGCCTGCTACGGAGGCACGGACGCGACCAAGCACTTCACCAACAACTGTGACGTGACAGGTGCCCAGGTCGGCTCGACGTTCAAGCCGTTCGTGCTCGCCGCCGCGATGAAGTGGGGCGTGAGGAACAAGAACCTCGGGCCGGAACAGGCGCAGGACGAGCGCACCAAGGTCTCCCCGAAGAGCCTTTACAGCGGCAAGAACAAGCTGAAGATCAAGGACTACAACGGGGAGATCTGGACGGACGAGAAGAGCAAGCAGTGGAACCAGGTCAACGACGGTGACGAGTCGTACGGCAGCCCCCCGAACTACCAGATCGACCTCCGCGAGGCGATGCGGGAGTCGGTGAACTCCGCCTTTGTGCAGCTCGGCATGGACGTCGGGTTGGACAAGGTGAAGGAGGCTGCCGAGGACGCGGGCCTCCTGGAGAGCAGCCTGACCGGCACCGACTACCCGTCCTTCTCCATCGGCACCTCGCAGCCCAGCGCGATCCGCATGGCGGGCGCGTACGCGACCTTCGCCGCCAGCGGAAAGCAGAACTCTCCGTTCTCCGTCACGAAGGTCAAGGACAAGGACGGCGAGGTCTTCGTCCACGAGAGCGAGACCAGGAACGCCTTCACCCCGCTGGTCGCCGACAACGTCACGGACGTTCTGAAGACCGTGGTCGAGAAGGGCACGGGCACCAAGGCCCAGCTGACCGGTCGTGACGTAGCCGGCAAGACCGGTACCACCGACGGCAACCGCTCCGCCTGGTTCGTGGGCTACACCCCGCAGCTGTCGACGGCGATCTCGATGTTCCGCTACGACGACAACGAGAAGAACCAGAACCGCGAGTTCCTGAAGATGTTCGGCACGGGCGGGCAGAAGAAGATCCACGGTGCCTCGTTCCCGTCCATCATCTGGCACGACTACATGGAACAAGCGCTGAAGGGCACCGACCCGGAGCAGTTCCCCACGCCGGAGCCCATCGGTGAGGTCATCAACGACGTCCCGACCCCGACGCCCACTCCGACGCCCAGCCAGACGGAGGAGGCCAGCCCGACCCCGAGCCCGTCGCCCAGCGAGTCGCTGACCTCGCCGACGCCCACGCCGACCGAGTCCTGCCAGTTCGGCTGGCAGTGCAACGACAACGGCGGATCGGGCACGGCCGGCACCGACGGCGGCGTGACCACGGAGCCGACTCCGACGGAGACGGCGACCGACGGCAACGGCAATGGCAACGGCAATGGAGGCATTTTCGGAGGCCCGTCGGGCTGAGGCCCCTCTGACTGACCGTCTGAACGTGGAATGGCCACCGACTGAAGCAGTCGGTGGCCATTCCACGTTCAGCGGGCGGAGGAAACTCCTCGGCGCGCGGAGGAAACTCTCAGAATTTCGTGCTGCACTTCAGCGGGTACTCGTTCCCGACGAAGCTGATACACACACGGTAGTTGTACGAGGCTCCGCCCAGCATGTTCGACCAGTCGGAACCGGAGTCCGGCACGCGAACGGAAAGCGACTTGATGAAGGCCCCGGACGTGCTGTACTTCTCGATGTACCCGTAGGCGTTGTAGACCGGGTTGCTCGACTCGTTGTGCACGCGCACCCAGGCCGCGTCGCAGGTGCTCGACCACCTGAGCTCGGCGATCCGGCCGTTGTTGTTCACGGTCCGCGCCGTGGTCGTGTACTGGTCGTTGCAGCCCATGGTCACAGGGCCCTTGTTGTCACACCCCGTCGAATTGCAGCCCGCCGCGTACGACGTGCCGGCCAGTGGAATCAGTACGCCTGCCACGGCCGCGGTGGCGACCACGGAAATCCTGGACGACAGTTTCCTGTTCATGAAGCCTCCCCTGATTCGCGCACCCGGAGCCCGATTCGGCGCGAAGTCGTGATGCGAAGAAAATGCCGACGGTTTTGGGCCCGAAACCCCCAGTCGGGCACCTTACTGCCGAAAAAGCTACGTCGGCAAGATCAATAATGCTGCCGGATGGGCATCTACCGGACAAAGTTTTGGCGTAATTACGCCATGCCGTCGAGGTTTTCAAATGGAGGGGAAACCCCGGGATTCCCGAACAGAACCATGAGGCCCGGCTTCCGTTCTCAGTCTCGTACGGCAGGATGTCCCCCATGCCCAGTGCAGAGACGACGCCCACGAGCGGGCACGAGCCGGACACGGTGCGGCCGACCAAGGAGGACGAGGTCGCCGCCGGCGGGAGTGAGCTGATCGGCGGCCCCATCGGACGGCGCGCCCTGCTCGGGACGTCCTGGTGGACCCCCGTGCGGATCGTCGCGCTCGTGGCGATCGGCATGTTCGCCCTCGGCCTCGTCCAGAAGGCGCCCTGCTACAACGGCGCCTGGTTCTTCGGCGCCAGCTCGCAGTACACGCACGCCTGCTACTCGGACATCCCGCACCTCTACCAGGGGCGCGGCTTCGCCGACGGGCTCGTGCCGTACTTCGACGAGCTCCCCGGCGACATGAAGTACCTCGAATACCCGGTGCTGACCGGTGTGTTCATGGAGGTCGCCTCCTGGCTCACCCCGGGCAGCGGCAGCATCCAGGACCAGGAGCAGTGGTACTGGATGGTCAACGCCGGGATGCTGATGGTCTGCGCGGCCGTCATCGCCGTCTGCGTGACCCGCACGCACGCCCGCCGCCCCTGGGACGGCCTGCTGGTCGCCCTGGCCCCCGCGTTCGCGCTGACCGCGACCGTCAACTGGGACCTGCTGGCCGTCGCCCTGACAGCCGCAGCGATGCTGATGTGGTCGCGTGGCCGCTCGCTGGCCTTCGGCATCCTGCTGGGGCTCGCCACGGCCGCGAAGCTCTACCCCGTCTTCCTGCTCGGCCCGCTGTTCGTGCTGTGCTGGCGTGCGGGCAAGTGGCGGGACTTCGGCAGGGCACTGGGCGGCACGGTCTTCGCCTGGCTGGTCGTGAACCTTCCGGTGATGCTCCTGGCCTGGGACGGCTGGTCGCAGTTCTACCGGTTCAGCCAGGAACGGGGCGTCGACTTCGGCTCCTTCTGGCTGATCATGGCGCAGAACTCCACCGACCCGCTCAGCACCGAGACCGTCAACACGATCGCCACGCTGCTGATGCTGCTGTGCTGTGCCGGGGTCGCCGCACTCACGCTCACCGCCCCGCGCCGTCCGCGCTTCGCCCAGCTGGCCTTCCTGATCGTGGCGGCGTTCATCGTCACCAACAAGGTCTACTCACCGCAGTACGTCCTGTGGCTGGTTCCCCTGGCCGTGCTGGCCCGGCCGAGGTGGCGGGACTTCCTCATCTGGCAGGCGTGCGAGGTGGCGTACTTCCTGGGCATCTGGATGTACCTCGCGTACACGACCAGCGGGGACGCCCACAAGGGGCTGCCGCCCGACGGCTACCACTGGGCCATCGGCGTGCACCTGCTGGGGACGCTGTACCTGTGCGCCGTCGTCGTACGGGACATCCTCATGCCGGAGCGGGATCCGGTGCGCAGGGCGGGCGACGACGATCCCTCGGGCGGGGTGCTCGACCGGGCGGAGGACGTGTTCGTGCTCGGCTCCGCGGCCCATCCACCGCGGCACGCGGCCCACTTCGACGGGCCGCAGGTGGAGTGGGGCGACAAGGGGACGGCCGGCGGTTCGCTCTGAGCGAACAGGACGTAGGAAGGACACGCAGAAGGCCGTACGCGGAAGGGTCCGTGTACGGCCTTTGCCCGTTGCGGCGCTGCCGAGCGGCGGCTGCCCGGTGTCAGCGGTCGACGAGCCGGTCGAACTGCGTGGTGGTGTGCCGCAGATGGGCGACGAGCTCGTCGCCGACCTTCGGCTCGGGGGCGTCCGCCGGGACGAACAGGATCGAGACCTGCATGTGCGGCGGCTCGGCGAACCAGCGCTGCTTGCCGCCCCAGACGAACGGAGAAAGGTTCCGGTTGACCGTGGCCAGGCCGGCCCGGGCGACGCCCTTGGCGCGCGGCATGACGCCGTGCAGGGCCTTGGGAGCCTCCAGACCCACCCCGTGCGAGGTGCCGCCCGCGACGACCACCAGGAAGCCGTCCGAGGCCGCCTTCTGCTGCCGGTAGCCGAACCGGTCGCCCTTCGCCACGCGCGTGACGTCCAGGACCGCGCCGCGGTACTCGGTGGCCTCGTGGTCCCCCAGCCACAGCCGCGTGCCGATACGGGCACGGAACCGGGTCTGCGGGAACTGCTGCTGCAGGCGGGCGAGTTCCTCGGCCTTGAGATGGCTGACGAACATCGTGTGCAGCGGCAGCCGGGCCGCGCGCAGCCGGTCCATCCAGCCGATGACCTCCTCGACCGCGTCCGAGCCGTCGGTGCGGTCCAGCGGCAGGTGGATGGCGAAGCCCTCCAGCCGGACGTTCTCGATGGCGGCGTGCAGCTGCGGCAGGTCGTGCTCGTTCACGCCGTGCCGCTTCATCGACGACATCACCTCGATGACGACACGCGCGCCCACGAGGCCGTACACGCCGTCCACCGACGACACCGACCGGATGACCCGGTCCGGCAGGGGCACCGGCTCCTCGCCGCGCCGGTACGGCGTCAGCACCAGCAGGTCACCGCCGAACCAGTCCTTGATGCGCGCGGCCTCGTACGTCGTCCCGACGGCGAGAACGTCGGAGCCCAGCCGCGTGGCCTCCTCCGCCAGCCGCTCGTGCCCGAACCCGTAGCCGTTGCCCTTGCAGACCGGGACGAGCCCCGGGAACTGCTCCTGCACGTGCTTGTGGTGCGCCCGCCAGCGCGCGGTGTCGACGTAGAGCGTGAGCGCCATGGCCGGACCTGGAACCTTTCTCGTGGCTGCGGTGTATCAGAGATATGGAAGCTATCGACGGCGCAGCAGTTGACGGTATCGAAGCAGGGAGTGCGAGGTCAGCGACGCGACATGTAGATGTCGAGCGCCTTGTGGAGCAGCTTGTTCAGCGGGAAGTCCCACTCGCCGAGGTACTCGGCGGCCTGGCCGCCCGTGCCCACCTTGAACTGGATCAGGCCGAAGAGGTGGTCGGTCTCGTCCAGCGAGTCGGAGATGCCGCGCAGGTCGTAGACGGTCGCGCCGAGCGCGTAGGCGTCGCGCAGCATCCGCCACTGCATCGCGTTCGAGGGCCGGACCTCACGGCCGATGTTGTCGGAGGCCCCGTAGGAGTACCAGACGTGCCCGCCGACGATCAGCATCGTCGCCGCCGACAGGTTCACCCCGTTGTGCCGGGCGAAGTACAGCCGCATGCGGTTGGGGTCCTCGGTGTTGAGGGCCGTCCACATGCGCTGGAAGTACGACAGCGGGCGCGGCCGGAAGTGGTCGCGCACGGCCGTGATCTCGTACAGCCGCTGCCACTCGGCGAGGTCCTCGTAGCCACCCTGGACGACCTCGACGCCGGCCTTCTCGGCCTTCTTGATGTTGCGGCGCCACAGCTGGTTGAAGTTCTTGTGGACCTCTTCCAGAGAGCGGTTCGCGAGCGGCACCTGGAAGACATAGCGGGGCTGTACGTCGCCGAAGCCGGCCCCGCCGTCCTCACCCTGCTGCCAGCCCATACGGCGCAGCTTGTCGGCGACCTCGAAGGCACGCGGCTCGATGAAGTCCGCCTCGATGTCGCGCAGGCGCTTCACGTCCGGGTTCTGGATGCCCTGCTTGATGGAGCCGGCCTCCCAGCGCCGGATGATCACCGGCGGGCCCATCTTCACGGAGAAGGCGCCCTGGTGCTTCAGATGTGCCAGCATCGGTTCCAGCCAGTCGGTCAGATTTGGCGCGAACCAGTTGATGACCGGGCCCTCGGGCAGGTAGGCGAGATAGCGCTTGATCTTCGGCAGCTGCCGGTAGAGGACGAGACCCGCGCCGACCAGCTCACCGGACTTGTCGAACCAGCCGAGGCTCTCCGAGCGCCACTCTGCCTTCACGTCCGCCCAGGCCGGGACCTGCATGTGGCTCGCCGACGGCAGGCTCTGGATGTACGCCAGATGCTGCTCGCGACTGATCGTCCTCAGGGTCAGGCTCATTCGGGGCGCTCCTCGGGCTGGTGTGTCCCCATGGGTACAGGGGCTCCGGCTCTCGCGGAAGCCTACTGCGCCTGGGAAGCGCCCCGACTGGGCGTACGGCAGCTGCGCCCCGGCCCGTGCCTGGCCGCGGCGTTCGACGGTGTTCTATGCGGTGCTCCGCCGGCGTTCGGAGGGCGGCCTCCGCGGCCGACGGGAGGAGAGCGGTGTCCCTGGCGTCAGAAGACCCCGCCGAAGAGGCCGCCGTGCGCCATGCCCAGGAAGAAGCCGACCGCGGAGGCGCCGAGACCGATGATCAGGCCGAAGCGCTCGCGGGTCGTCTCCGAGACCCACTGGCCGTACGCGCCGGTGAGGATGCCCACCAGACCGGTCCAGGAGCTGAGCAGGTGCAGGTCGTCGTCGGCGAGCGCGACGACGAAGGACGTGATGCCGAGCACCAGGGTCACCGCGAGCAAGGTGTCCTGGAGCGGGTGGGGCTTCCCGTCCGTGGCGAAAAGGCCTCCGACGGTGTTGGGTCGCATTGCCTGTGCCATAGGGCACCTCCTGCGGAAGGCGGCGCATCGTAGCGCCGTACACACCCGATGTGTACAGATTGACGGGCTCCGTGGGCTGATTTCAACCGGAAGCACGTGTGCGGGTACTCTGTACCGTCTGCATTGGTGTCTGCCCAGGCCAGCTCGGGGAAACCGCGAGGTCACCCCCGATTGTCAGTGGCGGCCGATACCGTTGCGTACGCATCACAACCCTCCTGCCACGGAACGACCGTGGCCGCTGAGTCCAAAGGAGGTGGGTTCCACATGCGTCACTACGAGGTGATGGTCATCCTCGACCCCGATCTGGAGGAGCGCGCTGTCGCCCCCCTGATCGAGAACTTCCTCTCCGTCGTCCGTGAGGGCAACGGCAAGGTCGAGAAGGTCGACACCTGGGGCCGTCGTCGTCTCTCGTACGAGATCAAGAAGAAGCCCGAGGGCATCTACTCGGTCATCGACCTGCAGGCCGAGCCTGCGGTCGTCAAGGAGCTCGACCGCCAGATGAACCTGAACGAGTCGGTCCTCCGGACCAAGGTCCTCCGCCCCGAGACCCACTGAGCTCTCCCGCTCAGCTGATCTCGGGATTCGAGTAGCAGCAACCAAGCAGCCAGAGCAAACCCGCCGAGAGGTTCCCCATGGCAGGCGAGACCGTCATCACGGTCGTCGGCAATCTTGTCGATGACCCCGAGCTGCGCTTCACCCCCTCCGGTGCGGCGGTCGCGAAGTTCCGTGTCGCGTCCACCCCGCGCACCTTCGACCGTCAGACCAACGAGTGGAAGGACGGCGAGAGCCTGTTCCTCACCTGCTCGGTCTGGCGTCAGGCTGCGGAGAACGTCGCCGAGTCGCTCCAGCGAGGCATGCGCGTCATCGTGCAGGGCCGGCTGAAGCAGCGGTCCTACGAGGACCGTGAGGGCGTCAAGCGCACGGTCTACGAGCTGGACGTCGAGGAAGTCGGCGCCAGCCTGCGCAACGCCACGGCCAAGGTCACCAAGACCGCCGGCCGCGGTGGCCAGGGCGGCGGCTTCGGCGGCGGTGGCGGCCAGGGTGGCGGCGGCTGGGGCGGAGGCCCCGGTGGCGGCCAGCAGGGCGGCGGCGCTCCCGCCGACGACCCGTGGGCGACCGGCGCTCCCGCCGGTGGCCAGGGCGGTGGCGGCGGCTGGGGTGGAAACTCCGGCGGCGGCGGCGGTGGCGGCGGCTACTCGGACGAGCCTCCCTTCTAGGGGCGGGCTCGACCCCAAACTTCTTGATCACACAGGAGAAACACCATGGCGAAGCCGCCTGTGCGCAAGCCGAAGAAGAAGGTCTGCGCATTCTGCAAGGACAAGGTCACGTACGTGGACTACAAGGACACGAACATGCTGCGGAAGTTCATTTCCGACCGCGGCAAGATCCGTGCCCGCCGCGTGACCGGCAACTGCACGCAGCACCAGCGTGACGTCGCCACGGCCGTGAAGAACAGCCGTGAGATGGCGCTGCTGCCCTACACCTCCACCGCGCGCTAAGGGAAGGGTGACCGACTAATGAAGATCATCCTCACCCACGAGGTCTCCGGCCTCGGTGCCGCGGGCGACGTCGTCGACGTCAAGGACGGTTACGCTCGCAACTACCTCATCCCGCGGAAGTTCGCTATCCGCTGGACCAAGGGTGGCGAGAAGGACGTCGAGCAGATCCGTCGTGCTCGCAAGATCCACGAGATCCAGACCATCGAGCAGGCCAACGCTGTCAAGGCCCAGCTCGAGGGTGTGAAGGTCCGTCTGGCCGTCCGCTCCGGCGACGCCGGTCGTCTCTTCGGTTCCGTCACCCCGGCCGACATCGCCTCCGCGATCAAGGCTGCCGGTGGCCCCGAGGTCGACAAGCGCCGCATCGAGCTCGGCTCGCCGATCAAGACCCTGGGCGCCCACGAGACGTCCGTGCGTCTGCACCCCGAGGTTGCCGCCAAGGTCAACATCGAGGTTGTCGCGGCCTGACCGCTGCGCTCGGCTTGAACAGCTGAGAGAAGGGGCCGTACCCACGGGTACGGCCCCTTCTCTGTGGCCTCTTCCTGTGCACTGTGGTTCGGACTTGTTTCACGTGAAACACGCTGTTTCACGTGAAACGGTCAGCGGGTCGCTCCCGTGACGAGCCAACGGCCCGAGCGGGCGCGTAGCCAGAGCGTCAGCATGCGCACCGCCATCATCAGCGTCATTGCTCCCCAGAGTGCGGTGAGACCGCCACCGAGCACGGGGACCAGCAGTGCGACCGGAGCAAAGACCGCCAACGTGAGCACCATGGCCCAGGCAAGGTAAGGGCCGTCGCCTGCTCCCATGAGGACGCCGTCCAGGACGAAGACGACGCCACAGATCGGTTGCGAAAGCGCCACGATCACCAGGGCGGGCAGCGCGGTGTCCTTGACCGAGGAGTCACCGGTGAACAAGGGCAGGAACGCGGGGCGCGAGATCACCACGAGTAGTCCGAGGACGACACCCGCGGCGATGCCCCACTCCACCATGCGGCGGCAGGCCGCCCGGGCGCCCTCGGCGTCGCCGGCACCGAGATACCGTCCGATGATGGCCTGCCCGGCAATGGCGATGGCGTCCAGCGCGAAGGCGAGGAGGCTCCACAGCGACAGGATGATCTGGTGCGCCGCGATATCGGCGTCACCGAGGCGGGCCGCGACGGCTGTGGCGATCATCAGGATGGCCCGCAGCGAGAGCGTGCGGACCAGCAGGGGCGCTCCGGCTTGTGCCGAAGCTCTTATCCCGGCCGCGTCGGGGCGCAAAGAGGCGCCGTGCTTGCGGGCACCGCGGACGACGACCACGAGATAGACCGCGGCCATGCCGCACTGGGCGATGACCGTACCCCAGGCGGAACCCGCGATGCCGAGGTCGGCGCCGTAGACGAGGCCCGCGTTGAGGGCGGCGTTGGCGACGAAGCCCGCGATGGCGACGTAGAGGGGCGTCTTGGTGTCCTGCAGGCCGCGTAGAACGCCGGTGGCGGCGAGCACGATGAGCATGGCGGGGATGCCGAGTGCCGAGATCCGCAGATAGGTGGTCGCGTACGGGGCTGCGGTGTCCGAGGCTCCGAAGAGTTCGACGAGGGACGGTGCCGTGGGCAGGACGACCGCGACGACGGCGGCACCGAGCAGGAGGGCCAGCCAGATGCCGTCCATGCCCTGGCGGATGGCGGCCTGAAGGTCCCCGGCGCCGACGCGTCGGGCAACGGCAGCCGTGGTGGCGTAGGCGAGGAAGACGAAGACGCTGACCCCTGTCATGAGGAGGGCCGAGGCGACGCCGAGACCGGCGAGCTGTGCGGTGCCGAGGTGGCCGACGATGGCGCTGTCGGCCATGACGAAGAGAGGCTCGGCGACGAGTGCGCCGAAGGCCGGGACGGCCAGTGCGACGATCTCTCGGTCGTGCTGTCGTCGGGCGGCCTTGGGGGTCGCGGGAGCCTGTGTCATGACCACCAATCTAATCGTCCACAGGTAAGAGATGCAATGGGTCTCTGACCCTTACTTAGGGTCTGGTCGCATGTGCTCTTGCGCACTGTTCGAAGCGATCTTGATCCGACTGGGGAAGTTTTTCTTCTGCACAGCCGGTGGACGGTAAACGTGCAGGTCAACAGATCTATCGGGGAATCGCGCGGGGCTTGTTCACAGGGCTGTCCACCGGGTCGTGCACAGGTTTTGCGGAGTTCTCCACAGCATCCGGGCCGTCGTCCACATGGCCTGTGGATAACCAGATTGGCTGACGGTGCCGGGGGGCCTACCGTGGTCCGGCGCCCGCTCCGTCCGTCGGCCGTGCAAACGCCGCAAAGCCGACGCAGCAGAAACGGAGTTGGGCCTCTCATTTGTCAGTGGCGTGCCGTAGAACAGAGGGGCACGCTGAGGTCCGCTCGGCGGACGGGAGGAGGTGGCTCGGTGAGCATTTCCGAGCCCTTGGACGACCCCTGGGCCGACAGCGGTCCCAGTGATCGTCTGCCCGCCTCCCGCCGACGCAGCGACGGCGGCCGTGGCCGCGACGACCAGCATGAGCGTGGCCGGGACACCGGCGAGTGGGACGGCGGTTCGGCTTTCGAGCGGGTACCGCCGCAGGACCTCGACGCCGAACAGTCCGTCCTCGGCGGCATGCTCCTGTCCAAGGACGCCATCGCCGATGTCGTCGAGGTCCTCAAGGGCCACGACTTCTACAAGCCCGCACACGAGACGATCTTCCAGGCGATCCTCGACGTCTATGCCAAGGGTGAGCCGGCCGACCCCATCACCATCGCCGCCGAACTGACCAAACGCGGCGAGATCAACAAGGTCGGCGGCGCCTCGTATCTCCACACCCTGGTCCAGACGGTGCCGACGGCGGCGAACGCCGAGTACTACGCGGAGATCGTCCATGAGCGGGCCGTGCTGCGCCGCCTGGTCGAGGCCGGCACCCGCATCACACAGATGGGATACGCGGCCGACGACGACGTCGACGAGATCGTCAACCGCGCCCAGGCCGAGATCTATGCGGTCACCGAGCAGCGCACCAGCGAGGACTATCTGCCGCTCGGCGACATCATGGAGGGCGCGCTCGACGAGATCGAGGCGATCGGCTCCCGCACCGGTGAGATGACCGGTGTACCCACCGGTTTCACAGACCTCGACTCACTCACCAACGGCCTGCACCCGGGTCAGATGATCGTCATCGCTGCCCGTCCCGCCATGGGCAAGTCCACGCTCGCGCTGGACTTCGCGCGGGCGGCGTCGATCAAGCACAACCTGGCGAGCGTCATCTTCTCCCTGGAAATGGGGCGCAACGAGATCGCGATGCGTCTGCTGTCGGCCGAGGCACGAGTCGCCCTGCATCACATGCGCTCCGGCACCATGACGGACGAGGACTGGACACGCTTGGCGCGGCGGATGCCCGAGGTCTCGGCGGCGCCGCTCTACATCGACGACTCCCCGAACCTGTCGATGATGGAGATCCGCGCGAAGTGCCGCCGGCTGAAGCAGCGCAATGACATCAAGCTCGTCATCATCGACTATCTGCAGCTGATGCAGTCCGGTGGCAAGCGCTCCGAGAGCCGTCAGCAGGAGGTCTCGGACATGTCCCGTAACCTCAAGCTTCTGGCCAAGGAGCTGGAGGTCCCGGTGATCGCGCTCTCGCAGCTGAACCGTGGTCCCGAGCAGCGTACGGACAAGAAGCCGATGGTGTCCGACCTGCGTGAGTCCGGTTCCATCGAGCAGGACGCCGACATGGTGATCCTGCTGCACCGTGAGGACGCCTACGAGAAGGAGTCACCACGCGCGGGCGAGGCGGACATCATCGTGGGCAAGCACCGTAACGGTCCGACGGCGACGATCACCGTCGCCTTCCAGGGGCACTACTCGCGATTCGTGGACATGGCACAGACCTGATCCGGCAGTTGGGGGATATCCGCTCGACTCCCGAACGGCCACCGGGATGCACTGGGGGCATGACGACATCTCAGGAAGAGCTGCTCCCCACCACGCGCCGGGCACTGCTGCACCGCATCGCCGTGGCCCAGGCCGAAGGGCGTGCGCCCTCACTGGTGGCCGCGGTCGTACGGGACGGGCGGGCCGTGTGGCACGGCTCGCGTACGTCGGTGGACGGGCATGGGCCGGACGCGAACGTGCAGTACCGCATCGGCTCGATCACCAAGACCTTCACCGCCGTTCTCGTGCTGCGACTGCGTGACGAGGGCCTGCTCGGCCTCGGTGATCCGCTGGAGAAGCACCTACCGGGCACCGGTGTAGGGGAGGCCACCATCGCCGAACTGCTCGCCCACACCAGCGGGTTGGCGGCCGAGTCACCCGCTCCGTGGTGGGAACGGACCTCCGGATCCCTGCGGCCCGAACTCTCCGACGTCCTGGGCGAACGGCCCTTGCTGCATCCGTCCGGCCGCCGGTTCCACTACTCGAACCCCGGCTACACGCTCCTCGGCGCTCTGGTGGAGAAGCTGCGTGGGGCTCCGTGGGAGGACGTACTCCGGCGTGAAGTGCTCGAACCCCTGGGCCTGAAGCGTACGAGCGCGCGACCGCAGGCGCCGCACGCGGGAGGTTGGGCGGTGCATCCCTGGGCCGATGCGATGCTTCCCGAGCCTGGAGAAGACCTGGGACGGATGGCACCGGCTGGTCAACTGTGGTCGACAACAGAGGACTTGGCGAGGTTCGCGGTGTTTCTGGCCAAGGGGGACGACCGGGTGCTGAGCGCCGAGACCGTGCGGGAGATGCGGACGCCTGCGGCGCCACCCGAGGCCGTCGACGTGGTGGACGGTGCGGCGTACGGCCTCGGTCTGCAGATCCAGCACCGGGACGGACGGCTCCTCGTGGGGCACGGTGGGTCGTTGCCGGGATTTCTGGCGAGCCTGACCCTCAGTGTGGAGGACGACGTCGCGGCCGTGGTGCTGGCCAACTGCACCTCCGGTCCGCTGGTCTCTCTCGTCGCCGCCGACCTCGTCCGTATCGTCGCCGAGGCCGAGCCGAGGATTCCGGAGCCCTGGCGGCCCATGTCCGAGATCGACCCGGCGATCCTGGAGCTGACGGGCCAGTGGTACTGGGGCACGTATGCCTTCGCCCTGCGGCTGACCGCCGACGGACTCGTCTCACTGGAGCCGTTGTCGGGCAAGGGGCGCCGCTCTCGGTTCCGCGCCAACGGCGACGGCACTTGGACGGGCTTGGAGGGCTACTACGCGGGCGAGCTTCTGAAGGCCGTGCGACGCCCGGACGGGTCCGTGGACCATCTGGACCTCGGGTCGTTCGTCTTCACGCGTCAGCCGTACGACGAGGGGGCAGCCGTGCCGGGTGGTGTGGATCCCGACGGGTGGCGGGGCAGCGGCTCGTTCTGATGGTCCGGCGAAGCGCCTGTTTCACGTGAAACAGGCGCTTCGCTGTTTCACAGAGCGAGTTTGAAGCCCACGTGCGAGGCGGTGAAACCGAGCCGCTCATAGAAGCGGTGGGCGTCCGTACGGCTCTTGTCGGAGGTCAGCTGCACCAGCTGGCACTTCTGGCGCCGGGATTCGCCGATCGCCCACTCGATGAGCTGCGTGCCGAGACCACTGCCTCGCTCGTCGGCGTGGATGCGGACGGCTTCGATGATCGACCTGGTGGAGCCTCGCCGCGACAGTCCGGGGATGACCGTGAGCTGGAGCGTGCCCACGACGCGGCCCTCGCGGACGGCGACGACCAAGTGCTGATTCGGATCGTTGCTGAGCCGCTCGATCGCTGACAGGTAGGGGGTCAGGTCGTCCGGTGACTCGCGCTGTGCGCCCAGCGGATCGTCCGCGAGCATGGCGACGATCGCGGGAATGTCATCGGCGACGGCGGGCCGTATTTCAAGATCTCCCATGTCTCCACCCTATGGCGGCACCGTGGGGTCGCAGGGGCGGTCGGTGAGCGCAATAGCCCGCGCTTGCAAGTATCAGGCGTATGCAAGTATTGTCGTGACACGTAAAGCGCTCTCGCAATCTTCTGGGTAGGTGTCCCCCTTCATGCCTCTCGCGCTTCTCGCCCTCGCGATCGGGGCCTTCGGAATCGGAACGACCGAGTTCGTGATCATGGGCTTGCTGCCCGAGGTCGCGGGCGACTTCGGAGTCTCCATCCCCACCGCCGGATTCCTGGTGACCGGCTATGCGCTCGGCGTGGTCCTCGGCGCTCCCCTGATGACCGTGCTCGGCACCAAGGTGCCCCGCAAGAGGATGCTGATGCTGCTGATGGGCCTCTTCATCGCGGGCAACCTGTTGTCGGCCCTCGCCCCCGTCTTCGCCGTCATGCTGATCGGCCGTGTGGTCGCCTCGCTCGCCCACGGCGCCTTCTTCGGCATCGGATCGGTCGTCGCGGCCGACCTGGTGGCCCCGGACAAGAAGGCCGGAGCCATCGCGATGATGTTCACCGGCCTGACCGTCGCCAATGTCGTCGGCGTCCCGCTGGGCACATTCGTCGGGCAGGCCGCCGGCTGGCGTGTCACCTTCGGCATCGTTGCCGCTCTCGGCGTCATCGGCCTGGTCGGCGTCGCCAAGCTGGTGCCCGACATGCCCAAGCCGCAGGGCGTGCACCTGCGCCACGAGCTGGCAGCGTTCAAGAACGCCCAGGTCCTGCTCGCCATGGCGATGACGGTCCTCGGCTTCGGCGGCGTCTTCGCGGCCATCACCTACATCGCGCCGATGATGACCCATGTCGCCGGCTTCGCCGACGGCTCCGTCACCTGGCTGCTGGTCCTCTTCGGCCTCGGCATGGTCGGCGGCAACCTCGTCGGCGGCAAGTACGCCGACCGAGCCCTGATGCCCATGCTGTACGTCTCCCTCGGCGCCCTCGCCGTCGTTCTCGCGCTCTTCACGCTCACGGCGCACACCAAGGTCCTCGCGGCGGTCACCATCGCGCTGATCGGCGCCCTGGGCTTCGCCACCGTCCCTCCCCTGCAGAAGAGGGTCCTCGACCAGGCCCACGGTGCCCCGACCCTGGCCTCGGCCGTGAACATCGGTGCCTTCAACCTCGGCAACGCCCTCTCCGCCTGGCTCGGCGGCCTCGTCATCGCGGCCGGCTTCGGCTACACGTCCCCCAACTGGGTCGGCGCCGCCCTCGCCGCGGCCGCACTACTGCTGGCGTTCCTCTCGGCAGCACTGGAGCGCTGCGGCGGAGCACCCGGCGGCACCGTCGTCACCGGCACCGTGCCCGCCGAGCAGCGAGCCGCCGTGCACCACTGAGCCGGCAGACAGTTTTCCGTATCGACGACGAAACGCCGGTTCCTCACGGGTACCGGCGTTTCCAGGGGTCTCGACCCGCAGCTCCGTGCCGTAATCCGCAGCGGAGAACCTCAGCCCGCCGCCACCGTCAGGGGAGCGAATCGCCGGGTCCAGTCGCCCGGCAGTTCCGTGATGCCATGCGTCATGACCGAGTTGAAGGCGACGGAGGTCAGGCCGTGCTCTTTCACCCAGGTCAGCAGCTCGTCGTGGCGTACGTCGATGTCGGTGCGCAACGGGCGATCGGTGTGGGCGGCGAGGGAGGCGATGAGCGCCTTCGCAGTCTCTGTGTCGCGGGCGATCAGCGGGCCGACGACCTGCGTGTCCATATTGGGCCAGGCGCCCGCGTACCCGATGATGCGGCCGTTCTCCTCAGCCACGCGCAGCTGGTCGGTGAAAGCGGGCAACCGCGTGATGATGTGTGTACGGTCGGTGCCGAACACCTCCTCGTCGAGGCGCAGGATCGCCGTGAGGTCCTCGGCGGTGGCCGCACGCGTGGTGACCCTGGACCCCGAGCCGCCGGTCGTGAAGTGCCCGCGCACCATCTCTGCCCGGCCGGTGGTCTTGAAGCCGAGTTCCTCGTAGAGCGGTTGGCCGTTCGGCGTCGCATGCAGCGTCAGCGGTGTCGTGCCCATCGCGGAGATGACATGACGCATCAATCGGCGTCCGACGCCCCGGCGGGCATGCCGCTCGGCGACCAGGACCATGCCGATCGCACCCAGATCGGGGCGGTTCTGAGGTCCGTACGCCGTGACGACGCAGGCGCTGACAAGGCCGCCGTCGGGGTCGTCGATGCCGTAGCCCTTCCCTGCGGTGAGGAGGAATCCCCACTTGTGTTCCTCACGGGGCCAGCCCCGATCCTCGGACAAGTCGGCACAGGCGGTGAGATCGCGAGGCGTCAGACGGCGGATGGGCAGAGCGGCGAGGGAAGGAGTCGGCACGCAGGTCAGGCTGTCTGACGATGGCCCTGATCGTCCAGCCGTTTCCGGGGAGACGTACGAGCTTTTGGCCATGTCATGGCCCACCGCACAACGCGCCGGACTGATGCCGGGTGTTTCACGTGAAACATGGACGAACGTCGAGCGTCCATCAGGAGAGCGGTCATTGAGGGCGAGAGGCGAGCGTGCGCCGAGCCGCGAGGCGAGGCCATGCGGCGACCGCTCAACTGTTTCCGATCGCCCGGGGGAGCGACAGCCCGTCGCATTAGCCTCATGGCCCATGGCGAGACTTCACCTTTTCGATCTCGACGGCACGCTTCTGCACGGAACGTCGGCGCCGGTGGAGATCTCACGGCAACTCGGGTTGGAAGCCGAGACCGTGGCGCTCGACCGAGAGATCTCGGCGGGGCTGATCGGGCCTCCGGAGTATGCGACGCGGGTGCACGAGCTCTGGGTGGATCTCACCCAGGCCCATGTGACGGCCGCGTTCGAGGGCGCTCCTTGGCTGGCCCGGATCCGTGACGTGTGGGCGGAGATCAGGGGACAGGGCGACTACTGCGCCGTCATATCGCTCTCGCCCTCCTTCTTCGTGGAGCGACTGACGGACTGGGGCGCGCATGCGGCGTACGGCTCGCGCTTTCCGGCCGTGCCGTTCACCGAACCCGTCGATCCGGCGGGGGTGCTCAGCGCCGCAGCCAAGGTCCGCATCGCTGACCGGCTTTGTGAGGAGTTCGGGGTGGAGCGGGGTGACTGCGTTGCGTATGGCGATTCGCTGTCGGACAAGGACCTGTTCGGTGCCGTCCCTGTGTCCGTCGCGGTCAACGCCGACCGCCATCTGGCCGGCCTCGCGACCCACTCCTACATGGGGATGGATCTGTGGGAAGCCTATGAATTGGTGCGCAGAGGCCGCTAATTGAAGCAATTGCCCGTTCGCCTCCTCGCCCCATTCGTGAGAGAGGAAGGGGGGACTTGTGATCGGGGCGTCGGCCGGTAGGGTCGACTCCGGTTCGTGTCCGAGCTGTGATGCAGACTCCCGGCGCGGACCGAGCACAAGGCAATGCAGCCTAACGGGACGGAGAGATCGAAGACCCGCATTCTCCGGTATGTGGCCGGGGTGCCCCCACACGATGGGATGCTGCGGTGTGAATACTGCGGCCAATGTCACACTCTCGCCCTACTTGTCCGTACCGAGTGTGAAGACGGGTTGAATGTGGCCGTCTTGGTCACAGCGAAGAACGGGGAGAGCAAGCCGTCACGGGGGAAGCAGGCACCTTCCGACCGGGAAGTGCGCAGACCGACCGAAAGATGTTCGAGGCGAGGCAGACCATGGACGCTCCGACCACCACGTCGGCCGACAACGGCACTTCCGGCGGCGGGGGTGGCTGGTTCTCGCCGCGCAAGCAGCCGGCGACGACCCCGGACACCGAACAGAAGCCGGCCGAGGACAGCACACAGCTCGCCGTGACCGATGACCCCGCAGAGCCGGCCCCCGCGGACGAGGACTCCGGTCACCGCACACCGGACCTTGCTGGACCTCCGACCCCGGCTCCACCCACCCCGATGTCCCCGCCCTCCCTCCAACTGAGCGTTCCGACCCAGCGCCCCGCCCCGGCCCAACCCGCCTCACCGGACGCCATCCTGATCCGGCGGACGATGGCCGAGGTCGCGCCCGTGGCCGACAAGGTCACTTCGTACTTCTACGCCCTGCTCTTCGTACGCCACCCCGACCTGCGCTCCCTGTTCCCGGCCGCGATGGACACCCAGCGGGACCGGCTGCTCAAGGCTCTGCTCACCGCGGCCGAGCACATCGACAACAAGCCCGTCCTCGTCGAGTACCTGCAGAACCTCGGCCGCGGTCACCGCAAATACGGCACTCGGGCGGAGCACTACCCGGCCGTCGGCGAGTGCCTCATCGGCGCGCTGAGCAAGTACGCGGCCGGCGTCTGGGACGGGGAGATGGAGGCCGCCTGGGTCCGGGCCTACACGACGATCTCGCAGGTCATGATCGACGCAGCCGCGGCGGATGAACTGCGCGCCCCCGCCTGGTGGTACGCGGAGGTGGTGTCGCACGATCTCAGGACCAGGGACATCGCGGTCGTCACCGTCCGCCCCGACCAGCCCTATCCCTTCCTCGCCGGGCAGTACACGAGCGTGGAGACGCCTTGGTGGCCGCGGATCTGGCGCCACTACTCCTTCGCCTCGGCGCCCCGGTCCGACGGCCTGCTGACGTTCCATGTGAAGGCCGTGCCCGCGGGCTGGGTCTCCAACGCGCTGGTGCACCGCGCCCGGCCGGGGGACATCATCCGGCTCGGCCCGCCGGCCGGCTCGATGACCGTGGACCACACCACGAACAGCGGCCTGCTCTGCCTGGGCGGAGGCACCGGCATAGCGCCCATCAAGGCACTCGTCGAGGACGTCGCCGAGCACGGCGAACGGCGACCGGTCGAGGTCTTCTACGGCGCCCGCACCGACCACGACCTGTACGACATCGACACGATGCTGAGGCTTCAGCAGTCCCACCCGTGGCTGGATGTCCGCCCGGTCGTGGACCGGCACGGGCTCCTCCAGCTTCCCGACGCCATACGCGAGCACGGACCCTGGACCGAGTACGACGCCTACGTCTCCGGACCACCCGGCATGATCCGCAGCGGTGTGGATGCGCTGAGAGACATCGGCATGCCGTTCGAGCGCATACGCCATGACTCGGTGGAGGAACTGGTCGTCATCGGGAGCTGAGCGGCCGTCGCTGCAGGCGGGGCCGGCGGTGAGTATCAGCCCAGGTCGGGGGCGTGCATGGCGCGGACGCCCTCGATGTTCCCGTCCAGGTAGTGCCGCAGCGACAGCGGTACGAGATGGACGGAGGCGATCCCGACCCGGGTGAACGGCACCCGCACGATCTCGTACTCGCCGATGGGCTCGTCGACCTCGGGGCCATGGCGCAAGGACGTGTCCATGGACTCCAGACGGCAGACGAAGAAGTGCTGCACCTTCACCCCGGTCGCTCCGCCGTCCTCGCCTATGTGCTCGACGGTGTCGACGAAGCAGGGCACCACGTCGATGATCTTCGCGCCGAGTTCCTCGTAGACCTCGCGGTGCAGGGCCTCGACAACGGTGGCGTCCGTCGGCTCGACCCCGCCACCGGGAGTGAGCCAGTAGGGATCCATGCCGGGCTTGGTGCGCTTGATCAGGATCAGGTCGTCACCGTGCAGCAGAACGGCGCGGGCGGTGCGCTTGACCACGGGTCGGACGGTCATGGGAGAAATGTGGCCCGGCTGGTTCCACGTGAAACATCGCGAATAGTCACCGATCGAGCTCACCGGGTAATGGCCAGAGAATCCCTGGTCAGGCCCACTCGGAAGCCGCTTGCAGCAGCCACTCGTGAGCCCGCGCGATCTGCGGCATCGCCAGGGTGCCGGTGCGGACCACCAGGAAGTACGTCCGCAGCGGCGGCACCGGCGGATCATGCAGAGCAACGACGTCGCCATGCTCCAGGGCGGCCGCACACAAATAGCGAGGTAATACCGCAAGACCTGCCCCGGCGGTCGCGCAGGCGAGGACCGCGCGCAGATCAGGGACGATCACGGTTCCCGGGGCGGCGGGACGGGAGTCGTAGACCGAAGCCCAGTAACGGGAGACGAAGGGCAGCGATTCGTGCACCTCCACCACCGGGACGTCTTCCAGGGCATGCGCTCCCTTGTGGCGCAGGTGCCCCGAGCCGATCCGGTCGACCCAGTGGGGAGCGGCGACGAGGACATGCTCTTCGTCGCAGAGCGGAGTCGCGGTGAGCAGAGCGCCGCGCGGACGGGCCGTGCTGATGGCCAGATCGTGATGCCCGGCGGCCAGCCCTTCCAGAGTTTCCTCGGCGTTGCCGAAGGATGCGCGCAGCGCAAAGGCCTGGCCGTCCTCCCCGGTCAGCTCGGTGAGTGCGGGCAGCGCCCGCTCGGCGGTGAACTCGGGCGGGCCGGCGAGATGCAGGGTGCGTAAGGAAGAGTCGTCGTCGAGGCCGGTCTCGGCGATCTCCACCAGGGCGTCGAGGTGCGGCGCGGCCTTGTGGGCGAGCTCATCGCCGATGGTCGTCGGCGTCACCCCGCGGGCCTGCCGTAGGAACAGGGGACGGCCCAACTGTCGTTCCAGCGTGCGGATCTGCGAGGTCACGGCCGGTTGCGACAGACCGAGCAACGCGGCAGCACGGGTGAAAGAACCGGCCCGGTGCACGGTCACAAAGGTGCGCAACAAGGCCAGATCCATACCGCACCCTCCCTTTCCCCGCCCTTCTCCCCACCCCCAGGGCAGGGCCCAACTATAAATAAGTCGATAGGTCGCTGTCGCTACCGTGATTGGACACTGACAGAGAGTCAACTAGCCTTGTTCGCGCGGTTCTTCGCGCGCAGAACCGAGGGCGGTCCGAGCCACGAGGGGGGAGGCTCGGACCGCCGTTCTATGCAGCCGCACGCCGAAAGGCGCACGGGCGAACCCCGTCACCGAGCCGATTCGTCCAGCGCACGCAGCACATCCGCGACCAGATCCTCGGAATCCTCGGCACCGACCGACATACGAATGAAGCCCTCCGGCACCGCGTCGCCACCCCAGCGTCCGCGCCGCTCGGCCGTGGACCGCACCCCGCCGAAGCTGGTCGCGTCGTCGACGAGCCGCAGGGCGTCGAGGAAACGCTCGGCACGGGCGCGCGTGGGCAGCGTGAAGGACACCACGCAGCCGAAGCGCCGCATCTGCTGCGCGGCGACCTTGTGGAAAGGGTCGTCGGGCAGCCCGGGATAGCGCAGTCCGGTCACCTCGGGCCGCCCCCGCAGCGCCTCCGCCACCGCGAGTGCGCTGGCATTCTGCCGGTCCACGCGCAGGTGGAGCGTGGCGAGGGAGCGGTGCGCGAGCCAGGCCTCCATGGGCCCCGGAATCGCCCCGGTGATCTTGCGCCAGCGCCGTACGGCGGACATGGCCTCGGCGTCCCGGCCGGTGACGTACCCCAGCAGCACATCGCCGTGCCCGGTCAGCTGTTTGGTGCCGCTGGCCACGGAGAAGTCGGCGCCGAGCTCCAGCGGCCGCTGCCCGAGCGGCGTCGCGAGAGTGTTGTCGACGGCGACGAGGGCGCCACGCGCGTGTGCCGCCTCGACGAGCCGCCGGATGTCGCACACGTCCAGGCCGGGGTTGGACGGGGTCTCGATCCACAGCAGCTTCGCGCCGTCCAGGACACCGAGCTGGGCGTCCCCGCCGGTCGGCGCCGTGCGCACCTCGATGCCGTACGTCTCCAGCTGCGCGCGCACCAGGGGCAGCGCCTGGTAGCCGTCGCTGGGCAGGACGACCGCGTCCCCGGCGCGCAGCTGGGAGAAGAGCACCGACGACGTCGCGGCCATGCCCGACGCGAAGACCACCGTCTCGACGCCGCCCTCTCCCGGCGTCTCCAACTCGCCGATGGCGCGCTCGAGGTGGGTCCAGGTCGGGTTCTCGTCGCGGCCGTAGGTGTACGGGCCCGTGGGCTCGCCCGGCAGGTGGTAGTGCGCGGCGAACACCGGGCCGGGCAGAGCGGGCTCGTACTTGACCGGCTCGGGCAGCCCGGCCCGCACTGCGCGCGTGCCCTCCCCGTCACCGGATGACAGCCGCTGCCCACCCGTATCGCTCATGCCGACTGTCCCTTCACCTGCTCGCGGACCGCCGCGAGGAGTCCCGTGCCGGCCGCCTCCACCATCTCGAGGCACTCCTCGAAGCCGTCCCGGCCGCCGTAGTACGGGTCCGGAACGTCCAGGTCGTCGCCCGCGGCGGGATCGTAGGAACGCAGCAGCCGCACCTTCTCCGCGTCCTGTGGCGAGGGGGCGAGGCGGCGCAGGGCCTTGAGGTGGCCGGCGTCGAGCGCGATGACGAGGTCGAGGTGTTCGAACCAGGACGGCTGGAACTGCCGGGCCGTGTGGCCGCTGTCGTACCCGTGTTCCTCGAGGACGGACACGGTGCGCGGGTCGGCCGGGTCGCCCTCGTGCCAGCCGCCGGTGCCGGCACTGTCGATCTCGACCAGCCCGTCGAGCCCGGCCTCCTCCACCCGGGCTCGGAAGACGGACTCGGCCATGGGCGAGCGGCAGATGTTGCCGGTGCAGACGAAGCAGACGCGGTAGGTCATCGAAGGCTCAGTCCCCGTCGGGCAGGGCGACATGCAGCGCCCAGGAGACGATCGAGATGATCAGGCCGCCGAGAACCGCGGTCCAGAAGCCTTCGACGTGGAAGCTCAGGTCGAGTTGGTCGGCCAGCCACGAGGTGAGCAGCAGCATCAGCGCGTTGACGACCAGGGTGAACAGTCCGAGCGTCAGGATGAGCAGCGGCAGGCTGAGCAGCTTGACTATTGGCTTGACCAGGAAGTTCACCAGACCGAAGATCAGCGCGACGATGATCAGGGTGCCGACCTTCTTGCCCGTGCTGTCACCGGTCAGGGTGATCTTGTCGAGCAGCCATACGGCGACCGCCAGGGCACCCGCGTTGGCGATCGTCTTGACTACGAAATTCTTCATGTGTCTGATCGTGGCAGACGAAATCGGCCATGAGCAGTGGGACAAGGGCGGACGACAGCGATGAAGGCATTCCGGCTGGATGAACTGGAGGCGGAGCGCGCCGCCAACGAGGGCGCCTACCTGCAGTTTCTGCGGGAGCGGAACATGTCGGTCGGCCTGTACGCACTCAACGCCGGCGAGCACGATCCACAGAAGCCGCACAACCAGGACGAGGTCTACTTCGTTGTGAGCGGCCGCGCCCACATCACGGTCGGCATGGAGACCACGCAGGTGGCGCGCGGCAGCGTGGTGTACGTGCCGGCCGGGGTCGCCCACAAGTTCCACCACATCAGCGAGGACCTGCGGGTGCTCGTCGTGTTCTCTCCACCCGAGAGCTGACTTCCGGCCTCAGGGTTCCCTAGGGGATCGATCAGGGGAGGACAAGGGCTGCGAGGCCCCCGCCGGGGCACCTGCCCGCCCTAGCATCGAGTGCAGGGAATCAGCAGATTCGAAGAATCAGGACCCGGCACAGTGACGGGCGGAGAGATAAGGACGAGAGCGATGCGCGAGATCTTCGCAGGACTGCCGTGGTGGGTGAAGTGGGTCGCGGTGCCGGTCATCGCCCTGGTCGTGTTCGGCGGGCTGATCGCCAGCGTCGTCGGGTTCGTCATCGGACTGCTCTTCAAGGTGCTGGTCTTCGTGGCCCTGGTCGGTGGACTGATCTACGTCGTACGGAAGTTCACCTCGAGTTCCTCGTCCCGCAGCGACTGGTGAGAGCCGTGGGGACAGGGAGGCGGTAACAGGAATCGCCGGTTCCCTCGGGCGAGGGAAGTTTTCCGGGCAGGGCGTCTGCGAGCGGTGGCGGACGAATAGAGTCCGGAAATCGACGCGGGGACGACCCCGTGAGCGGCGTGCACCCCCTCCCGTGTTCCCCCGCACGGGCTCCCCCCTCGCGCTTCGGGAGTGACCCTTGGCCACGGTTGACACCGCACCCTCAGACCCCCACGCACCCTCAGAGCCTCACACGCCCTTGGGACAGCCGCTTTCCTCAGCACCCCAGGTTCCGCGGCAGGCGTCCCGCACCCCCACCGAACAGCCGCATTCCGCGACCCTCATCGGATCCGTCCAGCGGGCGATGCGCCTGCTGGAATGCGTCGCCTCGCACGAGTACGGCGCCCCCGCCAAGCAACTGGCCCGCGAGACCGGGTTGGCGCTGCCCACCGCCTACCACCTGTTGCGCACGCTGGTGCACGAGGGCTATCTGCACCGCGACAAGGGGCTGTTCTTCCTCGGCGACGCAGCCGTACGGCTGAGCAGTAGTGGAGCCCAGCAGAAACGTCGCAGCACGGTTGCTGACGCGCTCGCCCAATGGCGTGATGCCATCGGTGTCCCCGTTTACTACGCGCAGTACCGAGACGGCGAGATCGAGGTCATGTGCGTTTCCGACACTCCGGGCAATCCGGCGGTCGAGGAGTGGGCCGACTTCCGTGAGACCGGCCACGCGCACGCCATCGGCCAGTGTCTGCTGTCCCAACTGGACGAGGACGCCCGCCGGGATCACCTCGCCCGCCATCCCGTGCAGTCCATCACCCCGTACACCGTGCGCGACAGCCGCACGCTGCTACAACGCCTCGAACGGACCCGCCGGATGGAGCCCGTGACCGAGCGCCAGGAGTACGCGCTGGGCACCGTGTGCGCCGCGATCCCGATCACGGTGGGCACCACGGCCGCGACGATGGCCATTTCGCTGCCCGTCCATCAGGCCGACCGGCTGCTGACTGCGGCGCGGCAGCTGCAGGACGAAATCGGGCGACTCCTGGGGTCACTGGCGATCTCTATCAGTATCTGAAAACTCACTCCTTGTGATCTCTCGTGTACGTTCAGCAAGATTCCACCAGTGTCGGGGTCCGTTCCCGGCCAGTCGAAGGCAACCGACGGGGTAAGCGATGCGCGAGTCCGTACAGGCAGAGGTCATGATGAGCTTTCTCGTCTCCGAGGAGCTGTCCTTCCGCATCCCGGTGGAGCTGTGCTACGAGACCTGTGATCCCTATGCCGTACGGCTGACCTTCCATCTGCCCGGCGATGCCCCGGTGACCTGGGCCTTCGGCCGTGAGCTCCTGGTCGACGGGGTGGGCCGGCCGTGCGGCGAGGGTGACGTACGGGTCTCGCCGGCCGGCTCCGAGACACTGGGTGATGTCCTGATCCGGCTTCAGGTGGGTGCCGACCAAGCGCTGTTCCGGTCCTCGGTGGCGCCGCTCGTGGCCTTCCTCGACCGCACCGACAAGCTGGTACCGCTCGGGCAGGAGGGAGCGCTCGCCGACTTCGACGCCCACCTCGACGAAGCCCTGGACCGCATCCTGGCGGAGGAGCAGAGCGCGGGCTGAGGCGTTACGGCAGCGCGGGGGGTGGCGTAACGCTTCGCCGGGCGCTGTGGGGGCGCGCGGGAACGCTTCTTCTGCGCGGGGCGTACTCGGGGCTCCGCCGGAGCGGCAGGGACGGGTGCCCGATATCGGCAGCCGTGTCCGCACTGCTTCCGCCGCGGCCGTACCTGTCACTGCTTCCGCCGCGGCCGTACCCGTCGCTGCTTCCCGGCGGCCGTATCCGTCACCGCTTCCACCGCGGCCGTCTCACGCACCGATTCCCCGCGGCCGTACTGACGCGCAGCGCCATAGCGATCTCGCCGGGCCCGTCGACCGTGCCGCCTCGACGACGCCGGGCTCGCCCCGGCGCGCCGTCACCGCTTCCGCCGTCGTCCCCGCCCGCCGCGCCCCGGACCCGGCTGCCCAGTGGGCGGCTGTGCGCCCGCCATGGCCGGCTGAGTACCCGCCGGCCCCGTCCCCTTCTCCGGCCGGTCGGCCGCGACCACCAGGGCCGCGAGAGCCGTGGTGACCGGCACCGAGGCGACCAGGCCGATGGAACCCACCAGCGTGCGCACGATCTCCTCCGCCACCAGCTCACTGTTGGCGACCGTGCCGACCCCGCTCTGCGCGATCGAGAAGAGCAGCAGCAACGGCAGCGCGGCGCCCGCGTAGGCGAGGACGAGGGTGTTGACGACGGACGCGATGTGGTCGCGGCCGATCCGGATGCCCGCGCGGTACAGCCCACGCCAGCCCATCGTCGGATTGGCCTCGTGCAGCTCCCAGACCGCGGACGTCTGCGTGACGGTCACGTCGTCGAGGACACCGAGCGAGCCGATAATGATGCCGGCGAGCAGCAGACCGCTCATGTCGATGGCCGGGTACAGCCCGTGGATCAGGCCGGTGTTGTCATCGGTGTTGCCGGTGAGCGCGGCCCAGTCGATGAACACCGAGCCGAGAATGCCGATCAGCAGCAGTGAGATCAGCGTGCCGAGCACCGCCACCGATGTGCGGGCCGAGAGGCCGTGGCACAGATAAAGGGCGATGAGCATGATCGCGCTCGATCCCACCACTGCCACGACGAGCGGGTTCGAGCCCTGCAGGATCGCGGGCAGAATGAAGAAGTTGAGCACCAGGAAGCTGATGGCCAGCGAGATCAGCGCCATGACGCCTCGCATCCGCCCGACGACCACGACGGCGAGTGCGAAGATGCCGGCGAGCACGGCCAACGGCACTCGGCGGTTCACATCGGTGACCGAGTACTGCAGGTCCTTGGGCGCCGAGGGCTCGTAGGCGACCACGACCTCCTGGCCCTCGTGCAACTGCCGTGACTGGTCGGGCTGCACGATCTCCGTGAACGTACGGCCCTTGTCCTTGCCCGTGTCGACGCGGATCGTCGCCTTCTTGCAGGTGCCCTTCTCCTGCTGCACGGCTGAGGAGCCCTCGGCGGTGGAGGTGTCACCGGTCGGAGGCACTCCCGAGGCCCCGGCGGCCTTACAGCTCACCTCGACCACCTTGGTGACCGTGGCCTGCTGCGTCTGCCGGTCGAAGCCGACCCCCGTGCGCTCGTGCGGCGGGGCCCCACCCGGCCACAGCACCGCGAGCCCCACCACCACCGCCGCGGCGAACGGAATCAGGATCGCCGCGATGACCTTGCGCAGGTGCTGGGAGACGGGCGCCGCGGGACCGTGGGCGTGACTGTGGGAGTGTCCGTGCCCGCCGCCACCGGCTCCGCCGCCGCGCGAACCGCCGGATCCGGGACCGTGCCCATGGCCGCCATGGGAATCGTGCCCATGGCCACCACCGAAATCATGCCCGTGTCCGTCATCCGGGCCGGACCCCTGCTCCGCTGAGCCGCCGGAGCCGGGACCATGATCGTGCAGGCCGCCGGAACCGGGACGGTGACCGTACGGCCCGCCGGAACCGAAGCCGTGCCGGTGCCCGCCGCCGGCCTCGCTGCCGTGCTCCTGCATCCCTTCGGTCCTGGGACCGTGCTCGTGCCAGCCGCCGGATCCAGCCGAGTGCTCGTCGTGACCGCCACCGTCGGAGCCACGGCCGTATCCGCCGTCGTATCTTGCTCCGGGCATCCCTGAACCCCGGCCGTCTGCACGGCCGTTGCCGCGCCCGGGGCCGTTTCCGGGCCCGGAGCCGCGGGGCCGCTCGGGCGGTGGGTACGGAGGTTCATGCGGTGTGGTCACCGACCGATCATCGCAAGAACGACGGGGGCCCCCTGTTCACCGCGCCCGAATTGACGCTAGCGTGGTGCCACCTTTGTACACGCGGGAGCTCGGAGCACCGGGCTGAGAGGGCGCTGACCTCCGTCCCAGCGATGTTTCACATGAAACATCACCCATCGCGAGTGATGTTTCACACGAAACGTCGGCAGACGGAAACCGCTGCGTCGACCGCCGAACCTGTTACCGGGTAATGCCGGCGTAGGGAGTAGGTCTCATGACCAACAAGGACGCACGCACGCCTGCCTCCGTCCAGGACGACAAGTCCCAGGAGGCCGGGAAGTCCATCGGCTGGCACAAGGCGTACATCGAGGGCTCCCGCCCCGATCTGCGGGTGCCGGTCCGCCAGGTGCATCTCACCAACGGGCAGTCGGTCACGCTGTACGACACGTCGGGCCCGTACACCGATCCACTCGCCGATACCGACGTCCGCAGGGGACTGCCTCCGCTACGGGAGAACTGGATCATCGCCCGCGGCGACACCGAGGAGTACGCGGGTCGTCCCGTCCGTCCCGAGGATGACGGGATCAAGCACACCTCGCCACGCGGCGGCCTGCGCAACCTCGACGCGGTCTTCCCCGGACGGCCGCGGCAGCCCCGTCGCAGCCGTGACGACAAGGCGGTCACGCAGCTCGCCTACGCACGCCGGGGCGAGATCACGCCGGAGATGGAGTTCGTGGCCCTCCGCGAGAACGTTTCTCCTGAGGTGGTGCGTGAGGAGATCGCCGCAGGCCGTGCGGTGCTTCCCGCGAACGTCAACCACCCGGAGATCGAGCCGATGATCATCGGCAAGCGGTTCCTGGTGAAGGTCAACGCCAACATCGGCAACTCCGCGGTCACCTCCTCCATCGAGGAAGAGGTCGAGAAGATGACCTGGGCGACCCGCTGGGGCGCCGACACGGTCATGGACCTGTCGACCGGCCGCAACATCCACACCACCCGCGAGTGGGTGCTGCGCAACTCCCCCGTGCCCATCGGCACGGTGCCGCTCTATCAGGCGCTGGAGAAGGTCGACGGCCGCGCCGAGGAGCTGACCTGGGAGATCTACAAGGACACGGTCATCGAACAGGCCGAGCAGGGCGTGGACTACATGACGGTTCACGCCGGCGTGCGCCTGCCGTACGTCCCGCTCACCGCCAACCGCAAGACCGGCATCGTCTCGCGCGGCGGCTCGATCATGGCGGCGTGGTGCCTGGCGCACCACAAGGAGTCGTTCCTGTACGAGAACTTCGAGGAACTCTGCGAGATCCTCGCCGCGTACGACGTCACGTACTCGCTGGGCGACGGCCTCAGGCCCGGCTCGATCGCGGACGCCAACGACGAGGCGCAGTTCGCGGAGTTGAGGACGCTCGGGGAACTCAACACGATCGCCAAGCGTTTCAACGTACAGACCATGATCGAGGGCCCGGGACATGTCCCGATGCACAAGATCAAGGAGAACATCGACCTTCAGCAGGAGATCTGCGATGAAGCTCCGTTCTATACGCTCGGCCCGCTGACCACGGACGTCGCACCGGCGTACGACCACATCACCTCCGGCATCGGCGCCGCGATGATCGCCTGGTGGGGCACGGCGATGCTCTGCTACGTCACCCCCAAGGAGCACCTGGGCCTGCCCAACCGGGACGACGTCAAGACCGGCGTCATCACGTACAAGATCGCCGCCCACGCGGCCGACCTCGCCAAGGGGCACCCCGGGGCGCAGGAGTGGGACGACGCGCTGTCCGACGCCCGTTTCGAGTTCCGGTGGGAGGACCAGTTCAACCTCGCCCTCGACCCGGACACGGCACGGGAGTTCCACGACGAGACGCTGCCGGCGGAGCCCGCCAAGACGGCTCACTTCTGCTCGATGTGCGGGCCGAAGTTCTGCTCGATGAAGATCTCCCAGGACATCCGCCGCCAACACGGCGGGTCCCAGGAGGAGATCGAGGAGGGCATGGCTCAGAAGTCGAAGGAGTTCGCGGCGGCGGGCAACCGGGTGTACCTGCCGATCGCGGACTGACGTCGACGTCCTGACCCAGGGCGCCATGCCCCGGTGCCGGGCGTGCTGCCGAGATCTTCGGCTTGCGCCTCCCCGAGGAGGTCCCTCGGGGCTCCGTCGAGAAGGAGGGTTCCCCGAGAGGGGGCTCTCCTACGGCGGGGGCGCAAGCCGAGGAGCTACTCCGGCTGGTGTTCCGGCCCTCCGAAGTCCGGGCTCGTGTAGTCCGGGCTGCTGAAGCTCGGTCGCGAGCCCGAGGAGGCTCCGTCGTCCGGGCTGCTGAAACCCGGGCGGTCGTAGCCGAGGCTCGGGATGCGGCCGGCCGGCGTCGACGGTGGCGTGCGGTGCATTGCCGATGCCGTGCCGGGGTCGGTGAGTGCCTCGCGCAGGAAGGGCACGATGCCGCGCTCCAGCAGGGCCTCGCGCCAGGCTTCCCTGGCCCGGGCGACCTCCTCGCTCAGTTCGCCGTACGGTCCGGCGTCGAACGCGGGCCGGTTGCGCAGTGCTGTGAGCACGAGTCCCACGGCGGCGACCAGGATCGCGGCCGCTGCCACGGCGCCGAACACCCACCCGGTGGTGAGCATCGTCTGGGCGAACGCCGCCTCGGGGTCGAACATCTTGAGGATGTAGCCGACGAGCAGGAAGATCGCCGCGGCGGTGCCGGCGAGGACGGGTGCCAGGACGGCGACCACGGCGATGACACCGGGGCCGGCGGTCTCGGCGACCTCTCCCATGGTGGTGGCGAGCCCCATCGCGCCCGTGCCCGGCTCGATGGAGCCGGTCTCGCGGGCGGACGACGGGGTGGACGGCGCCGGTTGGCGCAGTTCCTCGCGGACCTTCACGTAGTGCTGGTACTCGGTCGCCGCGGCCGCCGTGATGAGTGCGGTGGCGTTGAGCGCCATGGTGCGCAGCTGTTCGGGGTTGAGCCGCTGTCCGACAGCGGTCAGTTCCGGGCGGTGTGGTGCGGAGCGCAGCGCCTCGTCGAGGATCCGCTCGTAGTCCTGGCGGTCCTCGCTGAGCAGGTGCTGCGGAACGCTGTTCATGTGCATCCCCCGATGCTCCGTAGGGCTTGGGGCTCGCATGGCAACGAGCCGTCGGGCAGAAACGGAGGGGAGCCTGCTACGGATAAGCCGATGGTAGAGCGGTGACGGCACACGGTGACAGGGGGTTTGACAAAATTGGGCCCTGGCCTGCGCCGACTTCCGTCACTGCCGCATGGGGCGACGCCTGCCCCGTGAACGGTCAAATATCCAGGGGAAGTTGCTGGACCAGCAGCTTTCCGGCCATGGTCACGCCGCCGTCCATGGCGATGGCGAGGCCGTCGGCGTAGACGTGCGGTCCTTCGACCGAGGGCCCGCTGTCGTCCTCGCCGTCCTCGGAGCCGACCTCGCCCAGCAGGTACGGAATGGGGCTGTGGCCGTGAACGATGCGGGTGCCGCCGTACGTATCGAGCAGGGAGCGCACATGGTCCGCGCCGCCCTCGTCGCGGAAGGAGAAACGCCTGGTGAACTTGCGGAAGAGATCCCAGACTTCGTCGGCGTCATTGCGGGTGAGTGTCTCGCGGACGGTGTCGTTGACCGCCTCGATCGAGTCGCCGTAGTCGAGATAGGCGGTGGTGTCCGAGTGCACGAGCAGATGGCCGTCTACCTCTTCCATGGCGTCCAGCCGGGACATCCACTGCAGATGGTGGTCCTGGAGGCGGTCCATGTCGGTCTTCTGGCCGCCGTTGAGCAGCCAGGCCGCCTGGAAGGTGGCGGTGCCGGCGCCGGAGTTGACGGGGGTGTCGCCGAACCGCTTGGCGCCGAGCAGGAGCAGCTCGTGGTTGCCCATGAGGGCCTTGCAGTAGCCGCCGGCCGCGGCCGCCTCCGCGGACAGCCGCATCACGAGGTCGATGACGCCGATGCCGTCGGGGCCGCGGTCCGTGAAGTCGCCGAGGAACCACAGCCGGGCGGTGCCCGCGCACCAGTTCCCGGCGGCGTCGATCAGGCCCTTCTCCTGGAGGGCGGCCATCAGCTCGTCGAGGTAGCCGTGCACGTCGCCGACGACGAACAGCGGACCGGGCCCGCCCGCCGACTGCTGGACCGGCAGGGAGGAGGGGTCGACATGCACCTGAACCGTGTCACCGCGGTTGATGACGGGCAGGTCGCGCTGGGTGGGCGTGTACCCCTCCGGATACGTCTCGTCGAGGAGCGGGGCCACCTCGCCCGGGTGAGTGCTGTGGGCGTAGGGACCGGTCTCATGGACGTAAGCGGGCACCCGGAAGTCGCGCAACGTCGCCGTCCGCTCCACCTCGGGTCCCTGACCGGCCCCCTGAGTCATCAGACCCCTCCACCATCGCGCCGCAGCTGCACCGCATCGGACTGCCTGGTCGCAGCGGCCCGCGGTGTCGTGGGCCCATCATAGGAATGCCGATCGCGCCATGTGATGACCCAGGGGTGGTGAATCGGAGCAGGACTCCTGTTCACCGCGGCTTTCGCCCCGATTGGCAGGGCTTCGGCCACCTGATGACCGCGCCACCCGCCGCTTCCCGACCTGTTTCCGGCACTCCCGGACCTGCTCCCGGGCCTCCCCCGCCCCGCGTCTGCCACTTCCCCGACCTGCTTCTACCGCTCCTCGGGCGACCGAGGCGGGCTGACCGTCGTACGCGGCGGCCGTCGCTGGGACGAGGTACGCACGATCAGCTCCGTCGGTATCACCTGCTCGACCGGCTGGTCCGACTCCACCCCTTCGATCGCGTCGATGAGGAGCTGGACCACGGCGGTGCCGATGCGGCGCGGCTTCAGGGAGAGCGTGGTGATGGGCGGCTCGGTGTTGGCGTACACGGTGGACTCGCTGCAGCAGACCAGAAGCAGGTCGTCCGGTACGCGCAGTCCGTAGCGGCGGGCTGCGGCGAGCAGGTCGGTGCCGTTCGGGTCGAACAGGCCGTAGACGGCGTCGGGGCGGTCGGGGCGGGCGAGCAGCCGGTCGGCGGCGACGGCGCCGGCGCAGGGATCGTGCGCCGGATAGGCCTCGTACACCGGGTCCTGGCCCACCCGCTCGCACCAGCGCAGATATGCGGTGGTCGACAGGTGGGTGTACGTGTCCGTCGTGGTGCCCGTCAGCAGGCCGATCCGGCGGGCACCGGCGTCGGCCAGGTGGTCGAGGATGCCGAGTACGGCGGCCTCGTGGTCGTTGTCGACCCATGCGGTGACCGGGAGCGAACCGGCCGGGCGGCCGTCGGAGACGACCGGCAGACCCTGTCTGACCAGTTCGCTGACGACCGGGTCCTGGTCGGACGGGTCGATGACGACCGTGCCGTCGAGGGCGACGTTGGACCAGACGTCGTGGCGCGAGGTCGCGGGGAGGATCACGAGGGCGTAGCCGCGGGCGAGCGCGGCCGAGGTGGCCGCGCGGGCCATCTCGGCGAAGTACGCGAACTCGGTGAAGGTGAAAGGTTCATCCCCGTAGGTCGTCACGGTCAGGCCGATGAGTCCTGACTTGCCGGTACGGAGCGTGCGGGCGGCGGCCGAGGGCCGGTAGCCCAGCCGGTCGGCGACCTCGCGGACATGGCGTCGCGTGGCGTCCGGGAGCCGGCCCTTGCCGTTGAGGGCGTCGGAGACGGTTGTGATGGAGACTCCGGCAGCGGCGGCCACGTCTCTGATGCCGGCCCGCCCGGGCCGACTGCCTCGGCGTGAGGTTTCCGCGCGGCTCACCTGGTGCTTCCCTGCTGCTGTCATGGCGAGCCGATAGTAGGGCTCATGCGGTGGGGTAGTGCGGACGCATATGCACGCGTTGACAGGCACGTTTCTGCAAGGTCATGGAGCGTCAAAAGCCTTGGAAAGCAAGGGAGTTGAACGATCCAATGGTAAGACCTGACTTGTCGGCGCGTATGGGCCTGCCAAGTGCTCGATGTTTCGAAGAGGTCTCAACTCACCTTCACGGGTGATGCGCGCTACGGCGCGAGCCACCGGCGCATAGATATATGTGTGACGCGCCCCCCAATTCGTACAGCTTCGTACAGTGATGCCCCTGATGCCTGTGTGACAGAAGAGGTTGGCAGTCGAGGACGTCGCACCTGTACGCATCGGCGGGGAATCCTCATAAGGTGAGGGGTATTGGAGGCGGCGGTGATGATGGGCCGCCAGTGGTCGCGAGGAGGACTGCGGTGAGCGAGACGAGCCCCAAGCTGCGCGTCGAGCTGGAGGGTATCCCCACCTACAAGCCGGGCAAGCCTGCCGCGGCCGGTGGACCGGTGGCCTACAAGCTGTCCTCCAACGAGAACCCCTATCCACCGCTGCCGGGCGTGATGGAGTCGGTGACAGCCGCCGCCTCGTCCTTCAACCGCTACCCGGACATGATGTGCACGGCGCTGATGAACGAGCTCTCCGAGCGCTTCGGCGTCCCCGCCTCCCACCTGGCCACCGGCACCGGCTCGGTCGGCGTCGCCCAGCAGCTGCTGCAGGCCACCTCCGGACCCGGCGACGAGGTCATCTACGCCTGGCGGTCCTTCGAGGCGTACCCGATCATCACCCAGATCAGCGGGGCGACGTCGGTGAAGGTGCCGCTGACGCCGGGCGATGTGCACGACCTGGACGCGATGGCCGCCGCCATCACCGACCGGACCCGGCTGATCTTCGTCTGCAACCCCAACAACCCGACGGGCACGGTGGTGAAGCGGGCCGAGCTGGAGCGGTTCCTCGACCGGGTGCCCGGGGATGTGCTGGTGGTGCTCGACGAGGCGTACCGCGAGTTCATTCGCGACCCCGAGGTGCCGGACGGTGTGGAGATCTACCGCGAGCGGCCCAATGTCTGTGTCCTGCGGACGTTCTCCAAGGCGTACGGTCTCGCCGGCCTCCGTGTCGGCTTCGCGATCGCCCATGAGCCGGTCGCGGCGGCGCTGCGCAAGACGGCCGTACCGTTCGGGGTGAGCCAGCTCGCGCAGGAGGCGGCCATCGCGTCGCTGCGGGCCGAGGACGAATTGCTCGGCCGGGTCGGCTCGTTGGTGTGTGAGCGCAACCGCGTGGTCGACGGGTTGCGCGCTCAGGGCTGGACGGTGCCCGAGACCCAGGCCAACTTTGTGTGGCTGCGGCTGGGGGAGCGGACGGTGGCCTTCGCCGAGGCGTGTGAGCAGGCCGGTGTGGTTGTCCGGCCGTTCCCGGGCGAGGGTGTGCGGGTGACGGTCGGGGAGGCCGAGGCGAACGACATCTTCCTGAAGGTGACGGACGGGTTCCGCAAGGAGCTCTAGGCGTCGGCGGTTTCGGCCAGTTCCACGCGCACGGGGTCACCGTTGCGCACCGTCGCCAGCAGGCGGGGGTCGCCGTCGATGGCGCCCAGGATGTTGCACGGATTTGCGAGGCGGCACTCGTCGCCTCGCGAGATCGGCGTGGGTCCGTAGGGGAGGGCGAGCGCATCTCCGTCGGTCCAGAAGGCGACCGTGCCCGGTTCGACGACCTGCCGGGCGTCCGTTTCACGTGAAACAGACACTCCTGTGTCGAAGTACACCTCCTCGCCCCAGGTTCGGGCGGTGGAGACGAGTGGCAGGGCCTTGGTGAGGGCCTGTGCCGTTGGCGTGTTGTCGAGGGTCGCGGTGAGGTGACCTGCGGGCCAGGAGATCCGTATCCGCATGTGCTGAGGTGTGTCCATGCGGCGAATTCAACAATATGTTGAATCGGTTGGGAACCCTGCGTGCGCCATGGGCCTGTCGGGCCCTACCTGGGGGGATTGGGTGGGTCGACTTAGGGACCCCCCGCCCATCGACCGCCGAACAGCCATGTTGCATAATTGCTTGTGAATGTGAACGCTTTCACAAGCGTAGGTAAGGAGCGGCGACGTGGACCTGGCTTTGGCGCCGGAGACTCTGGCGCGCTGGCAGTTCGGTATCACCACCGTCTACCACTTTCTGTTCGTCCCCCTGACGATCTCGCTGGCCGCTCTGACGGCCGGACTGCAGACCGCCTGGGTGCGTACGGAGAAGGAGAAGTACCTCAGAGCGACGAAGTTCTGGGGCAAGCTCTTCCTGATCAACATCGCGATGGGTGTGGTCACCGGCATCGTGCAGGAGTTCCAGTTCGGCATGAACTGGTCCGACTACTCCCGCTTCGTCGGTGACGTCTTCGGCGCTCCGCTAGCCTTCGAGGCCCTGATCGCCTTCTTCTTCGAGTCCACCTTCATCGGCCTGTGGATCTTCGGCTGGGACAAGCTGCCGAAGAAGATCCACCTGGCCTGCATGTGGATGGTCTCGATCGGCACGATCCTGTCGGCCTACTTCATCCTCGCGGCCAACTCCTGGATGCAGCACCCCGTCGGCTACCGGATCAACGAGGCGAAGGGGCGGGCCGAGCTCACCGACTTCTGGCTCGTGCTGACCCAGAACACCGCGCTCGCCCAGGCCTTCCACACCCTCTCGGCCGCCTTCCTCACCGGTGGCGCGTTCATGGTCGGCATCTCCGCGTTCCACCTGCTGCGCAAGAAGCACATCCGCGAGATGAAGACCTCGCTGCGGCTCGGCCTGGTCACCGTCGTCATAGGCGGCATGCTCACCGCAATCAGCGGTGACGTCCTCGGTAAGATCATGTATGAGCAGCAGCCGATGAAGATGGCCGCGGCCGAGGCGCTGTGGGACGGCGAGAAGCCGGCGCCCTTCTCGGTCTTCGCCGTCGGTGACGTCGACAAGGGCCACAACAAGGTCGCCATCGAGATCCCGGGCCTGCTGTCCTTCCTGGCCAAGGACGACTTCACCTCGTACGTCCCCGGCATCAACGACGTCAACAAGGCCGAGCAGGAGAAGTACGGGCCCGGCGACTACCGGCCCAACATCCCCGTCGCCTACTGGGGCTTCCGGTGGATGATCGGCTTCGGCATGGCGTCCTTCGCCATCGGGCTGGCCGGGCTCTGGCTGACCCGTAAGAAGTTCATGCTGCCGCAGCACCTGAGGGTCGGCGACGACGAGGTGCCGCATCTGGTGCTGTTGCCCAAGAAGGCCCTCGGCCCGAAGCTCACCAAGTGGTACTGGCGCATCGCGATCCTGACGCTGGGCTTCCCGCTGATCGCCAACTCCTGGGGCTGGATCTTCACCGAGATGGGCCGTCAGCCGTGGGTCGTCTACGGCGTGCTGCAGACCCGGGACGCGGTCTCCCCCGGCGTCTCCCAGGCCGAGGTGCTCACCTCGATGATCATCTTCACCGCGCTCTACGCCATCCTCGCCGTCGTCGAGGTCAAGCTGCTCGTGAAGTACGTCAAGGCCGGCCCGCCCGAACTCACCGAGGCCGACCTGAACCCGCCCACGAAGATCGGCGGCGACTCCCGTGACGCCGACAAGCCGATGGCCTTCTCGTACTAGGCCGAGGGAGCTGCACAGTCATGGAACTTCACGACGTCTGGTTCGTCCTGATCGCCGTTCTGTGGATCGGCTACTTCTTCCTGGAGGGGTTCGACTTCGGAGTCGGCGTCCTCACCAAGCTGCTGGCCCGCAACAGGCCGGAGCGGCGGGTGCTGATCAACACCATCGGGCCGGTCTGGGACGGCAACGAGGTGTGGCTGCTCTCGGCGGGCGGCGCCACCTTCGCCGCCTTCCCCGAGTGGTACGCCACGCTCTTCTCCGGCTTCTACCTCCCCCTGCTGCTCATCCTGGTCTGCCTGATCGTCCGGGGCGTCGCCTTCGAGTACCGGGCGAAGCGGCCCGAGGAGAACTGGCAGCGCAACTGGGAGCAGGCGATCTTCTGGTGCTCGCTGATCCCGGCGTTCCTGTGGGGCGTGGCCTTCGGCAACATCGTGCGGGGCGTGAAGATCGACCGGAGTCATGAGTACGTCGGCTCCGTCCTGGACCTGCTCAACCCGTACGCGCTCCTCGGGGGCCTGGTGACGCTGACGCTGTTCACCTTCCACGGGGCGGTGTTCGCCGCGCTCAAGACCGTCGGGGAGATCCGGGAGAGGGCGCGGGCGCTGGCCCTGCGCGTCGGCCTCGTCACTGCCGTGCTGGCGCTGCTCTTCCTGCTCTGGACGCAGATCGAGAGCGGCGACGGTCAGAGCCTGGTCGCGCTCGTGGTGGCCGTGGCCGCGCTGGTGGCGGCGCTGGCGGCGAACCAGGCCGGACGTGAGGGATGGTCGTTCGCCTTCTCCGGCGTCACGATCGTGGCCGCTGTGGCGATGCTCTTCCTGACGCTCTTCCCGAACGTCATGCCGTCTTCCCTCAATGACGAGTGGAGCCTCACGGTCACCAACGCCTCGTCGAGCCCGTACACCCTGAAGATCATGACGTGGTGCGCGGTGATCGCCACCCCGGTCGTCATGCTCTACCAGGGATGGACCTACTGGGTGTTCCGCAAGCGGATCGGCACCCAGCACATCGCTGAAACAGTGCACTGAGGTGTGTTTCACGTGAAACCGATCGATCCGCGTCTGCTGCGGTACGCCCGTGCCACCCGCCTCTTCCTGGGCGCGGTCGTCAGCCTGGGCGCTGTCGGAGCGCTGCTGGTCATCGCCCAGGCGATGCTGATCGCCGAGGTGGTGGTCGGGGCCTTCCAGCACGGGCTGTCCGCCGCTGACCTCCGCACTCCCCTGCTGCTGTTGGGGGCCGTGGCGGTCGGCCGCGCGCTGGTCTCCTGGCTCACGGAGCTAGCCGCACACCGGGCGAGCGCCGCCGTGAAGTCGGAGTTGCGGGGGCGGCTGCTGGAGCGGGCGGCCACGCTGGGGCCCGGCTGGCTCAGCGGGCAGCGGACCGGATCGCTGGTTGCCCTTGCCACACGGGGTGTCGACGCCCTGGACGACTACTTCTCGCGGTACCTGCCGCAGTTGGGGCTCGCGGTCGTCGTCCCCGTGGCGGTGCTGGCGCGGATCGTGACCGAGGACTGGGTCTCGGCGGCCATCATCGTCGGCACCCTGCCGCTCATTCCGATCTTCATGATGCTGATCGGCTGGGCCACGCAGTCCCGGATGGACCGTCAGTGGCAGTTGCTGTCCCGGCTGTCCGGACACTTCCTGGACGTCGTCGCCGGGCTGCCGACCTTGAAGGTGTTCGGGCGGGCCAAGGCACAGGCCGAGTCGATCCGGCGGATCACCGGCGAGTACCGCAGGGCGACCATGCGGACCCTGCGGATCGCCTTCATCTCCTCCTTCGCGCTGGAGCTGCTCTCGACGCTCTCCGTGGCCCTGGTCGCCGTCACGATCGGCATGCGGCTCGTCCACGGCGAGATGCATCTGTACGACGGTCTGGTCGTCCTGGTGCTGGCGCCCGAGGCGTATCTGCCCCTGCGTCAGGTGGGCGCGCAGTACCACGCGGCGGCCGAGGGGCTCTCCGCGGCCGAGGAGATCTTCGAGGTGCTGGAGACTCCGGCGCCGGCCTCGGGTGCGGCGGCGGTGCCGGCGGGGGCGATGTCGTTCGCGTTCGACGGGATCTCGGTCCGTTACCCCGGCCGCTCCACCGATGCCGTGGCGGGCACGTCCTTCGCCGTCGAGCCCGGCGAGACGGTCGCGCTCGTCGGGCCCAGCGGCGCGGGCAAGTCCACGCTGCTGAACGTACTGCTGGGGTTTGTGCGGCCCAGCGCGGGGCGGGTGCTGGTCGGGGGAGCCGACCTCGCCGACCTCGATCCGGCGGAGTGGCGCTCGCGGATCGCCTGGGTGCCGCAGCGGCCGCACCTGTACGCCGGGACCATCGCCGAGAACGTACGGCTGGCGCGTCCCGACGCGGACGACGCCGCCGTGCGACGGGCGCTGGGGGACGCCGGGGCGCTGGAGTTCGTCGACGCGCTGCCCCAGGGCGTCGACACCGTGCTCGGTGAGGACGGGGCCGGGCTGTCCGCCGGGCAGCGGCAGCGGCTCGCGCTGGCCCGGGCGTTCCTCGCGGACCGGCCTGTGCTGCTGCTGGACGAACCGACAGCCGCGCTCGACGGGGCCACCGAGGCCGAGGTCGTGGAAGCCGTGCGCAGGCTGGCGGTGGGGCGGACGGTGCTGCTGGTGGTGCATCGGCCGGCGTTGCTGGGGGTGGCGGACCGCGTGGTGCGGCTGGAGGAGACAGCCACTCCCGCTCACGTGGAGAGCGCGTCCCACAACGGCACGGAGACCGGACCCAGGGTGACGACCACCCGCCCGAGCGCGGAGGAACCGGCGGACGAGCCCGACGCCGCGCCGGACACGGCCGGTAACCGCGATGGTCGCGATGTCCTGGCCCGCGTCCGCGCCATGTCCGGCGCCCGGCGCGGCCGCCTCGCCCTCGCACTGCTGCTCGGGAGCCTCGCGCTCGGCAGTGCCGTCGGGCTCATGGCCACCTCCGGGTGGCTCATCTCGCGGGCCTCGCAGCAGCCGCCCGTGCTGTATCTGATGGTGGCGGTGACGGCGACCCGGGCCTTCGGCATCGGGCGGGCCGTGTTCCGGTACGCCGAGCGGCTCGTGTCGCACGACGCGGTGCTGCGGATGCTGGCCGACACCCGGGTCGCCGTGTACCGGCGGCTGGAGCGGCTGGCGCCCGCAGGGCTGCGCCGCACGCGGCGGGGCGATCTGCTGTCGCGGCTCGTCGCGGATGTGGACACGCTGCAGGACTACTGGCTGCGGTGGCTGTTGCCCGCCGCCGCGGCGGCCGTCGTGTCCGCGGGGGCCGTCGGCTTCACCGCCTGGCTGCTGCCCGCGGCCGGTGCCGTACTCGCGGTGGGGCTGCTGGCGGCCGGCGCCGGAGTCCCGCTCCTCACCGGCCCGGTCGCCCGCCGCGCCGAGCGCAGGCTGGCCCCCGCCCGCGGAGTGCTCGCGACGCGCGTGACGGACCTGCTCACCGGCACCGCCGAGCTGACCGTCGCCGGCGCCCTGCCCAGTCGTACGGCCGAAGCGCGCCGCGCCGACTGGGCGCTCACCCGGATCGCCTCGCGGGCCGCCACCGCCACCGCGCTGGGCGACGGACTCACCGCGCTGATCTCCGGGCTCACCGTCGCCGCCACCGCCCTCGTGGGAGCCCAGGCGGTCGCCGACGGGCGGCTGGGCGGCGTGACGATGGCCGTCGTCGTCCTCGCCCCGCTGGCCGCCTTCGAGGCCGTCCTCGGGCTGCCGCTCGCCGTGCAGTACCGGCAGCGGGTGCGCAAGAGCGCCGAGCGGGTGTACGAGGTGCTGGACGCCCCCGAGCCGGTACGGGAACCGGAGCGGCCCCAGGAGGCGCCCGCGTCGCCGTTCCCGGTCGCTGTCAGGGGCCTGACCGCCCGCCACGCGGGCCAGGACCGGGACGCCCTCGCCGGCTTCGACCTGACCCTGGAACAGGGCCGTCGGATCGCCGTCGTCGGGCCGTCCGGGTCAGGCAAGACCACACTGGCGCAGGTGCTGCTGCGCTTCCTGGACGCGAGGGCCGGCTCCTTCACGCTGGGCGGCGTGGACGCGTACGCGCTGGACGGCGATGACGTACGGCGGCTCGTGGGGCTGTGCGCGCAGGACGCGCACCTCTTCGACAGCTCCGTGCGCGAGAACCTGCTCCTCGCCAAGAAGGGCGCCACCGAGGACGAACTGCGCGACGCCCTCAGGCGCGCCCGGCTGCTGGACTGGTCCGACGGGCTGCCCGACGGCCTCGACACGCTCGTGGGCGAGCACGGGGCGCGCCTGTCGGGCGGACAGCGGCAGCGGCTCGCGCTGGCCCGCGCCCTGCTCGCCGACTTCCCCGTCCTGGTGCTCGACGAGCCCGCCGAGCACCTCGACCTGCCCACCGCCGACGCGCTCACCGCCGACCTGCTGGCCGCCACCGAAGGCCGGACGACCCTGCTCATCACCCACCGACTGGCCGGACTGGAGGCCGTGGACGAAGTGGTCGTCCTGGCGGAGGGACGTGTGGTGCAGCGGGGGACGTTCGCGGAGCTGGCCGCTGCGGACGGGCCCCTGCGGGAGATGGTGGAGCGGGAGGAGCAGGCGGATCTGCTCGTGGGGACGCCGTAGCGCCGGATCGTCTGTATCCGTCGGTGTCGAGAGGGATCGACAGCGCTTCCGCCGCTCGCGTCAACCTGCGTACTGACCCGTCCGCAGCAACACGTCCCCCAGGCGTACCACCCGAACAGGACCCCGACCCTTCCCGCGGGCGACGATCGCTGACATGCGCTCATACCGCCGCCGTCTCCTGCTGCTTCCGGCGCTGCTGTGCGTGCTCGCCTCACTTGCCGCCCGACCCGCCGACGGCAAGGGGACCCCGGGCGACAACGACACCGGAACCGATGGCGACGCCGTCCTCAGCGCGCAGGTGGTGCAGTTGTACGCGGACGCGGCCCGGGCGACGCAGCGGTACGAGGCCGGGCGGCTGGAGGCGGAGGCTCAGCGGGCCAGAGCACAGCGGATCGAGGCGCTGCTCGAACGCGAACGGAAGGAAATCGGCGTCCTGCGCGAGGACCTGGGCCGGATCGCACGCGCCCAGTACCGCACCAGCGGTGGGATGCCGCTCACCGCGCAGATCATCCTCGCGAAGAGCCCGGAGCAGCTGATGCGCGGTCAGCATGTCTTCTCGCAGACGAACCTGGCCGTCGGCAACGCCATCGAGAAGAGCCGACGCGCCGAGAAGCGGCTCGCCACGGACGAGGCCAAGGCCGCGACGGCCTGGCAGACCCTGGAGAAGCGCAACGCCGCACTTGCCGAACTGAAGAAGGGCATCGAGCAGAAGCTGGAACAGGCGCGGTGGCAGTTGCAGGGGCAGGCCGAAGCGTCCGTGGCCGCCGGTTCCTGCAGTGGTGCCGTCCGGCTCGACCAGCCGAAGACGGACTTCACGAGCGAGTGGGTCGCGCCCGTGGAGTCGTACGAGCTGTCCGCGGGGTTCGGCAGCGGAGGGCTCCGGTGGGCGAACCGGCACACCGGGCAGGACTTCGCTGTGCCGATCGGCACGCCGGTGCGGGCCGTGGGGGACGGACGCGTGGTCAAGGTGTCGTGCGGGGGCGCCTTCGGGATGGAAATCGTCCTCCGGCACGCGGACGGCTACTACACGCAGTACGCCCATCTCGCCGCCGTCGCCGTCGACCAGGGCGAACGGGTCGACACCGGGCAGTGGATCGGCCAGTCGGGCACGACCGGAAACTCCACCGGCCCGCATCTGCACTTCGAGACACGGGTCACCGCGCAGATGGGCTCGGCGGTGGATCCGGTGCCCTGGCTGGCGGCGCGGGGAGTGCCGCTCGGATAGGGCGGCCGTCCCGGCGCGAGCCCGGCTAGTCCCTCCGCTCCAGCAGCTGTTCGATCACGACCGCCACACCGTCGTCGTTGTTGGCGACCGTCCGCCCCGAGGCGGCGGCGATGACATCGGGGTGCGCGTTGCCCATCGCGTACGACTGGCCCGCCCACGTCAGCATCTCCACGTCGTTCGGCATGTCACCGAAGGCCACGACCTCCTCGTGCGAGATACCGCGCTCGGCGCAGCACAGGGCGAGCGTGCTGGCCTTGGAGACCCCGGGGCCGCTGATCTCCAGCAGGGCGCTCGGGCTGGAGCGGGTGACGTTGGCTCGGTCGCCGATGGCGAGGCGGGCGAGAGTGAGGAAGGCGTCGGGGTCGAGGGTGGCGTGGTAGGCGAGGATCTTGAGCACCGGCTCGTCGGCGCCGGGGCCGTCGGGTGCCAGGAGGTCCTCGGCCGGTGCGAGATCGTCCGGTATCTCCATGTGCAGCTTGGGATAGTCCGGCTCCTGGTAGAAGCCGTACGTCTGCTCCACGGCGTACATCGTGCCCGGCGCCGCCTCACGCAGCAGCCGTACGGCGTCCCGCGCGTTCGCCCGCGCCAGCTCCCGCACCTTCACGAACCGGTGGGTGCCCGGACCACCGTGCAGGTCGACCACCGCGGCGCCGTTCCCGCAGATCGCCAGGCCGTGACCGTGGACGTGGTCGCTGACGACGTCCATCCAGCGGGCCGGGCGGCCGGTGACGAAGAACACCTCGATGCCCGCCTCCTCGGCGGCGGCCAGTGCGGCGACCGTGCGCGGCGAGACCGACTTGTCGTCCCGCAGCAGGGTGCCGTCCAGGTCGGTGGCGATGAGCCGCGGGCGGACGGCGGCGGCCGGGGTCTGGGGCTGTCGAGTCGCTGAGGTCACCGGGCCATTCTCCCGCATATGCCCGCACGGCCGTGCGGGGGACCGCACATCTGAGGCGGTCGCTGAGGAGAAACCGTCCCCGAGGAGACCGTCCACAGAACCCTGACCAGCACCGTCTCGCGGCTCGCGCTCAGCGCAGCTGCGCCGGTGCCTCCATGGCGATCTGCTCGAAGACCTTCTCGTCGGCCGCGAAGTCCGAGTCCGGGATCGGCCAGTGGATCACGATCTCGTTGAATCCCAGCTCCTGGTGACGCCCCGCGAAGTCCACGAAGGCGTCGAGGGACTCCAGCGGACGTCCACGATCCGGGGTGAAACCGGTGAGCAGGATCTTGTCGAGCCCGGCCACGTCCCGGCCGATCTCGGCACAGGCGTCGGCCAGCTTCTCGGCCTGTCCGCGAATGGCTTGAACCGACTGTTCAGGAGTGCCGTTCTCGTACAGCTTGGGGTCCCCGGTGGTCACCCACGCCTGCCCGTACCGCGCCGCAAGCCGCAGTCCGCGCGGCCCGGTCGCGGCGACCGCGAACGGCAGCCGGGGGCGCTGCACACATCCCGGGATGCTCCGCGCCTCGTGCGCCGAATAGAAGTCGCCCTCGTACGACACCGAGTCCTCGGTCAGCAGCCGGTCCAGGAGCTGGACGAACTCGGCGAACCGATCCGCCCGCTCGCGCGGCGACCACGGGTCCTGACCGAGCACGGTGGCATCGAACCCCGAGCCACCCGCACCGACGCCGAGGGTCAACCGGCCGCCGGAGATGTCGTCGAGGGAGATCAGTTCCTTGGCGTACGGCACCGGATGACGGAAGTTCGGCGAGGTCACGAGGGTGCCCAGCCGCAGATGGTCGGTCACGGCAGCGGCGGCGGTCAGTGTCGGTACGGCGCCGAACCACGGGCCGTCCCGGAAGCTGCGCCAGGACAGGTGGTCGTAGGTGTACCCGGCGTGGAAGCCGAGCTGCTCCGCGCGCTGCCATGCCGCGCGACCCCCCTCGGACCAGCGACGGTACGGGAGGATCACGGTGCTCAGGCGCAGACTCATGGCTCGAGCCTAAGCGGCTGAATGGGTTTCACGTGAAACAGTCACCGCACGCGGCTGCTCGGCCACGCAGCGACGTGGATCACGAGAGGGGTCAGTGCGTCTCGGGGAACCGCACGTACTGCGGCGGCACGAAATCGGTCAGCCAGACTCCGTTCTCGCTGACGTGGAAGACGTAGCCGTCACGGTGCATGGCAGCGGCGTCCACGGAGAGCACGACGGGGCGGCCTCGGCGGGAGCCGACGCGGATCGCGGTCTCGCGGTCGGGCGACAGGTGCACGTCGTGCCGGTCCATGGCCTTCAGCCCCTCGGCGCGGATCGCGTCCAGATTGCGGGCCACCGTGCCGTGGTAGAGGTACGGCGGTGGCGTCGCCGGGGGCAGACCGAGATCGACCTCGATGGTGTGGCCCTGGCTGGCGCGGATGCGGTTGCCCTCGACGGCGAAGCGCTTCTTGTCGTTCGTGGCCACCACATGATCGAGTTCCTCGCGCGTGAACCGGAACCCGTGGGCCGCCGCCGCGGCGATCAGGGTGTCGATCTCGACCCAGCCGCCTTCGTCGAGCGTGAGCCCGATCCGCTCGGGCTGGTGGCGCAGATGCTTCGAGAGGTATTTCGACACCTTTACGGTGCGTCTCTCGTCCATCGGCTTGTGATCTCTCGTGCTCATACCTTCAGGGTGCGGGAGCGGCACCAATCACGCGAATGATTTCGCTCCGGATGTTTGATCCACAACCAAGTGCGGTTATCCACAGGGGAATTGGCGATTCTGTGGACAACGCGGCGTCGTCTCAAGGAGTTTCGTCAAGATCAGCGGACGGGGCGTGACTTGCGGCAAGTCGGTCCAAGGCGCGCGCCCGCACTTCGCGTTCGGCGGCCAGTGCGATGAACTCCGGGGCCTGCTCCGGGCCAACCAGGTTCTCCACCGCCTGAATTGTTTCCGCCGGAATCGACACGTTTCGGGTCTGATTCCGAAGTTCCGGCGCCTCGTCCTTCCCCAGGTGCTGACGCAACTGCCGTACCGCCAACAACCGCATGGCCCGGGCGAGTTCCGCGTCCACCGTCTGTTGTGCGAGCGGGCGCAGACGGCGTACGAGGGAGGCCGCCTCGGCCGCTTCGGAGTCCGTCGGCCGGTACGGTCCGTCGAGGTAGCGGGCGAAGACGTGCTCGGTGGTGAACTCCAGGAAACGGGCGGCGATGTGCTCGACCTGCCCCCTCAACTCCCTTAGGTGACCGGCGATGGCCGACAGCGGGACACCCGCAGCGTGCAACTCGACGGCGACGGCGAGCTCTTGAGGGCTCGGCACGAGGAAGGAGTCCCCGTCGCCGGGCACCGGCTCCAGCACGCCGAGCTCCACGGCATCGGCCACCGCCGCGTCGTCCGGAGCGCCGCCGAAGCGCTCGCTCAGCTCGGCGCGCGAGATCCGTACCGCTTCCTCGTCGGTCCACGGCCCGTCCACCTCGGCGGCCAGCCCCAGCACCCCACCGAGGCCGCGGCCGGCGTCCCAGGCCTCCAGCAGCTCCTTGATGGAGGCAAGGGTGTAGCCGCGGTCGAGCAGGTCGGCGATCTGGCGCAGGCGGACGAGGTGGGCGTCCCCGTAGACGTTGGCGCGGCCACGGCGCTCGGGGCGGGGGAGCAGGCCCCGGTCCTGGTAGGCGCGGATGGTGCGGACGGTGGCGCCGCTGAGGTGGGCCAGGTCTTCTATGCGGTACGTCTCGTCCACGCTCGGTCGCCCCCGGTCCGCTGTGGTACGGCCAGTCTGAAGGTGCCCGGTGCCGCAGGCCGTGCCCGCCCTCCTCCGATCCTCACAGCGGTGGCTCCAGTCGTGCGATCGCCCGCAGAGCCCTGGGCGTGAACCTGGACATGAGATACGCCCCGCGTGCCTCCGGCGTCACCGGAACCACGGCCTCACCACGCACCACCGCCCGCAGGATCGCGTCGGCGACCTTCTCCGGCGGATAGTTGCGCAGCCCGTACAGCCGCGCCGACTTCTTCTGGCGCCGCTTCTCCTCCTCGGCGTCGACCCCGGCGAAGCGCGCCGTCGACGTGATGTTGGTGTTGACGAAGCCGGGGCATATCGCGCTCACGCCGATGCCCTGGCCGGCCAGCTCCGCGCGCAGGCACTCGCTCAGCATCAGCACGGCCGCCTTGGAGGTGCTGTAGGCGGGCAGCGCCTTGGACGGCTGGTACGCCGCCGCCGACGCGGTGTTGACGATGTGGCCGCCCTGCCCTCGCTCGGCCATCTGCTTCCCGAAGAGCCGGCAGCCGTGGAGGACGCCCCACAGGTTGACGTCGAGGACCTTCTTCCAGTCCTCCGGCGTGGTGTCGAAGAAGGAGCCGCCCAGGCCGATCCCGGCGTTGTTCACCAGTACGTCCACCACGCCGTACTCGCCGGCGACCTTCTCGGCGAGCTTCTCCATGGCCTGCTCGTCGGAGACGTCGACCGTCTCCGCCCAGGCCTCGGGGGCGCCGATCAGCCGGGACATCTCCGCGGTGCGGGCCGCGGCCTCGGCGTCCCGGTCGACGGCCACCACGCGCGCACCGGCCTCGGCGAACGCGTACGCCGTCGCCCGTCCGATGCCGCTGCCGGCGCCGGTGACCAGGACGAGCTGCCCGCCGAAGCGGTCGGCGTACTTCCCGGTCGCCGTCACCCCGTCCGGCCGCCCGCCCTCCACGGACGTCACGAACTCCGTGATCCAGGACACCAGTTGGTCGGGCCGGGTGCGCGGGATCCAGTGCTTCGCCGGGAGCGTGCGCCGGGTCAACTGCGGCACCCACAGCTCCAGTTCGTCGTAGAGCCGCTCGGACAGAAACGCGTCCCCGAGGGGCGTGATGAGCTGCACGGGCGTGTGCGCGTACGCGTCCGTGCGCGGGCGGCGCAGCCGGGTCCGGACGTTGTCGCGGTACAGCCATGCGCCGTGCGCCGCGTCCCTCGGCAGCGACGAGGTCGGGTAGCCGCCGCCGGGGACGTTCTCGAAGCGCTCCAGCAGCTTGGGCCAGCGCTTGCCCAGGGGGCCGCGCCAGGCCAGTTCGGGCAGCGCGGGCGTGTGCAGCAGATACACGTACCAGGACTTGGCGCCCTGGCCGAGCAGCTGGCCGACCCCGCGCGGGGTGGGGCGCTTGAGGCGCTGGTTGATCCAGTGGCCGAAATGGTCGAGGGACGGGCCGGACATCGAGGTGAAGGAGGCGATCCGGCCCTCGGTGCGCTGGACGGTGGCGAACTCCCAGGACTGCACCGAGCCCCAGTCGTGTCCCACCAGATGCACGGGCCGGTCAGGGCTGACCGCGTCCGCGACGGCCAGGAAGTCGTCCGTCAGCTTCTCCAGCGTGAACCCGCCCCGCAGCGGCTTCGGCGCCGTGGACCGGCCGTGGCCCCTGACGTCGTACAACACGACATGGAAGCGGTCGGCCAGCCGTGGCGCGACCTCGGACCACACCTCCTTGCTGTCCGGATATCCGTGCACGAGGATCACCGTCGGCTGTCCGGGGTCGCCCAGCTCGGCGACGCACAGCTCGACGCCGCCGGTCCGCACCCGGCGCTCACGCGCGCCCAGAAGAGTCACCGGCACTGTCACTGCTCCTCCGCCCAGCGCCGCACATGCGGCAGATCGTCGTCCAGCCAGAAGGCGCTCTCCTCGGGATCCGCGGAGTCGGTGACGACCAGGATCTCCTCGAACTTCGCGCCCGTGCCCCGAAAGCCCAGATGCGGCTCGACCGCCCACAGACCCGGCTGCGGCGGGTGGTCGGAGAAGCGGTACGGCGACCACAGCGGGGACCAGCCCTCGCGGTGACCGTGCAGCGCGTCGCTCACGAGGCCCTTCAGGGACTGCGTGCCGAACCCGAACACATGCGGTGACCAGCGGCGCTCCTTGACCCGGTCGACCTTGTGCGCGATCACGCCGAAGGGATACGCGCGATGCCGGTTGGCATAGCCCTGGCGGACCATGAGCCGGTCCACGTCCTCGTAGATCTCCCGCAGCGGCCGCCGCTCGCGCACCTCGCGCAGGATCAGGTCCCGGTGCGCCGCCAGGTCGGCCATCAGCTTGTCCTGGACGGGGTTGATGCCGAGCGAGCCCGAGTAGCCGATGTCGGCCGTGCAGCCGTCGTACACAGGGGCCATGTCCAGGATGAACGGCATCCCTGGCTCCAGGCGGCGGTTCGTGGGGAAGAACTGCAGCGGGATGCGGAAGTTCACGAACGCCGTGCGGTCCCCGAACCAGGCGAACGGAAGGTGGAACCAGTCCCGCACCCCGCGCTCCCGCAGCCACTCGCGCTGCATGCGCGCCGCCTCGCGCTCGGTGATGCCCGGCTCCAGCTGCGCCGCGACGGCCTCGGCGCACTCGTACGCCAGCCGCTGGACCGTCCTGAACCCCTGCAACTGCGCGGAGAGTTCGCGTGTCACCGCTGAAGTCATGCCACCGCCCCACCTGTCCACATCGACTGCGGTACGTGCCCGTAACTTGACACCGATGAATGTGACAGTTGTTAGAGGTTGCGTCAATAGCGCTGCCCCGGCCTGTGGACAACCGTGCCTATGGGGAAAACCCGGGCGGCGTTGTTCGACCTGAGGGTGACCCCTAGGGTCCCGTACACCTGAGGTCTGACTTCAAGACAGCTCTGCGGGGTGACGACCGGCGTGGTGCGCGTCACTACCTTCGAAGCGTGACTGTGATCGCGACCGAAAGCCTGAGCAAGCGGTTCCCCAGGGTGACCGCGCTTGACCGGCTCTCCGTGGACGTCGGGCCCGGTGTGACCGGACTCGTCGGAGCCAATGGAGCCGGCAAGTCCACACTGATCAAGATCCTGCTGGGTCTGTCCCCCGCCACCGAGGGCCGTGCCGAAGTGCTCGGACTCGATGTCGCCACCAAGGGCGCCGCCATCCGTGAGCGCGTCGGCTACATGCCGGAGCACGACTGCCTGCCGCCCGACGTCTCGGCCACCGAGTTCGTCGTGCACATGGCCCGCATGTCCGGCCTGCCGCCCACCGCCGCGCGCGAGCGCACCGCGGACACACTGCGCCACGTCGGTCTGTACGAGGAGCGCTACCGCCCCATCGGCGGCTACTCCACCGGCATGAAGCAGCGCGTGAAGCTCGCGCAGGCCCTCGTGCACGACCCGCAGCTGGTCTTCCTGGACGAGCCGACCAACGGCCTCGACCCGGTCGGCCGCGACGAGATGCTCGGCCTGATCCGCCGCATCCACACCGACTTCGGCATCTCGGTCCTGGTCACCTCCCACCTGCTGGGCGAGTTGGAGCGCACCTGCGACCACGTCGTCGTCATCGACGGCGGCAAGCTCCTGCGCTCCAGCTCCACCACCGACTTCACCCAGACCACGACGACCCTCGCCATCGAGGTCACCGACACCGACGACCACCCCGACGGCACCCGCGCGGTGCGTGACGCGCTCCACGCGCGCGGGGTGGACGTCCTCGACGGCAGCGGCGGCCTCCCCGGCGCCGGCCACATCCTGCTGCTCACCGCGCAGGGCGACGAGACCTACGACCTGGTGCGCGACGTGGTCGCCGACCTCGGCCTCGGCCTGGTGCGCATGGAACAGCGCCGGCACCACATCTCCGAGGTCTTCACGGACGGCGACCAGGGCAGCGAGCAGAGCACCGACGCACAGCGGAAGGAGGCGGTCGGCCATGGCAGTTGAGCACCCCGCAGCGGCGACGTCGGGTGACCAGACCCGCATCCACAACATCGGCTACCGCTCCTACGACGGCCCCCGCCTCGGCCGCGCGTACGCCACCCGTTCCCTCTACTCGCAGTCCCTGCGCGGCGCCTACGGCCTCGGCCGCTCGGTGAAGTCCAAGGTGCTGCCGATGCTGCTGTTCGTGGTGATGTGCGTGCCCGCGGCCATCATGGTCGCCGTCGCGGTCGCCACCAAGGCCAAGGACCTGCCCGTCGACTACACGCGCTACGCGATCATCATGCAGGCCGTGATCAGCCTGTACGTCGCCTCGCAGGCACCCCAGTCCGTCTCGCGCGACCTGCGCTTCAAGACCGTACCGCTGTACTTCTCGCGGCCCATCGAGACCGCCGACTACGTCCGCGCGAAGTTCGCGGCGCTGGCCTCCGCCCTGTTCATCCTCACCGCGGCCCCGCTGCTCGTGCTGTATGTGGGCGCGCTGCTGGCCAAGCTGGACTTCGCCGACCAGACCAAGGGATTCGCGCAGGGACTCGTCTCCGTGGCACTGCTCTCACTGCTCTTCGCCGGCATCGGCCTGGTCATCGCGTCGTTCACGCCGCGCCGCGGCTTCGGCATCGCGGCCGTGATCGCCGTCATGACCATCTCCTACGGCGCCGTCTCCACCCTCCAGGCCATCGCCGACGCGCAGTCCCTCGGTGACGGCGGCGGCAGCAGCGGCGCCATCGCCTGGATCGGCCTGTTCTCGCCGGTCACGCTCATCGACGGAGTGCAGTCCGCCTTCCTGGGCGCGAGCTCCGCGTTCCCGGGCGGGGTCGGCCCCAGCAATGGAGTGGGCGTGGTCTACGTCCTCGCCGTCCTCGGCCTGATCGCCGCCAGCTACGGCCTCCTGATGCGCCGCTACAAGAAGGTGGGACTGTGACCACGCTCCAGATCGACCACGTCTCCCGCTGGTTCGGCAACGTGGTCGCCGTCAACGACATCACCATGACCATCGGCCCCGGCGTCACCGGCCTCCTCGGCCCCAACGGCGCCGGAAAGTCCACCCTGATCAACATGATGGGCGGCTTCCTCGCCCCGTCCACCGGCACCGTCACCCTCGACGGACAGCAGGTGTGGCGCAACGAGGCCATCTACCAGCACATCGGCATCGTCCCCGAGCGCGAGGCGATGTACGACTTCCTCACCGGCCGCGAATTCGTCGTCGCCAACGCCGAGTTGCACGGCCTGGGCGCCAAGGCCGCCCAGAAGGCACTGGCCACGGTCGAGATGGAGTACGCGCAGGACCGCAAGATCTCGACGTACTCCAAGGGCATGCGGCAGCGCGTGAAGATGGCGAGCGCCCTGGTGCACGACCCGTCCCTCCTCCTGCTCGACGAGCCCTTCAACGGCATGGACCCCCGCCAGCGCATGCAGCTCATGGACCTGCTGCGCCGCATGGGCGACGAGGGCCGCACCGTGCTGTTCTCCTCGCACATCCTCGAAGAGGTCGAGCAACTCGCCTGGCACATCGAGGTCGTGGTCGCCGGACGCCACGCGGCCAGCGGCGACTTCCGCAAGATCCGCCGTCTGATGACCGATCGCCCGCACCGCTATCTGGTCCGCTCCAGCGACGACCGCACCCTCGCGGCCGCGCTGATCGCCGACCCGTCGACGTCCGGCATCGAGGTCGACCTGGCCGAGGGCGCGTTGCACATCCAGGCCGTCGACTTCGGCCGCTTCACCGCCCTGCTGCCGCGGGTGGCGCGCGATCACGGCATCCGCCTGCTCACGGTCTCGCCGTCCGACGAGTCCCTCGAGTCCGTCTTCTCGTATCTGGTCGCGGCGTAGGAGGCCGAAGATGTACGACCCCACAGTCGCCCGGCTCACCTACCGGGCCCTGCTCGGCCGTCGCCGGGCCCTCATCCTGGGCGCCCTGCCGCTGCTGCTCATCGCGATCTCCGTGGTGGTGCGCGGCCTCGCCGGAGCCGACGACCAGACCGCGTCCGACCTGCTCGGCGGGCTGGCGCTCGCCACCATGGTGCCGATCATCGGCGTCATCGCCGGCACGGGCGCGATCGGGCCGGAGATCGACGACGGCTCGGTGGTGTACCTGCTGTCCAAGCCGGTGAAACGGCCGACGATCATCTTCACCAAACTGATCGTGGCGATCGCCGTGACGATGGTGTTCTCGGCGCTGCCCACCTTCATCGCCGGGTACATCCTCAACGGCAACGGCCAGCAGATCGCCGTCGCCTACACGGTGGCCGCGCTGGTCGCCTCCATCGCCTACGCGGCGATCTTCCTGCTGCTCGGCACGGTGTCCCGGCATGCGGTGGTCTTCGGGCTCGTCTACGCGCTCGTCTGGGAGGCCCTGTTCGGTTCGCTGGTGGCGGGTGCGCGCACCCTGAGCGTCCAGCAGTGGTCGCTGGCGGTGGCGCAGAAGGTCGCGGGTGGCGACATGGTGACCTCGGACGTCGGCCTGACGACGGCGACGGTGCTGCTGGCGGTGGTCACCGTGCTGGCCACCTGGTACGCGGGACAGAAGCTGCGGTCGCTGACGCTTGCCGGTGAGGAGTAGACGCTGCGCTTACTGACGGGGACTTCACCTCTGCCCGTCCACACTGGGCAAAAGGGGACGCACAGTCAGGAGAGGTACGGCTAGGAGGACGGGGATGGCAGACGACTGGGACGACCCGGTTCTGGACGAGGACTTCATACGGTCCGCCGAGATGACCGAGCCGTCTGCCAGGGCCCGCATGCTCGCCGCTCGCTGGCGCCGTGAAGCGCCCGAGCCGCAGCCCTGGCGCTCGGACGAACCGCCTGCCGGGTGGTTCTTCAGCAAGGGGCGCCGGCGCAAGTGGCGCCGCCGGTAAGGGGCGTGCAGCGCCCTCCCCGCCCTTGCATGGCTCTCTGACCGGGTTGTTTATTCAGTGGCGTCCAACTTCGCCTACAGGCACAGTGGTTGTGTCCACACCGCCGAACGGTGAGTTCGGCGCCACGTTCAGGGAGAGGAGTTCGACGATGTCCATGCACGGCAGTACGTCGAGCTCCCGACAGGGCAGTCCGCGGCGGGCTCCGGAGTGATCGCTACCCCTCCGTAGAGTCCGCACCGCACGGGGAGCTGCCCGGGGCGGCCGCTTCGAGCACGCGATGTCGCTCTCGCGTGGGCCGCCCACCCGGAGGATTGGCCGAGTGGTAAGGCACCGGTTTGCGCTGTGTTCCATCAGGAGCGAGCCGTGGTCGGGTGAGAGCCCGCGCACGTTCGATTCGTGCATCCTCCGCGAGACGTTGCCACTGGGGCTTGGCCGAGTGCAGGGGTTGGGGTGCGTTGAGACGGGCCCGGCGCTGTGGCTGAGAGCTTGGCCGCGCGACCCGGCGCTTCGGGTTGCCGCCCTTCTGTGGGACGGGAGCCGCCCCAGCGGCACGACTGCCCGCGGCTGGGGCAGGCAGCTGTGAAGCGAACGCGACTGCGCCCGCCTGAAAGGGGCGCGGAACTGCGCGACCAGCCACGCACGGTCCGCGGCCGCCGGCCCGCCTCAACCCAGCAGACGCTCCAGAACGACCGCGATCCCGTCCTCCTCGTGGGAAGACGTCACCTCGTCGGCCACCGCCCTCAGCTCCTCGTGTGCGTTGGCCATGGCCACGCCCCGCGCCGCCCAGGCGAACATCGGGATGTCGTTGGGCATGTCGCCGAAGGCGATCGTGTCCGCCGCCTTCAAGCCCAACCGCCGGGCTGCCAGGGAGAGTCCCGTCGCCTTCGACAAGCCCAGCGGCAGCAGTTCCACGATGCCCTCGCCGGCCATGGCCACCGTGACGAAGCCGCCGGCGGCCTGGCGTGCGGCCTCGGCCAGCTCGTCGTCCGACAGGTCCGGGTGCTGTATGTAGATCTTGTTCAGCGGGGCGGACCACAGATCCGCCGCGTCCGTGAACGGGGTCGCCGGGAGGGTGCCCGTGACCGCGTAACCGGGGCCCACCAGGACGTCGCCGTCCAGGCCGTCGCGGCTCGCCGCCAGGAACAGGGGACCGACCTCGGCCTCGATCTTGGCCAGCGCCACGCCGGCCAGCTGGCGGTCCAGGGTCACCGACGTCAGCAGGCGGTGCTCGCCGGCGTCGTACACCTGGGCGCCCTGGCCGCAGACGGCGAGACCCTGGTAACCGAGGTCGTCGAGGATGTGGCGGGTCCAGGGGACCGACCGGCCCGTGACGACGATGTGCGCGGCGCCCGCCGCGGTGGCCGCGGCGAGGGCGTCACGGGTGCGCTGCGAGACCGACTCGTCGGAGCGCAGGAGCGTTCCGTCGAGGTCGGTCGCGATCAGCCTGTACGGGAAGCCCCCGGACACCTCGCCGGAAGCCTCGGGAGCCGCCTCGCTCACTTGCCCACCGGCTCCAGGACCTCCCGGCCGCCCAGGTACGGGCGCAGCACCTCGGGAACCCGGACGGAACCGTCGGCCTGCTGGTGGTTCTCCAGGATCGCCACGATGGTGCGCGGGACGGCGCACAGCGTGCCGTTGAGCGTCGCCAGCGGCTTGACCTGCTTGCCGTCACGGACGCGGATCGACAGGCGGCGGGACTGGAACTCGGTGCAGTCCGAGGTGGACGTCAGCTCGCGGTACTTGCCCTGCGTCGGGATCCACGCCTCGCAGTCGAACTTGCGGGCGGCCGAGGAACCGAGGTCGGCGGAGGCGACGTCGATGACGCGGAACGGCAGCTCCAGCGACGTCAGCCACTGCTTCTCCCACTCGAGGAGGCGCTGGTGCTCGGCCTGCGAGTCCTCGGGAGCGACGTACGAGAACATCTCGACCTTGTCGAACTGGTGCACGCGGAAGATGCCCCGCGTGTCCTTGCCGTGCGAGCCGGCCTCGCGGCGGAAGCAGGGCGAGAAGCCCGCGTAGCGCAGCGGGAGCTTGTCGGCGTCGAGGATCTCGTCCATGTGGTACGCCGCGAGCGGGACCTCGGAGGTGCCGACCAGGTAGAGGTCGTCCTTGTCGAGGTGGTAGACGTCCTGCGCGGCCTGGCCGAGGAAGCCGGTGCCGGCCATCGACTGGGGACGGACCAGCGCCGGGGTCAGCATCGGCGTGAAGCCGGCCGCCGTGGCCTGGGTCATCGCCGCGTTGACCAGGGCGAGCTCCAGCAGGGCGCCGACGCCGGTCAGGAAGTAGAAGCGGGAGCCGGAGACCTTCGCGCCGCGCTCGACGTCGATGGCTCCGAGGAGCGTGCCGAGCTCCAGGTGGTCCTTGGGCTCGAAGCCCTCGGCCGCGAAGTCACGGATCTCGCCGTGCGTCTCCAGCGTGACGAAGTCCTCCTCGCCGCCGACCGGAACGTCGGGGTGCACGAGGTTGCCGAGCTGGAGCAGCAGCTCCTGGGTCTCGGCGTCGGCGGCGTCGCGCTCGGCGTCGGCCGCCTTGACGTCGGCGGCCAGCTGGCTCGCCTTCTTCAGCAGCTCGGCCTTCTCGTCGCCGGCGGCCTTGGGGATGAGCTTGCCGAGCTGCTTCTGCTCGGCACGGAGTTCGTCGAAGCGGACGCCGGACGACCTGCGCCGCTCGTCGGCAGACAGGAGGGCGTCGACGAGCGCGACGTCCTCTCCACGGGCGCGCTGCGAGGCGCGCACTCGGTCGGGGTCCTCACGGAGCAGGCGAAGGTCAATCACGCGCTCAAGGCTACCGGGGAGGGATGACAGCCCACGACTCACTATTCCGAACCGCGGCTTACGTTGCGTTATGGGTGAATTGCGAAACGTGTCAATAAAAAGTGTCTCACTCCCCGGGACGGGGCAGGCCCGCGGCGTCCGGTTGACTCGATTCCCTTGCGAGGAACGGGACTTGGGACTCGGTTGTCCACAGTGATCCCCAGCCCTCGCAGAGTTATCCACAGGCTGTGTGGATGGACTGTGGACGTCGGAATTGATCACTCCGTAACGCGCCGAGCAAGTCGAGGATTCCCAGGACAAACCCTCCGCCACCCCCGCTTTCGAGTGGAAAGAGGTCGCCCCAAAGGATTGCTCAAAGGAAAAGAGTGGACGAAGGGTGACTTGCGTGGCGGTGGACGCCGAAGGGTTCCGGGGGCCGATTTGTCGACAGACTCACCATTGCTTGTCGACTTGTCCCCAGGTCGAGAAGCGGACCTGTGGATAACTTCTGTGGATAACGACAATCGGCTGATAGTACCGGTGGGAAACCGACGCCGGAGCCGACGGCAAGCCAACACCCAGGCCGGTGTCAGAACCGCCCGTCCTGGCACCGCGCCACCCAGTCCGCCGCCGACACGAACGCCTCGTCCGACGTCCCGGGACGCGGGGGCTGCACATCCCCCGGCTTCGCGTCCGCGCGCGGATACGAACCCAGGAACCGCACCTCCAGGCAGATCCGCTTCAGGCCCATCAGCGCCTCGGCCACCCGGCGGTCGGAGATGTGCCCCTCTGCGTCGATGCAGAAGCAGTAGTTGCCGATGCCGGCGCCGGTGGGCCGGGACTGCAGCAGCATCAGGTTGATGCCGCGTGTGGCGAACTCGCCCAGGAGGTCGCGCAGGCCGCCGGGGTGGTCGTCCCGCTGCCACAGCACGACGGACGTCTTGTCCGCGCCGCTCGGCGCCGCCGGCCGGGCGGGACGGCCCACCAGCACGAACCGGGTCTGGGCGTTCTCCGCGTCGTGGATCCCGGTCTCCAGGGCCTCCAGGCCGTACCGGGCGGCCGCGAACTCACCGGCGAAGGCGGCGTCGTACTGGCCCTCCTGGACCAGACGCGCGGCGTCCGCGTTCGAGGCGGCCGACTCCCAGTGGGCGTCCGGGAGGTTCTTGCGCAGCCAGTTGCGCACCTGCGGCTGGGCGGCCGGGTGGGCGGAGACCGTCTTGATGTCGGACAGCTTGGTGTCGGGCCTGACCAGCAGCGCGAAGGTGATCGACAGCAGCACCTCGCGGTAGATCATCAGCGGCGCGCCCGCGACGAGCTCGTCGAGGGTGGTCGTGATGCCGCCCTCGACGGAGTTCTCGATCGGCACGAACGCGGCCTCGGCCTCGCCGGCGCGCACCGCGTCGAGCGCGGACTGCACGGACACGTAGGGGATCAGCTCCCGGGTCGCGGCCTCGGGAAGCGTGCGCAGGGCGACCTCGGTGAAGGTGCCCTCGGGGCCGAGATAGGCATAGCTCGCTGGCATGACCTCACCCTAATGGCCGTTGCCGAACACGGCGTACGAATCTCCGTCGCCTCCCGGCGCGGGCCACCCTGGAGGGCGACCCCGGTGTCGTACGGCTGTGCAGCACCCGTATGGCCCTCCAGGCTCTCACCCCTCCAGCAACCGCTGCCCCACGTACTCCCCCTCCGCGGCCCCGCCCGGCACCGCGAACAGGCCGCTCGACTCGTGCCGGATGAACTTGGACAGCGCGTCGCCCCGGTCGAGCTTGCGCTGGACGGTGACGAAGCCGCGCAGGGGGTCGGCCTGCCAGCAGATGAAGAGCAGCCCCGCGTCGGGCACCCCGTCCGCGTCGATGCCGTCGTGGTAGGAGAACGGGCGCCGCAGCATCGCCGCCCCGCCGTTCTGGTCGGGCCGGGTAATGCGCGCGTGGGCGTTGAGGGGGACGACCAGGTTCCCGGCCTTGTCCGTCTTCTCCAGGTCCATCTCGGTCGTCTCGGTGCCGCCGGTCAGCGGAGCCCCGTCGGACTTGCGGCGGCCGATGACCTGCTCCTGCTCCGCGAGCGAGAGCTGCTCCCAGTCGTCGAGGAGCATGCGGATACGGCGTACGACGGCGTAGGAGCCGTTCGCCATCCAGGACGGGTCCTTCGAGCCGGAGGCGGGCACGAAGATCCGCTGGCCGAAGTCGGCGTCCGTCGGCTTCGGATTGCGTGTGCCGTCCATCTGGCCCATGAGGTTGCGAGCCGTCATGGGGTGCGAGGTAGCACCCGGCGACCGGTTGAAGCCGTTCATCTGCCACCGCACCTTGGCGGCCTGTCCGGCGTCCTTCTGGATGGCGCGCAGGGCGTGGAAGGCGACCAGGGCGTCATTGGCGCCGATCTGTACCCACAGGTCGCCGTTGCCGCGTGCCTTGTCGAGCTGGTCGGAGGAGAAGTCGGGCAGCGGGTCCAGGGCGACCGGTCGCTGCTTCTCCAGGCCGGTCCGCGCGAAGAAGCTGTGCCCGAAGCCGAAGGTGATGGTCAGTGACGAGGGCCCGGCGTCCCGGGCGACATCCGTGTCGTCCTGCTTCATCGCCTCGCCCGCCATCAGCCGCCGCGCTGTCTCAGACCAGCGGCGCAGCAGCGCGGCCGCCTCTTTGCGGCCCGCGCCCGCCGCCAGGTCGAAGGCGACGAGGTGGCCGCGTGCCTGGAGCCCTTGGAGGATGCCGGGCTGATGTTTCCCGTGAAACATCACCTGATCGGCGCCCACCGAGGAGAGCGGTGTCGCCTCGCTCGGCCGGGCGGCATATCCCACCGCCGCGCCCGCCGCACCCAGCACCAGCCCGGTGGCACCGGCGGTGCCGAGCAGCCGCCGTCGTGACAGGCCCTCCTTGAGGGGGGCGCTTTCGGGAACGCCGTCATCAAGTGGCGTCTCAGGAGTACGGGCCTCAGGAATGGACTGGTCAGCCATGGTGAGGTTCAGCCGATCTGCGCGTTCTTGGAGACGGTGGCCTGGTCGATGTCGGAGGTCCGCACGGTCACGGCGATCTTCCACTCGCCCGCCATGGGGATCTGCACTCCGCTCGCCGACCAGTGTCCGGTGGAGATGTGGTCGGGGACGACGGGCAGCGGCCCGATGTCCTGGGACTCCAGGGTGAAGGCGACCTTCACCTCGGGGATGTCGAAGGCGCGGCCATTGGGGCGCTGCACGTAGACGTGCATCTCGTTGCCGCCCACGCGCGCGGGGTCGAGGTCGATCCGTGCGACGCCCTTGCCGTCCTCGCCGCCGGTGTCGAAGGACATGTCCAGGGTCAGTGCCCCGGCCGACGAGGCGTCGCCGGAGGCGGAGGCGGTGGCTGCCTTGGCCGCCTCCTCCGTACGCCCCGGCTCGGTCGACGTCAGCATGGTGGTGACGGCGAGCAGGACGACGGCGACGCACGCCTCGGCGAGCACGGAGCGGCGCAGTCCGAACCGGTTCGGGTCGGCGTCCCGCTGCTGCTTGCGCCGCGCCGTGTCGATCGCGTCCTGCTGCCGGGCGAGCTCGGCGGCGCGCCGGGGGTCGCCCTTGTCGGACACGGCGGCCGGGATGCCCCCCTTCTCGCCGGAAGCGGAAGCCGAGGCGGAAGTGCCGGCCCGGGCGACGGCGTGCTCCTTGTTGCTGTCGTCTGCCTCCCTCTCGCCCTCTCGTGCCCCGTTCTCGCCCGCGCCCGCGTCCTTCTCCGCCCGAGCCTTCACCCCCGTGTCCGCCAGCCGCGCCGTCCAGCGCCGAGAGATCCACGCGATCCCGACCAGCAGCACCACGAGCCCGATCTTGATCAGCAGCAACTGCCCGTACCGCGTGCCGGTGAACGCCGACCACGATCCGAGCTGCCGCCACGACTGGTAGACGCCGGTCGCGACCAGCGCCAGCACGCTGCCGAAGGCGACGCGCGAGAACCGTCGTACGGCGGACGCCTCGACCGGCATGTCGGCGGGCGACCGGTACAGCGCCACGAGCAGTGCGGCGAGCCCGCCGAGCCAGCCCGCGACGGCGAGCAGATGAAGGACGTCGACCGGCATCGCGATGCCTGCCTGGAGCCCGGTCGAGGCGTGCTCGGACATCGCCCAGCTCGCCGCGAGCCCCGCCGCCACGACGGTCCCGCCGATCGCGAGCCCGAATCGCAGATCGCGCTTCTCCTCGTCCTCCCGCTTGTCGTACGCGCCGAAGAGCACGGCGATGAACAGCGCCGCCGCGGCGAGCAGCAGCAGCCGGGACACCAGTGCCGCCCCCGTCTTGGTCTGCAGCACCTGCCCGAGCAGGTCCAGGTCGAAGATGTCGCCGACCTTGCCGGTGCTGGTGTACGAGCCGCGCAGGAGCAGCAGTCCGAGCGTGGCGGCGGTCAGGGCCAGCCAGCCGGAGACGACGAACCGCTGCAGCGCCCGTACACCGGACCCGCGCTGCCAGCAGGCGAGCACGAAGGCGGCGCCGCCCACCAGCACGATGAAGCCGGCGTACGAGAGGTACCGTCCGAAGCCGTAGAGCCGGCCGACGACCCCGCCGCCCGCCTCCTGGCCGGTGACCGAGACGGTGGTCTGCGAGGGGGCGCCGATGGAGAAGGTGAAGGCGCCGGCGACGGGATGGCTGTCCTCGGACACCACCTGGTAGGTGACGGTGTACGTGCCGTCGGGCAGGCCGCTGTGGAGTTTCACGGCGTACGTGGTGCCGCTGACGCCCGCCGGGTCGCCGCGGTCGATGCGCTTGCCCTTGGGGTCGAGCACGCGCAGGGAGTCGTCGGACAGGGCGACCTTCTCGGAGAAGGTCAGGGAGACCTGTGTCGGGGCCTTGTCCACCACCGCCCCCTGCCGGGGGTCGCTGCCGGTCAGCGCGGCGTGCGCGGAGACCGGCCCGGCACCGGCGAGGAGCAGGCCGGTGGCGGCCAGGAGCAGCAGCACCAGGGTCCGCACGCGGGGGGCGATGGTCTGGGTCAAGGCGATCTCTCCCTCAGTGTCCGGTCTTCGGGTTGTACGTCGCGGACTTCACCGGCATCTCGACGGTGACCGTGCCGGACTCGGCGAAGTGGAGCTTCACGGTCACCTGCTCGCCCTGCTTCGGCTGTCGCTTCAGCTTCTCGAACATCAGATGGCTGCCGCCGCTCTTGAACACGAGTTGACCGTGTGCGGGGACGTCGAGTTCCTCGGCCTCCTGCATCGACGAACCCACGGTCTCGTGCGCGGTGACCTCGCCGACGTCGCTGGTGACGGAGGTCAGCTCGTCCTTCGTACCGCCCTTGTTGCTGACCGTCAGGAAGCCGGCCGCCATGGAGTCGGAGACCGGCTGCGGCATGTAGGCGCCGCTGACGGACAGATCGGCCCGGGAGCCGCCGGAGCCGGAGCCGGAATCGGAGTCGGAGCCGCAGCCGGCCAGGACGAGGGCTCCGGTCGTCACCGCCGTCAGCACCGCGGTCACCGGGGCGGGACGCCTCACGGCTTCTGCCCCTTGATCAGCTTGGGAAGGTCCTTGGTGTAGTCGTCGACCTGGGCTTCCTCGGTGTAGAGGACGTACCCCTGGTCGGTCTTCGGCGAGAACGCCACGACCTGGGTGCCGTGAGTGGAGACCATCTTGCCGTTCTTGTCCTTGTGCGGCGGCTCGATGGTGATGCCGAGGGTGCGGGCGCCGGCCTGGATGGTGGCGAAGTCGCCGGTCAGGCCGACGACCTGCGGGTCGATGCCCTTGAGCCACTTGCCGAGCGCGGACGCGGTGTCGCGCTCGGGGTCGGTGGTGACGAACACGACGCGCAGCTCGTCCTGCTCTGCCTTGGGCAGCTGCTTCTTGGCGACGGCGATGTTGCTCATCGTCAGCGGGCAGACGTCGGGGCAGTTGGTGTAGCCGAAGTAGATCAGCGTCGGCCTGCCCTGGGTCTCCTTGCGGAGGTCGTATTTCTTGCCGTTCGTGTCCGTGAGGATCAGGTCCGGCTTCTCGAACGGCTTGTCGAGGACGATGGCGGCCTTGTCGGAGCCGGTCTCCTCGGAGACCACGGAGACGGGCGAGTCACTGCTGTCGGATCCGCTGCCGCAGGCGGACAGGGTCAGGGTGGCGGCGGCGAGCAGGACGGCCGCGGCGAAGGTCTTCTTACGCATCGCAAGTCTTCTTACACATAGAAAATGTCCCAGTTGTGAGAGCTCCGGCGCGCACCGGGGGCGTGCCCCGGTGCGCGCCGTGACCTGAAGGGCCGTCAGGCGTCCGTGCGCCGCCGGCCGGCGAGCACGCCGTACGCCACGCCCAGCGCGCCGACGACGATGCCGACCACGCCGAGGACGCGGGCGGTGGTGTCGCTGCTGTCGGCGGGTTCGGCGGCGGCGGTCTTGGCGGACGCGGCCTCGGCGTCATCGGAGTCGGAGGCCTTGCCGGAGGAGGACGCGCCGTGGTGGCCGTCCTCGGCGGCGGACAGTGCGAGGACGGGCGCCGGGTTCTCGGGCTCGTCCTGGCCCTCCTGCGGTACCTCGATCCAGCGCACGACCTCCTTGTTGGAGTACGTCTGGATCGCCTTGAAGACGAGTTCGTCGGCGTCCTCGGGGAGCTGGCCGACGGAGACCGGGAACTTCTCGAAGTAGCCCGGCTCGATGCCCTTGCCGTCGGCGGTCCAGGTGATCTTGGAGACGGCCTCGGAGATCTTCTCGCCGTGCAGCTCGATCGGCTTGTCGAGCTTGGACTTGGTGACCTCGATCTTCCAGCCGGCCATCGGCTCCGGCATCGCGGAGGCCAGCGGATGATCGGTCGGGAAGGTCACCTCGAGCTTGGTGGTCGAGGCGTCGTCGCGCTCGTTGGGCACCTTGAAGTCGACGACCGCGTAGCCGCCCTTGGCCGCCGAGCCCTCGGGCTGGACGCTGACGTGGGCGAACGCGGGGACCGACAGGGCCAGTACGGCCGTGCCGGCGAGCGCGCCCGTGGCGGCGATACGAGAGGCCTTCATGTTGAGCACTCCACTGTGAATGAGATGCGGATTCCGGTGGTGAAGAGGAGTACGCGTACGCAGGGGTGCCCCATCGGACGGAAAGCGGTGTTCCCCGACCGGAAGACCCGGGTACGCGCGCGTGCCGCACGACAGCGGCCCCCTCTGCGGCACCCGCAGGTGTGGAGTGGTGGTCGCGTCGCGTCAGGCGGCGAGAACGAGTGCGGCGCCGGCCGGCGGGCCGCGCCTGATCACCGTGTGCTGGAGTGCGAGCGTGCGGGGCTCGGGCGGACCGCACCAACCGGCGCACAGGGCGCGCGGGCCCGTCTCGGGTGCGTTCGGCAGCCCGGCGCGCAGGGCGCGCACGAGCGCGAGCGCCGCGCGCAGGGATCGTACGAACGCGCCCTCGGCGACCGAGTGCGCCGACAGGGCGGACATGTCGACGATGCGCAGCAGGGCCAGGTCCCCGCGCCGCAGCAGCCACCCCGCGACGACCGCCGCGAGGACGTGGGCGAGCACCATCGACAGGGACGGCAGGAGCGACGCGGAGGCGTCCGGGCCGGCGGGCAGGGCGTCCGCCGACCGGTGCGAGGCGTGTGTTCCCATGGCCGGCCGAAGCCGCGCCTCCGTCAGGAGCCGCTGGGCCTGGGCAGGGCTGATGGCTGCCGCGGCGGTCCCGCAGACGAGCCGCGCGGCCTGCTGGACGAGCGCGGCGTCGGACAGGGAGCCGGACGCGGAGCCCGCCATGGTGGCCGCCCCCGCACTCGCCCCGTGCTGACCGAGCCCGAACAGCGTGTGCAGGACGGTCTGGCCGACCGCGAGCAGCACCGCGATCCCGGGCAGCGAGCGCTCTCGTCCCGCGAACGGCACCGTGGCCAGGAGCACGCCCAGGAATCCGGCGCCCAGCGTCCACAGCGGGACCGTGGCGCAGGAGCCCAGCGCGTGCCCCACCCCGGCCAGCACGACGCAGACCGCGGCGAACACCGCGGCCCGCAGTATCCGGAGATCTCCTCCGGAGCGCACCGTGCGCGGGTGGGGGGCAGTCATGGCGGGCTCATCATCGCACCGGCCTCATGACCGCCGTACGGCAGGTCCGCAAGATGACATACGGGCGGTTCAGGATGTACGGGATGATAGGGACCGTACAACCGGAAGATCGCCTTCTGATGTGGGCCGCGCACACATACACCGATTCCCGCCTGGGCGCATCGACCATATGGGCGGCATCACGTCAATGATGTGCTTACTCCCGGGCACTCGTGGCAATACGTAACGGTATGTCGAGCCGCGGCCAGGAGGCTGGAGCATGAGCATCTGGTGGTCACTCCATCTGCGGCGGGAAGCCGCGAGCGTGCCGCTCGCCCGGCGGTTGCTGATCGGCACCATGGAGACCGCGGGCGTCGACCCGGATGTGTCGTACGACCTGTCCGTCGCCCTCAGCGAGGCCTGCGCGAACGCCGTCGAGCACGGCGGCGAGAGCGCGCCCGACGGTGCCCCTGAGGCCTATCGCGTGACGGCGTATCTGGACGGCGAGAAGTGCCACATCGAGGTCACCGACTCGGGTCCCGGCTTCAGCGCACCACCCCGCGCGCCCCGCCCGGCGTCCACCGACGCCGAGCACGGCCGCGGCCTCTGTCTCATCCAGGAACTGGCCGACCACGTCCAGATCGGCAACAAGCCGGGGCGGGCCGGGGCGGTGGTGAGCTTCGACAAGATCCTCAAGTGGAGGGAAGACGCGCCGCTGATGGCCGTGTAGCGCTCCCGCTGCCCAACCGCCGCTGCGTCCGCGCCTCTTGCTCCAGCGTTGACCTCCGGCGCTGACGCAACCCTTGCGATCCCAACCTCAGAGTTTGCTCAACAGTCTTGTTTGCAAACGATCTCCCATGTGAGTCTTGATCGACATTGCGCGTCGCACACCTCCCTGACCAGGGGGTATTTACTGCAACGCGCTGTCGGCCACGGGGTGTTCGGCTGTTCGCTCGCGAAATTGACCACCCCGCTGGTCCTTCTGCCGGGCAGCGCTCAACGGCGCTCGGTCCGTGCGGAACACAGACACAGAATGGGGAATCTTGTGAAGTACCACCAGCGCCGTGCTGTGCGCGCCGCCGTACTGGCGGTGACGGGCGCGGCCATGCTCGCGACGAGTGCGCTGCCGGCCTCCGCAGTGACCAACAGCTCGTCGAAGACCCGGCAGGTGAGCATCGGCAAGCTCACCGTCTCGTTCCACGACAGCTGGCGGGGTGCGGGCCAGCGAACCTGGACGATCGACTCGTCCAAGGCATCGGCCTCCTGGAAGCGCACCTCCGCCGGCCCGGTCGCCAACTACACCATCAAGCTCAGTGACGGCATCTGCTTCAACAAGTACGGCATAGGCGGCGTCAGCGTCGGCGGCGGCGGACTGTCCCCGGGCAGCATCGGCAGCGACGACGACTGCGGAACGGGTGTCTACCAGGGCGACAAGAACTCCAGCGTGGTCGCCAACCACGGTCAGGTCGTCGGCCGTGGCAACGTCTACGGGCGCTGGATCTGGGTCTCCCACACGGCCACGGCGAGCATGAAGTACGGCAACACCTACTACGACGTCACCGCCTACCGGCGCACCAGCCCCGTCGGCGGGACTGTCTGACGCATGGCGTCTCTGCAGACCGGGGGGCGGAACTCTGCTTCCGCCCCCCGCTTCCGTATCACCGCGGTTCTGCTCGCAGTGTCCCTGTCGGCGCTCACGGCCTGCTCCGCAAGCCCGCCGCCGGACAAGGGGCTGGTCCTGGGACCGCACGTTCGCGCCTCCGCCCAGGTGCAGAATCGGCTGGCGGCGACTTTCGCCGAGGACGCCTCCACGCTGACGACCGTGTCCCTCACCGACGAGAACCCGCACCGGGTCGCCGCAGCGGTCGTCGCGCTGCGCAACCTCGGGTCCCCCCTGTCCGACGCCGCTACGCGCAGTGCGGCCGACTGGTGGTCCCGGCACGTGCTGCCGGGCCGGGGACGCGATGCCGCACTGCGCATCCAGGACCTCCGCCTGGGCGTACAGGCCTTCGGCCCCTACCTCGACGCCGAGGCGACGGGCAGGGCTGCAACCGCCGCCGTACGGGCCCTGACCAGGAGCGAGGCAGCCCTCTCCGACGTGGAGAGCGCGGCACGCCTGACCGACGAACTGCGTCGTATCTCCAAAGCCCACGGTGGGAAGGCAGCCGACCGTGATGCCAGGAGCGCGGTGGCGGCCCACCTTGCAGCTCGGCGGGACGGCTGCGAAGTCACGGACACCGACGACGTCCTGCCCGGCTATGTGGCAGCGCGCGGCCTGATCGGCCTCGGCTACCGCTGCTCGGTGAGCCGTACGAGCGCCGAAGCGGTCGACCGGCAGTTCCGGCGGCTGGCGAAGAACGACGGCCCATGGTCGGTGCCGGACGCTGTCCTGCTCCTCCAGGCCGTCGATGCGGCCCGCGACGACAGCAGTCAGAACCACGACGCTGTCGGCGAGGTGGAGCAGAAGGCCCGCCGGACCCTGCTCGAGGCGCTCACTGCGGAAGGCCCGTACTACCGCAAGAGCGGCGTCGCCGTGACGGAAGCGGCCATGGCTTCGACCGTGCTCGCGGCACAGCGGGGCCGATCACGCGTCGACTTGCCTGAATCGACCGCGCAGGCCCTGCGGAACGTGGTGATGCTGCGCGGCCGGATCGCCGATCAGCCCGACGAGAACTCCATCGTCGACGGCTATCTGGCGACCCTGGCGGATGCTCAGCTGACCGGAGAACCCGTCCGGGTGAAGCAGCGGCGGCTGCCGGCACCTGATGCACCGTTGCGTGACCATGTCCGGTACTTCCTGGCGGCCTCGCTTCAGGAGCCGGCTTCGCTGAGCGAGAGAGAGGTCGCCGACCAGGCCGCCGCGGCCCTGGACCGCGCGAACACTCCTCTGGACAGGCTCACGCTGGCGACATCCGCCACCCTCGCCGCCGCCCGTGGCAACGCTCCCTGTGCCGTCGTCGACAAGGAAGGCGCGCTCATCGAGCAGGCCGCACAGCGCGTGGCGGCACAGTTCGCGCAGGGCAGCGAAGCGGTGAAGGCGTGGCTCGCGCTGCTCTGGGGCACCACCGCGCACTGCCCCCGGTTCCAGAAGGAGGCCGCGCCGGATGCTGCTGCTTTCAGCCGTCACCTGGCGGCTGCGGCGGACGGCAGTCCGACGGCACGCGCGGTGCAGGAGTGGCTCATGGCCGAACTGTCGTGCCTGGCGAACAGGAAGCCACAGGGCCGCGCCGTCGCAGTGCAGACTTTCGCCTCGGCCGACGACCCGGGCGAGGGCATCGGTCTGGGTACGTTCGCTGCGCTGCGCACGCAGGAGATCAAAGCCGAGGGCTGCGCGGCGGGGATCGACCGCAAGCTGAGGGAGTAGTTGATGGGTGTGCGAGGCGAGGGAAACTCCGAGACCATGACGAGGAAGAACCGGCGACTGTTGGGCGGCGCCTGCATCTGCCTCGCCGTCGTCGCCGCCGTGTACGGGTTCGGTACCGCACAGGCGCCCAACTCCGCCGGAGCGGCCCTCGCGGTCGCGCTCTTCGCGGGCTCGGCCTGGTACCTGCTCCGCGGCCGGCGCAACAACCGCCCCTGACACAGACCCGTGGCGCCGGCGCCGCCGCGTACGGCTGGCGTCAACCACCGCAGGCGGAGCGAATGCTGTAGAAGGTGCTCAGGTACCGCGCGTGATAGGACGCGCTGGTGATCCGCACGATCGCCTCGTCGGCCGACCGCAGCGACGACCCGGTCAGGTTGGCGCTGCCGGTGTAGACGCGCCGTGTGATGGCGCCGTCGTAGTAGCCGTCGATCAGCATCTGCTTGTTGTGCGGGCGTACGTCGATGCCCGGACCGTTGGGAATGCGGCATCCGCGGTGCTGGATGCCGGCGGCGTCCAGCCGGCTGGTGATCGTGCTGTCGGTCTCGGTGTAGATGATGTCGATCAAGCAGCCCCTGCCGCGCAGCTGGGCCAGCTTGTCGGCGACCTGGCGGCGCGAGCCTAGGAAGCTGTGCGTCACGATGCGGATGGCGGTTCGGTGGGGCAGCCCGTCCGTGCCGGTGTAGGCGCAGCCGACCTCGTCGAGCACGCCTACGACGGTGTCGGTGGCCGGGTTGTTGTACGAGCTGTCCCCGCGCGGGAAGAAGAAGCCTCGGTACGTCGATCCCGTCGGCGTGGAGAAGTACGCGTTGTTGTTGCCGCCTGCCAGGGTGCGACCGCGGCGGAGCTGCTCGTGGTACGAGGCGTACCCGTCGTACACCGCGCTGCTCACGAACGTGACGGCGTCGTTGAAGGACTCGACCTTGTACCAGTTCGAGAGGTTCGAGGAGGTCTGGAAGACGACCTTCGAGTAGCTGGTGCCGTCGTCGAAGGGCCCGATCCTGGAGAAGACGAAGAACTTGTTGTGGTTGTACGCCGGTTGGGGCGGGGCCACGGCCAGGCAGCCGCGCCGGACGTCGTCGACGCCGTCGGGGTCCTCGAAGCGGTCGTCGCACACGACGATCCAGGAGCGGGCGGTGTCATTGGTTCCCAGCCCTGCCCTGAGGGTCCGGTAGGGCACGTTGGTGTATTCGGCGCCGCCGGCGCCGTCCACGTAGGTCGAGTCGTCGACGATGATCCGGACGTTGACGCCGCGCCGGTGGGCGGCGAGCAGCGCGTTCGCGACCTCCTGGTCGTTGAACTCGTACATCGCGCCACGGATCGTCGCCCCGGCCGGCGTCGCGTCGATCAGCCGTACGAGCTGGGTGAAGATCGCCTTCTGCTGTGCCGCGGTGCCCAGCGGGTCGTTGAACACGGGCCCGTTGATGACCGGTTTGGTCAGTGCGGCGGCCGGCGTCGCACCACCGACGAGGAGCGACGTCACCAGGGTCAGGACAGCGGCGACGGAGGGCAGCACCGAACGGAGGAGCCGGGCCGGACGTGGGCGTACGGGCGAACGGGTCATTCGTCTTCGCTCTCCTGGGCGGGGAAGATCACGGAAGGGGCCAGTTCACTTTGCCCGGAAGAGAAGGAAAGTCACCGTAAGTTGCTCATTTGGGGGAATTGGCGGGCTCTACGGGTGCGCCTTCAGCTTTCTCGGAATTATCGGGACTCACAGCCGCGGCACAGCGCCACCCCAACCTTCTGACGGGCAACGCCCCTAACTTCCCGGCCATGACGGGAAACCACAGGGACAAGTCGCTCACCCGGCGCCACGCGATCGCGGTGACCGGCGGCACGCCATGAGCAGCCGGTCCATGACCAGCCGCGAGGACGAGGCGCTGGCGCACGCCGCCGTGACCGCGCTGACCGGGCAGCTGGCCCTGGCTCCGAAACCGGGCCTGCCCGACCCGCGCGATGTCGGCGCCCGTGCCACCCGCCGGGACCACCGCATGCTGCGCTGGTCGGCCAAGGCGCTCGCGCCGGGCCTCGCGGCGATGGCCGCCGCCGCCCGCCGCACGGGCGAGCCGACGCCCGCGCTCCGTACGGAACTCGGCGCGATCGGAAGGTGCACCGAGCACTCGGTGCACCTCGCGGGCGGCGGTCACCGGGGCGCGCTGTGGGCGCTCGGCCTGCTCGTCGCCGCAGCCGCGCTCGACCCCCGGGCCGGGGCGCGGGACGTCGCCGCGACCGCCAAGCGCATCGCCGCGCACGCCGACAGACGCGCCCCGCGCAGGCCCTCCCGGGGCTCCTCGGTGTCCGCGAAGTACGGCGCCGCCGGCGCACGGGGCGAGGCCCGGGCCGGATTCCCGCACCTACGGCGGGCATTGGACGCGCTCGCCACGGCACGCGCGCGTGGCGCCACGGAGGACCAGGCCCGCCTGGATGCCCTGCTCACCGTGATGTCCACCCTCCAGGACACCGAACTCCTCTACACCGCGGGCCCGACCGGCCTGCGCCACGTCCAGGCGGGCGCCCGTGGGGTCCTGGAGGCGGGCGGCACCGCCACGGAAGCGGGAGCGGCGGCGCTGACCGCGCTGGACACCGACCTGCACACGCGCGCGTGGAGCCCCCGCGGCAGCGCGGGGCTGCTCGCGGGGGCGCTGTTCCTGGACTCCCTGCCGGTGCCGGTCAGTTCACCGGCACGGTCTCGGGCTGCCTGACCTCCTCGCGCACCCGGCCGGCGGCCGCCCGGCGCGCCGCCGGTCCCATCGCGTACGACGCCGCCAGCATCGCCCCGCCCAGCAGCAGCCAGCCCGGCGTCCCCCACTCCACGAGCAGAGCCGTCAGCAGGAGCGGGCCGAGGGTGCGGGCGATCGTGACGCCGGTCCCGAAGAGGCCCTGGTACTCGCCGACGCGGCCCTCCGGAGCCAGGTCGAACGACAGCTGCCAGGACCCCGCCGACTGCCCCATCTCGGCGACGACTTGAAGGACCGCGCCCACCACCAGAAACCCGACGGCCACCCACAGGGAGGCCCCCGCCGACCACGCGAACACCCCGCACGCGGCCAGCATCACCCAGCCGGCACGGCGCACCGCGCGCGTGGCGGACGCGAGTCCCGTGACGCCGCGCGCCGCCCTCACCTGGAACAGCATCACCGCACCGGTGTTGAGCACGAACAGCGCGGAGACCAGCCAGGCCGGGGCGTCGGTCCGCCGTGTGATCCACAGCGGCAGGACGAGGCTGAGCAGCGGAAGCCGCAGCAGCAACACGGTGTTGAGCAGCGCGACGACCGCATACGGGCGGTCCCGCAGCACGCCGAGCCCACCATGCCGCCGACTCGGCACGGGCGGCACGGAGGGCAGCCGGAGCAGCAGCCCCGCGCAGACCAGGAAGCTCACCGCGTCCAGCGTGAACACCGCCAGATACGCCGTCCGCGTCCCGGCATGCAGCGCGAGCCCGCCGAGTCCCGCCCCCACCGCCAGACCGGCATTGAGCGTCGACTGCAGATGCGCCAGCAACCCCGTCCGCTCCCCGGCGGACACCAGCCCCGCCAGCAGGGCCTGCCGGGCCGCCGCGAGCCCGGACTGCGCGGCGGCGTACACGCACGCGGCCAGCACGAACGGCACGAACCCCCGCACGACCGTGAAGGACGCCACCGCGAGCCCCGTCGCGAGGGCCAGCAGCACCGCCGTACCGCGCGGCCCACGCCGATCGGCGAACCGCCCCAGCGGCACCCCCACCAGCGACCCCACCGCCCACCCGACGGTCAGCCCGAGCCCCACGCGCGCGGGGGCGAGGCCGACGACCTGGGTGAAGTAGAGGGCCGACGTCGTGTAGTAGGCGCCGTCCCCGACGGAGTTGCTCAACTGGGCGAGCGCCAGGACGCGTTGCGGGCCGGCGGGCGGGACGGGGGAGTTCGTCATGCCGACGACATTAAGGGCGCAATGGAACCCTCATCAGACCCAATCAACGGCTCATTTCCCGGCCCAATTCAGTCGCTCTCCAGCACCTTCCCCAACACCGCCAACGCCTCCGGATACACCCGCTCCCGAGGCGTCCCGTACCCCACGACCAGCCCCTGCGGCCGTCCCTCGCCGTCGCCCGGAGCATGCCAGTGCTCCCCCAGACACCCCACCGCGAGCCCGGCCTCCTCCGCCCGGGCCAGCACCCGCGCCTCGTCGTCGACCTCGACCAGCGCGTGCAGCCCGGCCGCGATCCCGCGCACGCGACGACGCGCCCCCAGCCGGTCCAGGAGCTGATCCCGGCGCCGCCGGTACCGCAGCCGACAGGCACGCACATGCCGGTCGTACGCATGGCTGTCGATCAGCTCGGCGAGCGCCAACTGCCCGATGGACTCGGTGTGATGGTCGCTGTGCAGCTTGGCGTCGGTGACGGCGTCCACCAGGTGCGGCGGCAGCACCATCCAGCCGAGCCGCAGCGCGGGCCCGAGCGTCTTGGAGGCCGTACCCAGGTACACGACCTGTCCCGGCGCCATCCCTTGCAACGCGCCGACGGGCTGGCGGTCGTACCGGAACTCCCCGTCGTAGTCGTCCTCGACGATCAGCCCGCCACGCGCGCGTGCCCAGTCACTGAGCGCCCGCCGCCGCCCGGGGTGCAGCGTCACACCGGTCGGGTACTGATGTGCCGGCGTGACGACCACGCCCGAGCAGTCCCCCAACTCCTCCGCACGGAGCCCCCGTTCGTCGACCCGCACGGGCACGACAGCGCCCCCGTTGCGCCGCACCACCTCCCGGTGGAAGGGCAGCCCCGGATCCTCCATGGCGACGACGCCGCCGTCCAGCACGCGCGTGAGCAGCGCCAGCCCCTGCACATACCCGGAGGTGATCACGATCCGCTCCGGCGGCGCGATCACCCCACGCGCCCGCCCCAGATAGCCCGACAGCGCGGTCCGCAGCTCGACCCGGCCACGCGGATCGCCATAGTCGTACGCCAGTGAGGGCGCTGTGGCGATGGCCCTGCGCAACGCCCGCAACCAGGCGGCCGCCGGGAACGCCCCCACGTCCGGACTGCCCGGCCGCAGATCGAAACGCGGCTCACGCGCGCGTGCGGAGGCCTCCGGCGGTTCGGCGTCGACGGGAGGCAGCGAGGCGACCTGTGTACCGGCGCCCTGCCGGGCGGTGAGATAGCCCTCGGCGACGAGCTGGTCGTATGCCGCCTTCACGGTGTTCCGTGAGATGCCGAGCTCGTCCGCGAGCCGCCGCGTGGCGGGCAGCCGCTCCCCGGGAGCGAGCCGCCCGTCCCGCACGGCGTCGCGCAGGGCATGTTCAAGCCCGGCCCGGCGCCCGTGAGTGGCGGCGACTTCAAGATGCAGGTCCACACAAACCCCCTCAGGGGCGCGGGGAACTGCGTGACAAGCCCCCACGACCCGCAGACCGCAACGTTGGCCGGGCACCCCTCCGGTACCCGGCCACCATTTCCGACGTCAGCCCTTCAGAGCGGCCATCCAGCTCTCGACCTCGTCCGACCGCCGAGGAAGCGCAGCCGACAGATTCCGGTTCCCGTCCTCGGTGACCAGAATGTCGTCCTCGATCCGCACGCCGATCCCCCGGTACTCCTCCGGCACCGTCAGGTCATCGGCCTGGAAGTACAACCCCGGCTCGACGGTCAGCACCATGCCCGCCTCCAGCGTGCCGTCGACATACGACTCCACGCGCGCGGCCGCACAGTCATGCACGTCCATGCCGAGCATGTGCCCGGTGCCGTGCAGCGTCCACCGCCGCTGAAGCCCGAGCTCCAGCACCCGCTCCACCGGCCCTTCGACAAGCCCCCACTCCACGAGCCTCTCGGCGAGCACACGCTGCGAGGCGTCATGGAAGTCCCGGTACTTCGCCCCCGGCTTCACGGCCGCGATACCGGCCTCCTGGGCCTCGTACACGGCGTCGTAGATCTTCTTCTGGATCTCGCTGTACCGGCCGTTGATCGGCAGCGTGCGCGTGACGTCGGCGGTGTAGTACGTGTGCGTCTCGACGCCCGCGTCGAGCAGCAGCAGGTCACCGGAGCGCACGGGCCCGTCGTTGCGCACCCAGTGCAGCGTGCAGGCGTGCGGACCGGCGGCGCAGATGGAGCCGTAGCCGACGTCGTTGCCCTCCACGCGCGCGCGGAGGAAGAACGTGCCCTCGATGTAGCGCTCGGAGGTCGCCTCGGCCTTGTCGAGGACCTTCACCACGTCCTCGAAGCCGCGCACGGTCGAGTCGACGGCCTTCTGCAGCTCGCCGATCTCGAAGTCGTCCTTGACCAGCCGCGCCTCGGACAGGAAGACCCGCAGCTCCTCGTCCCGCTCGGCGGTGACCTTGTCGGTCAGTGCGGCCTCGATGCCGGCGTCGTAGCCGCGTACGACGCGCACGGGGCCCGTCGCCTCGCGCAGCGTGTCCGCCAGCTCGCGCACGTCGGAGGCCGGGATGCCGTACAGCTTCTCCGCCTCGGTGAGCGAGTGCCGGCGGCCGACCCACAGCTCGCCCTGGCCGGAGAGCCAGAACTCGCCGTTCTCGCGGTCGGAACGCGGCAGCAGGTAGATCGTCGCCTTGTGACCGTCGGCGACGGGCTCCAGGACGAGTACGCCGTCCTCGGTCTGGTTGCCGGTGAGGTACGCGTACTCGACCGACGCCCGGAAGGGGTACTCGGTGTCGTTCGACCGCGTCTTCAGGTTGCCCGCGGGGATCACCAGGCGCTCGCCGGGGAAACGCGCCGACAGCGCGGCGCGCCGCGCGGCGGTCTCGGCGGCCTGGGGGACCGGCTGCAGGTCGTGCAGCTCCGTGTCGGCCCAGCCGGACTTCATGTTCTCGGCAAGCTCGTCGGACACGCCCGGGTACAGGCCGTTCTTGCGCTGCTTGATCGGCTCTTCCGACTCTTCCGGGGTCTCCGGGGTGAGCTCGTCGGCCACGGTCATCCTCCTCGATACGGCACTGGACCCCCTCCATCGTACGGACGTGCAGGAGGGAACCCAGGGTCGAAGGACCGTCACCGGGAGCTGCTATGCCGTGACCACGGAACCCGTTATGGGCCGCCTATTCGAACCGCGCCGCCAGCAGCACCACGTCCTCCTCGCTGTCCGTCACATCCAGCCCGCCCGGCAGCACCGTCCGCAGGACGTGCTCGACGACCGCGTCCGGATCGTGCCGCACGGCCCTCGGCACCGAGGCCGCCGCCGCGTGCAGCCGGGCGAAGGCCCGGTCCGTGGGGTCGCCGGTGCGATGCAGCAGCCCGTCGGTGTACAGCAGAACCGTCTCTCCGGCCTCCGCGGTCAGCTCCACGCTCGGCGCCTCCCAGCAGGCCAGCATGCCCAGCGGTGCGGACACGGAGGTCTCGACGTACTCCGTGCGCCGCTCGCCGATCAGCAGCGGCGGGCTGTGTCCGGCACCGGCGAGCGTGATCTTGCGCAGGGAGGGTTCGCAGTAGGCGAAGAGGGCGGTGGCGGAGCGGGCGGGTTCGGTGAGTCTGAGCAGCAGTTCCAGATCGGACAGGACCGCGACCGGGTCCTCGCCCTCCATGACGGCGTACGCCCGCAGGCTGGCCCTCAGCCGTCCCATCGCGGCGACGGCACTGGGCCCGGACCCGGTCACCGAGCCGACGGCCAGGCCGAGCGCGGCGTCCGGCAGCGGCAGCGCGTCGTACCAGTCGCCGCCCCCGCGCGGGCCGGTGCGGTGCCGGGCGGCGAGCTGGACGCCGGCCATGCGGGGCAGGCGGGAGGGGAGCAGTTCCTCCGCCATCGTCCGCATGCACGCGCGCGTGCGCTCGATTTCCAGGAGCCGGGCCAGGTGTTCGGCGGCGTAGCGGGTGTACAGGCCCACGAGGTGGCGTTGGCGCTCGGCCGGTTCGGCGGGCTCGTCGTACAGCCACACGGCGGCGCCGAGGCGGCCGGCGGCCTCGGTGGACAGGGGGAGGGCGTAGCTTGCGGCGTAACCGAGGCGTGCGGCCACCTCGCGGTGGCGGGGGTCGAGGCCGTCCTCGGCGAAGAGGTCCGGCTGGGCGATCTCGCCGTCGCCGCCCGGGAGCCCGTCGAGGATCCTGCCGTACGACAGGGAGCTGCGCGGCACGGTCTCGATGTGGCCGAGGTCGGCGCGGGCGAGGCCCAGGCCGATGGTCGTGTCGGGTCCCAGGCCGTCGGCCGGTTCCAGGACGACGAGACCGCGCCGGGCACCCACGAGTGCGGCTCCGGCGCGCAGCAGTTCGTGGAGGGCTTCGGTGAGGGCGTCCGTGCGGGCCAGGCGTTCGGTGAGTTCGTGGAGCGTCGTGAGGTCCGAGACCCAGCCGGCGAGACGGTCCTGAAGAAGCGCTCCGGGCGCGCTCGGCGGGGGAACCGCTGACACACCCGACGCCGGGGGCGCGGGCGCGACAGTGTGTGCGGGCGAAGGAACCGTTGAATCGATTCCGGCCACTTTCGGAGGGTGAGGGGCGTTCATGGCGTCCGGCTTTCCGACCGGTGCGTATTGCTCAAAAGCATCGCAAACCCCCATGTCATTCTGCGCCGCTAGCAGTGTCTCCACATGTACACGCACTCGTGAGGGGATGTCCAGCATTGTCCTGCCGGGATTCCTGGTGTCCGTGGGTCACCGGAGCACTCCTTGCAGACCTCTTGCACAAAGGCAAAGTTGGCCTAAAACTGCCTCAGGGAACGGGCTATTGCGGTCGACTGGTTTCGCTCCACGGAGCGTCACAGCGGTCGTGATGGGTACGTACTCGGTGAAGGCCAGGGGTGGTTGACGACCACCCGGAACCTGGCGACGGACCCGGGCGTCTTAGCCACCGACGACCGTGCCCCATCCTCCCGTGGCGGAGGCGAAGAGAAATACGCGCGACAGCAAAACGCCAGACTTCGCCACCCCACGCCACGCCCATGCTTTTGATAGACGCAGTATGGACGAGGCTGCCGCGGAAGCAGCCCACGCTCGGCCCATAGGGGTTTCCCTTGCCCATGGCAGGGGTGTGATGCGCCAACAGGTACGCACAGTGAAGTGATCGACACATGGTGTGATGTGGCCCACGGTGTTGCCAGCGGTGCAACGGAAAGGAACGAGCGCTCATGCGCGAGATCCTCGGAAGGCGACGCAGGCTCCTGCGCAGTGACGGGAAGCCTGAGTTGATCAGCGCGGCCCTGACCTTCGCGACGGAATGGCGCTGGCCCGTACTCCCGGGCGTGACGACGCACCCGCAGGGGCACTCCCGCTGCGGCTGCCCCGACCCGGAGTGCACGGTGCCCGGCGCCCACCCCTTCGATCCCGGCCTCCTCGCGGCGACCACCGACGAGCGCATGGTGCGCTGGTGGTGGACCAACCGGCCCGCGGCCCCGATCATCCTCGCCACCGGGGGCCAGGCGCCCTGCGCGGTCAGCCTCCCCGCCCTGCCGGCCGCCCACGCCCTCACCGCGCTCGACCGGATGGGCATGCGCCTCGGCCCGGTCGTCGCCTCGCCCGCCCGCTGGTCGATCCTGGTCAAGCCGTACTCCATGGAGCAGCTCGGCGAGCTGCTCTACGCCAAGGACTTCGTCCCCGGCTCCCTCCGCTTCCACGGCGAGGGCGGCTACATCGCTCTGCCGCCCTCCGAGACCGGCCAGGGCGCCATCAGCTGGCAGCGCGCCCCGCTGCCCGGCTCGGCCTCCCCGTGGGTGCCCGATGTGGAGGCGGTCGTCGACGCCGTGGTCGAGGCCCTCACTCGTACGGGTGTGAGCGCCCCCGAGTTGTAGGGGTGTCCGGCGTGCGCGGAACGGCGCACGCACGCGTGGTCGTTATCTTCCGGTATATGCCGCGTCACGCTGAGACACGCCGTCCAGGCTCAGGAAACATCCGTTTGTTCGCCCTCATCGGCGTCGTGGTGGGCGCGGTCGCGCTGCCGCTTGCCGTGGCGTCCGCAGGACCGGTGGGCGAGGAGGAACGCACCCTCGGCCATACGTCGCGCAAGGCCGCGCGCCCTTCCGTGCGTCCCTCCCCCACCGCCGACCCCGCCGCCGATGCCAAGGGGCCCTCCGCCGAGCCCGGTGACGCCCCGCTGCTGCTCGGTCTCGGCCTGGCCACCGCCGCCCGCTGCGGCCCCGAGCTCACCTCTCCCGAGGGCATCGAGGCGCAGACCTGTGTCCTCACCCAGGGCGAGGACACCTGGGCGCGCACCTACTTCCGCAATGCGACCGGCGGCGCGCTGGACTCCGTACTGAGCCTCATGGGGCCGGGTGGGCGCACGGTGCAGATGCGCTGCGCCGGGGGCGTCGAGGACGAGCCCGGGACGTGCGAGACGCCCCGGCAGCGCACCCGGGGGAGCCTCGACGCCTACACGGCGGTCGCGGAGTTCGCCGGGCGTGCCGGGGACGGTCCGCTGCTGCTGCGCTCCGCGAGCAACTCGGTGCCGGACAACTCCGGGGCCTCTACGGGCAGTTGACACGCGACGCCGTTCCGTAAAGGGCTGCGCACATGGAAAGACCCGGTTGCTGGCGACGGGGGATGCACCAGCAACCGGGCTATTGGAACGGTAACAAGAGATCGGCGGTTCGCAAATTCGATCCGGGGTTTCCAGTCACGGACTCCCTTGCTCCGCAGGGGAGTTGTGAGGGGATTCACCCCTCCTGCGACGGCCGGTCCGGCTGAACGGCCGGTCAGCCGGACCCGATCTCCGCGGCCCGCCTCAGCTGAGCGTGACCTGCCGATTGGTCAGGCCGCCCCGTGCGCGGCGCTCGTCCGCGGTGAGCGGAGCGTCCGTGGCCAGGGCCGTGGCGAGGCGCTCGGCGAACTCGGCCGCCGGCTTCTCCACGTCCTCCGCGCCGACCTCGCTCGGCAGGTCCCAGACCGGCACGGTGAGGCCGTGAGCACGGAAGGAACCGACGAGGCGGGTGCCCTCGCCGAGGTTCGACCGGCCCGCCGCGTGCAGCCGTGCGAGAGCGTCCAGAAGCTGCTCCTCGGGGTGCGGCATGACCCAGCGCAGGTGGTTCTTCTCCGGCGTCCGGCACCAGTAGGCGGCGTCCACGCCGGTCAGCCGGACGGTCGGGATGGCCGCGGCGTTGGCCCGCTCCAGGGAGGCGGCCACCTCCGGAGTGGCGTTCTCCGCGTCCGGGACCCAGAACTCGAAGCCCGTGTGCACAACTGGCTCGAACGCGCCTTCGGGGTCGAGCAGATCCTGCAGTCGCGGACCGTCGGCCGGCGCGCGGCGGCCCTGGACCGGGCTGCCGGGCTGCGCGGCGAGCGCCTGCTGGAGCGTGTCGGCGAGGTCGCGGCTGATGTCGCCCGACGCCGTGTCGTTCTGCAGGCCGAGCAGGACCGAGCCGTCGTCGCGGCGCAGGGCGGGCCAGGCCATCGGAAGGACGGTGGCGAGGGTGACCGACGGGACGCCCTCGGGAAGGCCGCCCTTCAGGGTCAGCTCGACGGTGGCGGCGGGCACCAGCTCGCGCAGGGCCACCCAGTCGCACTCGCCCGGAAGCCCCTCGAACGGGCGCTGCACCAGTTCGGTCACCGCCTGCGCGGCGGCCCGGCCGTGACAGGCCTTGTAGCGCCGGCCGCTGCCGCAGGGGCAGGGCTCGCGCGCGCCGACAACCGGAACCTCTCCATTAGCGCCTACGGCGCGGGCCCCGTCGCTGGTCTGCGGGCGCTTGGCCTTGGTCTGGGGTCGCTTCTTGGCCATCGTGGGTGTCTCCCGGGTACGGCTCGTCCTGTACGGGCGCGAGCCTAGCCGTTCAGGCCATGACCGACGGGAGCCTGTGGACAACCCACGGGTCGTGCCGGGAGCGGAGGAGGGCTGTCAGTCCAGGTCGTCGAAGGCGTCCGCGAAGTCGAGGCCGGGTATCGCGGCCACCGACGGCGCCGCGACGCGCGTAGCGAAGTCGTCGCGGCGGTGCCCGGCGTCCGGATCATGAACGTCGCCGTGGACCACGACCCAGACCGTGACCTCGCCGCGGGCGTCGTCCCGTACGCCCCAGTCGTCGGCCAGGGCGGTGATGATGTTCAGCCCGCGGCCGCCGTGTGCGGTGACCGAGGGCGTGGCCGGAGCAGGGCGGGTGGGCCCGCCTCCGTCCGTCACCTCGACGGTGAGCCTGCCGCTCGCGTCCACGCGCCATGCGGCCCGGACGTCACCGTCCCCGGACAGTGCGTCGCCCAGCGGCCGGCCGTGTTTGCACGCGTTGCTCAAGAGTTCGGAAAGAATCAATACGGCATCGTCGATGACCGATTCCGACACGCCACCCCTGCGCAACTGCGAGCGCATACGGTGTCTCGCTTCCCCCACGCCCGCAGGGCCATGGGGTACGGCCATGCTCGACGACGTGGGCACCTCCTGTGCCACCACCAACGCCACCCCCGAGACCTCCTTTGCCCCACGCCACGGTGTGGATGCCCCATTGGCCTGTACCGGAAACCGGCCAATCAATGTCCGGTGACGCACTCGCAACGATCGAATACGGACCGAACGCGCCGGAGCACTCCCTGTAATCGAGATGGCTGGAATTCGTCGGTGTGGCCGAGAGTGGAGGATGAGGCTGATGAGGCTCGGGGGTCAATAGGTTGTGCAGGGATTGAAGAGGTTTTGGAGGATTGGGGGCGTCCGGTTTGCGTCCGCACGCGCGCGTGTCAGCGGCCGAGCTGGTCCAGCACCGCGCGCGGGCGGTTGGTGATGATGGCGTCGACGCCCAGTTCGACGCAGAGGTCGACGTCCTGGGGCTCGTTCACGGTCCACACGTGCACCTGGTGACCGGCTCGCTTCAGGCGCTCCACGTACGCCGGGTGATTGCGCACGATCCTGATCGAGGGCCCGGCGACATGGACGCCCGCGGGCAGTCGGCCGTCCCGCAGTCGCGGCGAGACGAACTGCATCAGATAGACCGTCGGCAGCGTCGGCGAGGCGGCACGCACGCGATGCAGTGAGCGCGCCGAGAAGCTCATGACGCGCACCGGTGACTCGGCGGCGGAGGCGGGGGTGTCCAGCCCGAACCGCTTCAGCAGGTGCAGCAGCCGCTCCTCGACCTGCCCCGCCCAGCGCGTCGGGTGCTTGGTCTCGATCGCCATCTCCACCCGCCGCCCCGCGTCGGCGACGAGCTCCAGCAGCCGCTCCAGCGTGAGCACGGACGTGTCCTCGGGATCCTCCGGCCGGAACTCCCAGTCGGGCTCCTCGCTCCGGTTCTTCCACGGGTCGCGGTTCTTCCGGGAGCCGAAGTCCAGGGCGGCGAGCTCGGCGAGCTCCAGTGCCGAGACCGCGCCCCGGCCGTTGGACGTACGGTTGACGCGGCGGTCGTGGACGCAGACGAGATGGCCGTCCGCGGTGAGGCGTACATCGCACTCGAGGGCGTCCGCGCCGTCCTCGATCGCCTTCTTGTACGCGGCCAGGGTGTGCTCGGGAGCGTCTTCGGAGGCTCCGCGATGGGCGACGACTTGCGTCTGGTGCTGCCGTACGTGGGTCACCGCGTCATGGTGCCACCGCACCGGGGTAGACGTGCGAGCGGAGGAGTCTCGGGGGCACTCGGATTCTGCCCGTTTAGTCTCACATGAGCAATATAAGGATTGGCCGTGGACCCACAGCGACCGCTTATGGTGCTCTGACGGCCCGTGGGAAAAGCTGACGGCATACATAAATGGCATGCACAGCTGAAGCGCACCGACCGCCGACAAGTACTGGCCAGCGTGAACGGGCGTGACCGTGCGACCGAAGACAACAGCCGTGGATCGAGGAGAGAAGCTGTGAGCACCGAGAACGAGGGCGCCGCGGTACCCCCGGCCCCGTCCGCACCCCCCGTGCCGGTGGATGCTCCCGCTGCTCCTGCCTCCCAGGAGCATCCGGCGCCCGAGGGTGATGCCGCCCCGACCGCTCCGCTCCCGCCGGTGCCGGACAGCGCCCCGGCGAACTCCGACGGCACCCAGCCGTACACCGCCCCGGCGGCCTCGAACGGAGCTCAGCCACCCGCCCCCCAGAGCTCGGCTCCCGACGCCTCCTGGCCGCCCCCGCCGCCGCCCGGCACACCGCCGTACGCCGAAAACGGCGCCGCCGCAGGGAGCGTCGGCGCCGCTGCCGGTGCGGGTGGTGCCGGGGCGGGCGGCCCCGGTGCCGGCTGGGGTGCCACGTACCAGCAGCCGGCGCCCAAGTCCGGCCGCGGGCGGGGTGGTCTGCTCGCAGCGGTCCTCATCGCCGCGCTGGTCGCGGGCGGCCTGGGCGGCGGCCTCGGTTACACCCTGGCCAAGAACGACGACACCACCTCGTCGACGACCGTCTCCGCCTCCGACAGCGGCGGCTCGTTCAAGCGCGACCCCGGCACCGTCGCGGGCGTGGCCGCCAAGGCGCTGCCCAGCACCGTCACGATCCAGGCCGAGAGCAACAGCGGCGAGGGCGGCACGGGCACCGGCTTCGTCTTCGACAAGGAAGGCCACATCCTCACCAACAACCATGTGGTGGCCGACGCGGTCGACGGCGGCAAGCTCACGGCGACCTTCCCGAACGGCAAGAAGTACGACGCCGAGGTCGTCGGTCACGCGCAGGGCTACGACGTGGCGGTCATCAAGCTCAAGAACGCCCCGTCGGACCTCCGGCCGCTGACGCTGGGCGACTCCGACAAGGTGGCGGTCGGCGACTCGACGATCGCGATCGGCGCTCCCTTCGGCCTGTCCAACACCGTCACGACGGGCATCATCAGCGCCAAGAACCGCCCCGTGGCCTCCAGCGACGGCAGCGGCAGCAGTTCCTCGTACATGAGCGCCCTGCAGACGGACGCCTCGATCAACCCGGGCAACTCCGGCGGCCCGCTGCTCGACGCCCAGGGCAACGTCATCGGCATCAACTCCGCGATCCAGTCGGCCGCCAACGGCCTGGGCGGCACCGGCCAGGCCGGCTCGATCGGCCTCGGCTTCGCCATCCCGGTCAACCAGGCCAAGTACGTCGCCGAGCAGCTGATCAAGACCGGTGAGCCGGTCTACGCCAAGATCGGCGCCTCCGTCTCCACGGAGGACACCTCCGACGGCGCCAAGATCGTCGACCAGGGCACCAGCAGCGCGGAGCCGGTCGAGCCGGGCGGCCCCGCCGCCAAGGCCGGCCTCAAGCCCGGCGACGTCATCACCAAGCTCGACGACACGGTGATCGACTCCGGCCCCACCCTGATCGGCGAGATCTGGACCCACCAGCCCGGCGACAAGGTCACGATCACCTACGAACGGGACGGCAAGACCCACACGGTCGAACTCACCCTGGGTTCCCGCACGGGCGACAGCTGACGCCACGGGCACGCGCGCGCAGGCCCGGCTCCGACAAGAGCCGACGCCACGCGCGCGTGCCCTTTTGCCGCAGAGCCGGGAACCAGGACGCGACGAAACGCGTCCTCCCCGCCGGAAAGCGCCGTTCGCGGATTCGGTTGCCAAGGCGACGGCATGGGCGGACGGCCAGGGAGTTGTTCGCCAGGGCGCGGAGTGCGCGGTGTGCGGCGGGAGTTGCCGACCGGGCGGCGACCGTGGCCATACGTTCGGATGGGCTATCGTGCCTTCTCGACCTCGGCTGTTCGCGAATGGGAAGCAGAGCCGCGAATGGGAAGCAGAGAAGGGGACGGTCTCGCGGTGACCGATCTGGGGCGGCTCGTCGCGGGCCGGTACCTGCTGGTGGAGCGGGTGGGCAGCGGCGGCATGGGCACCGTCTGGCGTGCCGAGGACAAGCTGCTCGGCCGCCAGGTCGCCGTGAAGAAACTGCGCATCCCGCCGCATCTGCAGGACGACGAGGTCCGCACGCTCTACGAGCGCACCCGCCGCGAGGCCCGCAGCGCCGCGCGGATCACCCACCCCAATGTGATCGTCGTGCACGACGTGCTCGACGACGAGGGCGTGCCCTGCATCGTCATGGAGTACATACCCTCGGTCACGCTGAGCGACGTGGTGAAGCGGCGGGGTGCGCTGCCTCCCGAGGAAGCCGCCCGCATCGGCCGCGCCATGACCGCCGCCCTGCGCGCCGCGCACGGCGCCGGTGTCCTGCACCGGGACGTCAAACCCGCTAACGTCCTGCTGGGTGACGACGGACGGATCGTCCTCACCGACTTCGGGATCGCCATGGAGTCGGGCACGTCGTCGCTGACCAAGCCCGGTGAGTTGATCGGCTCCATCAGCTATCTGGCCCCCGAACGGCTCAGGGGCGCGCATCCCGAGACCGGCCCCGCCAGTGACCTGTGGGCCCTGGGGGCGACGCTGTACCAGGCGGTCGAGGGACGGGACCCGTTCCGCCGGCACACGCCGATCGAAACCGCGTACGCCATCGCGACGGATCCGTACGACCCCCCGCGCAACGCCGGGGACCTGACTCCCGTGATCGAGGGCCTGCTCGTCAAGGACCCCGGACAGCGCATGGACGTACACGAGGTCGAACGCCGCCTGGGCGACCTGACCGGCACACGCACCGCGCGTCTCGATCCGCCCACACGGCCGGACCGTGTCGACACCCTCGCCCCCACCGGCCGCGGGAGCGGCGGCAACCGCCGCCGCACCGTGGTGTGGTCGGCCGTGGCGGTGACCCTCGTCGCCTGTCTGGCGGGCGGTGCGGTGTGGTGGCTGAACGGCAGGACCGACGCCTCCCGTACGAGCGCGTCCGGATCCGATTCCTCCACGTCCTCCTCATCCTCCCCGTCCACTCCCTCCCCGACCAGCCCCACCGTGCCGCCGGTGCCCGCGGGATACCACCTCGCAAAGCCTGATACCGGCATCTCCGTGCCCGTGCGGGACGGCTGGACCAGGACGACGTTGCGGGGCGGCGAGATCGCCTACATCGACCCGTCGGAACTTGTGGGCCTGAGGGTCAACGTCATCGAGTTCGCCGGCAGCGACCCGCTGCAGCACTGGCGCGAAACGGAGGAGGACCAGACTGCCCGCGACAATCCCGGCTACGAACGGGTGCGGATGGCCGAGACGACCTTCCGGGGACGCCCTGCCGGGTACTGGGAGTTCACCTTCGACGGCCGGGCACGCAAGTACCGGGCGGCGGAGCTGGCCTTCGCGAGCACCGACGGCACCCAGTACGTGATCTACCTCTCCGCCCCGGACGAGCAATGGCACGAGTACCGCCCCGCCTTTGACACCGCCGTCAACGGCGTCCGCCTGGGCGACGACACCTGACGCCAGGCCGGCCCTCACCGCCCATCCGGACCACGAACCCCGCGCAACGCGCGGTGCCGGTACGCTGTACCCGCTCCGCCCCAGGTGGGCCGGGGCCGAGGTGGGTTGCCCGAGCGGCCTAAGGGAACGGTCTTGAAAACCGTCGTGGCGCGAGTCACCGTGGGTTCAAATCCCACACCCACCGCAGGTGAACGGCCCCTGACCAGGTAACTCGGTCAGGGGCCGTTCTCGTGAGCGTTGTCCGCAGGGAGCACGCCGACTGGCCATATCTGGACGGTGAGCAGCCCGGCGAGCATCAAAGCCGCCACCGCAGAGAAGACCCGCGGCTTCCGCCGGCCCCGTCCCGAAGCCTGGCGGGTCAGCTCCCAGAATCGCACCAGACCGCCGCTATCCCTGGTGGCCGCATCTCCGGAAGAAGTCCATGGTCCGGCTTAGGTCCGCTGCAAGCGTCCGACCTGCGTGGTGCGCTTGGAACCGGTGCCGCCGAGAGATCTCGAAAAGGGGCGTGGCGCGAGTCACCGTGGGTTCAAATCCCTCACAGCTCTCTTGGCTCACGGCTTCTTCGCGACAGTCCGCTTGGCGGTTCGTCCGCCGCTGCTGCGAGTGCGCCCCGGAGCGGCAGACGCTCCCTTCCGCCTGCCCGCAGCCGGCTCTTCCTCTGCCGCCGACTCGGCCGACTCGGCCGGTGCAGCCGCTCCGGTCGGCCACTTGAACTCGATCTCCAGCTCGATCTCCCTGTCACTGACTTCGAGCTCGATCTCGCTGCGAAGATCGGCGGGGATCCGCAAGCTCAGCTTCCAGGGGTCGATTTCCAGTTCGGCTTCCCCGCCCTGCCTGAGCGCGGCCGCGAGCGCCTCCAGCTGATCAGCGGCCTCAAGACGTGACAGCGAGCGCTTCTGCTCGAGCTTGAGGTCCTTCATGACGTCTCCGATCCAGCGTGAATATCAGATAACGCTCATTTTGGTACCAATTGTGCGCCCCGGCTCCTGGGCGCGCAGCAGCCGCAGCTGCCCGATCTCCGCGGTGTTCTTCATCAGCTCGGCGTTCACCCAGCCGATCATGTGGGCGACGGTGTACTGCGGGTCGTCCGGCCAGGGGAACGGCGCGGTGGCATCCAGGTCCGTGTCGTCGAGCCGGTCCAGCGCCACCAGCCAGTCGGCGCGCAGGTCGCGCAGCCAGGCGATGGTCGCGGTCCCGTCGCCGGGCCAGGTCACGTCGGTCCGCTGCCGTGGCGGGCGGCCTCGCAAAGGGGCGGTGGCCACGCTCCACCACCAGCATCCAGCAGTGCGGCACCGGTTCCCACAGGAAGTCCTCGGGCCGGAGCCGGTCGAGGTGGTACCCGAACAACGACCAGGTCAGATCGAATCGCCAGCGCATCAGCTCAGGTCGCGAAACGCTCATCGGTCGACCCTAGAGCTCGTGGTCCCGCGCCAACTCCTCCCACGGAACCTCCCGCAGCGCCTCCTCCGCGTCGCAGCCGGACGGCACGTGCGGGGTGGGCTGAAACCAGATGACCGTGAGGGCGGAGCGGTAGAGGACGGGGTCGTGGTCGGCGTCCAGGGCGGTGGAGTGGAAGACGCCGACGCAGGCCACCGCCGGAAGCACCTCGACCGGGCCGAACGCGCCCGCGTACTGGTCGGGATACTCGCGCGGCGGCGGGACGAGGTGGACCGGAACGGAGGAGTGGGTCAGCTCGGCCGCGTCGCGGACGAGGCCCTTGATCTTCTTGTCGTTCACCGGCTTGCAGGGGTAGCCCTCCAGCATTCCGCCGTACGCCGAGGACATCCGCAGCTCGGAGAGGTACAGCGAGCGGCCGGATGTGAGGACGATGCGGGTCAGCGACATGGTCGGCACTCTAGGGCGGTGGTGCATCGAGCTCCCGTGCATTTCAAGGCTGTCGGACGCAGAGCCCGCCGGACGCAGAGCCCGCCGGACGCAGAGCCCGCCGGACGCAGAGCCCGCCGGACGCAGAGCCCGCCGGACGCAGAGCCCGCCGGATTTGAGCCCGCCGGGATGCAAGACCCGCCCGACGTCGCCGTCCGTCAGGGCCGGTGCCCCGTCATCCGCGCCGCCGACCCGATGGTCGCCCGGGCTTCACGTTCGGTCAGGCCCGTGTTGAGGGCCGCCTCGACGAGGGGTTCGACGAGGGCGGGGCCGATGCCGTCCTCGTAGGCGCGGCAGGCCGCCCAGAACAGACGGGTGTTGCGTTGGCCCTCGTGCGCGGCGAGCACGAACTGGACGAGTCCCTGGCCGTGGCCGCCGGTGGCCGGGGGCGTGGGGTGGTGCATGCGGGGTGGAGGGAGCAGAAGGCGCAGGAGGGCGCGCGGGCAGGGCGCGGGGGCGATGTGGGAGGTGCCGGGTGCGGTGCTGTAGACGCCGTGGTCGGTACGGGAGCCGGGGCCGACGAGGTAGCCGCCGGCGCCCCGGATGTCGATGCCGGGTGCGAGGCGGCCCGCCGAGTTGGGGACGACGACGTCGGGCGGGCCGGTCAGCCAGAGGTGGCGGCCGCCGCTGGGGGTCAGGACGACCACCGTGGGCGGAATCGTGAACAGGTGGCGCAGCGCCAGTTCGCGCAGGGCGGCCGAGGAGTCCGTACCGGACTTGGTGTCGAGGTCGATGCCGATGAGGTTGTGGGGAGGCAGGCCGCACGCGATGCCGTAGCCCGTCGCCCAGGGGGCGGCCGCGAAGAGTTCGCGGATGCGGGCGGGGTCGGTGGAGGCGTCGTAGACCCCGTGCCCGACGCGGCCGCATTCGCCGTGGCAGGGCTTGGGATCGGGGTCGTCGCGGTGGGGAGAGCGCAGGGCCGGGAGCTTCGTCCGGGACAGGGGGATGACGGCCAGTCCGCGCTCGGCGGCTGACAGGGCGTGTGCGAGGGCCAGCGTCGTGGCCTGCCGGTCGGTGGTGGCCATGCCTCTATGTTCGTACGAGTGTTCGAAAAAGGAAAGGGGAAATGGGTGCGCCCCGCCGGTCGACGCGCCGGTCCGCGGAGATTGGCCGGAAGTGAGCAGGAACGCTTCACCGCTTGTGGGGCTTGGGGTGGAGCTGTCTGCACTGTCATCGTCTGCGGGGTTTGGTGTGGTGAAAGGGGTTTATCGACTTGTCATCACGCTTGAGGGCGAATAGCGACTTCCAGGGTGGTTCGCCAGGGATTCGGTGGGCAACTCTGATCTCGCGACGTCGTGCAGGACTCCGGGGCGGTCGGCCAACTGCCTTGGGATCGGCAGTACTTCACGCACCACCTATGCGTCCGGCTGGGGAGCCTGGACGCACCTGTTCTGGAGGAACAACATGGCAAGCATCCGTACCGCCCGCGTCATCGCAGCCGTCTCCGCCCTCCCGCTCGCCGCCGCCCTGTTGGCCGGCGTCGCCGCGGCGGACAACGGTGCCATCGCGGACGACGGATCCAGCGCGGCCGTAACGAACACCGTCCAGGGCATCTTGGGCAGCGGGGTCGGCGGCGACAACTACGGCACCGCGTCCACCACCCAGCAGCAGGCGACCGGCTCCGGCGCCTCGAACCAGAGCAACACCGCCCAGGTCAACGGCTCCGCCTTCACGGCCCTCAACCAGGGCGACGACAACGCGGCCGTCAACTTCACGCCGCTCTGGTGGTGAGCTGAGGGGGCCGGTGCCCCGGTGCTCACGCACCGGCCCCCTCGAATGTCTCTCGGGTGTGCTCTTGGGGTGTAACGCGTCTGCGCGGCGGTACTTCGGTGCCGCCGCGCAGGCGTTTCGGCGTTGCCGCAGGCGCTCTTGGCGGCCTTGACAGTGAGTCGTATCTGACGGACAGTCAGAAACCTTCGTGGGGCTCCGCGGCCTCGCCGACCGCCGCACTCCGTAGAAGTTCCAGGAAGTCCGGGGACCTCGTGGGACGCCGTCGGACGTCATGGGGAACTCGTGGGAATCCGGGAAGCAGTGGGAACCGGATCGGCGGCTGCGGTGTACCAGAAGTGTCAGTGCGATGCGCCGTGGGGCGACGAGGCCGGTGAGGACGAGGGGGCGACGGTGAGCTACGAGCCGGGGGCGAGTCACGAGGTGGCGACGGGCGACGCGCTCGAGGCGAGGCTGAAGGCCTACGAGGGCGAACCGGCCGCGGTCGCCCGCGCCGGCAAGGACGCCGTCAACGCGCCCATGATCCGGCACTGGTGCGAGGCGATGGGCGACACCAACCCGGCGTACTCCGGACCGGACGCCATGGCACCGCCCACCATGCTCCAGGCGTGGACCATGGGCGGCCTCTCCGGCCATTCGGGACGCACGCACGCGTACGACGAACTGCTCGGCCTGCTCGACGAGGCGGGCTGCACCTCGGTCGTCGCCACCGACTGCGAGCAGGAGTACCTACGGCCCCTGCGGCCCGGGGACGAGATCACCTTCGACTCGGTGATCGAGTCGGTGTCGGAGCGGAAGACGACCAAGCTCGGCACGGGGTACTTCGTCACGACCCGCACGGACATCCACGTCGGCACCGACCTCGCGGGCACCCACCGCTTCCGCATCCTCAAATACACGCCCGGACGCCGCGCCGAGCAGCAGCAGCCGGACCGGCGGCAGAGACCACCGCGCCCCCGCCCTGTCGTCAACCGTGACAACGCCGGCTTCTGGGAAGGCGTCCGGCGCCGCAGCCTGCTCATCCAGCGCTGCACCGACTGCGGCACCCTGCGCCACCCCTGGCTGCCGGGCTGCAACGCCTGCGGCGGCCTGGAGTGGGACACGGTCGAGGCGAGCGGCGAGGGGACGGTCTATTCGTACGTCGTGATGCACCACCCGCCCTTCCCCGCCTTCGACCCTCCTTACGCGGTCGTACTCGTCGAACTGGCGGAGGGGGTACGGATGATCAGCAACGTCGTGGGCGTGCCGTACGACAAGGTGCGGATCGGCATGCCGGTGCGGCTCGAATTCCAGGTGTACGACGACGAGTCGGTGCTGCCGGTCTTCCGTGCGCGGGAGGAGGCCGCATGAACGCCGGAGAGGAACTGCCCCCGCTGGAGATCCCGATCACCCGCACGCTGATCGTCGCCGGCGCCCTCGCTTCGCGTGACTACCAGGACGTGCACCACGACGCGGAGTTGGCCCGCGATAAGGGGTCCCCCGACATCTTCATGAACATCCTGACCACGAACGGCCTGGTCGGCCGCTACATCACCGACCACTTCGGACCGACGGCCGTACTGCGCAGAGTGGCCATCCGACTCGGGGCGCCCAACTACCCGGGGGACACCATGGTGTTGAGCGGCACGGTCGAGGACGTCGACGGTGACACGGCGACGGTACGGGTGGTCGGGGCCAACGGCATCGGCAGACATGTGACCGGCACGGTGACGGTCACCGTGCCGGTCACGGCGACCACGGGCACGGTGCCGTCGCAGACCACGGGCATGGTGCCGCCGGAGGGTCAGGGGACGGTGCCGTCGGAGGGTCCGGCATGAGCGTGCGCGAGCGGGACGCCCTGGCCGGGCGGGCGGCGATCGTCGGTGTCGGGGCCACCGAGTTCTCCAAGGACTCGGGACGCAGTGAGCTTCGGCTGGCCGTGGAGGCGGTGCGGGCCGCGCTGGACGACGCGGGGCTCACGCCGGGGGACGTGGACGGGATGGTGACGTTCACGATGGACACCAGCCCGGAGATCACCGTGGCCCAGGCCTGCGGGATGGGCGAGCTGTCCTTCTTCTCCCGCGTCCACTACGGCGGCGGCGCGGCCTGCGCGACCGTCCAGCAGGCGGCGCTCGCCGTGGCGACGGGGGTGGCGGAGGTGGTGGTCTGCTATCGGGCGTTCAACGAGCGGTCGGGGCGGCGCTTCGGCTCGGGAGTGCAGCACCGGGAGCCGTCGGCGGAGGGCGTGGCGCTCGGCTGGTCGCTGCCGTTCGGGCTGCTCACGCCCGCATCCTGGGTGGCGATGGCGGCCCAGCGGTATCTGTACACGTACGGGCTGACGCCGGAGGTGTTCGGGCATGTGGCGGTGACGGACCGCAAGTACGCGGCGACGAACCCTGCCGCGTACTTCCACGGCAGACCCATCACCCTCGCCGACCACGCGGCCTCGCGCTGGATCGTCGAGCCGCTGCGACTGCTGGACTGCTGCCAGGAGACGGACGGCGGCCAGGCGCTCGTCGTCACGACCGTCGAGCGGGCCCGTGACCTGCCCCACCCCCCGGCCGTCATCGCGGCGGCGGCCCAGGGCGCCGGCCGAGGGCAGGAGCAGATGACGAGCTTCTACCGGGACGACCTCACCGGGCTGCCGGAGATGGGCGTGGTGGCGCGGCAGCTGTGGCGGACGGCGGGGCTGGGGCCGGAGGAGATCGACGTCGGAATTCTGTACGACCACTTCACGCCGTTCGTGGTGATGCAGCTGGAGGAGTTCGGGTTCTGCGGAAAGGGGGAGGCCGGGGACTTCGTGGCCGAGCAGCAGCTGCCGCTCAACACGCACGGGGGGCAGCTCGGGGAGGCGTATCTGCACGGGATGAACGGAATCGCGGAAGGGGTGAGGCAGGTGCGGGGGACGTCCGTGAACCAGATACCCGGGGCGGAGCGGGTGCTGGTGACGGCCGGTACGGGGGTGCCGACGTCGGGTCTGATCCTTGCCACGGACGCGTGACCTGACCCGGCGTTGCTGCTGATGCGTGACTCGCGTCGGGTTTGCTGCGGAGGGGTACGTCGGTCCGCGTCGGGGTTTGCTGCGGAGGGTACGTCGGTCCGCGTCGGGGTTTGATGCCGAGGGATGCGCTGGCCCGCGTCGGGGTTTGATGCCGACGGGTCCCGCGACTCGCGCCGGGGTTTGCCACCGAGGGGTGTCGCGACTCGCGCCGGAGTCGCTGACGAGGGGGGACCCGACCCGGCCGTGCTTCGCCGCCTACGGGTCCCCCGACCCACACGGGGTTTGCCACCGACGGGCCCGACTCGCCCCGGAGTCGCCGCCGAAGGGTCCTCCACCCCGTCCCGCGGCTTGCCGCCGACGGGCGCCCGTGGCCTGCCGCCCATGAGTCCCCCGGCCTGCAGCCCGCGAGTGCACCTGGCTTGCCGCCGACGCGCGCCCCGTCCCCTGGCTTGCCGCCGACGCGCGCCCCGTCCCCTGGCTTGCCGCCGACGCGCGCCCCGTCCCCTGGCCCGCCGCCGACGCGCGCCCGTGGCCCGCCGCCCGCGAGTGCCCCCGGCCTGCAGCCCGCGAGTGCCCCCGGCCTGCAGCCCGCGAGGGCCCCGGACAGCCGCAGACGCACGCTCCGTCCCCTGGCCCGCGCCCCGCCCCCCCGCCCGCCGCCGACGCACGCCCCCGGCTCGCCGCCCGCGAGTGTCCCCGGCCTGGCACCGACGCGCGCCCCGCCCCCTGGCCCGCCCCCGACGCGCGCCCGTGGCTCGCCGCCCGCGAGTGCCCTCCGGCCCGCCGCCCACGAGTGCCCCCCGGCCCGCCACCCACTAGTCCCCCCGACAGCCCACGACCCCCTCCCGACCTCCAGCCACGGGTCCCCGCCCCCGACCTGCCACCCCGGATGCCCCCGACCTGCCACCCCGGACACCCCCGACCTGCCACCCCCGACGCCCCCCAGGGGCAATCCCCCAGTAACCGTCCCCCCCTCGTCCACCTTCAGGAGGTGGAGTCAGCCCCACCCCTACAACCTGAGGCGGACGCTGCTTCGGCACCTGCGGCCGATCCGCTGAAGCAGGGGTCGCTCATAGCGTGGAGCCATGACCACACCCGTCTGCACCAGCGCTTCCGACGCCGCGCCGCGGGCTTTTCCGAACGCGACGTACCCCTCCTTCACGTCGTATGTGCGGGCCCGTCAGCCGGTGCTGCTGCGTACTGCCCGGTCGCTGACCGCCAACCCGAGCGACGCGGAGGACCTGCTGCAGACCGCGCTCACCAAGACCTACGTCGCCTGGGAGCGCATCGAGGACCATCGCGCGCTCGACGGCTATGTGCGCAGGGCGCTGCTGAACACGCGGACGTCGCAGTGGCGCAAGCGCAAGGTCGACGAGTTCGCCTGCGACGAGATGCCCGAGCCGGAGCCCCTGCCCGGCCACGACGACGACCCGGCGGAGCGGCAGGCGCTGCACGACGCCATGTGGCGGGCGATCATGCGGCTGCCGGCGCGGCAGCGGGCGATGGTCGTCCTGCGGTACTACGAGGACCTCAGCGAGGTCCAGACGGCCGAGGTCCTCGGGGTGTCCGTCGGCACGGTGAAGTCGGCGGTGTCGCGGGCGCTGGGCAAGCTGCGGGAGGATCCTGAGCTGGGGCTCGTTCGGTAGGCCGGACAGGTTTCGGGGGAAATGGGGACAGATGGCCGTCCCCGCTGCGTCGGCGACCCCCAGACGGGCCGAGTTTGTCAACGTGACCTGATCGATCAGCGGCCCCTAGTGACATACCGAGCGGTATGTGCGCAGAATCTCGGCAACCCTTACTACCGCGTAGGCAATGTCGCCCCGGGAGGACGCCGTGCTGAGCACCATGCAGGACGTACCGCTGCTGATCTCGAGGATCCTGACCCACGGGTCCACGATCCACGGCACATCGCAGGTCACCACGTGGACCGGCGAGGCCGAGCCGCATCGCCGTTCCTTCGCCGAGGTCGGTGCCCGTGCGGCCCAGCTGGCGCACGCCCTGCGCGAGGACCTGGGCGTCGCCGACGACGAGCGGGTCGCGACCCTGATGTGGAACAACGCCGAGCACGTCGAGGCCTACTTCGCCATCCCCTCCATGGGCGCGGTCCTGCACACCCTCAACCTCCGCCTGCCCGCCGAGCAGCTGGCCTGGATCGTCAACCATGCGGCCGACCGGGTCGTCATCGCCAACGGCTCCCTGCTCCCCCTGCTGGCCCCGCTGCTCCCGCACCTCAAGACGGTCGAGCACGTGGTGGTGTCGGGGCCGGGTGACCGTTCCCTCCTCGCGGACGCCTCCGTCCAGGTGCACGAGTACGAGGAGCTGATCGGCGGCAAGCCGACGACGTACGACTGGCCGGAGCTGGACGAGCGGCAGGCCGCCTCCATGTGCTACACCTCCGGCACCACGGGCGACCCGAAGGGCGTCGTCTACTCCCACCGCTCGATCTACCTGCACTCCATGCAGGTCAACATGACCCAGTCGATGGGGCTGACCGACCAGGACACCTCGCTCGTCGTGGTCCCTCAGTTCCACGTCAACGCCTGGGGCCTGCCGCACGCCACCTTCATGACCGGCGTCAACATGCTGATGCCGGACCGCTTCCTGCAGCCCGCGCCCCTCGCCGAGATGATCGAGGGCGAGAAGCCGACCCACGCGGCCGCCGTGCCCACCATCTGGCAGGGCCTGCTCGCCGAGCTCACCGCCAAGCCGCGGGACGTCTCCACCCTCGGTCAGGTGACGATCGGCGGCTCGGCCTGTCCGCCCTCGCTCATGCAGGCGTTCGACAAGCTGGGTATGCGGGTCTGCCACGCCTGGGGCATGACGGAGACCTCGCCGCTCGGCACGGTCGCCCGCCCGCCGGCCCACGCGGTCGGCACGGAGGAGGAGTTCGCGTACCGCCTCACCCAGGGCCGCTTCCCCGCTTCCGTCGAGGCCCGCCTCACCGGTCCCGGCGGCGAGCGCCTCCCCTGGGACGGCGAGTCAGCCGGCGAGCTGGAGGTCCGCGGCCCGTGGATCGCGGGCGCCTACTACAACGGCCCCGACGCCGAACCCCTGCGCCCCGCCGACAAGTTCAGCGAGGACGGCTGGCTGAAGACCGGCGACGTCGGCACCATCTCCGCCGACGGATTCCTCACCCTCACCGACCGCGCCAAGGACGTCATCAAGTCCGGCGGCGAGTGGATCTCCTCCGTCGAGCTGGAGAACGCGCTGATGTCCCACCCGGACGTCGCCGAGGCCGCCGTCGTCGCCGTCCCCGACGAGAAGTGGGGCGAGCGCCCGCTGGCCACGGTCGTCCTCAAGGAGGGCGCCACCGCCGACTTCGAGACCCTGCGCGCCTTCCTCGCCGACGAGGGCAAGATCGCCAAGTGGCAGCTCCCGGAGCGCTGGTCGGTCATCCCGGCGGTGCCGAAGACGAGCGTCGGCAAGTTCGACAAGAAGGTGCTGCGCAGGCAGTACGCGGAGGGCGACCTGGACGTCACCCGGCTCTGACACGCAAAAGGCGGCCGGGACGAGGCGGGTTCGTCCCGGCCGCCGAGCATTTCACTCCGGTACGGCGCCTTCCCTGCCGTACCCCCCTACCGCGCTACGGCGCCTTCGCTGCCGTACCCCCTACTGAGGTACGGCGCCTCAACCGCCGTACGGCTCATGCCCCGGCGGAAACGCGTCACCGCCGCCCCGCAGTCACCCCCCACCCCACCACCAGCCAAACCCCCGCCACCGCACACACTCCGCCCCACCCCCACTGCCCGAAGGCGAAGCCCGCCAGGGCCGAGGCGCTGGCGCCGCCCGCGAAGCCGGCGACGACGTAGGCGCTGTTGGCGGTCGCGGGGGAGGGCGTGGTCGTCAGGGCGAGGGTCTGGTTGGCGACGTGGGAGGCGACGAGGGCGGCGTGGATGGCGACGGCGGCCACGAAGAGCGCGGCCATCACCCGTCCGCCGAGCCAGAAGAGCGGCACGGACACGGCCGCGAGCAGATACGCGGACCGTACGACGCGGGCGGCGCCGAAGCGGTCGACGAGGCCGCCCGCGAGCGGGGCCACGACAGTCGCTGCCAGCCCGAAGAGGCCGAAGAGTCCGGCGGTCGCGGTCGAGAGGGCGTACGGCTCACCCGTCAGCAGCAGGGCCAGCGAGGTCCACAGGGCGCTCCAGGCGCCGTACATGCCGGCCTGCCGCAGGCAGGCGCGCCACAGGTCGGGGGAGCGGCGCACCAGGCCGGGCATCGCGGTGAGGCCCGAGAAGAGGCCGCCGGGGCCGCCGGTGCGGCGGGGGCGTTCGGAAGGCAGGACGGCGGCCGTGAGCAGACCGAGGACCGCGGTGAGGACGGCCGCGCCCAGGAACACCCACCGCCAGCCGAAGGCCTGTCCGGCGAGGCCGCCGAGGACGCGGGCCGCGACGATGCCGGTGAACAGTCCCGCGATGACGGCGGCGACATGACGGGCGCGGCGTTCGGCGGGGGCGCGTTCGGCGACGAGGGGGACCAGAAGTTGCGGGACGACGGTCGCCGCGGAGGCGACGAGGACCGCTGCCGCGAGCGCAGTCGTGCCGGAGGCCGCGGCACCCACGGCCAGGGCCGCGGTCGTGGCCAGCGAGAGTACGGCGACCAGCGGACGCCGGCTCACGCGGTCGCCGAGCGGGGCGAAGAACAGCAGGCCGGCGGCGTAGCCGAACTGCGCGACCGAGGCGATCCAGGCCACGGCCGAGGGAGCGGTGCCGAAGTCCCGGGCGATGAGGGAGAGCAGCGGGGCCGCGACGTAGATGTTGGCGGCGGTGACGGCGGAGCAGAGGGCGATGAGGGGGAGGAAGAAGCGGGAGGGGGTGTCCGCGACCGTCGGCTGACGAGCGGGCCTGACCTGCTGTTCCGTGGGCGCCTGCGACATGAGCGGAGTGACTCCTTCGAGTCGGCTCTAGTAACTAACTGGTTGGTTGGCACTGACTCGAACAGTCTGCTCCGCCCGCCCATTCCCGTCAACCAAATAGTTGGTTACCACCCCGCTACCCTGAACCCATGGCAGTGAGGGACGCCGAGGCCACCAAGGCCCGGATCTTCGAGGCGGCGGTCGCGGAGTTCGCCCGCTACGGCATCGCGGGCGCCCGCGTCGACCGCATCGCGGCCGAGGCGAAGGCCAACAAGCAGCTGATCTACGCCTACTACGGCAACAAGGCGGAGCTGTTCACCAAGGTCCTCGGGCAGGTCATGCTCGACCTCGCCATCGCCGTCCCCGTCGACCCGGACGACCTCGACGGCTGGATCGACCGCCTGATGGACTACCACGAGGCCCACCCCGAGGTGCTGCGGCTGCTCCTGTGGGAGGGCCTGGAGTACGGCACCGACGAGCTGCCCGACGAGACCGAACGCAAGGAGCACTACCGCCACAAGGTCGCCGCGCTCCAGGACGGCCAGGACCGCGGCATCGTCACCGACGCCATCCCGGCCCACGACCTGCTGTTCCTGCTGATCGCGGTGGCCGACTGGGCCACCGTCGTCCCTCAGATGGCCCGCATCCTGGTCGGCGGTGCCGACACCGACCGCGACCGGCTGCGCGCCTCGGTGAAGGAGGCCGCGCGGCGGATGGTCGCGAGGTAGGGGCCGGGCCCCTCGTGCGGATCCGGTCCTAGTTGGTCCCGATCCGCGCCAGCAGGTCCACGATCCGCGCCTGCACCTCACCGCTGGTGGACCGCTCGGCGAGGAACAGCACCGTCTCGCCGGAGGCCAGCCGCGGCAGGTCGGCCTGGTCGACGGCGGCCGTGTAGACGACGAGCGGGGTGCGGTTGAGCTGCCCGTTCGCGCGCAGCCAGTCGACGATCCCGGCCCGGCGCCGGTGCACCTGCATCAGGTCCATCACGACCAGGTTGGGCCGGAAGTCGCCCGCCAGCGTCACCGCGTCGGTGTCGCTCGCGGCCCGTGCCACCTGCATCCCGCGCCGCTCCAGCGTCGCCGTCAGGGCCAGCGCGATCTCCGCGTGCTCCTCGATGAGCAGGACGCGCGGCGGGTGCTGCTCGGTGTCCCGCGGCGCGAGCGCCTTCAGCAGAACGGCGGGATCGGCGCCGTACGCCGCCTCCCGCGAGGCCTGTCCGAGCCCCGCCGTCACCATCACCGGCACCTCGGCCGCGACAGCGGCCTGCCGCAGCGACTGCAGCGCGGTCCGCGTGATCGGCCCGGTCAGCGGGTCGACGAACAGCGCGGCCGGGAACGCCGCGATCTGCGCGTCGACCTCCTCGCGCGAGTGCACGATCACCGGCCGGTAGCCGCGGTCGCTCAGCGCCTGCTGGGTCGTCACATCCGGCGCGGGCCACACCAGCAGCCGCCGCGGGTTGTCCAGCGGCTCCGGCGGCAGCTCGTCGTCCAGCGGCTGCGGGCGCGGGGTGTCGGCGATCTCGATGGCACCGCCGGGCCCGTCCAACGGCTCGGGCCCCTCGGCGGCGTTCTCGTCCGGAGCGCCTATGGCGTACGACCGTCCGGCGCCCTCGGTCATCGGCGCCAGCCGCGACTGCCCGGCCTGCGACGGCTGGGGCTGGCCGCCGAGCGAGGGCTGCGGGGGCACCGGCTGCGCGGGCACCGGCTTCTCGGCCTGCGGATGCGGCCGCGCCGCCTGCTCCGCCGGGGCGGACGCCCGCGCGGCGGGGTCGGGCGGTGTACCCAGCTTGCGGCGCCGCCCGCCGCCACCGGTCTGATGCGGGGGAGGCGTGGCCGTCGGCTGGGCCGCCTGCGGGAGAGCGGCCTGCGAGGGCTGCTGCACCTGCGCCGCCTGCCGCGTGAACGGCACCCCCTGCCCCAGCGTCCGCACACTGATCGCCCGGCCCTGCGTCGAGTTCGGGTCGACGGGGGCACCGGGGACACCCGGAGCGGCGGCCTCGGCGGGCAGGGGCTGCGCCGCCCGCTGCTGCGGATTCGGCGCTGCCGCCGCGGCTTCGGGGGGCAGCGGGGTGCCCGGAGCCGGCGTGCCGGCGGCGGGCTGGGGCTGCGCCGGATGCGGGGGCTGGGGCTGCTGGGGGGCCTGCGGGTTCGGCGGTACGGGGGTGGCGGCGCCGTTCGGCGGCACGAGAGCGTCGGCCGCGTGCGGGGGCACGGGGGGTGTGGCAGCGCCGTTCGCCGGTACGGCCGTCCCGGCGCCCGGGGTGGCGTCGGCGGCGGGCCACGGCTGCGGGGCCGGAACGCCCTGGGCCGGCGTGCCCTGCGCGGGGACGCCGGGGCCGGGGGCCGCCTCGGCGGGGAGGGCCTGACCCGGAACCGGCTGCGCGGGCGTGGCCCGGCCGGGCACCGGCTGCCCCGGAACCGCCTGGCCCGCAACAGCCGGAGCGGCCTGCCCGGGCGCAACCTGAGCAGCGGCAGCCTGCGCCGGAACGCCCTGCCCCTGCACGTTCTGCGCAGGAACCCCCTGCGCAGGCGTCCCGGCCGCCTCCGCCGGCTGGCCCACGGCCCGTCGGCGGCGCCCGGTCGGTGCGCTGGTCGGATGCGGCTGCGGCGGCGTGTGGTCCGCGGCCTGGTCGTGCGGTACGGCGTCGTGCCGGCCCTCGTCGGCGAGAACGTCACCGGGAGCGCCCTGCCCCGGAACCGGCGCCTGCCCCGGAACCGGCGCCTGCCCAGGAACCGGACCCGGACCCGGGTGCTGCACCGGAGCCATCGGCGAGGCCGGCGACACAGCCGTAGCCCCAGTCCCCGCGGCCCCAGCCGCAGCCGGAGGCGACACCGCCTCGGCGTCGCCGCCCTGCACCTCCACCCCGACAGCCGCACCCCGGTCGGCCTCGGCCGGCGGCAGCGCGAACACCTTCCGGGGCCCCGCCTCCTGCGCCTGCGCGGCACCGCGCTCCGCCGCCGAGGCCAGGGCACGCCGACGCCGCCCGGTCGGCTGAGAAGCCTCACCCGCGTCGGTCGTACCGGCCCCGGAAGGCGGCTGAGCCCCGTCACCGGCCGCAGGCAGCGCGGGTGGCAGAGCGTGCTGCTCCCCGCCGTCACGCCGGGCGCGTCGCCCACCGGGCGCGGGCACGCCCTGCGGCGGTACGGTCCCGCCCAGGCCGTTGCCCACGGCGGCGGTCCCCGCCGCATGCTCGGCGGCGGTGACGACGGCGCCCTCGGCGACACCGTCCCCGTTGTCCTCGGCCGGGCGTCCGCGCCGCCGTCCCGTACCGCCGGAGACGTCGCCGCCACCGTCTCCCGCACCCGGGGGAAGCTCCGTCGCCTGGGGGAGTTCCGCCGCGGCCGCGCGCCTGCGCCGCCGTCCGGTGGGCGCCGCACCCTCGGGCTCGGCGCCGCCCTCCGCCTCGGGCACGTCGCCGCTGTCCAGGAAGGCGTCCACGGAGGACCGCCGGGCCCGCCGCCGCCCGCTGCCGGCACTCTGCTCGGCCCCCGCGGCGGCACCCTCGGCCCCGTCACCGGCCTCAGCCGCGGCGGCCTCGACCTGCGGTGCCTCGCCCGGGGTGGCGGGTACCGCCCCGGCCCCACCCCCGATCGGCACCTCGAGGACGTACGCGCTGCCGCTCATCCCCGGCACCTCGTGCGTCTGCAGCACCCCGCCGTGAGCCCGCACGATCCCGCGCACGATCGGCTCGTGCACCGGGTCTCCCCCGGCGTACGGCCCGCGCACCTCGATCCGTACGACCTCACCGCGCTGCGCCGCGGCGACCACGACGGTGTTGTCCATGTAACCGCCCGCCGACACGGGCGAGTTGCCGGTCGCGTCGACCCCGGCGACATCCGCGACGAGATGCGCGAGCGCGGTGGCGAGGCGCTGCGGGTCGACCTCGGCCTCGATGGGCGGCGCGTGCACGGCGAACTGCACCCGACCCGGCCCGATGAGCTCGACGGCCCCGTCGACACCGGCGGCGACGACGGCGTCGAGCATCACCTTCGTACGGGACACGTCGTCGGTACCGGAGTCGAGGCGCTGGTAGCCGAGGACGTTGTCGATCAGCGTGGTGATCCGCGAGTACCCGGCGGACAGATGGTGCAGCACCTGATTGGCCTCGGGCCACAACTGCCCGGCGTCGTCCGCGGCGAGCGCCGCCAGCTCACGGCGGAGCTCGTCGAGCGGCCCGCGCAGCGAGCGCCCGAGCAGCGTCAGCAGCTGCTCGTGCCGGCCCGCGAGCGCCTCGTACCGGTCCTTCTCCCGCTCCCCGAGCGCGGCGTACCGCTCCTCACCGGCGGCGAGTTCCTCCTGGTGCCGCTCCTGCAGCTCCTCGGCCTCGGCGACATGCCTCTGCCGCAGGGCGGTCAGCTCGGAGGCGTGCTCCTCGGCGAGCCGCTCCAGCTCCTCCTCGTGCCGCTGCTCCGCGGCAGCCTTCTCCTCGGCGAGGGTGTCGTAGGGCCGCCGGTCGGTGAAGGTCATCACGGCGCCGACGAGCTGGTCGCCGTCCCGCACGGGCGCGGTCGTCAGATCGACGGACACCTTGTCCCCGCCCTTGGACCACAGCACCTGCCCGCGGACCCGGTGCTTGCGCCCCGAGCGGAGGGTGTCGGCGAGGGGCGACTCCTCGTACGGGAAGGGAGACCCGTCCGCCCGCGAATGCAGCACGAGCGTGTGCAGCTCCCGCCCACCGAGATCACTGGCCCGATAACCCAGTATCTGAGCGGCGGCGGGGTTGACCAGCACGATCCGCCCGTCGGTGTCGGTCCCGACCACACCCTCGGACGCGGCCCGCAGGATCATCTCGGTCTGCCGCTGCGAACGCGCGAGCTCGGCCTCGGTGTCGACGGTCCCGGTCAGATCCCGTACGACGAGCATGAGCAGCTCGTCGCCGCTGTACCCGTACCCGTCGTAGGCCTGCTGCCCGTTCTCGAGATTCGCGGACGTGACCTCGACCGGGAACTCGCTCCCGTCCGTCCGCCGGGCCATCATCCGGGTCGGCTTGGTCCGCCCCTGCGGGTCCATGTGATCGGGCCGCCGCATGGAGCCGGGGATGAGCTTGGAGTCGAAATGCGGCAGCAGATCGAGCAACCCGCGCCCGACCAGAGCGGTCCCGGGCGCCTCGAAGGTCTCCAGGGCGATGGTGTTGGCGTTGACGACGGTCCCATTGGCGTTGACCAGCAGCAACGCATCGGGAAGCGCGTCGAGTATGGCTGCGAGGCGAGCAGCGCCTCGGGATGGCCTGCTGCTCACGAGACGCTTCCTCCCTGTTACCGCACCTTGCCGACCGCTCGGGCCATCTTGCCAACCGGCCCGCAGCGTGTCACGCGAGGGAGTCTAAGGGCTGGGGTTGCGCTCGCGACGCCGGATGAGAGGGAGGTCGCACGACGAAGTGACCCAGAACGTATGACCGCCTGTGCGGAAGTCCTGCCCGCGTTCCCGCCCGCGCTCCTGCCTGCTCCCTTCCGGCACCCTCCGGCTTCGCGAGACCTTCGCGGGACATTTACGCGGCCGCTGCTTCCCCCTTGGAAAGCCTGTACGAAAGCTGTACGGCGACGTACCGGAGCCCCCGCTTCCCGCTCCCGCGGGGGGACGCGACGGCCTACGACCGCCCCTCCGGCCGCAGATCGGGAAGAACCGGCACAAGCCGGTCCCACCGGCCGATCTCACATCCGTCACTTCGGTCGAACCTCGCGTCGACGGGACGCCCGGCCCAGGTCCCGGTGACATGAGCGGTGGCGGGCCCGCCGTACTGCATGGTGCAGAAGCCGCCCTCCGGTACGGCAGCGAAGGCGTCCTTGCCCCACCGGGCACCGCGATCGAGCGCCGCACAGGCATCGGCGGCATCGGGGTGGTCGCCCCCGCTGGGGTGGCAGTAGAGCTCACGGGTCCCGTCGTCACCGCCGCCGGCGTCGCGGACGGTGATGGTGAGGTGGTCGCCGAAGCGGCCGGGGTCGTGACGGGGCGGGGTCTTGAGGGGCACGGATCCGGCCGGGGAGGCGCGTGGGGCTCGGGCGTCGTATGGGGTCTGGGGGGCGTATGCGGCGGCGTCTGGGGAGGCGTAGGGGGCCTCGGCGTATGCGGAGGCCGGCGCGACGGAGGTGGAGCCGACGGCGGCGAGGGACCCGGCGGCGACGAAGAAGAGCCGCCGCAGGCGCCCGGCCGAGGCGGAACGATCGACCTGCAACATGACCTGACCAACGCCGCCCCGCCCCCCGACGTTGCGCCGCGCGCAGCACGCCGGGAAGGGCTTTGCCCTGTGGCCTCCCTGCCTAGTACCGTGGACGTCGATTGGTGACACCCCGCTCGACTGTGTCATCATCTGCACGCACCAATCGCGCTCGCGCGAGCGGCTGTGCTGGAGGCGTCGCCTAGTCCGGTCTATGGCGCCGCACTGCTAATGCGGTTTGGGCCTTAAAGCCCATCGAGGGTTCAAATCCCTCCGCCTCCGCGCTAGATCACAAACCCCGGTCCACTGGACCGGGGTTTCGTGGTTCCACGGCACTTGCGATCGGCGCGCCCCTCGGCTCCGGATCCAGGGCATTTCCGCAGGTCACAAGGGGTACGGCTAACGGATTTCACATGGCGGCGCCGGTCATGTAATGTTCTTCCTGTCGCCGCGAGCGGGCCGGAAGGGCCGGGAACGGCGGGAAAACAGAACAAGCACTCGTAGCTTAACGGATAGAGCATCTGACTACGGATCAGAAGGTTGCAGGTTCGAATCCTGCCGAGTGCACACAGGTGAGAGGCCCCGGAGAGATCCGGGGCCTTTTGCGTGCACGGGCCTCGGCGACACCGGCCAGGCTGCCTTCGCGAGTACGTCATGGCGCGCCTCGGCCGGCGCGGGCTCCATCTCCTCCTCGGCGTCCTGGACTGAAGCGGGGGACTACTACGGACTACAACGCTGTGGAACCCGTGACCGCCGATGAGGCCCGCGAGCTACTGGGGACGGACGAGCTGACGTGTGCGCACGTCTAGGACTTCGACGTCTTCCCACGGTCTCGACGGGCCGGCCGATGCGCGGTCCTGCACGACGAGCAGGGCAAGCCCCGGGAGATCTTCTTCTGGGGCCACTCGGGCGACTGAGCCGCAAGGCGGACGACGGGGCGTGATGGCGAACTCGTCGAGTGGGTGGACGAGCTGCGGTGGGAAAATGTGTCGCCGTCGGCTGCGGCAGAACCGTACCGTCGTGTGCATGAAGCTGCTCTCCGTCAATGTCGGCAAGCCTCAGCCCAACCCCTGGAAGGGGCTCAGTGCGACGGGCATCGACAAGCGGGCTGTGGACGGGCCGGTTGCCGTGAGTGCCCCCGGGCCCAAGGGCACCGGAGCCGTGGGGCTCGCGGGGGACCGGGTTTATGACGTGAAGCATCATGGCGGTACCGACCAGGCCGTGTACGCCTATGCCCGCGAGGATCTCGACGCGTGGGAGGCCGAGCTGGGCCGGCCGCTGGCCGGCGGTGTCTTCGGGGAGAACCTCACGACCCTTGGACTCGACGTCAACGGCGCGGTGATCGGCGAGCGTTGGCGCATCGGGGCCGACGTGGTGCTGGAGGTGTCGTGCCCGCGGATTCCGTGCGGGACGTTCCAGGGCTGGCTGGAGCAGGACGGCTGGATCAAGCGGTTCACGCGGGCCGCCGTGCCGGGCGCCTATCTGCGGGTGATCGAGCCGGGCGACATCCGGGCCGGCGATCCGGTCGAGATCGTCCACCGTCCCGCTCACGACGTGACCGTCGCCCTCACCTTCCGCGCGATGACACTCGAACCGGACCTGCTGCCGCGCCTGTCGGTCGCCGAGGAACTGCCCGAGGAGATCAGGGAAATGGTCCACAGGCGTACGGCCGGACAGGCACCGCGACCGTAACCCCGGCCCCCTACAACTCCTGGTCCCCGAACGCCAGCGCGTCCAGATCCCCGTCGAAGCCCTCCCCCAGGCCCGCCAGGCTCAGGAACATCCGCTGCTCCAGCGGGCCCGCCGCCTCCGTCCCCGCCCCCGCCTCCGTCCCCTCCCGCACCGTCTCCGGCGTCTGCAGGGCCTGTTCCGTCCAGATGCACTTGCCCGTGGGCGTGTACCGCGTCCCCCACCGCTGCGACAGTGCCGTGACCAGCTGAAGCCCCCGGCCTCCCTCGTCCGTCTCCGTCGCCCGGCGTATGCGCGGCATCGTCAGGCTGCCGTCGAAGACCTCGCAGATCAGGTCGGCGCCATGAAGCAGACGCAGGCGCAGAGGCCCCCTCGCATGGCGGATGACGTTCCCGACGAGCTCGCTCGCCAGCAACTCGGTCGTAGGGATCAGGGAGTCGAGCCCCCAGGCCGCCAGCTGGTCGCGGATCAGGGCGCGGGCCCGGCCCGCTGCTCTGGGGTCCTGGGGGAGGGGCCAGGAGGCCATGCGGGAGGCGGGCAGTGCGTGGAGCCGGGCCAGGAGGAAGGCCGCGTCGTCGGCGGCCTGGTGGTGGGAGGGGAGCAGGGCGGAGGTGATCCGCTCGCAGAGGTGCTCCAGGTCCTTCGCCGTGCCGTCCGCGTGGGAGGTGCGCAGGACGTCCGCGAGTGCCGCCATGCCCTCGTCCATCTCGCGCTTCGACGACTCCACCAGGCCGTCGGTGTACAGCACCAGCACGCTGCCCTCGGGAACCGGGATCTCCGTCGTCTCGAAGGGGGGTTCCGCCGCGCCCAGGGGCGGGTCCGCCGACAGGGGCGGGAAGACGACGGTGCCGTCGGGGTGGAGCAGGGCGGGGGGCGGGTGGCCCGCTCTGGATATGGAGCAGCTGCGCGTCGTGGAGTCGTACAACGCGTACAGGCACGTCACATACGACTCCTCGCCCATGGCGCCGACGATGTCGTTGAGGTGGCTCATGATCTCGTCGGGCGGCAGTTCGAGGTCGGCCAGGGTGTGGACGGCCGTGCGCAGGCGGCCCATCGTCGCTGCCTCCGGCAGGCCGTGGCCCATGACGTCGCCGACGACCAGGGCCACCTGGCCGCCCGAGAGCGGGATGATGTCGTACCAGTCGCCGCCCACGTCCATGCCCTGGCCGGCCGGGAGGTAGCGGGCCGCGGCGGTGCAGGCGGGGAGGGCGGGCAGGTCGCGGGGGAGCAGGCTGCGCTGGAGTTCGCGGGACCGGGTGTGCTCGGCGTCGAAGAGGCGGGCGCGTTCCAGGGCCTGGGCGACCAGGGCGCTGGTCGCGGTCAGGAGGGTGCGCTCCTCGTCGGTGAGGCGGCGCGGGTGGTCGAAGGTGACCGCGCAGATGCCGAAGGTGTGGCCCGAGGCCGTGAGGGGGAGGAGCGCCCAGGCCTGCTTGCCGGCGCGGGCGGGCAGGTCGGCCATGTCGGGGTAGCGGGCGGCGAACTCCTTCCGGGAGGACAGGAACAGCGGAGCTCCGGCCACTATCGCGTCCCACAGCGGGCTGGGCTGCGTACGCTCCCGGCCGTCGAGTACGGCGAGGACGTCGTCCGGGTAGCCGACGGTGCCGACCGTGTGCAGCCGGTCGCCCTCCACGGTCTGCACCACCAGTCCGGTCGCCTCGAACGGTGGCAGCACCCTGCGGGCGACCGCGTCCACCACGTCCTTCGAGGTCGTCGCCTTGGCGAGCGCCGCCGTCAACGCCGCTATCCGCGTGGCCCGTTCCGACGCCGCCCGCTCGGCGGAGCGGCGCTCCTCCTCCAGCCGCCGCTTCTCGGTGACGTCGGTGAAGTAGATCGTCCGGCCGTCGGGGCCCGGGACCAGCCGGAGATGGCACAGGCGGCCGTTCGGCAGCCGTACGTCGAAGCTGACCGACTTCTCCGCGGCGGCGGCCTGCCGGCAGCGGATCTCCAGGCCCGGCACCTGCTCGGCGGCGGGCAGGTCCCACAGCAGGCGGCCGAACAGCTCCTTCTCGGAGAAGCCAAGGGTGCGCTCGGCCTCCACGTTGGCGAAGGTGATCCGCCAGTCGTCGTCCATCGCGAGGAAGCCGTCGCTCATGTGGCGCAGGGCCCGGCCGAGCGCGTCACGGGCGGAACGGGGCTCGTCGCTGTCCCAGCCCACGCCGATCATCCGGTGGGGCTCGCCGCTCTCGTCGTACGTCACCCTGCCGCGGGCCTGGGTCCAGGCCCAGGTGCCGTCGAGTTTGCGCACCCGGTACTCGGCCTCGAAGACGCCGCCGGTGTGGATCGCGCGGTCCGCCGCCGCCAGCATCGGTGCCAGGTCGTCGGGGTGGACGCACCGCATCCAGTCGTCGGCCTTGCCGGTGTAGTCCGCCGGCCGGGTGCCGTACAGCTCCAGGGCCGCCTCGTCCCAGATCAGGTCGCCGGTGCGGATGTTCCAGTCCCAGGAGCCGACGCTGACCTCCTTCAGTGCCCGGCGCAGGCGCTCGCCGTTGCGCTCCGGCCGGCCGGGCCCGACGGGCGGCGGCGCCTGGTCCATGCGGTCCTCGGCCCAGGCGATGACGGCACGCAGGAACTCCCAGTGCTCACTGGACGGTTCGCCGTGGTCGCCCATCAGGACGCTGAGGGCGCCGGTGCTGCGCCGGTTGCTGTGCATCGGCAGTGCGGCCAGGCCGGTGCCGGGCCAGGCGGCGTCCGGGGCGTCGACCGCGCCGGCCGGGCTCAGCGGGACCCAGACGCCGTTCCCCTCGTGCAGCGCGCGGGCCGGGGCCAGCGGGCCCTCCTGGTCGATGATCTCCCAGCTTCGGATGAGGGCGGGAGGGAGCCCGGCCGTCGACACCAGGCGCAGCGCGGACATCGGGCCCCGGAGATGGATCATGCCGCCGAGCGCGCCCAGCTCGCCCACCGCGTGCTGCAGGGCCAGCCGGAAGACCTCGCTTTCCGCGACACCGGGGGCCACCGTGCCGAGCAGTGCCAGCCGAGCGTTCATGTGGCGGACTTTACCGTTCCAGGCTCAACCGATTCGGTGCTTCGCAAGATCCTTACGCCCCTCACCCGGCTGGTCGACATGCCGTCAACAGCCAAGCCGTACCGTCGAGTTGATCTCTCGGGCGACATGCGGCACGAGATCGGCGAGGTGTGGCCGCGGGGGCGTGTGGAGGAGTACCTCGACGGGCCACGAGGCTCGCGACGCAGTCGTCGGACACGGTCGTCGACGTGACCACCCTGGGTCCCGGACTGCTCGGCCGGTGCGACGAGCGGGTGGCCCGTCGTATGGTCCGTCGCGGCGGCGGCGGCCGTGGAGGCCGTGGAGGCCGTGGAGGCCGTGGAGAGTACGGAGCGTGCGCCGCGGGACTGAGCCTCCTTCCCCCGCTCGGCGAACACGAACAGCCGCAGGACCAGGAACCGGCCGATGCCGGCCAGCCCGGAGGCGGTGAGGTAGACGGCCTGCTCGCCGAGCAGCGTGGGGGACGGCTGCACCGCGTGGAGTACGAGCATCGCGGCGGTCGTCGCCAGGTAGGCGGCGGTGGCCGAGCCCGCCGACTGGAGGTGTTCGCGCAGGCCCGGGCGGTGTCCGGTGCCGAAGGTGAACAGGGCGTGCAGCTCGGTGCACAGGAGGGTGGAGACGACGGTGATCAGGGCGTTCGCCGCCGCCCAGGGTATGGCCGTGGCCAGCAGGGGTACGGCCGCCCCCGCGAGAAGCCCGACACCGCCGCCGCACACCACGAACCGGGCGAAGGAGGAGAGGGGGCCGGACTTCGAGGGGCTGTGCTTCGACGGGCTCGGCTCGGCCGGGCTCGACGTCCGCAGGCTCGGCTGCGACGGGCGGCTCGGCTGCGACGGGCGCGGCGACTCCATGGCGGCTTCCTTCCGGGCCGGACTGATCCTCTGAGGGGCTCAGCTCATCCCGGTGCGGCTTCAGCGCTGCCTCAGTCGGGCTTCAGCCGGTTTCGACGCGGCTTCAGCCGACCTCAACCGAGGCCGAAGAACGTGGAGTTCGGTCAGCCCATGAGCGTCACGAACCCGCCGCGCGACGTGCCGGAGCCCAGCAGCTGGGCCCAGTCGAGCACTTCGGGTATCCGCTCGACCGACAGCACCACGGCACCGCCCGCCCGTTCGGCGTCCCCGCACCAGTCCCCCATGTCACCGGGCTCGGCCGCGTCGAGTACCGGCGCGGCGAGCGCGGGGACCATGAGGCCGTACTCCCCCGGCCCGTCCACGACGCACAGGGTGAGCTTGGGTACGAGGCCCCAGCCCGAGCACAGCGGCATCTGCCCGTCGGCTGCGTCGAGGGCCGGCAGGGCGTCGTGGACGGAGGCACCGGCCAGGAGCAGGACGGGAGTCTCACCCCGTACGAAGAGGGTGTTCTCGGGATCATGAAGCATGCGGCCACTATCTCCCAGCCGCCGCCCGGAGCGGTCATCAGGTCATCCGGCCGTCAGGCTGGCAGGTCGTCAGGTCGTCAGGTCGTCAGGTCGTCAGGCACCGTCCTGGTCGCGCAGCTCGTCGATGTAGGCCTGCGCGAGGCCGGTCGTGCGGGTGAACCAGTCCGTGAGGACGGCGATCTCGTCGGCGGAGTAGGAGGCGAAGAGGGCGTTCAGGCGGGCGTAGTAGGGGCCGTAGAGCTCCTGGGCGCGGGTGACCGCGGCCGGGACGGCGGCCACGCGGACGCGGCGGCGGTCGTCCGGGTCCGGGCGGCGGGTGATGAAGCCGGCGCGTTCGAGGCGGTTGAGGATCCCGGTCATCGCGCCGGTCGTGACGTGCGCGTGCTCGGCGAGTTCGCCCGCCGTGAGGAGGTTCTCGCCGGCCTTCAGGACGCAGGCGAAACAGAGCAGATCGGTGATGTTCAGGCCCAGCCGCTGGGCCATCTCCTGCTGGCCGAGCAGGTGGGCCGCGATGAGGGAGTCCATCGCCTCCAGCGCCTGGGCCGGGGTGGCGGTGGGGCGCGGCGTGGCTTGCATCTTCCTGATTACCTTAGCTTGTGAGAGATTTAGGGCCTAAACTTCTTACGTCGTGAGGGATTCTCGACCCTACGAGAGGGAGGCAGGCACGTGAGCCAGTATGACGAGGGGCACACGGTCGCGGGGTGGACCGGAACCGCGATCGCGACCATCGGTTCCGCCGTGCTGGGCGCGGGGATATGCACGGTCTCGGCGGCGCTGATCGCCGGTGGCATCGGCATCACGGCGGCGAGTGTCCTCGTCACCTGGGCCCTGCACCTCACCGGCTGGGGCAAGCCGCCGGGCGTCCGTCCGCGCGGGCAGTGGCGGATGGGGGTGCGTGACCTGACCGCACGGGACGGACACGCGGACTGCTGGGGATGCCGGCTGGCGGGGCGGGGGCGGCGTACGGCAGGGGTGGCGTCCGAGGTGGTTCCCGTGACGGCCGCGGAACCGGAGCCCGCTGCCGCCGAGGTGGGTCTCTGAGGCGCCGGTCACCGAGGCCGGTCGTGGAACCGGCGCCGTCGGTTCGGCGATCCGGCGTTGTCAGTGGTGGCCTCTAGTCTCGAAGAGCGATGGCACAGGCTTGGCGATGCTCGGGGCTGCGGTGGTCGGCGGACGGCCCCGCACTGGCGTGGGACGGCGGTCGGCGCTCAGCGCTGACCTGGGGGAAGCGGGTGGCCTTCGGGGTCGTGGAAGGGGGAGCGCGGACATGCGGGGGAGCGCGGGGGCATGCGTGTCCGGTGCGGGCGGTCGTGCCGGGGCGGAGCACGGGGGCGCGGTGCGAGGAGTGTGCGCGGCTGGACCGGGCGCATTCGGTGGCCGCGGACACGATGGCGGACGATCCGCGCCCGTACCACGTATATCTGGCGTGGTTCGGCCCCGGCATGACCAAGGTCGGCATCACCGCCGTTGAGCGCGGCTCGGCACGGCTGCTGGAGCAGGGCGCGGTCTGTTTCACCTGGCTGGGCGCCGGCCCACTGATGGCGGCCCGCCGCACCGAGGAACTGCTGCGGGCGGCACTGCGGGTGCCGGACCGGATTCCGTACGGCGCCAAGCGGGCGGTGCGGTCATCGCTGCCGCCCTCGGAAGCGGAGCGTGCGGCCGAGGTGGCGGACCTGCACGCCAGGGCGGTTGCCCTGCCTGACTGGCCGGAGTCCCTCACCCGCGAGCCCTGCCAACCGGTCGACCATGCGGGGGTGTTCGGGCTGGCGGAACTGCCGGATGCCGTCGGGGAGGTGGCCGAGCTTGTCGCGGGCGGGACGGTGAGCGGGCGGTTGGTGGCGGCTGCGGGGCCGGATCTGCATGTGGCGGCGAGTGGCGGGGTTGTGGTGGTCGATACGCGGTTGATGACGGGGTGGGATCTGGTGCCGGCGCGTGCGGATGGTGAACTGACCGTGCCGGTACGGGTGTTCAGGGAGCGCGCGATGAACACGCAGGACGGCTTGTTCTGACCGGCGCCCTCGGGTGAAGTTTCCAGGCGCACCTGGGGGAGTTCAGGCGCAGCGAGGTGCTGGTTCCGGTGTGTACGGCGTCCAGGCGCTAACTGCCGAGGGCACTGTTGATCGCCACCAGGCCGGCCTCACGCAGCCACTGACTGGCGGTCGAATCCGGAGCCCTCCCCAGGACACCCATGACCGCGTCGTACGCCCGTCGCAGGGCTGTCGGGTTCGGCTGCTGAGCCGACGCCTCGCCGTGCAGGGCCGCCGCTTCCTCGACGAGTTCCGCTTCGGCGATGTCGTCGAGCCCGAGTTCGGGAAGCCGTGTCAGCACGTCCCTCGCGAATCGCAGCAGCGAGTCCGGCTTCACGCCCCAGGTGTTGTTCATGGTGTTCTGCCGACCTCCGATCTGGATGCCCTGGGCTCCGGACTGGACCGTCGTGTTGTACGTGTCGCCCGTCGACGCGGGCCTGGGGTAGAGGAATTCTGACACTGTCATCCCACTTTCTGCGCAGTCGAGCCCGAGGCGGGTCAGGGAAATGCGGTGCGCCGTATGGATCTCCCGATAGCCGGGGTCCGTCCAGTGCGTCTTGTGGAACAGCTCCATCAGGTTTCGTTCAACCAGATACTGTGCGGCTTCGCGCAGGTCTTCGAGCGTCAGGGGAACGCTTTCGAACGAGGCGTCAGGAGACCCCATGAAGTCGCCGCAGACCGGCATGCGGTCACCTGCTCGGTACAGCTGATGCGCCCAGCTCAGAAGCGCGTTACGTGTATGAACGGCACGGGCGGTCGGATCCTGAGCCGCCCGGGCCATGCGCAAGGCCTCACGCTCCGCAGCGGCGGCCGTCATCTTGCCGCCAAGCCCTCGGAAAACACGGCGAAGTCCAGTCGCCGGCCGCTCATCGGGACGATCCGTACTCAACGACCCCTCCTCCCCCTCGACGCCCCTCACCTCGGACCGAACCGCAACGCGGGGAACCGTAACCTTGCTTTACCCCTGAACGAGCGTCTTTCCCCGGATCCCACGCAGAGGGGTCCTTTTGTGCTAGAGATCTTTAACGGCTGGGTTACGGCGGTTGGAGGTCGAGTCCGGTCTTGGCGATGAGCCCCTCGATGAGATGGGGTCGGTACTGCATCCGTTTCAGACTTCCCAGGGATCGCCTGAGAACCTCCTGTGCGTTTCTCAGGGAAATCACAGGTTGCCGAAAGGGCCCTCTAAGAGGCCTCCGACATCGTGTCCACTATGACCACGACCTCGCCCCAGGGGCGCACCGAACTGCTGAGGCCGGACGGGAGCCCCGTCCGAGTGCTTGTGGTGGACGATGAGCTGTCGATCACCGAACTGCTGTCCATGGCCCTTCGTTATGAGGGCTGGCAGATCCGGAGTGCGGGGGACGGCACGGGTGCCGTCCAGACCGCGCGGGAGTTCCGGCCCGACGCCGTCGTCCTGGACATGATGCTGCCGGACATGGACGGGCTCACGGTGCTCGGCCGGCTTCGGCGGGAGCTGCCCGACGTGCCCGTGCTGTTCCTCACCGCCAAGGACGCCGTCGAGGACCGTATCGCCGGGCTCACCGCGGGTGGGGACGACTACGTCACCAAGCCGTTCAGCCTCGAAGAGGTCGTCGCCCGGTTGCGCGGGCTCATCCGGCGGTCCGGTGCCGCCGACCGGCGGTCCGAATCGGTGCTGGTAGTCGGGGACCTGACCCTCGACGAGGACAGCCACGAGGTCTCGCGGGGCGGCCAGTCCATCCACCTCACCGCCACCGAGTTCGAGCTGTTGCGCTTCCTCATGCGCAATCCCCGGCGCGTGCTCAGCAAGGCACAGATACTCGACCGCGTGTGGTCGTACGACTTCGGCGGGCAGGCCAATGTCGTCGAGCTGTACATCTCCTACCTGCGGCGGAAGATCGACGCCGGTCGCGAGCCGATGATCCACACCCGGCGTGGTGCCGGCTATCTGATCAAGCCCGCGGCGTCATGAGCGGACGACGACGGCCGCGTGCGCAGAAGCGGCAGCGGCGGGCAGGTCAGCCGCGCACCCTGCGGACGCGGCTCGTCGTCGCGTCCCTGGTGCTGATCGCCGTCGTGTGTGCGGTGATCGGTACGGTGACGACGCTCGCCCTGCGGTCGCACCTGTACGAACAACTGGGCGCCCAGCTCACCGAGGTCGGCAATCGGGCCGCCGGCAAGCCTCCCGGCACGGACCCCGACGAGGACGACCCCAACAAGAACGACTCGCCCCACAAGGCCGCCCAGACCTTCGACATCGGCGAGTTCGCCAAGCGCGCGGGCGGTCCGGGGTCGTCCGGCACGGTCATCGCCCTGGTCCGCGACGGCGTCATCACCGAGGCCAAGGTCGGCCAGAAGTCGGACGACGGCACCGCCGCCGGCGACTTCGGGATGAAGGCCATCGACCTCACCGATGCCCAGGAAGCGGCGCTCGACGAGGTCCCCCGGGACAAGGACCAGCACACCGTCGACCTGGGCGGCAGCCTCGGCGAATACCGTGTGCAGTACCGGACGAGCATCGACGGCACCCGCAGCTACTACGTCGCCATCCCCACCAAGGACGTCAGCAGCACCCTCAACACCCTGATGCTCATTGAGCTCAGCGTCACCGCCGCCGCCCTCGTGGCCGCCGGCATCGCCGGCACCGTCATCGTCGGCGTGGCCACCCGCCCCCTCCGCCGCGTCGCCACCACCGCCACCCGCGTCTCCGAACTCCCCCTCCACACCGGCGAGGTCAACCTCAGCGAGCGCGTCCCCGAGTCCGAGACCGACCCGCACACCGAGGTCGGCCAGGTCGGCGCCGCGCTCAACAGAATGCTGGACCACGTCCACGCCGCCCTCCACTCCCGCCAGCAGAGCGAGATGCGCGTACGGCAGTTCGTGGCCGATGCCAGCCATGAGCTGCGCACCCCCCTCGCCTCCATCCGCGGGTACGCCGAGCTGACCAGACGCGGCAGAGAGGACGTCGGGCCGGACACCAAGCACGCCCTCGGCCGGATCGAGTCCGAGGCGGGCCGGATGACGCTGCTCGTCGAGGACCTCCTCCTGCTCGCCCGGCTCGACGCCGGACGGCCGCTGCAGTTCGAGCAGACCGACCTGGTCCCGCTCGTCGTAGACACCATCAGCGATGCCCGCGCGGCCGGCATGGACCACAACTGGCGCCTCGACCTGCCCGACGAACCGGCCCTCGTGTCGGCGGACGCGGCACGTCTGCAACAGGTGCTGGTCAATCTCCTCGGCAACGCCCGCAACCACACCCCACCCGGAACGACGGTCACGGCCCGTGTTCAACGGCGGGGCCCCTGGCTGTGCGTGGACGTCGAGGACAACGGCCAGGGCATCCCACCAGACCTGCTCCCGCACGTCTTCGAACGCTTCGCGCGCGGCGACTCGGCCCGCTCCCGTGCCACCGGCTCCACCGGCCTCGGCCTGGCCATTGTGCAGGCCGTCGCGACCGCGCACGGCGGTGCCGTGACCGTCGACAGCGTGCCCGGACGGACCGTGTTCACGGTGCATCTGCCCGCGCTCCCCGTGCCGCCGCGCCCCGAAATGAGCTGGCAACAGCACTCACAGGCACAGCACAGCGTCACCACATGGGCGGAACAGGGCGCCTGACGAAAGTCGGTCGCATGCGAACCGACTCTTCTTCCGGCACCCTGCCGGCGCGGGAGCACCTCCCGGCCGGAGACGCCGGTACGCCTGTCCTGGACGTAGTGATCCCCGTCTACAACGAGGAGAAGGACCTCCAGCCGTGTGTGCTGAGACTGCACGAGCACCTCGAGCGCACCTTCCCGTACGCGTTCCGCATCACGATCGCGGACAACGCGTCGACGGACACCACCCCCCAGGTGGCGTCGCGGCTGGAGGCGGAAATCCCGGAGGTCAAGGCCTTCCGGCTGGAGCAGAAGGGCCGCGGCCGGGCGCTGCGGACCGTCTGGTCCGCCTCGGATGCCCCGATCCTCGCCTACATGGACGTGGACCTGTCCACCGACCTCAACGCCCTGCTGCCCCTGGTGGCACCGCTGATCTCCGGTCACTCGGACCTGGCGATCGGCTCCCGGCTGGCCCGCGCCTCCCGCGTCGTCCGCGGGCCCAAGCGGGAGTTCATCAGCCGCGCCTACAACCTCGTCCTGCGCGGCTCGCTGCAGGCCCGCTTCTCGGACGCCCAGTGCGGCTTCAAGGCCATCCGGCGGGATGTCGCGCAGGTGCTGCTGCCCCTCGTCGAGGACACCGGCTGGTTCTTCGACACCGAGATGCTGGTGCTCGCCGAGCGCGCGGGACTGCGTATCCACGAGGTCCCGGTCGACTGGGTCGACGACCCCGAATCGACCGTCCACATCGTGAAGACGGCGACCGACGACCTCAAGGGCGTGTGGCGGGTCGGCAGGGCCCTGGCCACCGGTTCGCTCCCGCTGGACCGGCTCACCCGCCCCTTCGGTGACGACCCGCGCGACCGCGAGATCAAGGACGTACCCAAGGGCCTGGCCCGTCAGCTCGTCGGCTTCTGCGTCGTCGGCGGCCTGTCCACTGTCTTCTACCTCCTCCTCTACAGCGGCTTCCGGGTCTTCACCGGCTCGCAGATCGCCAACGCGCTCGCGCTGCTGGTCTCCGCCATCGCCAACACGGCCGCCAACCGGCGCCTCACCTTCGGAGTGCGCGGCCGCGGCGGCGCCGTACGGCACCAGGCGCAGGGCCTGGTCGTCTTCGGCATCGGACTCGCCCTGACCAGCGGCTCGCTCGCCGCCCTCAACGCGGCCAGCAGCGACCCCGCCCACTCCACCGAACTGGCGGTCCTGATCGCCGCCAACCTCGCGGCGACGGTGCTGCGCTTCCTGCTCTTCCGGGCGTGGGTGTTCCCGGACCGGCAGGACACACCGCCGACGGCGATCGCCGCACACACCCCGTCCTCGCCGACGTACTCCACCCAGCCGTACCCGCAGACCTTCGGCACGCTGCCGCACCGCACACCCCAGCACACGTACGACACCGCACAGTTCCGCGCCGGTGCAGCCGCGGACGGCCCTTGGCGGGACGCCACCGTGCAGTTGCAGCCGGTGCGCCCGCACGACACCGACTCGAGGGACTCCCGATGACCATCCACTACGACCGGACGACAACCGACGGCAACGGCAGAGCAGCGAGTCCCGACTCCTGGGCCCCGCCCTCGACGCCCCCTTCCGCCGCACCGGCCCCCGGCTCCGGTGAACCCAAGCAGCCCTTCGTACGCCGGCTGTGGCGCGGCCGGCCCGAGGACCCGCGCTGGGCGCGCCCGGCCTTTCTCGGCCTCCTGCTCGCCACGTTCCTCCTCTACCTCTACAACCTCAGCGCCTCCGGTTACGCCAACTCCTTCTACTCGGCGGCCGTTCAGGCCGGCAGCCAGTCCTGGAAGGCGTTCTTCTTCGGGTCGCTGGACGCAGCGGGCGCCATCACCGTCGACAAGCCCCCGGCCTCCCTGTGGCCGATGGCCCTGTCCGTCCGCCTCTTCGGCCTCGGCTCGTGGGCGATCCTGCTCCCCGAGGTCCTCATGGGCGTCGGCACGGTGGCCGTGGTCCACGCCGCCGTACGCCGCCGGTTCAGCCCCGCGGCCGGCCTGATCGCGGGCGGGGTGCTCGCGCTCACCCCCGTCGCGGCGCTGATGTTCCGCTTCAACAACCCGGACGCGATGCTGGCCCTGCTGATGGCCGTGGCCTGCTACTTCGTCATCCGGGGCCTGGAGGACGGCCGGACGAAGTGGCTGGTGTGGGCCGGTGCGGCCATCGGCTTCGCCTTCCTCGCCAAGACCCTCCAGGCCTTCCTGATCCTGCCGCCGCTGGCCATCGTCTACGCGGTGTGCGCGCCGGTGCCGGTGAAGAAGCGGATCGGTCAGCTCGCTGCGGGCCTGGCCGCGATCGTCGTCTCCGGCGGCTGGTGGGTCGCGATCGTCGAGCTGTGGCCCGCCTCCTCCCGCCCGTACATCGGCGGCTCGCAGAACAACTCCTTCCTGGAGCTGACGTTCGGCTACAACGGCCTCGGCCGGCTCAACGGCGACGAGACCGGCAGCGTCGGCGGTGGCGGGGGAGGCGGCAACGGTGGCGGCAACTGGGGCGAGACCGGCTGGGACCGGCTGTTCGGCGCCGGCATCGGCGGCCAGATCTCCTGGCTGATCCCGGCCGCGCTGATCCTGCTGGTCGCGGCCCTGGTGGCCACCCGCGGGGCCAAGCGCACGTCGGTGACGCGCGGGTCGTTCCTCGTCTGGGGCGGCGCGCTGGTCACCACCATGCTGGTCTTCAGCTACATGCAGGGCATCTTCCACGAGTACTACACCGTGGCCCTCGCCCCCTACATCGCCCCGCTGATCGGCATGGGCGCGGCGCTGCTCTGGGAGAAGCGGGACGAGGCGTGGGCGTCGCTCACCCTGGCCGGCGCGATGACGGCCACCGCGGCCTGGGGCTACGTCCTGCTCAACCGCTCCTCCGACTACCTGCCCTGGCTGAAGTGGCTGGTCCTGGTCGGCGGTCTGGCCGCCGCGCTGGGCCTGGTCTTCGCCGGGAAGCTGGGACGTCGACTGACCCTGGGCGTCGTCGGGCTGGGCCTCGCCGCCGCCCTGGCCGGCCCTGCGGCGTACACCCTCACCACGGCGAACGAGGGCCACACCGGCTCGATCGTCACCGCGGGTCCCGCGGTCGCGGGCGGCCGTGGCGGCCCGGGCGGTGGTGGCGGCCCCGGTGGCGGCGGTTTCCCGGGCGGCGGTATGCCGGGTCAGCAGAACGGCAACGGCACCACCCAGGGCCAGGGCCAGGGTCAGGGTCAGAACCAGCAGAACGGCAATGGCTTCCCCGGCGGGGGCATGCCCGGTCAGCAGAACGGCAATGGCAGCACTCAGAATCAGCAGGGCGGCCCTGGCGGTCAGACCGGTGACGGCGGCCGCATGGGCGGCGCCGGCGGCATGGGCGGTCTCCTCAACGGCGCCGGCGTCAGCGACGAGGCCAAGGCGCTGCTGGAGAAGAACGCCGGTGACTACACCTGGGCGGCCGCGGCCATCGGCGCCCAGAACGCCGCGAGCTACCAGCTCGCCACCGGCGAACCGGTCATGGCGATCGGCGGCTTCAACGGCACCGACCCGTCCCCGACGCCGGCCGAGTTCAAGAAGTACGTGGAGGACGGCAAGATCCACTACTTCATCGCGAGCGGCAGCGGCGGCGGCATGGGTGGCAACAGCAACGGCACCTCCTCGCAGATCAGCTCCTGGGTCCAGGAGAACTTCGAGACGGTGACCGTGGACGGCACCACCTTCTACGACCTGACGCAGCCGAAGAGCGACGGCTGACGATCGCCTTCGTAGGGGCGGTGGCTCGGGCCGCCGCCCCTACGCGCAATTCCAATTCCGTTGTACGCCGTATAGGGGCTGTTCTACGGTGTACAACATGACGACATCCCCCCAGGAACAGGCCCCGGCGGCCGAGACCCAGGCCCAAGGCCACCCCCAACGCTGGCTGATCCTCGGTGTCATCTGTCTGGCGCAGCTCACCGTGCTGCTCGACAACACGATCCTGAACGTGGCCATCCCCTCGCTCACCAGCGAACTGGGCGCCGCCACCTCGGACATCCAGTGGATGATCAACGCGTACTCGCTCGTGCAGTCCGGTCTGCTGTTGACCGCGGGCAGCGCCGCCGACCGCTACGGCCGCAAGAAGATGCTGGCGACGGGCCTCGCCCTGTTCGGCATCGGTTCGCTGGTGGCCGGGCTGGCGGACAGCTCCGGCCAGTTGATCGCCGCACGGGCCGGTATGGGGATCGGCGGCGCACTGCTGATGACCACCACGCTCGCCGTGGCGATGCAGATCTTCACGCCCGAGGAGCAGCCCAAGGCGATCGGCATCTGGGCGGCCGTGAACTCCCTGGGCTTCGCGGCAGGGCCGCTCATCGGCGGCTTCATGCTGGACCACTTCTGGTGGGGTGCGATCTTCCTGATCAACCTGCCCGTCGCGGCGCTCGGCCTGGTGGCGGTCGTGATGCTGGTGCCGGAATCCAAGAACCCCCAGGGCGACCGGCCCGACCTCCTCGGCGCCCTGCTGTCCACGATCGGCATGGCGTCCCTGGTGTTCGCGATCATCTCCGGACCCGAGCACGGCTGGACGTCCGGCCGGGTGCTGGCGACGGCCACCGTCGCGGTCGTGGTGCTGGGCGCCTTCGCGTACTGGGAGAGCCGGATCCCGTACCCCATGCTCGACATGCACTTCTTCCGGAACCGGCGGTTCACGGGAGCCGTCGCGGGTGCCGTGCTGATCACCTTCGGGATGGGTGGATCGCTCTTCCTGCTCACCCAGCACATGCAGTTCGTCCTCGGTTACGGGCCCCTGGAGGCGGGGCTGCGCACGGCGCCGCTGGCGTTGATGATCGTGGCCCTGAACTTCACCGGACTGTCGGCGAAGTGGTCGGGCAAGCTGGGTACCCCCGTCTCCATCGGCCTGGGCATGACGGCGATGGCCGCGGGCCTCGTCTCCATCGCGACGCTCACCGAGCACGGCTACCCGGGCACCCTGCTGGGCCTGGTGCTCATCGGGGCGGGCGCCGCGATCGCCAGCCCCGCGATGGCGCACGCGATCATGAGCGCGATTCCGCCGGAGAAGGCCGGTATCGGCGCCGGCATCAACGGCACGGTGGCGGAGTTCGGGCAGGGGCTGGGCGTCGCGGTGCTCGGGGCGGTCCTCAACTCGCGCTTCGCGGCGCTGATTCCGGTCGCGGCGGTGTCCCTGCCGGGGGCGTTGGCCGAAGCGGGCGGCTCCGCCGAGAAGGAGCGGATCATGGACGCGTTTGCCTCCGGCCTGGAGACCAGTCAGTTGGTGGGGGCGGGGGCTGTGTTGGCCGGGGGATTGGTCGCGGCGGGTCTGCTGCGCAGGGCTGAGCGGGTAGACATCGCCTAAGAGCTCGGGTCATGTGGTGGTGGGCGACTGCGGGTTGTGTGTGGTTGATCGCGCAGTTCCCCGCGCCCCTTTGAGGGCGTTCGCGCCTAGCATCTTGATCAGTTCACGGAAGTCGAGGAAGGTGCGCCATGGCTAGGGCAGCTCAGCGGTCCGCGCGTACGAGCGTCTGGCTGGCGGGCAAAGCCCGGCGGGGCGGACGCGGCGGGGGACAGCCCTCCGGTCTCGACCGGGAGCGGATCACCTCGGCGACCGTCCGGCTGCTGGACGCAGAGGGGCTGGCCAAGTTCTCCATGCGGCGGCTGGCCGCCGAGCTGAACGTGACCGCGATGTCCGTCTACTGGTACGTCGACACCAAGGACGACCTCCTCGAACTCGCCCTCGACGCCGCTTTCGGCGAGCTCACGCTGCCCGACCCGGAGTCCCACGAGGACTGGCGGATCCAGCTGCGCGCGGTGGCCCGCGGGTACCGCGAGCTGCTGGTCCGCCACCCGTGGCTCTCGCCGCTGATCGGTACCTACATCAACATCGGCCCGAACAGCCTCGCCTTCTCCCGCCTCATCCAGCGGATCATCCGCAAGACCGGCCTGCCCGCGCACGGCCTGGTGGCCGCCATCTCGGCCGTCTTCCAGTTCGTGTACGGCTTCGGCACGATCGAGGGCCACTTCATCGCCCGCAGCGCCGCCTTCGGCATGACCCCCGACGACTACTTCCACCACGCCATGAGCACGGTGACGCAGTCCCCGGAAGCCGCCGAAATCGTCCAGGACGCAGCGGAACTCATGGAGGCCCGAGGCGGCGACACGGTCGAGGAGATGTGGGAGCGCGACTTCGACTTCGCCCTGGACCTGCTGGTGGCGGGCATCGAGGCGATGGTCGAAAAGGCCGGGGGCGAGTAGCGCCCCCTTCAGGGGCGCGGGGAACTGCGCGATCAACCACATACAACCCGCAGTCGCACACCTACTGAGCCACCCGAGCTATCAGGCGACCCTCAGTCCCCCTCAACGAGCCGCGCCGGAAACCCACCGGTCGCCACCGGCCCCCACCGCTCCGGCGTCACCCGGATGATCGACTTCCCCTGCTTCACCATCGCCGCCCGGTACTCGTCCCAGTCCGGATGCTCCCCGGCGATGTTCCGGTAGTACTCGACCAGCGGCTCCACGGACTCCGGCGAGTCGACGACCTCGGCCGACCCGTCGATCTGAACCCACGGCCCGTTCCAGTCGTCGCTGATGACAAGGACGCTCACCCGCGGATCCCGCTTCGCGTTCCGCGTCTTGGCCCGCTCCGGATACGTGGACACCACGATCCGCCCCGAGTCGTCGACCCCACAGGTCAGCGGCGAGGCCTGCGGGCTGCCGTCCGCCCGCCTGGTCAGCAGAATCGCGCGATGACGGGGCCGTACGAAATCCAGCAGCTCTTCGAGCGAGACGCGCGTGTTCGTCGCGATGTTCGGTGCCATGGCCTCACCCTAGGGGCAGCGACTCCCCCTGCACCGCCTGGATGTCCAGCTCGACCTTCAACGTCGTACCAATGGCCGCGATGCCCGCCTGCACCACCTGGTTGTAGTTCATCGCGAAGTCGTCCCGGTGCAGTTCCGCCGTCGCCCGGAACGCGGCTCGCGTCCCGCCCCACGGGTCCGCCCCGGTCCCCAGATACGCGAGGTCCAGGTCAACCGGCCGTACGACACCGTGCATGCCCAGTTCCCCGTGCACCCTCCACCGGTCGGAACCCACGGCAGCCGTCAGCCCTGTCGAGCGGTACGTGATCTCGGGATACCGCTCCACATCCAGGAAGTCCGGCGACTTCAGATGCCCGTCCCGCATGCCGTTCCCCGTGTCGATCGAGTCCGCCCGGATCACCGCCTCCACCCGGGACTTGGTGACGTCGTCCGGCGCGATCTCGACGGCGCCCGTGAAGTCGGTGAAACGACCCCGCACGCTGGAGATCCCGAGGTGCTGGGCGACGGCGGCCACGCTGGAGTGCGCCGGGTCGACGGTCCACGGCCCGGGCGGCGGCAGCTCCGTGCCGCCCTGCCGTGCCAGTGTCACCGTGCCGACCTCGGCCCGGCCGCTCGCCGTCACGAGGGCGCTCGCGGCGGCGGGCGCGTAGCCGACGGCGGTGACGATGACGGTGTATGCCCCCGCGGGCAGCGGATTGGGGTCCCGTACGGCCCCCTCCGCGTCCGCCTCCGACCGCAGCACCTGCGCTCCGGTCATGTCGGTCACGGTGACGACCGCGTGCGACACGGCCCATCCGTCCCGGGTGCGGATCCTCGCGGTCAGTCCCATCTCAGGTCACTCCTCAAGCTCAAAGAAACCGGCCCGTGGCGGCGGCGCACCTCCGCTCAGAGCGCGCCGCCCGCCACGGGCCGGGGTCCGACTATTCGCCCGGGTGGGCGAGTTCGATGTCGTGGTCGTCGACGCCGCGGCCGGTGACCGTCAGTGCCGTCGCCACCGGCGGGTAGCCCGTCGCGATGACCGTGTACTCGCCGCCGTCCAGGTCGGTGAAGGCGTACGCCCCGTCCGTGCCGGTCGTCGCCGTGCCGACCACGTTGCCCGCGGCGTCGACCAGCGTGACCCGCGCGTCGGCCAGCGGGCCGTGCGGTGCCCTTACGACGCCCTGGACCTGGGCGCCGGCCTCCAGGTCGACCTCGATCCGGGTGACCCCGGTGCCGCCGATCTCGACGGGCAGGGCGTGCGGCCGGAACCCGGCGGCGTTCACCGCGACGGTCACGGCACCCGGCACCAGCTCGGCGAAGCCGAACTCGCCCTGCTCACCGGTGGCGGCGGTGGCCAGCAGATCCCCGCGGACGTCGGTGACGATCACCATCGCGTCCTTCACCGGCAACGCGTTCTCCGCGGCCCGGACCACACCGCTCAGCCCGCTGGTGCCGCTGAGCAGGATGTCGTAGGCCAGCGGCTCGTCGCCGTTCACGACGATCGTGGACGCCTGCGGCTGGAAGCCGTCGGCGGAGGCGATCAGGACGTACGACCCCGTGCCCGGCGCGTCGACGGCGTACCCACCGTCGGCCTGCGCCACCGACCGGCCGAGCTGCCGTCCGGCGAGGGAGATCAGCGTGACCGCGGCCTGCGGCACGGGCGCGCTCTCGGCCCCCCGGACGAAGCCGCGGACCGGGACGCCGCCGGACGGGCCGGACGTCTCCTCGGGCGGGGCCACGGTGGCGACCGCGGCGAGCTTCTGGGTGCCGTCGGCAGCGGTCTCCGTGTCCGAGGTGGCGGCGGCCCAGCTCGGGACGGACCGCTCCTCGGGGACGGCCTGCGCGGGAGCCTCGGTGGCTTCCGCCGTCCCTGACTCGGCGGCCTGCGCCAGCGCGCCCTTCGTCTTCAGCGGAACCTCCTTGATGAACAGGGAGAACACCAGGGCGAGGAAGGCGATCGGCGCGGCGTACAGGAAGACGTCCGCGACGCCGTGGCCGTACGCGCTCTCGATGACCGTGCGCACCGGGCCGGGCAGTGCGTCGAGGTCGGGGATCTCACCGTGGCCGGAGGAGCCGCCCTGCACGCCGAGCTTGGTCAGGCCCTCCTCGGCGTAGTGGGTGATGCGGTGGCTGAGGACCGCGCCGAGCGCCGAGACGCCCATGGCGCCGCCGAGGGAGCGGAAGAAGTTCACCACCGAGCTGGCGGCGCCCAGGTCGCTCGGGTCCACCTGGTTCTGGGTCGCCAGGACCAGGTTCTGCATCATCATGCCGACGCCGAGGCCGAGGAGGGCCATGAAGATCGCCACGTGCCAGTACTCGGTGTCGTAGCGGATCGTGCCCAGTAGCCCGAGGCCCGCCGTCACCAGCACACCGCCGGCGAGCAGCCACGCCTTCCAGCGGCCGGTGCGGGTGATGACCTGCCCGGAGACGGTCGACGAGATGAACAGGCCGACGATCATCGGGATGGTCAGGACGCCGGACATGGTCGGCGACTCGTTCCGCGCCAGCTGGAAGTACTGGCTGAAGAAGATCGTGCCGGCGAACATCGCGATGCCGACGAAGAGGGACGCCAGCGAGGCGAGCGTGATGGTGCGGTTGCGGAACAGGCGCAGCGGGACGATCGGCTCGCTCGCCTTGGACTCCACGAAGACGAAGATCAGCAGCAGCGCGAGCGCGCCGCCGGTCATCGCGTAGGTCTGCCAGGACAGCCAGTCGTACTTGTCCCCGGCGAAGGTCACCCAGATCAGCAGCAGGCAGACCGCGGCGGTGATGAAGAAGGCGCCCGCCCAGTCGACCTTGACCTTCCGCTTGACGACCGGGAGGTGCAGGGTGCGCTGGAGCACGATCAGGGCGATGACGGCGAAGGGCACGCCGACGTAGAAGCACCAGCGCCAGCCGAGCCAGTCGGTGTCGGTGATGACGCCGCCGATCAGCGGGCCGCCGACCATGGCGGTGGCGAAGGTGGCGCCGAGGTAGCCGTTGTAGCGGCCGCGCTCCCGCGGGGAGATCATCGCCGCGAGGATGATCTGGGCGAGCGAGGACAGGCCGCCCATGCCGATGCCCTGCACCGCGCGGAACGTGATGAGCATGGCCGGGTTCTGGGACAGGCCCGCCGCCGCGGAACCGGCCACGAAGACGACCAGCGCCAGCTGTATCAGCAGCTTCTTGGAGAAGAGGTCGGCGAGCTTGCCCCACAGCGGCGTGGACGCGGTCATCGCCAGCAGCGACGCGGTGACCACCCAGGTGTAGGCGCTCTGGCCGCCGCCGAGGTCCTTGATGATGTCGGGCAGGGCGTTGGAGACGATCGTCGACGACAGGATCGCCACGAACATGCCGAGCAGCAGCCCGGTCAGCGCTTCCATGATCTGCCGGTGCGACATCGGAGCGCCGTGCGCGGGCGGGCCTCCTGAGTGCTTGGCGTGGGCCCGCACACCGGATGGTGTGGTCGTTGCCATGGGCTTCCTTCTCTTACTGGCTCTCTGGCTCTGTGGCTCAGTGGCGGTTACGGGGTGATCGCGGGTGTACGGCAGTCGTCGAAGCTGGCCCTCAGCCGGGCCATGAGCCGGGTGAGCTGGGCGACCTCGTCGTCGGTCCAGTCGCTCAGCCGCTCGGCGAGCAGGTGCGTGGTCCGCCGGGACATCTCCCGGACCCGCGCCTCACCCGCCGGGGTGAGGCGCAGGATGCGGCTGCGTTTGTCCGCCGGGTCGGGGGAGCGCTCGATCCAGCCGCGCTCGGCGACGTGGGCGACATGGCGGCTGGTGACCGACATGTCCACGGCGAGCAGCTCGGCGAGCTTGCTCATGCGCATCTCCCCGTGGCGGGCCAGCAACGTCAGTACGGCGGCGGAACCGGCGGGGCAGTCGGACGGCAGCGTGCGTCCCATCTCCCGCTTCACGGCGCCGAAGGCGCTGAACTGGCGGACCAGCTCCTCGTACTGCGCCTGCTCGGCCATCACACCTCCCGTATTTGTTGCTTAGGGCAACCATAGAGCTGTTTGGTTGCTACAGGCAAATAAACAGGGAGGGGTGCGCCGCAAAAACTTGGCAAAGGCAAGTATTGCGGCCGTAAATGTGCAGGTGGGGTGGGCTCTGTGGCCCCCTGCGCAGGGCCGCGGCCCCCACTTGGGCCGAACGGGCGGATTCGCTAGGGTCTCAGGCCATGGCTAACACCCACGGCCCCCAGGGCAACCACGACCCCGCAGGCAGCACCCAGATGTTCCGCGCCTTCGTCGACGAGGGCCCGCAGGGCGGTCGGCAGCAGGCGTCCTCCGGCGGCCCCCGCATCGGCCTGATCCTCGGCGTCGTCGTCGCCGTGGCGGTCGTCGCGGCGGTGGCCTGGCTGGCGTTCGCGAAGTAGGGCGTACGTCCCAGCAGGGCGTACGTCCCCTACTTCCACCGGACGGTGACGTCCCGCGTCTCGATGTGCATGCCCAGCGGCACGCGCCAGGCCTCGACGCACACCGTCCAGGTCTTCTCCTTGCGTACCCCGGCCCCGATCGGCGCCGGGAGCTGCTCCGTCGACTCGATCGTCGCCCAGTCGATGCCGAGCGCGCCGATGATGTGGGTGCCGAAGGTGACGGTGCCCGAACGCACGTCTGTGCCGCCGGAGTTGTGGAAGACGAGCGTCACTTTCTCGCACCAGCGCTGGTCGGCGGGCTTGCGTGCCGGGTCGCTCACGCCGAGCCGTGCGGGCGCGTCGGGTGGCGCGGGCGCCGAGGACGTGGGTGAACTGCCCGGCGGGGCACTGGAGTCGGTCGGCGTGACCGTGGGTCCTGAGGCCTCGCCCATCGGTGGGCCGGAGCGCTCCGCCCCTGTCGGTGAGGGCGTCACCGTCACCTGACGCCCGTCCCGCCCGCGGGAGCCGCCGGCACCGCCACCCCGGTCGTCCCCGCTGCCGCCCCCGCCCGTCGGCCCGTCGAGCGGCACCAGCGTCACCCCGCCCGTCGGCAGGACCGCCGTACCGGAGAGCCTCGACGGCCCGCCCGCCGCCCCGGTCGCGACGTACCCGTCACCGCCCCCGCCGCCTCCGCACGCGGCTGTCACCCCGCCCAGGCAGACGACGGCCGCCGACGCGCCGAGCAGGGCGCACCGACGGCCATGTGTCCATGTCGTGCGGGGTGAGCGAAGCATCCGGCCATGGTGGCTGACGCTCCGTCAATTATGAAGGGGCCGGAACGGCTCAGTCGGAGATGAGGCCTTCGCGCAGCTGCGCCAGGGTCCGCGTCAGCAGCCGGGAGACGTGCATCTGGGAGATGCCGACCTCCTCGCCGATCTGCGACTGGGTCATGTTGGCGAAGAAGCGCAGCATGATGATCCGCCGCTCACGGGGCGGGAGTTTGGCCAGCAGGGGCTTGAGGGACTCGCGGTACTCGACGCCCTCGAGGGCGGTGTCCTCGTAGCCGAGCCGGTCGGCCAGGGAGCCCTCGCCGCCGTCGTCCTCCGGGGCGGGGGAGTCCAGCGAGGAGGCCGTGTACGCGTTGCCGACCGCGAGGCCGTCGACGACGTCCTCCTCGGACACGCCCAGCACGGTGGCGAGTTCGGTGACCGTCGGCGAGCGGTCCAGCTTCTGGGAGAGCTCGTCGCTGGCCTTGGTGAGCGCGAGGCGCAGCTCTTGGAGGCGGCGCGGGACGCGCACCGACCAGGACGTGTCGCGGAAGAAGCGCTTGATCTCGCCCACGACCGTCGGCATCGCGAACGTCGGGAACTCCACGCCCCGTTCGCAGTCGAAGCGGTCGATCGCCTTGATCAGGCCGATGGTGCCGACCTGGACGATGTCCTCCATCGGCTCGTTGCGCGAGCGGAAGCGGGCTGCCGCGTAGCGCACGAGCGGGAGGTTGAGCTCGATCAGGGTGTCCCGGACGTAGGCACGCTCGGGGCTGTTCTCGTCCAGGGCGGCGAGCCGCAGGAACAGGGAGCGGGACAGGGTGCGGGTGTCGATGTTCGCCGAGGCCGGCAAGGCCGGGACGTCAGCGGCCGGCAGGGCCGGGGCCGGGAGGGCCTCAAGGGCCGAAACGTCGTCGAGCGCGGCGTCGGGCGCGGACTCGCTCTTCGTGAGCGTGAGCACCTTCGAGCTGCCCTGGTCTGCGGACATGCCACCCCCTTTGGGTCGCGGGACGGTATGGCGAACGCTCCGATCGAGGAACGCCAGCCTTCACCTGAATACCGGAGCCGAAGCCACGGCAAACGCGCTTCCCGAAGAATGTCACATGTCGGCAACACGCTGTAGTGACATGTCGACATGTGAGACTTGAATCCGCCCTGGATAAACGGGGTCTGACGGCTTTTCAACGCAGAACTGTCGGGATCCGCCCTGGTGAGCGATTCGCTCGCGACGGTTACCGGTCGCTCCTGTTTGCGGTTACGCGTCGATCCGGTTCGCCGAACGCAGCCGCTGGAAGCTACGGGCGAGTAGCCTCGAAACGTGCATCTGGGAGACCCCGAGTTCCGCACTGATTTGCGACTGGGTGAGGTTGCTGTAGTAGCGCAGGAGAAGGATTCTCTGTTCGCGTTCGGGGAGCTGGACCAGCAGGTGCCGGACCAGGTCCCGGTGCTCCACGCCGTCCAGGGCGGGGTCCTCGTAGCCGAGCCGGTCCAGCAGCCCGGGCAGCCCGTCGCCCTCCTGCGCGGCCTCCAGTGAGGTGGCGTGGTACGACCGCCCGGCCTCGATGCAGGACAGCACCTCGTCCTCGGTGATGCGCAGCCGCTCGGCGATCTCGGCGGTGGTGGGGGTGCGTCCGTAGGCGGTGGTCAGGTCCTCGGTCGCGCTGTTGACCTGGACCCACAGCTCGTGCAGCCGGCGCGGTACGTGGACCGTGCGGACGTTGTCGCGGAAGTACCGCTTGATCTCGCCGACCACCGTCGGCATCGCGAAGGTCGGGAACTGCACGCCCCGGTCGGGGTCGAAGCGGTCGATGGCGTTGATGAGCCCGATGGTGCCGACCTGGATCACGTCCTCCATCGGCTCGTTGCGGGAGCGAAAGCGGGCGGCCGCATAGCGCACGAGCGGGAGGTTGGCCTCGATGAGCGCCCCGCGCACGCGGTTGTGCTCCGGCGTGCCCGGCTTCAGCTGCTTGAGCTCGCCGAAGAGCACCTGGGTGAGCGCCCGGGTGTCGGCACCACGACTGCGGGGCGGCGCGGCTACGGGAGGTTCCTCCTGACCGGGGGTTTGCGAGGTGGGGGCTTGCGGGCTCGGGGCTTGAGGCGCAGTACTGGCCGGCACGGTCAACTCCACCTCGTGATCCATCAACTCATCCGTCAAAAGCGGTCATAGCATCACAAGACAGTTCATTGTGTTCAAGCACCGCATAATCCCGTGTTGAGGGATGAATCAGCTCGTAAGACACGCGAAAGCCCCCCGCCGTTCCGGCGGAGGGCTGCGGGGGGAACGTGCCGTGGCTCAGTATTCGTAGTCGGCGATCACCCAGGTGGCGAACTCCCGCCACAGGGTGACGCCCGCCTGGTGCTCGGGGTGCTCGACGTACGTGCGCAGGGCGGCCGGGTCGTCGAAGGCGGAGTTGATGGCGAAGTCGTAGGCGATGGGGCGGTCGCTGATGTTCCAGCCGAGCTCCCAGTGCCGGATGCCGGGGACCTTGCCCTCGAGCGAGCGGAAGGCCTCGACGCCCTCCACGACCCGCGGGTCGTCGCGCTCGACGCCCTCGTTGAGCTTGAAGAGGACGAGGTGGCGGATCATGGGCACTCCCGGGAGGTAGGGCCTACTGGGCCCCGTCTGCGAGCCAGGTGAAGAACTCGCCGATGGCCTTGGCGGCGTCCGATATGCCCTCGAAGCCTATCTGGACGTAGTCGGCGGCCTTGGCCGGGTCCGTGATGATCACGTAGAGCACGAAGACCACGAGCACATAGACGGCGGCCTTCTTCGAGTTCACCGCCATCGCGGCCTCCCCAGTCACTTTTGTCCCAACGACCGCACATGATCGCACGAAGGGCCCCGTCTTTCGACGGGGCCCTTCTGGAGAGCGGTAGCGGAGGGATTTGAACCCTCGGTGACTTGCGCCACACTCGCTTTCGAGGCGAGCTCCTTCGGCCGCTCGGACACGCTACCGAGGGAGACCTTACAGCACGGTGGGCCCTGCTCTGAAATCGGTATTCGCGGCCCAGGACGCCGCCCTTCACCGACCTCGGAAGAAGTCCGTGAGGAGACGGGCGCATTCCTGGGCCAGCACGCCCTCGATCACCTCGGGGCGGTGGTTGAGCCGCCGGTCGCGTACGACGTCCCAGAGGGAGCCCGCCGCGCCGGCCTTCTCGTCCCGGGCGCCGTAGACGACCCGGTCCACGCGGGACTGCACGATGGCGCCCGCGCACATGGTGCACGGCTCCAGCGTGACGACGAGCGTGCAGCCGGACAGGCGCCACTCCCCCGCCTTGGCCGCGGCCCTGCGAATGGCCAGCACCTCCGCGTGGGCGGTCGGATCACCGGTCGCCTCGCGCTCGTTGTGGCCGACGCCGAGCACGGTCGTCCCGTCCGCGGACAGCACGACGGCGCCGACGGGGACGTCCCCGCCCCGGACGGCCAGTTCGGCCTCGTCCAGGGCGAGCCGCATCGCGGCCCGCCAGCGGTCACGTACGGGGTCGGGCGGCTGGGGCACCTCGGGCGCCGACCCCTGGTCGAACGAGGTCAGCGGACGGTCTCCAGCACCTCCGAGGCCCCCAGCGCCTCGGCGATCGCGCTGAGCGCGTCGTCGGCGTCCAGGGCCTTCAGCTCCTTCTCGCTGACGCCGAGGTCGTCGAGGATCTCGCTGTCGCCGACGGGGCTGTGCGGCACCGCCTCGGCGGCCCCGCCGTCCTCGTCGTCGTCGGAGTCGCCGTCCGGCTCCTCGGTGCCGTCGAGATCGAGGGCGTCCAGGTCGGGGCCGTCGTCCCCGGGCTCCCGGCCGAGCAACTCGTCGGTGAGCAGGATCTCGCCGTAGCTGCTGCGGGCAGCGGCGGCGGCGTCCGAGACGTAGATGCGAGGGTCGTCCTCGCCGTCGACGCGGACGACGCCGAACCACGCGTCCTCCTGCTCGATGAGCACGAGCACCGTGTCGTCCTCGGGCGAGGCTTCACGGGCCAGGTCGGCCAGATCCGACAGGGTCTCCACATCGTCGAGCTCTGTGTCGCTCGCTTCCCACCCGTCTTCGGTGCGCGCGAGCAGTGCGGCGAAGTACACCGTGACTCTCCCACTGGTCATAGGCGTGCCGGTTGGGCTTCCCCCCGGCGGAGGTTGCGGGCGGGGAGGCTCGGGGTCCGAGGCCCACCCACTCGGAATCGTGGCAGAAACAAGGCGTTCAGGGGACGTCTTCGGCTCCCTGTGTCCGGCAGTTTTGATCGCGTTGGCCCGCGGGGTTCCGCGAGCACGTCCGTGAAGGACTCACCAGCACACTCGTTGCCGCCACGTGCGGATCGTACGCGGCTTTTCCAGGTGTCCACGCACGCCCGCCGCCCAAGTGCCCCCGAGAGCCGCGGATCTTCCCGCGCGGCTCGCTCTACCAGCGGAACGTGCGCATGCGCATCGCGTGCCGCAGGCGGGCCGCCTTGGCGCGGCGCGGCTGGACGCGGTCCCGGAGTTCGCGGGCCTCGGCGAGCTCCCGCAGGAACTGGGCCCGGCGCCGGCGGCGCGCGGCGTCGGTCTCCCCCTGCGTGTCCTGCGGGGGACCCGCAGCGGGACCAGTCGTGGGATCTGCTGGGGACTCAGGATCAGGCATAGGCTCACCACCCCCGGTACGTCCCTCCCACTTTCCCTCCGATGGGCGGTTTGATGCCAGCGTTCGGGTGATGCTTTGGCCCTGGGCTTGCCGCGTGTGAGGACGCCGGGCCCACCCGGCCCGGTTACTGTTGTGGACATGCGTCTCCACGTCGTCGACCACCCCCTGGTCGCCCACAAGCTCACCACGCTGCGCGACCAGCGCACCGACTCCGCGACCTTCCGCCGGCTCGCCGACGAACTGGTCACCCTGCTCGCCTACGAGGCCACGCGGGACGTGCGCACGGAGGCGATCGACATCGAGACTCCGGTCGCCCGCACCACCGGCGTCAAGCTGTCCCGTCCCCGCCCCCTGGTCGTGCCGATCCTGCGGGCCGGCCTCGGCATGCTGGACGGCATGGTCCGGCTGCTGCCGACGGCCGAGGTGGGCTTCCTGGGCATGATCCGCAACGAGGAGACGCTCGAGGCCTCCACGTATGCCACGCGCATGCCGGAGGACCTCTCCGGGCGCCAGGTGTACGTCCTGGACCCGATGCTCGCGACGGGCGGGACGCTGGTCGCGGCGATCCAGGAGCTCATCAAGCGGGGTGCCGACGATGTCACGGCCGTGGTGCTGCTTGCCGCGCCCGAGGGTGTCGAGCTGATGGAGCGGGAGCTGGCGGGGACGCCGGTGACGGTGGTGACGGCGGCGGTTGACGACCACCTGAACGAGCACGGGTACATCGTGCCGGGCCTGGGAGACGCCGGGGATCGGCTTTACGGCGCGGCCGAGTAGGGGCCGGGGGAACGCCCCCCAAGGGCCGCGGGGAACTGCGCGACCAGCCACAACGGACCCGCAGCCGCGACACAACCGCACCCCTGCGGCGCGACGGCGCTGCCTTCTCAGCAGCTCTGCTTCGACGACGTGGACGTCGGCTTCGGCGCGGCCAGCGCGGCCAGCGCCTTGTCGGCGTCCGCCTTGCTCGTGAGGTTCTTGAACCCGTTGCCGAGGATCAGGTCGACGTCGCTGCCCTTGCGGGACGCATCCGCCCGGCGTTCCACGGAGGCGAGCTGCGCGGCGAGGACCGGCAGTGAGGTGTTCTCGGACGTGGTCGGGCCGAGGAGTATCCCCGTGCCCTTGACCTTCTTGTCGAACTTCTCGGTCGCGTTGCCCACGTCACCGATCTTGAAGCCCCGCTTCTTCAGCTCGTCCGCCGTCTGCTTGGCGAGCCCGCTGCGGGTGGTGGCGTTGAAGACGTTGACGGTGATGCCGCCCGGCTCGGGCAGGCGAACCGCGGCGGTGGCCGAGGGGGTCGCCCCGGTCGAGCAGTCGGACTTCGGGCCGACTGCAGAAGCCTTTCCGCCGTTGCCGGTGAAGACGTCGATGAGCTGCAGCGTGCCCCAGCCCATCATGCCGAGTACGGCGACGGAGGCGACGGCCATGACGACGAGCCTGCCGCGTCGCCGGGGCCGGCGCATTCGCGGGTACTTGTTCCCCCGAATTCGGTACTGGCCGCCCATGCCCGGGGGAGTCAGCATGCTCATGGGGCGCAGCGTAGTGCGCCCGAGCGGCGATGCCTACTAGATGATCATTCGATGCCGCTCAGTCCAACCCAAAAGGGGCAACAGGTCGACCTGCCGGGGCGCGGCCCGGGGTCAGTCCAGTTCCAGGACTCTCGCGTGCAGCACTTGACGCTGCTGCAGTGCCGCACGCACCGCGCGGTGCAGGCCGTCCTCCAGATACAGGTCGCCCTGCCACTTCACGACGTGCGCGAAGAGGTCGCCGTAGAACGTCGAGTCCTCGGCGAGCAGGGTTTCCAGATCGAGCTGGCCCTTGGTCGTCACGAGCTGATCGAGGCGGACCGGGCGCGGCGCGACGTCCGCCCACTGCCGGGTGCTTTCCCGGCCGTGGTCGGGGTACGGCCGGCCGTTTCCGATGCGCTTGAAGATCACACGGAAAGCCTACCGGTCCTGACGTTCCGGGCGCAGCCATGGCGACGGAGTGCAGCGCTGGAAAAAGTGTCGCAGACCGGTGCGAAGCGGCGAGGTGTGAGGGAACCGTGGCCGGATCGGAAGCCGGAACGGGCCCGAACGGAAGCCGGTTGGCCCTGGAGGGGCCGCCATCCACGTCTCGTGACGGGGGCTGTGCTCGGCGGGTCGTATGCACACGCTGTGGAGGGGGAGTCGGCGTACGAGATCACCCGGACGGCCCTCGGGGCGGTGCGGCGGAGGCCGTTGCTCCGGTGGGAGTCGTGCCTCCGCCGCGCCGGTGTCAGCCGCGCTCCCGCTCCTTCGGGGGCTGCTGCGGCTTCTCCTGCTTCACCTGAGGTTTCGGTGTGTTGCGTACGGCCTCCGCGCGCAGCAGGGCGCGCAGGACCGCATAGGGGTCGGTGGGCATGGCTGTGCTCCTCGTGTCGTACTGACTGACCTCGTTGCCGGGGTCTGTCAGCAGCGCAGGACCACAGTGCGCAGGATGTGCGGGACGTAGGGCGGCCGCGGCGGCGCGGAACGGGGGTGGCACGCCGGGTCGCCGGGCGCCTGCTTCGGCGCGGGCACGGGTGCGGGAAGCAGCCGTACGGGGCTTCGCCGGTCGGTGCGGGCCGGTGGCCGCAGGACCGTGTCCAGGACGTCCTGCTCGGCGGCCTCGCCGGAGACCTCGGCCACGGCGGGCAGGGCGTGCACCTGGGCGTGGGCGCCCGGCACCAGGAGGGCGAGCAGCAGCACGAGGACGCGCAGCCAGGTACGGCTGCGGGGGAAGCTTCGCGCGCTGCTCACGGGAGGTCATCTCCCCGGTGGCCGTACGGCGTTCATCGCGTCGGGCGGGAGATCCGCCCGCTCGGCGTAGGGGTGCGGGGCGCGTGTCACAGTTCGTGCGGGATCTCGCGGGCCCGTTTGCGCATCCGGATCCCGGTGACGATCTCCACGGCGCCGACCGCCACCAGCCACCAGCCGGCGAGCAGCGTGAGCACGGTGATCGACTCGATCGGGGCGTCGATCAGCACGATGCCGCCGACGGTGGTGACGACGCCGAGGAAGATCTGCCAGCCGCGGGCCGGCATGGAACGGTCGGAGGCGGCGGCCAGGGTCTGGGTGATGCCGCGGATCAGCCAGCCGATGCCGATCCACAGGGCGAGCAGCAGGATCGACTGCATCGGGCGGCGGAAGCAGAACAGGCCGAGGATGATCGACAGGCTGCCGCTGATGAAGGCCAGCACGCGCAGCGAGGTCGTCTTGTGCGTGCCGAAGGCGGCGATCAGCTGGAAGACGCCGCTGATGAGGAGGTAGAGGCCGAACAGGACGCCGGAGACGAAGAGCGAGACGTCCGGCCATACGAGGATCAGGATGCCCAGGACCAGGGAGGCGACGCCGGTGACCAGCACGACCTGCCAGGCGGCTCGGGACAGGGCGTGCAGGGCGCCTTCGAGGGGAGGCTCGGGCTCGTGGGGCATGCCGGGCCCGGGTGGATGGCCGGAGTGGACCCGGCGGTCGTCGTAGTCCCGGCCCCAGGGAGAGCCGGTCGGTGCCTCGCTCATGGTCCATGCTGCGAACGGGGCGGCTTGCGGCGCCATTGGGGGCGGGCCACTCGAATGACGGGTGCGTCCGGCGGGTGGGCGGGATGCCTGCGGCGGCCTGTGCGGGGTGGGTGGGGGTTCGCGTAGCGCCTGAGGGCGGTGTGGGGCGGGGCCGTGCCGGGGGGTGTCCGTCCTCGGTCGGGCGGTTGCCGGGGCTCAAGAGGTGCTGTGTGTTGACGCCCGCCGCTGCGGGCGGACACCCCCCGGCACGGCCCCTGCCCGCCGCGGGCGACCGCGGGTGCGGGGGGGGGGCTACCGGCTGTTGTGCCCGCCTAGCTGCGGGCAGTCGTGCCGCTGGGGCGGCACGGGTGGGCGCAGCGGCACCCCGCCAGCGCGGACGAGCGAGCCCACCCCGCCCAGCCCCCACGCCGGGCAGGCAACAAGCCGACGGCACCGACAGTGGTCCGGCGCTGGTTGCTTACTCCTACTTGCGCGCTGCCTTCGCCGCCGCCTTCATCTCCTGCTTGTGTGCTCGCACCTTGGCCAGCGACTCGGGCCCCGTGATGTCGGCGACGGAGCGGAAGGACTTCGGTTCGCCGTAGGAGCCCGCGGCCTCCTGCCAGCCCTTGGGGCGGACGCCGAGCTGCTTGCCCAGCAGGGCGAGGAAGATCTGGGCCTTCTGCTTGCCGAAGCCGGGGAGTTCCTGCAGTCGGCGCAGCAGCTCCCGCCCGTCGTCGACGCCCTTCCAGACGCGCTCGGCGTCACCGTCGTAGTGCTCGACGAGGTGCTGGCACAGCTGCTGGATCCGCTTGGCCATGGAGCCCGGGTAGCGGTGCACGGCCGGCTTCTCGGAGAGCAGGGCCGAGAACGCCTCCGGGTCCTGGGCGGCGATGTCGTGCGCGTCCAGGTCGTCGGCGCCGAGCCGGTCGGCGATCGTACGGGGCCCCTTGAACGCCCACTCCATCGGCACCTGCTGGTCCAGCAGCATGCCGACCAGCGCGGCGAGCGGGCTGCGGCCGAGGAGTGCGTCGGCCTCGGGGTCCTGGGCGAGGTGAAGGGTGACGTCCATGGCCCGATCATGCCCCCTCGTCCCCCACCCCGCAGCCGTGGGCCGGGTCAGGGGCGCCAGTACCCCAGCGCGTTCACCCGCTGCTTCGGTACGCCCAGCTCCTTGCGGATGTACGACGTGAGGGCCCGGGTCGTCGCCGTGTCGCAGGCGATCCAGATGTACGGGTCCGGGGTGCCGTCGAGGAGGCCGGGCAGGGCCTCCTTCACCTCGGCCACCAGGTGGGCCCCCGCCTCGCGCCTCGGGAGCGTGCGTATGTCGTGGTGGCCGGGGCCGGTGCGGAAGGGGAGGCCGTCCCGCTCGCCCTCGAACCACACCGTCGCGGGGGCGGAGTCCAGGGCGGTGAGGAGGGAGTTGAGGGCGGGGAGGGAGGCGGGGTCGGCGACGGCGAAGACGTGGGAGGGGGCGGGGTCGGGGTCGGTGAAGCCCGTGCCGTGGACGGTCGCCTCGATCGCGTCGCCGGGCTTGGCCGCGCGTGCCCAGTCGCTGGCGCAGCCCTCGTGCAGCGCGAACTCCAGGCTGAAGGTGCCGGCCGCGGGGTCCGGGTCGACCAGGGTGTAGGCGCGCTGGTGGGGCTTGCCCGCGTTGTCGAACCACAGGCGCACCCACATCGTGGGGTGGACGCCGGTCGCCGCCAGCATGCCGCCGTCGGTGAAGTGGACCCGGCGGTAGTGCGGAGTGACGTCCTCGGCGTCCGTCACCGTGAAGGCGAAGTCCTTCGCGCGCAGCAGCTTCAGGACCGCGCCCTCCCAGCCGTGCCCCTGCCCCATGGCTTGTTCACCCTTCACGTACGATTCCCGCACCAATGACTTAGGCAAGGCTAACCTAAAGCAAAGGAGGGGTACAGGTGACCGGCGAGATCTTCCGTGATGCCTGGGGCATTCCGCATCTGCGCGCGGACGGGGTGACAGAACTCGCCCGTGTGCAGGGCCGCGTCACCGCCCTCGACCGCGCCTGGCAGCTGGAGGTGGAGCGGCACCGGTCCCAGGGCACGTCCGCGTCCTTCCTCGGCGCCGAGGCCCTGCCCTGGGACCGGTTCGTCAGACGGGCCCGACTGGACGACACGGCCAGACGCTGCTTCGCCGAGTTGGAGGGCCGGGATGCGGAGACCGCGGAGTGGGTGCGGGCGTATGTCGACGGGGTGAACGAAGGGCTGGCCGAAGGGGCTGGTGGTACGCCGGAGTTCGCGCGGACCGGGCTCGTCCCCGGCCGGTGGGAGCCCTGGACTCCGCTCGGTGTCTGGCTCGGCATCCACATCCTCTTCGCCGGCTTCCCGGCCAAGCTCTGGCGCGAGCAGGTCGTCCGGCATCTCGGCGCGGACGCGGTGGGGCTGTTCGCCACCGACGGGCCCGGCACCTCCGGCAGCAACGGCTGGCTCCTGAGCGGGGAACGGACCGTCACCGGGCACGCGGTCATCGCGGGGGACCCCCATCGGTTCATCGAGGAGCCCGGGGTCTACCAGCAGATCCACCTGTCCTGCCCCGAGTTCGACGTCGTCGGCCTCGCCGCCCCGGGCATCCCGGGCATCGCCCACTTCGGGCACACCGGCACCGTCGCCTGGGCCATCACCAATGCCATGGCCGACTACCAGGACCTGTACCGGGAGCGGCTGCGGCGGACGGGGGCGGGAGTGGAGGCCCTCGGCCCGGACGGGGTGTGGCGGCGGGTCACGCGGCACACCGAGGCCGTGGAGGTCGCGGGAGAGGAGCCGGTCGAGGTCGAGGTGATCGAGACGGAACGAGGGCCCGTGATCATCGGGGGGCCGGAGGGGCTGGAGAGCGGGGTGGCGGAGGGGCTGGAGAGCGGGATGGCGGAGACGTCCGCCGCCGTCTCCCTCCGTTACCCGCCCCGCGTCACCGCGGACCTCGGCTTCAGCGCCCTCCTCCCCCTCCTGCGCGCCCGCCGGGTCGCCGACGTCGACCGTGCCGTCGAGCTGTGGGCCGAGCCCGTCAACGTCGTCCAGGCCGCCGACACCGAGGGGGGCCTGCTGCACCGCGTGGCCGGGAAGGTGCCGGTGCGGGCGGAGGCCAACCGGGTGCGGCTCGTGGCCGCCTGGGAGCCGGGGCACGACTGGCAGGGCTGGCACGAGACGCCCCGCGGCGGGCTCACCGACGGTATCGCCGCCATGGCCAACCAGCGCGGACTCGCCGCCCCGCTCGGCGTCGAGTTCGCCCCGCCCCATCGCGCCGACCGCATCACGGAGCTGCTGGGGGAGAAGGAGCGTTGGTCGGCCGCCGACATGCCGGCGATCCACATGGACACCCGACTGGCCTCCGCGGAGCCCCTGTTGGAGCTCCTGCGCGCCGCCGGCACCCTCACCCCCGAGGCCGACCGCATCCGGCAGACCCTCCTGGCCTGGGACCGCCGCATGGACGCGGGCAGCGAGGCCGCCGCCCGGTACGCGGCGGTGCGCGCGGCGGTCGTACGACGACTCGCCGCACACCCGGCCTTCGCCGCCCTGTCCGCACCGCCCGCCTACCCGGAGGTCCTCCTCCCCTGGCTGGCCCTGCTGCCGCGCATCGGCTTCGCCCTCGAACACCTCCTGCGCGCCGAGGAGTCGTACGGCATCGACCGCGCCGACACCGTCCGCGCGGCGGTCGAGGAGGTGGCCGCCGGGCAGCCCACCGGAACCTGGGGCGACGCCCACCGCCTCGCCCCCTGGCGGGCGCTCCCCGACCCGTCGTACGACGCACCCGGCCTCTCCGGCGACCACGACTGCGTCCTGTGCACCTCCGCCGTCCCCGGCCTCACCGACCTGAGCACGCGCGGACCCGCCGCCCGCTACGTCTGGGACCTGGCCGACCGCGAGGCCGGCCTCTGGGTGGTCCCGCTCGGCTCCTCCGGCATCCCCGGTTCGGCCCACCACCGCGACCAACTCCCCTTGTGGCTGAGGGGAGAATTGGTCCCGGTCCTCACCGATTTCACCCAGTTCGAGAAGGAGTCAGATGTCTGAGCCGGAGCCGACGATCGCCCACGAACCCGTACGCGAACCCGTCCCCCAACCCGTCCACGAACAGGCCGTCGACGGCCTCGGCACCGTTCGCATCCGGCCCCTCGATCCGCGGGCCGACGCCGAGGTCGTGCACGGCTGGGTCAGCGAGGAGCGGGCCTCCTTCTGGGGCATGAACGGCCTCACCAGGGAGCAAGTGGCCGACATCTACGCCCACATGGACACCCTCGACACCCATCACGCCTTCCTGGTCCTGCGCGACGGCGATCCGGTCGCGCTCCTCCAGACGTACGAGCCGGAGGCCGACCGCGTCGGCGAGTGCTACGACGTCCGTCCCGGAGACATCGGCGTCCACCTGCTGCTCGCACCGGTCGGCCCGCAGGGGACGCAGCCCGGCTGGACGTCGGCGCTCCTGACCGTCATCACGTCGTACGTCTTCCAGATCCTGGACCGGCAGCGGGTGGTCGTCGACCCCGACGTGCGCAACGAGAAGGCCATCGCCCGCTTCCTCAAGCAGGGCTTCATGGCGGGCCCGGCGGTGGTGCTGCCGGAGGTCGACCTGCCGGAGGTGTACATCCCGCGGAAGGACGCCCAACTCGCCTTCCTGGCACGGGAGGTAGCCTTTTCGGTGTGACCCCGGACGACCTCGTCGCGCACTACGCACTGGAGCCGATCCCGCGCGAGGGCGGGCTGTTCCGGCAGACCTGGGCGGGACCGGAGCTCGCCGACGGGCGGCCGGAGGGCACGGCGATAGTGGCCCTGTTGACGTCGGACGACTTCTCGGCCCTGCACCGTCTGCCGTCCGACGAGGTCTGGCACTTCTACCTGGGCGACCCCCTGGAACTGCTCCTCCTCGCCCCCGACGGCGCCTCCCGCACCGCCGTGCTCGGCCCCGGCATACTGCACGGCCACCACATCCAGCTGACCGTCCCCGCCGGAACCTGGATGGGTGCGCGGGTCGTAGCGGGCGGCTCCTGGACCTTCTTCGGCTGCACGATGGCGCCGGGCTTCACGTACGAGGGCTACGAGCACGGCGACCCGGCGGAGCTGACGGCGCGCTACCCCTCCGAAGCCGCCCGTATCGCTGCACTGTGCCGCCCATGAGCGGACTCGGACTCCTCGAAGGACAGGTCGCCCTGATCACGGGCGCGGGCGGCGGCATCGGGCGGGGGATCGCGACGCGGTTCGCCGAGGAGGGGGCGGCGGTCGTCCTGCATTGCCGTACGGCGGTGGAGGCGGCGGGTGCAGTGGCGTCCCGTATCCGGGAGTCGGGTGGGCGGGCCGTGGTCGTGCGGGGCGATCTGACCGACGAGGACGCGTGCCGGCGGGTGGTGGGGGAGGCCGCCGAGTGGGGCGGCGGGCGCCTGACCGCGCTGGTCAACAACGCCGGGGTGCAGCCGACGCGGGAGCTGCCCGGCATGACCGCGGCGGACTGGCGGGCGGTCGTGGACACCAACCTGTCGAGCGTGTTCGCGTGCACGCAGGCGGCGGTCGAGGTCATGCGGGAGCAGGGTGAGGGCGGGGCGGTGACCCACATCGCCTCCATCGAGGCGTCCCGGCCGGCGCCGCTGCACGCGCACTACTCGGCGTCCAAGGCGGCGGTGGTGATGCATGCCCGTTCGGCCGCCCTGGAGTACGGCCCCTACGGCATCCGCGTCAACACGGTCTCGCCCGGGCTGATCGACCGGGAAGGGCTGGCGGAGGCCTGGCCGGAGGGCGTGCGGCGGTGGGAACGGGCGGCGCCGGCCGGGAGGCTGGGGCGTCCGGAGGACGTGGGGGACGCGTGCGTGTTCCTGGCGTCGGGGCTGGCTTCGTGGGTCACGGGACACGATCTGGTGGTGGACGGTGGGGTGTCGGCACGGCCGACGTGGTGAGGGGACACGACAGGGTGGGCATCGAGCGGTTCGGGGAGCAGGTCACCACGGCCAGTGACAGGTAGGCGGGGCGTTCGAGGTAGAAGCCGTACGACACGTCGGCTCCCGTGACGAGCCGTTCGGCGGCGGAGTGGACCAGTCGGCGCAGGCGACCGGTTTCACGGTCCTTCTCGTACGCGAACCGATGCGCGTACTCGGCCAGCCGCTCCCCGAGCCAGGCCGCCGCTTCCTTGGCCTCGTCCCACGTACCGCGAATCAGCGAGCGCGGCTTGACGAGCCAGTACGCCGTCTCCAGTGGCGGCAGATCGGAGGTCGGAAACTCTGCCGCCACTTCACGGTAGCGCTGGAGCTGGCGTTCTCCTGTGGGGTCGTTGGGGGCCGGTGGGGGTGGAGGTTCAGGGTGCGGAGGCCGTCGTAGGGCCTCGTTGTCGAAGCGCTCCTTGGGGCCGGTCCAGAGATAGCCGTGGTGGTGCACCAGTGGTTCCCGTTCGAGAGGTGCCGGCCGGGCCGGAGCCGGGGACAGGGATGGGTCCGGCCCGGCCGGCGGGGGGAGGGCCAGACGTTCAGGCCGAAGCGGGCCGGGTCGATGCCGGCCGCGTCCAGTTCCTCCGTGGTGAAGCGGAGCGGCGGGGCGCCGGGCCGCTTGCTGTCACCGAGGGCCCAGGCGTCGTCGCCGATCCGGGCCAGGGTCACGCATCCCTCGGTGCAGGGGCCGCCGCATGCCTTCACGAAGGAGGCCCCGTTGATGGCGAGTGCGTACAGGTCGGTTCCGTTCTGCATCACTGCACCTTCCTGCTCAACTGATCGCGGCCATGGCTGACCGCCGCCGCCCGGGTCGGGCGGGAGTTCAAGGGAAATGTGGCTCACCTCAGCTGCTGCAGCACTTGCCGGACTTGGCGCAGTGTCGGCACTGGCAGGGCGGCCACTGGTTGGTCATCAGGGGCGGGAGGTCGTCCGTGGCGAACACGGTCCGCTCAGAGCCCCACGTCCGCCCGGAGTCTCGCGACACCCGTAGCGTCATCAAGGGGCGCTCGGAGAAGAGTTGCGCGTAGGTTTCCCTGCTCATGCGGCGTGCGCCTCTGCGTGGTGCTGGCGCAGCTCCACGTTCGCGTCAGATACGGCGCTGTAGTCACCTCTGGAGCGGGCGTTCTCTCTGCTGACCGAGAGGGACAGGCAGCTGGAGCAGCCAGGTGTGGTGGGGGGCTCGGCCGGTAGCTCGGTCAGGTGGTAGTCCTGCGGCTTCTGCGGCATTGCTTCCTCCCGGCTCATCTGCGTGATGCAAGGACGCTAGGAGCCGGGTCGTCCACGGCTCTACAGACTTGCATGAGCTTGCATGTCGATGTGCCTTGTGGCAGTGGTTCTGACGCTGTTCAGGCAGTTCAATGAAGCTGATGCAAGCCCGAGCAAGCACCCGAACAAGGGAGCCGGCCATGGCCGTAGAGTTCGTGGGAATCGACCCCGACACCGACCTGGACCACTGCCCTACCGTGTGGGCGGACGCGGCAGCTCAGGAGATCTTGTTGCAGGGGTGGAAGCCCAGCGCCGAGACTCAGACGGAGTGCGAGGCAAGCAGCCCCGCGATCGGCCCGGTGCCTGACAGCGAAGCCATCGTCAGGATTCCGGCCCGGATGATCCCAATGATCAGGGAGGCGTGTGATGCCGTCGAGCGTGCCCAGCTTCGCTGAGCTGCTTGGCCAGTGCGAACGGTCTGCCGTTCACCTGGAACTGCGCGACTCCTACGCCTCGACAGACCGGTTCGAGGCATGGAAGCGGGGTGAACGGCTGGACTGGGAGGACCGCGAAGCCTGGTGGCATCCCTTTCATCAACTGATCGCGGACGCCGTGGCCCGGGGCGTCACGGTCCGCCGGGCCCGGGTGGTATCCGAGCCCGTGTCGGAGTACATCCGCTGGGAGCACTACGTCACTCACGCCAACATCACGGCGGGCGAGGAGGTCCGGTGGCTCCCACGGCGGCGGGCCACAAGCATCCCCCTGCCGGGAAACGACTTCTGGCTGTTCGACGGTGCACTGCTGCGGGTGCACCACTTCTCCGGTGACGGAGTGGTGGTCGAGGACGAGATCACGGCAGACCCGGAGGCCGTGAAGCTGTGTTCCACTGCCTTCGAGGCGGTCTGGGAGCGAGCGGTCCCGCACCACTTGTACGAGATCTGACGAAGGCCGGCTCCATGCCCCCACACCCCTCTTCACGCGTTCAGAAGGCCCGCGAAGATCTCGCCGGCCGTCTGCGCGAGGTACGGAAGGATGCCGGGATCACCGGGCGGGAGCTGGCTGTCAGGTGCGGCTGGTCGGAGTCGAAGTCGTCCCGAATCGAGAACGCCCGGACCCCTCCCTCTGACGCGGACATCAAAGCGTGGTGCCGGGCCTGCGCCGCTGAGGACCAAGTTCCCGACTTGATCGCGGCAAACAGGCAGTCTGCTGACGCTTATGTGCAGTGGCGACGACTCCAGCGGAGTGGCCTGCGCCGTCTACAAGAGTCTGTGGTCGACCTGTACCAGCAAACCAAGATGTTCCGCGTCTACGTCTCTGACGTGATCCCTGGGTTCCTCCAGACACCCGCATACGCCACCGCCCTCTTGTCGTCCATCGCCGTGGTACCGGCTGTGCAGCGCCGAGGCCATGGCGGCGCAGCTTGGCCACTTGCTGGGGGTCATGGATCTGCAGAACGTTGCCGTGGGCATCGTCCCGTTTTCGGCGCAACGGACTGTGTGGCCCATGCCCACCTTCACTGTCTTCGACGACATAAGGGTGCATGCGGACACCTTGGATGCTGCTTCCGCGCTCACGGAGCCCAGTCAGGTCGAGCTGTACACCCGAGCCTTTGAGCGGTTGTCACAGGGAGCCGTACGGGGAGCGGCAGCACGCTCCCTGATAGCGGATGCGGTGGCGTCGCTGACGTGACAAGGGCGCTCCGTGTTACGTCGGGATCCTGGATCAGACGAATTTGAAGTCGGCGTGTGGCACTGCCAGAGCCCAGACGGCCTCGAAGGCGTCCGCACACAGCTTCACGATGCCCGGATCGTCGGTGAACTCCTCCTCTTGTGGTGCGAGTTCGCCATCACCGGCGAAGTGATGGAAGACCACCGAGCCGTCGTCGAAGAGCCAGAAGTCGTTGCCGGGCAGGGCCAGCCCGGATGCGTGACGACGCGGCAGCCAGCGCACCTGCTCGCCTGCCTTCACGTTGGGGCTGGTCAGGTGGTGCTCGAATCGGACGTAGTCCGACACGGGTTCCGACACGATCCTGGCCCTGCGTACCTCAACCCCTTGGGCTACGAGGTCGGCGACGAGCCGAAGCCATGGCCGCCGCTCCGGGGCACTGTCGACGGGATCGTCACGGACACCGTTCTGCCAGGCGACGAACCGAGGGTCGGAGCGCATGTAGCCGTCGCGCATCTCCAGATGAACGGCCGACCGGCTGCAGCGCCGCAGCCGGTCCTCAAGCGTCGGCTCCGCCACCTCTCTTCACCTCCGGGAGGAACTGCACCATGCGCTTCGGGATCTCGATCACGGTCTCGTGGCCAGGATGATGCTGCCGCGAACGCCGGGCCAGGAACTTACGAGAATTTGCATGCGGATCACCGCCTCGCGGTCGCCGTTTGCGAGAGGAAGGCCGTCCAGGCAGCGGGCCGAAGGGTGAAGTGGGGGCCGTTGGGGTTCTTGGAGTCGCGGATGTGGATGGTGGTGGGGGTGGTGGCTATTTCGACGCAGTTCGAGGCGTCGGGGCTGTAACTGGACTTCTTCCAGTGGAGTTGGGACACGGTTTCCTCAGACGGTCTGGGCGATTCGGTGGATCAGGTCACGGGACTCTGCGGGTTTGAGGGCGTTCGCCTCCATGCGGTCGAGAACGAGGCGGTACTTCTCCAGCTGGGCCTCGGCGTCCAGGAAGTCGCAGCCGTGGTGGGTGTCCAGTTGAACAGTGTCGAGCTGTGGAACCGGCCCCGCCAGATAGTCGACGGACTGTCCTGTGCCGGGAAAGGAGCCCTTGCCGAACGGGATGACTCTCACGGTGACGTGGTCCAGCTCGCTCATGTCCAGAAGGTGCTGGAGCTGAGCGCGCACGGTGGCGGGGCCGCCGTATCCCATGTGCAGTGCGCACTCGTGGATGACGGCCGTGTACGGGGGCGGGTCCTCGCGGTGGAGGATTCCCTGTCGCTTGATCCGGTGGCTGACGCGGTGCTCGATCTCGTACTGCCGTAGTTCAGGAACCGCCTCCTTGAAGAGAGCGCGAGCGTGGTCGGTGGTCTGGAGCAGGGCGGGGATGTGAATGACCAAGGCGACGCGCAGGGCTGCCGCGTGGTGTTCCAGCTCGGCGAGGTCTATGAGGCCGACCGGCAGGTGGTCGCGGTAGCTGTCCCACCAGCCGCGCGTCTGGCGTTGCGCCATCGAGGCAAGGGCATCGACGAGGTGAGGGTCGCCGCAGTCGTAGGCGCGTGCGAGTGAGCGGACGCGGTCGGCGCTGAGGGGGCTGCGCCCTGTCTCGATCATGCTGACCCGCCCTTGGTTGACGCCGAGCCTTGCGGCCGCGCCGGTAGCCGTCAGCCCCGCTCGCTCGCGAAGTTTGCGCAGTTCAGCCCCCAGACGCCGTTGTCGCAGGGTGGGTGTGCTGGCGGGTGGCAAGGGGCCTCCTGTCTGGCCGCGGCGCGGCGCTCGGGTCGCACGTATGACCGTACGGTCGGTGCTCAACAGCCACGGCAGGCCCGAAGTCCTCGACACCGTCGAGCTGCTGATCTCCGAGATGGTGACGAACGCCTACCTGCACACCAACGGCCCGGCGTCCCTCCGCCTGACCGCGCTCGCCGACGGACGTCTGCGCGTCGGGGTCTGGGACAGTCACCCCCGCATTCCCGCGCCCTTCGGCCGACCGCCCCACGACCACGTCCCGCTCGCCCCGCCGGACGGCGACGGTGGCCGCGGTCTGCGCCTCGTACAGGAGTACGCCGACTGCTGGGGCGGCGTGTCCCTCGGTGACGGCGACGGCGCCTTCGACCGGCGGGCCGGGAAGCTGCTCTGGTTCGAGGTGAGCGGGGTGAGAGGGTGAGCGTGGCACGCTTCGCATCCGTACATGTCCCCGAGGCGGCAAGTCCGACGACGGAGATGTGACTGACGTGGGGTGCGATGAGCGACGAGTACCGCGGCGCCGAATCCGCTCGCGGCGACTTCGACGGCTGGTGCTGCTGGGCACCCTGCTGGTCCTGTTCCTCCTCGGCGGCACAGGCCCCGCGTCGGCCCACGCAGCCCTCCGTGCCACCGACCCCGAGGACGGAACCGTCCTCAAGTCGGCCCCCCGCCACCTCACCCTGACCTTCACGGAGTCCGTCGGGCTGCTCGACGATTCGTTCCGTGTGCTCGATCCCGACGGCCGCCGGCTGCGTACGGGCGAGCCGCAGCATGCGCAGAGCGGGGGAGACACCGCGCGGGTGGCGTTGCCCGGGAAGCTGGCCCAGGGGACGTACACCGTCGCCTGGCGGGTGGTGTCCGCGGACAGCCACCCGGTGTCGGGTGCCTTCACCTTCTCCGTCGGCAAACCCTCCCTCACCACGGCCACCGTCGACCCCGGTCCCACCGAGGACCCGGTGACCGAGGGCCTCTACAACATCGCCCGCTACCTCGCCTACCTCGCCGCCGCCCTGCTCATCGGCACGGCGACCTTCATGGCGGTGTGCCGGCCGCCGGACGCCCCCGTGCTCGCGCGGCTGCTGAGGACGGGCTGGTGGGCTCTCTTCGGCGCCACCCTGGTCCTGCTGGTGTTGCGCGCCCCGTACGAGACGGGGGAGGGGCCGCTGGGGGCTGTGAGCGTCGAGTCCCTCACGCGTACCTTGTCCAGCCGCCCCGGAGCGGTTCTGCTGGCCCGCCTCGCCCTCCTCCTCGCGGCCGCCGTCTATCTCGTACGGCTGTCCAGGCGCCGTCAGCGCCACGGCTGGTCCGGCGCCGCCCTCGCCGCGGGCCTCGCGATGACCTGGGCCGCCGGCGAGCACGCCTCCGCGGGCCTCCAGGTGCCCGTGGCGATGACGTCCTCGGCGCTGCACCTGCTGGCCACCGCGGTCTGGCTGGGCGGCCTCGCGGCCCTGCTCGGCACGCTGTACCGCGCCCGGCTGACCCCGGACGCCGTCACCCGCTTCTCGCGCCTGGCGTTCGCTTCCGTGACCGTCCTGGTCGTCACCGGCGTCTACCAGTCCTGGCGCGGCCTCGGCTCCTGGGACGCGCTCACCGGCACGACGTACGGCAGGCTCCTCACCCTCAAGCTGGCCGCGGTGTGCCTGCTCCTCGGCGCGGCGGCCCTGTCGCGCCGCTGGACGGCACGGCCGGCGACGGCCGAGACGGCGACGGCCGACGCCGAGACGGCCGTGCGGGAGGCGGAAAGGGTTCCGGAGCCGGTCGGCGGTCCCTCGCTGCCCGAGCCGCCGCGGACCGACGTCCCGCAGACCGACGCACCGCGAACTGAAGTACCGCAAACCGGCACGCGACAGAGTGGCGGCCCGTCCACCCCGGATCCGCAGCGCCGCGCCCTGCGCCGCTCCGTCCTCGCCGAAGTCGCCGTCGGCGCCGTCGTCCTGGCGGTCACCACGATCCTCACCAGCACGCTGCCCGGCCGGGCGGAGGCCGAGGCGGCGGCGCAGGCGCCCGCCGTGGTGGGTGCCTCGGTCACCGATGTCCCCTTCGACGTCGGCACCCCCGGCGGCCACGGCAAGGTGCAGATCACCCTCGACCCGGGCCGGGTCGGCGACAACTCGATCGAGGCCCTCGTCTACGGCCCCGACGGCGGCGTCTCCGTCGTCCCTGAACTGCGGATCTCCTTCACCCTCCCGGCCAAGGACATCGGTCCCCTCGACGCCGGGCTCACCGACAAGGGCGGCTACTGGGGCAACAGCTTCCTCAACCTGCCCATCGCCGGGACCTGGGAGATGAAGGTGACCGTGCGGACGTCGGACGTCGACCAGGTGAGCGAGACCCGGACTGTGGTCGTCCGCTAGCGCACGTGTGCACGTAGAGGGTGTCTCGCCGCAGGCGTCTTCGATCTTCCCTCCGGTCTGTACCAGTTCGAGATATCGGTCACGTTTCCGAAACGGGGGTCGAACTCTCTTGACGCATGACCAGACATACGGCTGTTATTGCGCCACTGTGTTTGGTCAAGTTGATTTCTGATCGATTACGACGGACTTCACCGCGCCGCCAAGAGCCGTTCCCTGCCCTCAGGAGCCGCAGATGCACGACACCTCCCTCTCCGGTCTGTCCCTGCCCTCGCCCAGCCGTCGCACGCTGCTGCGCGGCGTGGGTGGCGCCGCGCTGCTCGGCGCCGGCATCCCGCTGCTGAGCGCCTGCGGTGGCAGCGGTTCGGCGAGCGACCCCAAGACCGTCACGGTCGGCTCCAACGCGTCGGACGCGGTGCCGAAGAAGGCGTTCGCCGACATCTACTCGGCGTTCGGGAAGCAGTCCGGGCTCACGGTCGACGTGAACACCAAGGACCACAACACCTTCCAGGAGCAGATCAACTCGTATCTGCAGGGCACGCCGGACGACGTGTTCCACTGGTTCGCCGGGTACCGCATGCAGTTCTTCGCGGCCAAGGGCCTGGCCACCCCGATCGACGACGTGTGGCAGAAGATCAGCGGCAACTTCCCCGAGGCGATGCAGAAGCTGAGCAAGGGCGAGGACGGCAAGTACTACTTCGTGCCGCTGTACACCTACCCGTGGGCGCTCTTCTACCGGAAGAGCGTCTTCAAGGAGAAGGGCTACGAGGTCCCCACCACCTGGGACCAGCTGGTCGCCCTGTGCAAGCAGATGAAGAAGGACGGCCTCGTCCCGATCGCCTTCGGCGACAAGGACGCCTGGCCCGCGATGGGCACCTTCGACCAGATCAACTTCCGTGCCAACGGCTACGACTTCCACGTCGAGCTGATGGCCGGCAAGGCCTCCTGGACCGACGCCAAGGTGCGCAAGGTCTTCGACCTGTGGACCGAGCTCCTGCCCTACCACCAGGACGGCGCCGTCGGCCGGACCTGGCAGGACGCGGCGCAGACGCTGGCGTCGAAGAAGGCCGGCATGTATCTGCTGGGCACCTTCGTGGGCCAGCAGTTCACCAACGAGGCCGACCGCGAGGACCTCGACTTCTTCGCCTTCCCGGAGATCGACCCGCAGTTCGGCCAGGACACCGTCGAGGCGCCCACCGACGGCTTCATGCTCTCCAAGGCGAAGAAGAACCACTCCGGTTCGGTGAAGCTGCTGGAGTACCTGGGCACTCCGGCGGCCGAGGAGATCTACCTCAAGTCCGACCCCAACGTCGTCGCCGCCTCCACCAAGGCGGACACGTCCTCGTACTCCGCGCTGCAGAAGAAGGCGTACGACATGATCTCCGGCGCGAAGAGCCTGACGCAGTTCATGGACCGTGACTCCCGGCCGGACTTCACCTCCACGGTGATGCAGCCCGCGCTGCAGAAGTTCATCCGTGACCCCAAGGGGATCGACGGCATCCTGTCGTCGATCGAGCGTCAGAAGAAGCAGATCTTCGCGTCCGGCTGACCGATATGACGACCGAGACCCCCACCAAGTCCCCGGAGGCGGCCGCCGTGCCGCCTTCGGGCGTGACGTCCTCCGCAAAGCGGGCGCAGAGCGGCCATCGTCGGCTGCTGACCCGCCGTGACCGGCTCACCCTCGCCCTGATGGCCGGGCTGCCGACGATCCTGCACGTGGCCCTGGTCTGGGTCACCGCCCTGGCCTCCATCGCCCTGGCCTTCACCTCCTGGGACGGCATCGGCTTCGACTCCATCAAGTGGGTCGGCCTGGACAACTTCACGCAGTTGTTCACCAACAACCCGCAGTTCTGGCCGGCCGTCGAGCACAACGCCATCTGGTTCGTCGTGCTCATCCTCATCCCCACCCCGCTGGGCCTGTTCCTGGCCGTGCAGCTGGACAAGAAGATCCGCTTCAGCCGCGTCTACCAGACCGCGTTCTTCCTGCCGGTCGTGCTGTCCATGGCCGTCATCGGCTTCGTCTGGCAGCTCGTCTACAATCCCGACACCGGCCTGATCAACAGCCTCATCGGCGCCAACGAGCCGGGCAAGTACATCGACTGGATCGGCGACCCGGACCTGAACCTGTGGGCGGTCCTGATCGCCGCGTCCTGGCGCCACACCGGCTACATGATGATCCTCTACCTGGCCGGCCTCAAGGGCGTCGACCCCGCCCTGCGCGAGGCCTCCGCCCTGGACGGCGCCAACGAGTGGCAGACGTTCAAGAACGTCATCTTCCCCACCCTTCGGCCGACGAACACGATCGTGCTGGTCGTGACCATCATCGAGGCGCTGCGCTGCTTCGACCTGGTCTTCGTGTTCAACAAGGGCGCCGAGGGCACTGAGCTGCTGTCGATCCTGGTCACCAACAACATCATCGGTGAGTCCAGCCGCATCGGATACGGCTCCGCGATCGCCGTCGTCCTGCTGCTGATCTCCCTCGCCGTGATCATCCCCTACCTGATCGCGACCTTCCGGAAGGAGCGGCGCGCATGAGCACCACCACCCTCGCGACCGGTGCGCCGGGGCAGCGCACGCCCGTCCGCCCCGCCCGGATCCTGCTCCACCTCTTCCTCGCCGGAGCGGCGCTGGCCTGGCTGGCGCCGCTGCTGTGGGCCGTCTACGCCGCCCTGCGCCCTTACGGCGAGACGAGTGAGAAGGGCTATGTGTCCTGGCCCGACAAGCTGACGTTCGAGAACTTCACGAACGCCTTCACCCAGTCGGACATGACGCACTACTTCGGCAACACCATGCTCATCGCCGTCCCCGCGGTGCTGCTGACCCTGTTCCTGTCGTCGATGGTCGCCTTCTACGTCGCCCGCTTCGACTTCCGCGTCAACATCGCCCTGCTGCTGGTCTTCACCGCCGGCAACCTGCTCCCCCAGCAGGTCATCATCACCCCCCTGTACCGCCTGTACCTGCTGGTCGACCTGCCCGGCATCACCATGAGCGGCAAGCTCTACGACTCCGCCCTGGGGCTCGTGCTGATTCACGTCGCCTTCCAGTCCGGGTTCTGCGCCTTCGTGCTGGCCAACTACATGAAGATGCTCCCCCATGAGCTCACCGAGGCCGCCCTGGTCGACGGCGCCTCCGTGTGGCGGCTGTACTGGCAGATCACCCTGCCGCTGTGCAAACCGGCGATGGCCGCCCTGGCCACCCTGCTGTCCATCTGGATCTACAACGACTTCTTCTGGGCCCTCGTGCTGATCTCCACCGGCGAGAACATGCCGATCACCTCGGCACTGAACAACCTCTCCGGCCAGTACTTCACCGACCCCAACCTGATCGCCGCCGGCGCCCTCATCACCGCCGTCCCGGTCCTGCTCGTGTACTTCCTCCTGCAGCGCCAGTTCGTCAGCGGCCTCACCCTCGGCGCCAACAAGGGCTGACCTCGGCCCCGTTCGAAAGAGAACCACCGTGCAGCACCCGTTCACCCCTGTCGCCTCCGTGCCCGTGGACGCGGCCCGTGCCCGCGTCCACGAGGAGGGCTGGCAGTCCTGGAGCCCCAGCGGCGGCTACGCCCTCGGTGACCAGCCGTACCGCCCGACCGACGACAACTGGGCGACGGTCTGTTACCGCCCGGGCGTCACCGTGCCCGAGGGCACGTTCCAGGGCGAGGGGCTGCTGGCGCTCGACCCCGGCGACGGATCGGCGGTCCGCCTGTGGGCGGCGGTCGACCCGACGCGCGAGGTGCCGTCGATCCGGCTGGTCGTGGCGGACGGGCGCGCGGAGGTCAGCGCCGACGGCCCGGTGAAGGAGTGGACCGGGGCCACCGTCCAGTCGGCGCTGGGCGACTGGGCCGACAGCCTCCAGCTGTCCGCTCCCCGCCCGGCCCCGACGGTCTGGTGCTCCTGGTACGAGTACTTCACCGCCGTCACCGAGGACGACATCCACGAGAACCTCCGCGCGATGGAGACCCTCGACCTGCCCATCGACGTCGTCCAGATCGACGACGGCTACCAGAAGGCCCTCGGTGACTGGCTCACCCTCTCGGGCCGCTTCCGCTCCCGCGCGGGCATCGCGGACGCCATCCGCGCACGGGGCCGCAGGGCGGGCATCTGGACGGCGCCCTTCCTGGTCGACCCGGCGAGCGACCTCGCCACCCATCACCCCGAGTGGCTGCTCCGCACTCCCGAGGGCGGCTTCACGCACGCCGGCCGCAACTGGGGCCACGACCTGCGCGTCCTGGACACCACACACCCCGAGGCGGCGGCGTATCTGACGGACGTGTTCCGCACGCTGCGCGCCGAGGGCTACGACTACTTCAAGGTCGACTTCCTCTACGCGGGCGCCCTGGACGGCGTACGGCACGACACGGAGGTGGACGCGCTGACGGCGTACCGCTCCGGCATCGAGCTGATCCGCGAGGCGATCGGCGCGGACGCCTACCTGCTGGGCTGCGGCGCCCCGATCCTGCCCTCCATCGGCCTGTTCGACGCGATGCGGGTCAGCCCCGACACGGCCCCGCACCGCCGCCCCGAGGCCGGTGACTACAGCCAGCCCGGCCAGGACCCGGCCGAGTTCACGGGCGCCGGCCGCCAGTGGCAGCACGGCCGCCTCTGGACCAACGACCCCGACTGCCTGATGGCCCGCCCGGCGGTGGAGACCCGGGAACAGTGGGCCAAGCATGTCGAGGCGACGGGCGGCCTGATGGCGTCCAGCGACCGGCTGCTGTCGCTGGACGAGTGGGGCGTGGAGACGACGCGTCGTCTGCTGGCGTCGGGAGGAGCCCGATGAAGCGGGAAGTGAAGCGGGAACTCAAGGTCCCCGGCATCGCCTACGGCGGCGACTACAACCCCGAGCAGTGGCCCGAGGAGGTCTGGGCCGAGGACATGCGCCTGATGCGCGAGGCCGGGGTCACCATGGTCAGCGTCGGCATCTTCTCCTGGGCGCTGCTGGAGCCGAAGGAGGGGGCGTACGACTTCTCCCTGCTCGACCGTGTCCTCGACCTGCTGGACGCCCACGGCATCGCGGCCGACCTCGCGACCCCGACGGCGGCGCCCCCGGCGTGGTTCTTCCGCGCCCACCCCGAGGCGCTGCCCGTGGACAAGGACGGCAGGAGGCTGTCGTACGGCAGCCGTCAGACGTTCTGCCCGAGCAGCCCGGCCTACCGCAAGGCGGCCCTGCGCATGGCGGGGGAGATCGCCCGCCGGTACGCGGAGCACCCGGCGGTGAAGATGTGGCACGTCCACAACGAGTACGGCTGCCACAACGCGGAGTGCTACTGCGACGAGAGCGCGGCCGCCTTCCGGCGCTGGCTGCGGGGCCGGTACGCGGACGACCTCGCAGCGCTCAACGACGCCTGGGGGACGCGCTTTTGGAGCCAGTGGTACTACGACTGGGACGAGATCCTCCCGCCCCGCGCCACGGGCGCCGTCCCGAACCCCACCCACCAGCTGGACTGGCGCCGCTTCTGCAGCGACGAACTGCTGTCGCTGTGCGAGGCGGAGCGGCAGGTCCTGCTGGCGGCGGCCCCCGAGATCCCGGCCACCACCAACTTCATGGTGATGTACAACTTCGACGCGCTGGACTACTGGCGCTGGGCCCCGAAGCTGGACATCGTCTCCAACGACCACTACCTCCAGTCCGCCGACCCCGAGTCGGAGATCGACGTCGCGCTCAGCGGCGACCTGGTCCGCTCCCTGGCGGGCGGCCCCTGGCTGCTGATGGAGCACTCGACGGGCGCGGTGAACTGGCAGCCCGTGAACCGGGCCAAGAACCCCGGCGAGTTGCGGCGGAACGCGCTGGCCCATGTGGCGCGCGGCGCCGACGGCATCGCCTACTTCCAGTGGCGCGCGTCGAAGGCGGGTGCCGAACAGTGGCACTCGGCGATGCTCCCGCACGCCGGTACGGACAGCCGGATCTGGCGTGACGTGGTCCGGCTCGGCGCGGATCTGCGGGCGCTCGCGGAGGTGCGCGGCAGCGTCGGCACCGCCGAGGTGGCCGTCGTCTGGGACTGGAACGCCCGCTGGGCCATGGAACTCCCCTCCCAGCCCAGCGCCGAACTCCGCTTCGAGGACCTGGTCCGCGCCTGGTACGAGCCGCTGTGGCGGTCGGGGGTGGCCGTGGACTTCGTCCGCCCGGACGCCGACCTGTCGCCGTACCGCCTCGTCCTCGCCCCGAGCCTGTACCTGGTCGACGACGCGGGCGCCGAGAACCTGACCGCCTTCGCCGAGCGGGGCGGCACCCTGGCCGTCGGCTTCCACAGCGGGGCGGTCGACGAGAACTGCCATGTCCGGCTGGGCGGTTACCCGGGCGCGTTCCGGGACGCGCTGGGCGTGCGCACCGACGAGCTGTTCCCGCTGCTGCCGGGGGAGTCGGTGGGGCTCAGCGGAGGCGGTACGGGAGTGCTGTGGTCGGAGCGCGTGCGCCTGGCCGGCGCCGAGACGGTCGAGTCCTACACGACCGGCCCGCTCGCCGGCGTCTCCGCGGTGACGCGCAACTCCCTCGGCAGGGGCACCACTTGGTACCTCGGCACACAGCCCGACGCGACGACCCTGGCGGGCCTGCTGAAGCGCATCCGCGCGGAGGCGGGTGTGGAACCGGTCCGTACGACCCCCCAGGGCGTCGAGGCCGTCCTGCGACGCGGCCCCGACGCCGACTACCTCTTCCTGATCAACCACACCGACCGCCCCGCCCACATCGCGGTCGCGGCGGACGCCGCGGAACTCCTGACGGGCAGGCCGCTGCCGGGGTCGGTCACGGTGGCCGGGGGAGAGGTCGCGGTCGTACGGGAGCCGCACGGGAACTGAGCAGCCGAGGAGAGGAACAGGGTCGAGCGCCTGATCAACGAAAACTCGACCCTGTTGCGCCCTAAGGGCGGGCGTAAGGCCGAGTCATGACCTCCATGTTGTGACCGTCCGGGTCCTTGAAGTAGGCGCCGCGACCGCCGAACAGACGGTTGATCCGGCCGGGTTCGGTGTGGCTGGGGTCGGCGTAGTAGGTGACTCCTACCGCCTCCAGACGGGCGATAACAGCGTCGAACTGCTCGTCAGGGACGAGGAAGGCGTAGTGCTGGGACTGGATCGGCTCGTCCCTCTTCTCGTAGTAGTCGAGCGTCACGCCATTGCCGAGGTCGACGGGCAGGAACGGCCCGAACGGGGCGCCGACCTTCAAGCCCAGGACCGCGGCGAGGAACTCGGCGGACAGATGCCGGTCGCTTGCGTAGACGGCGGTGTGGTCGAGCTGGACGCCGGCCGCCGGCAGCTCGGATTCATGCGGGTACTGCTGGTCATAGGACATCAGTGGTGTGTCTCCGGTCTTGGGATCCGCTGGAATGGGGCGCCGCATGCGGGCGCCGGGAGCTAAGACGCGGAGAAGGGGGGCGGGCCTCTTGCCCGCCTCGTGCTCAAGCCGAGGCCGGGAACCTCACTCGTGCGTGGCCCATGGCCGACCCGGCAGTCACCTGACCGACCTTAATGACCATCACAGGCGACGGCAACATCGTTTCTCGGCCGCGCCCGGCGGCGCATCGAGCCGCCGTTGCGTCATGGCGGGTCGTCACGGCTCTGCTGATCACGACCTGATACGCGCCCTAGTTCTTCCGGCGACGCCCCTGCGCATAGGGGCCGTGGCGATCATGCTCCCGCCATTCCTCGTCATGGGGGTCGCGGCATTCGCCGCCCGCGTTGTCCCCGGGAGTCGAGATGTGTTCCCCCTTGTTGACCTTGGCCAGCAGCGAGGCGAGGGGATCAGGGGGATCGTCGCTGAAGCGATCGGAGCGGCGCTCGGGCGGCGGCCCCGGCTCTGTCCTGTCGTGACGCATCCGTGGTGTATCGCTCATGAGCAGCCCCCTCCGACTCACTGAGATGCACTCGGGATCTTTCCCTGGAGGGTCGCGGGTAACCCGACTTGGCCAACTGCCGAGGGGTACCGCGCGACACCGGAGAGGCCGAGCCGACGCCGAACGGCCGGCGTCGGCCCACCATCTACGTTTCAGATGAAGAGCATCAGCACCAGCCCCACCAGTACGACTCCCAGGACGACGATGCCTGCGATGAAGCAGCTGGGATTGTTGATCATGTCGGAGAGTCGGGCTGTGAAGCCGATGGGGTCGGGGTCGAGGTCCGGTGGCTGTGGGGGCGGGGCTGCGGGTGCTTGGGCGGGGCGGGGTGGTGAGGGCGTGGTGGGGTGTCTGCCGTTGCGGTTCATCGCGTCCCGCAGCAGTTCCCGCCACAGTTCCGGCGGCAGGTCGGGGACCTGGCCGTTCGGCGGTTCGATGATGCTCTGCCGGAGCCAGTTGAACGCCGTGGGGTGGGTGCTGCGGCTCATCAGGTGCAGCACCTCGCCCAGTTGGGTCAGATGGCGCCGGTCCCGGGCCACCGGGGCGACGGCCCAGGCGAAGAGCTCGGCCGCCCGGTCGGCCATGGCCATTCCCTGGGGTCTGAAGTACAGACCGTTGCGGAGTACCTCCGCGCACAGCGCGTGCCGCATCTCCGGATGACGTGCGTGGACGCGTTCGGGTCTGCCCAGCTCCCGGAGCACCAGGTCCAGGGAGTCCGGCGGCAGTTCGCCGGAGCTCAGCTCGTTCAGGAGCACCTCGTCGGGCTGATCGCTCAGCCGCGCCATCACGAGACTGCGCCGCATGGCGTCGCCGTGGGAGTGGTCGCGCAGGTCCTGGTGGAGGTGGAGGGCGTGGGTGTCGTGGTACGGCTGCCCGTACCGAGCTTCGTAGGAGGCCTCGTGGGGGGCTTCGTACGGAGCCGTCGGGTATGCCTCCGGGGCGGGCGTGCCCTGGAGCGGTGCCCCGGCTCGATCCAGTTCCGGGACCGACTCCCGTTCTCCTTCGGGTTCCGGTTCCCGCTCCCGCTCACGGGGTCGGCTCCGTTCCTGGCGGTCGGGACCGAGGATCTTCCTGAGGCGGTCGCGGCGGTGCTCCCAGTCCAGGGCCGCGCCGTCGGGGAGCGCCTCGACCAGCTGGGGGACGCCGGGAGGCGCCTGCGGGTGGGCGAGGAGGTGGGCCACCAGCTGGGCCGCCGCCCTGTGTTCGAACTGGAAGGTGGCCGGCCGGCGGCCCATGACCCGGGCCAGCGGGCCGGACCCGCCCGAGTCCGGCTCCCAGCGCGGGACGGACATCAGCCGCAGGGGATGGCTGTCCACCGTGTCGTACGTGGCGAACGTCCACTCCTCGCCCAGCCAGGACCCGAAGATCAGGAACAGCCCGAGATAGACCAGCGGCACCATGGCCGGGTCCGGCCAGCTCTCCGGTGTCTTCTCCTCCAGCAGCAGTGACACCCGCTGCCCCGGATCGCGCAGCAGCTCCGCGCCGGCGAGGATCAGCGCGCGCTCGACCTCCGGCAGCCGCTCCACCATGCCGGGCAGCCGGCCCCTCGCCAGATCGTGCAGGTCCGCGAGATCGAACCTCGCCAGCTGACCCGACTCCTGCTCGGCCCGCTCCTGCTTGCGCCAGCCGCCGTACGAGAGCCCGAGGCAGCGCGCGGGCTGCAGGGTGGTGCGGTTCCCGACCAGCACATGGCTGACCGTGCTGGGCCGCCCGCCCGGGTCCGTCGTCGGCCAGCGCTGGACGAGCAGGACGTCGTCGTCGCGGGAGAGCGTGCGCACGACGCTCGGCCGGGCGGCCGCCGCGCCGGACACCCACAGCAACGGGCCCAGCTCCCGGCCCAGTTCCTCGGCGCGAGCGGCGTCGCAGGAGTGGGCGACGGCGTTCATGCCGGTGCCCTGGCGGCCGTGGTTGCCGTCCCAGCGGAAGACGATCTGGTGCACCGAGTCCCGGTCCTGGAAGTCGTTCACCGGGGTTCTCCTTCCTCGGATCCGTCGGGCTCCTCCGGCCCATCAGAGGTCGCGAATGGCCCGGCTTCCCCGGCCTCGTCCCACGGCACCGCTTCGAGCGCCGGGGCCTCGCCCACCGCCAGCACATCGGCGCCGCCCGGGACGTGGATCAGGCCGTGCAGGGCCAGCAGGGCCAACAGCGGCTCCAGCACCCGTCGGGGCCCCGCCCCCGCCGGATAGCGGCCGTGGTCCTCCTGGCCGCCGGTGGCGGAGGCGATGTGCAGGGTGCACCGGCGGATCGCGTCGAAGGGGCGCAGCCACGCCGGGCCCGCGTGCCGGCGCAGCAGCCCGTAGACGTCCCGGCTCTCCTCGCGCATCAGCTCGGGATCGAGGGCGGTGGCCGGCGGGCGGTTCAGCCAGCGGTCGACCGGCGGCTGGAACCTGAGGAGGTCGGCCTTGCCGAGCACCACCGCGGCCGGCACGTCCACGTACCCGCCGTTCTTCGGCAGCCGGTCCAGAACCGTGCCGAAGGCGAGGTCGCCGTCCCGGTTGACCTCCACACCCCAGCGTTCCCGGGCGTGGTCCAGCTGCGGCAGCGGCAGGGCGAGGGCCGGGTCGACGACGAAGACCAGGGCGTCGACGCCGAGCAGGAACCGCAGTGCCGCGTCGGTGCGTACGAGGTCCTCGCCGCCGAGGTCGAAGAAGGCGACCGGGCGCACCTGCCCGCGGGCGTCGGTGATCAGCAGGGATTCCACGAAGCGGGCGAAGTCGTCCATGCCCAGCGCCGCGGTGTGGTCCAGGACCTTGCCGCTGCGCAACGGCTGCACCCGGTCCCGGATGAACCGGGCGTGCTGCTCAGGATTGACGGACTGCCACTTCAGCCCGTACGGCTCCAGGCCGCCGTCGGTGATCGCCGCGATCATCTGGGTCAGCAGATGACTCTTGCCGGTGGAGGACTGGCCGACCATCGCGACGGTCAGCGGGCGGCCGTACGTCAGATAGGGCACCGGGATGTAGTGCGTGGGGAACTCCGGGTCCGCCGTGCACTTCTGGACGGCGCCGCGCATGATGTCCGTCCGCCGCACGGGGTTGTTGATGCCCTTGAGGTCCAGCGGCTGGTACTGCATCCGGCTGTCGGTGACGAACAGTTTCGTGAGGTCGAGCCGGATGCTCTCCAGGCAGTACGGGCAGAGCACCTCGCCGGTGGTCTGCTCGGACCCCGCTTCGGTGCGGGTGCGGGCCGCAGGTGCCTGTCGTTTGAGCCGCAGCGCCTCCTCGAAGGCCTGGTGGTGGGGGCGCGTCTCGTCGGGGGGCACGGCGAGCCGGACGCGGCGGGCGGTGCCCGGCGCCACCAGGTCGAGGACCTGGGCGGGCGTCGGCCGGTCGGCCGCCCGCGGTGCGAAGGCGGGCCGCAGCGTCTGGTCCAGCTTGCGGTGGTCGCGCAGGTCGGCGGGCGGCTGGTCGGCGGGCCCCGGCCGTCCGGTCACCAGCTGGTAGAGGACCTGGGCCGCGCTCCACACCGCGTCCCGCGCGTCGGCGAGGGCCTCGCCCCGGCGCTGTTCGGGCGAGCAGAAGGGCGCCCGGCCCCACGGCCGCCGCGGCCGCCCGGTACGGGTCACCGACTCCAGCCCCCAGAGCTGGACCCTGGCGCCGTCCCAGAACACGGTGCCGGGCGAGACGCCGCGCGGCACCAGGCCCTGGCCCTCCAGCAGGTACAGGGCCAGCATCAGGTCCCGGGTGAAGATCTCCTGGTCGGTCGCGGACATCACATGGATCCGGGCGACGGGCGTGCCGCGCGGTGGGTCGTACAGCAGGTACGGCTCGGCGGTGTCCAGCTCGTAGCCGAGGAGCCTCGGGAAGAGGGTCGCGTACTCGGTGTCGAACAGCAGCTGGTTCAGCTGCAGTGCCGTGCCCGCCTCGGTGTCCAGCAGGGCGCGCGCCGCCGGGTTCGCCGCCTCCTTGGCGCTCAGGCGTACCTGCACGCACTGCTGTCCCTCGTCGTCCAGCACGGCCTTGCGGATCAGCTGGGGCAGCAGCCGGTCGCGGCGGAACTCCCGGCCGACCCGGACCGGGGTGACGCGCCGCCGTCCCGAGGGCACGGTGAACGCGAGTTTGTCCGGAGCCGGTCCGCCCGGCCCCGGCAGCGGGGAATGCGTGGTGCTCGTCACCAGCGGTCGCCGTCCCCTCGTGCGTCGCTCTCCGGCCAGTCGTCGCCCGAGCTCAGCCAGTCGTCGTCCGAGTCGGTCCGCCGGTACGGCTCCGTCCGGTCGTACGGGGCCGTCCCGTCGTAGGAGGCGGTCCGGTCGTACGGGTCCGCCGGCTCGCCCCGGTCGGTCCTGTCGTACGCATCCGCCCGCTCGTACGGCTCGGTTCGCTCGTACGGCTCCGTCCGGTCGTACGGCTCCGCCCGGTCGTACGGGTTCGTCGTGCCGTACGTCTCCGTCCCGTCGTGCGTGGCCCCGGCCGGTGCCCGGTCCAGATCCGTGCCGTCGGGTCCCGTGTCGCCTCGGGGGCGGATGGTCTCCACCACGCCGACGCGCAGCGGGGTGAGCCGGACCAGGCCGGCGTACCGGCCCGACGACGTCCACAGGACCTCCTCCGGGTGGACCGAACCGCTGGTCCGCCAGGCCTTCTCGACCTCGTCGCGTACGGCTCTGGGGGCGAACCTGAGCCACCTCGCGGCGGCCGGGTCGCGGCTGAGCAGCGTGCCCTGTTCGGGTGTGGACAGCTGCACCACGGCCTGCCGGTCGGCCTCCGCGCCGACCAGTTCGGCCGGTCCCTGCGGGTCGGTGCCGAGCAGGTTGGCCGAGGTGGCGCGGACGCGGCGCGCGGCGGCGAACGGGGGCGGGGCCAGAACACCGTTGTGCTGGAGGTGATGGCGGGCCGTCGACAGCAGCTCGCGGACCCGTTCCTCGGTGCGCCGGACGGCGCGGGCGCCGGCCTGGCCGCGTTCGACGGCACCCCAGTAGTGCTTCATCGCCTCCAGCGCGGCATCCGTCAGGTCGGCGGACAGCGTGGCGACCAGCTCCGGCCCGCCCTCACCGCTCTCCCGCTCCAGCCAGCGCGGCACAACTGCCTTGGCGGTGCGGTCCTTCGGGCCGACCGCGGGGCCTTCCCGGCCGCTCCGCCCCTTCGCCTCGGCAGGCTCGTCCTCCCAGGCGTACACGCTCGCCCAGTCGCCGTCGTCGGCGTCGGTGAAGGCGTCGCCCGGCTCCAGGTCCATGTCGTCGTCGAGCCAGCGGTCCTCGTCGGACGTGCCGGCGCCGGGCGCCCCGAAGGGCGCGGAAACCCCGGCCGTCACCAGCCGCTCCGGCTCCGGCACCGCCTCCGCCTCGGCCGCGGCCGCCGTCGCCCGCAGCATGCCGGCGACGGAACGGGCGGCGTCGGCGCAGTACAGGCGCTCCTCGACGGCCCAGTGCTCCCGGACCGCCTCGGCCAGCAGGGCGTCCAGGCCGTCGAGAGCGTGACGCAGGACGGCGGTCGCGTGGCCCGGCGCCCAGGCGGCGGCCGCCGCGCGCCAGAGCCGGCGTACCGTCTCCTCCGCGACACCGACAGCCACCAGCAGGCCGATCGTGCCCAGCGAGACGGGGGGTTCGGTCGCGTACGCCGCCGCCGCGCCGACGACCGTGCCGACGGCCGCCGCGACCGTGGGGGCCACGCCCCAGCGGCCCGTGCGTCCCGCGCCCTTCAGCCGGGCCGAGCCGAGGACCGCCATCCCGACGAACAGCAGCGGCACAAGGGCCGCCAGCGGGAGGAACGGCCCCCACCACAGCGCACCGAGCAGGCCGGCCCCGGCGGCCGCGAGCGGGCCGGCCACCGGCAGCCCGGGCACCGTGTCGCCCGCCGTGCCCGCCGTCTGCCGCGCCACGGCGTCGGCGGAGTGGGGGGAGAGTTTCGGCAGCAGCGCCGAGCCGGGCAGCGGCTCCACACGCCCGGCCAGACCGGTGAAGCGCTGGGCCACCGACCGCAGGGCGAGCCCCTGGCCCAGCAGTTTGTGGGCGAACTCCCGCAGCCCCTCGCCGATCCGCTCACCCATGCCCTCGGCCGACGGCACGCGCAGCCCGAGGGCGGCCAGCCGGGTCGCCGACTCGGCCGCCGAGGGTGCCGTACCGCCGCCGCGCAGGGCGGTGGCGACGAGGTCGCGGTAGTTGTCGAGTGCCTGGCGCGCCTGGTCGACGTCGGTCTCGAACGCCTCCCGGCGAGAGGCCCGCAGCAGACCGGGCAGGGACCGCAGCCCGGCCAGCGCCTCCTCGGCGTACTCGAGGGCGTCCGCGCAGGCACGGTAGGCGTCGTCGGCCACACCGCCCGGTTCCCGGTGCCCCAGGTCCCGGCCGCCGCGGCCCGCCACCAGGCCGCGCAGCGGCTCCGGCAGGTCGGCTCCGGAGGACGCGGTCAGCAGCACGTCCGGGGCCAGTTCGGCGTCCTCGCCGGCGAACCGGGCCAGCGCGTCACGCCAGGCCCGGTCGCGCACCTCCGGCGGCAGGTCCTGCTCCAGCAGCCGTACGCCGGGCGCGGCGACGGCCTCGGGCAGCGACCGGACGTTTTCCAGCACCGCGCGGTAGACGTCCGGAACGGACAGGACGTCCACCAGGACCGCCAGCGCGTCCGGGTCGTCCGGCTCGGGCTGCTCCAGCGCGGTGCGGGCGGAGCGCAGATCGCCGGCCCACAGCAGCGCGGTGCCCGTGGCCCGCAGCACGGAGGGGCGCAGCAGTCGGCGGTCGGGCTGGAAGCCGCCCTCCGCTCCGGCGAACGCGCCCGGCGCGCTGCCGACCAGCAGCACCAGCAGCCTGACCTCGCCGACCGCCCGGTAGCCGGTGAGCAGCTCGTACTGCAGCTGGTGGTCGCTGAGTCCGGCCGGGGTGTCGACCACCAGGAACAGCGGGTCGTCCGGCTCCGGCAGCCCGGCCCGGCCCAACTCCTGGGCGACTCTCGCCCGGACGGCCGACGGGCTGTGCAGCGCCGCGGCCCCGGCCCGCAGGTCCAGATGGATGACGGTACTGAAGTCGTGGGACCGGCTCACCGCACGTCACCGTCCCAGGGGGCGCCGCCCCGGCCGGTGTCACCGGACTCGTCTTCCCAGGGCGCGCGCCGCCGACTGTCCCGGCCGTCGTCGTATCCGTCGCGGCCACGATCCCGGTCCGGGTCCGGCTTGTCGTATCCGTCGTGGCGGCGGTCGCTGTCGGGGTCGGGCTTGTCATACCCGGCTCGGCGGCGGTCGGCGTCGGAACCGGGCCGGTCGTAGTCGCCGTAGTCGTCGCGGCGGTTGCCGGTCCGGGAGTCGGCGTCGCCGTCGCGGTGGCTGTCCCGGCCGTCGCGGCCTTCCCGGTCCGCTTCGCCGCGCTCGCCGCCGTAGGGCCTGCCGTAGTCGTCGTGATCACCCCCGCTCCCCGAGGAGACCGGTGCCGTCCCCCAGTCGTCCTCGTCGGGTGCCGGGCGCCGGGGTGCCGAGAAGTCTCCGCGGGTGCGGGGGGCGGCGGGGGTGCCGCCGCGGACGTGTTCCAGCAGGGTGCGCAGGGTCGGCTGGACGGCGCGCTGGTCGCCGAACTCGGTGTCCAGGGCGGCCGGGAGGGTCTCCGCCCAGAACTCCCACAGCGGGCGCACCCAGCCCTCGACCCGCTCGCCGTCCCGCTCCCGGCGCTCCGCCAGCAGCTCCAGCTGGCGCGGGGCGACCTTCTCGACCAGGTCGACGAAGAGGGGATGCGGTTCGCTGCCGGTGCGGGCGAGGCCCAGCGGCTGTGCCCCCATCAGTTCGCGGCAGTAGTCCTCGACGATGCGTTCGTCGTCCAGGACCGTCCAGCGTTCGTACGAGCGCAGCAGTTCGGCCCAGCTGGACACGCCGCCGGGGTAGTCGCCCAGCCGCAGTCGCACGCCGGGGACGTTCGCGCCCTTCTCGGGGTGCAGGCGCAGCCGGACCCGCTCGGGCGAGGCCGGGTCGCCGTCCATCACGTCGACCTGGCCGTTCCACATGCAGCACAGCAGGCGGTGCAGGATGACGCGCCGGTCCTCCTCGCTGCTGACCATCCAGCTGTCGCGGTAGCCGAGCCGCTGCCGCCACCGCAGGACGTCCTGGGCCTGCTCGTTGTCCTTCGCGCGGGCCCACTGGCGCAGCACCTTGCGGGCCTCGGGCACCTGGGTGAGGCTCATCTCGCTGCGGAAGAGGACCACGGTGATGGAGTCGCTCTCCACACCCCGGTACTCCACGGAGTTCTTCGCGTCCGAGGGCAGCCGCAGCGTCTTGCCGAGGAACTCCTGCACCTCGTCCACGGCCTGCACCCGCGGGTAGGTCACCAGGACGCGCAGCAGTCCGGTGCCCTCCGGGGTGAACCCGACCGGCAGCAGCCCGGTCAGCTTGCGGCCGAACAGGTCGAGCGCCTCCTTGCTGACCTGGTCCTTGGCGTCCGCGTCCCCGGCTGCCGCGGCCAGCAGCGTGCCCATCGACGGCAGCAGCGGCCGCTGTTCCAGATGTGCCCCGCTCTCGGCGAACAGGCGCGTGATCCGGGCCTCCAGCTGCCCCTTGACGCGGGCCACCGCGCCCTCGGGGTCACGCCGGCTGAGCCCGTGGACCTGGCGCCAGGTGTCGCCGTCGACCAGCTTGAGCAGCAGGTCCGCCTCGTCGTCGTTGTCCCGCAGCCCCTCCCGGTGGATGAGCCGGCCCACGACGTCCTCGTAGAAGTGGTTGAGGCTGCGCTGCGGCGGCAGCAGATACGAGATGCCGGTGCGGTCCTCGTACAGTTCGCGGCCCTTCTGCTCGGCCGTCTTGCGCTCCTGGTCGCTGTGCCGGCGGAAGGCGTTCACCAGGCGTCCGAGGTCGGCACCGGCCGCGTCGGCGTGCGGCTGCCAGTGCTGTTGCTGCTCGCGCCAGGCCTCGTGCCACACCCTCCGGCAGCGCCACTGGTACCAGAGGTCCTGCTCCTGGATGGCCGCCTGCACGTCGTCGTCGCCCCAGCGGGCGGGTGCCAGGCCGCCCAACTGGCCCTTGATCCGCGGGATCTTGGGTGCCTGCTCGGTCACCCCCGGCGGGCGGGCGGGTGTGCGGGCGCGGTTGTCCAGCATGCCGAGGAAGCCGAGCTTGGTGATCGGGTCGTCGCTGTCGGGGACGCCCCGGACGACGCGTTCGGCGAGGAAGGGGTCCACGGTCTGCAGCAGTTTGTCGATGGCGGGGCGCGGGGCGAACCGGTCGGCCATCGCGACGGCCGCGCGGTCGGCGTCGACCCGCAGGTCGGCCAGCAGCCGCTGCATGTCGGCGATGCGCTCGCCGAGGGCCTGCTCGATGTTCTTGCCGCCGCGCGGCAGCGGATCGGGCTCGGGCACCGCCAACTGCCTGCGTTCCCACAGCTCTTCGAGGTGGGAGTCGGCGAACAGCTGCCGGATCATCATCGGCGCCGTCTCGTCCCGCAGCTCCGGGCGCGGCCGCTCCACGAGATCCGTGACCGCCAGCCGCAGCAGCCGTCCGGCCACCAGGTCGGCGAGCTGGTCCATCGGCGCGGTCATGGAGGCGACCAGGCTGGTGGAGACGCCTTGCCGGCCGATCCCGGTCGGGGACACGGCGCTGCGCTGCACGCCCCGGTTGATGAAGCTCGCGGCGAAGGTCTGGAAGTCGTCGTCGGCCGCGAGCTTGCGGCCCCGGACGCTGCCGTCGCCCAGCTCGGTGCCGATCAGCGACATCACCAGGGAGACGATGGAGCGGCGCAGGTCGTCGGCGCGGATGCCGGCGGTCGGGCTGAACAGGAACGCCGTGGGCAGGATGCCGGTGCGCAGCCGGATCGGGGTCATGCCGGGGTAGCGGATGCCGAGTCCGAGTTCCTGGTCGAGATCGCCGATCTCGTGGCCTTCCGACGGCGCGTTCTGCGTGTCGACGAGGCGGAACAGGTCCACCAGCGCCCGGGCCGCGTTGAGTTCGGCCTCCCGTCCGCCGCCGGTGGCGGTGGAGAACGACGACGGCATGACGACCAGCGGGTAGATCTTCACGCCGTCGAAGCGGCGCAGCTGGAAGGCGTGGTTGATGAGGTGCAGGTAGTCCAGGAAGATCCCGGCGCCGGTGCCGCCGGCCACCGAGAAGGCGACGAACACGTCGCAGCCGTTGACCTTGCCGCCGCCGAGCTCGCTCAGCTCGCCGCCCGCCTTGGCGATCGCGTCGATCGCCTGGAGCAGCGGCTCCAGGACCGGGGCGAGGCCGTGCCGGAGCGTGGCGAACAGGGCGGCCCGCCCCACGGTGGGCAGCTGTCCCGCACCCGCGTGCAGCGGGGTGACCTTCGGCTCGTCGACGCGCGGCGGCAGCCACTCGCCGACCTCGTCGCGCAGGACCGCCCGGAGCATCTTGGTCACTTCGGGGGAGGCGTCGAAGTTCGGCAGCAGGTTGTGGGTGGCGCGGGAGGTGCGGGAGTACGCCGCCCGCAGCGACGGGTCCACGTTGAACTGCGGCAGCCGCTGCAGATCGGCCTCGCTGTAGTCCGCGTACACGAACTGCAGGCAGTCGGGCAGCTGGAACGGGGCGTGGCCGCTCTGCCGGCTGAGCGCCATGCCGTCCGGGCCGCACAGTTCGGTACGCAGTCTGCGTTCCAGCTCGGCACCGACCAGACCTCCGGTGCCGCCCAGGCCGACGAAGAGCATCGGCTGGAAGATCTTCATGGGTTCCTCCCCGCTTCACGGCCGCCGAGGCCGCAGGTGTGTGCTGGGTACGTCCGGGCAGTGCGCGTCACAGGTACGTGGTGAAGGGGCCTTCGCTGCGGCCCTCGGCGGAGCCGGTCGAGGAGCCGGCGCCGACCGTGGTCCGTGGGGTGTCCGGCCTTCGGCGGCCTCGCCGGCCCGGCCGGGTGTCCTCGCCGAGGGCGAGGCTCAGCGTCTCGGTCAGCTGGACGCGGCCGCCCGGGGCCAGCGGAGTCCGCCCGTTGGCCTTCGTGCGCAGCACCGCTCCGCCCTCACGGCTGCGCTGGACGGCGTACTGGCCGTGGGGGCGCCGTTCGATGCGCGGGCTGCGATGGGCCTCGACGACGGTGAACTCGTACCACTGCTTGCTGTTGCCGTGCCCGGCCGGGTGCTCGTTGACGACGCGGCCGTCCTCCGAGACCAGCTGGAGCTTCAGGCCGTACGGGTCCTTCTGCCGATGACGCAGCCGCCGCCACGCGACGAGGGCCGCGGCGGCCAACACGATCAGCGCGGCGCCGGACACGAACGCCCACCAGTACTTGTCCCAGGGCCCGGGTTCCGGTGTGACCCGAACCGAGACGGGGGCGCGTTCGAGAGTGCGGTTGTCGTCGGTGGTGTCGACGACGGTGAAGGTGCCGGAGAGGTCCAGCCCGTCGCCGAGGCGGTCCCCGAAGGCGCTCGCGGGGGAGACCCCGACCGTGACCTTCCGGGTGCCCTGCTCACCGGGCTTGAGGACGATCTCGTTCGGCTCGACCGAGAGCAGCCCGTCCTTCACGTCGGTGACGGACAGCCGCAGGGTGTGCGGGACGCCGGTGGTGTTGCTGACGTCCAGGGTGCCGGTGACCGTGCCGCCGGGGTGGGTGCTGTCGGCGGGCAGTTCGAGCGCCGCCTTGACGGGCAGTTCGCCGGGCGCGACCACGCTCTCCTCGTCGCGGGTGTCGGCGCGCAGCCCGGAGGCGGTCAGCGTGGCGCTCGCGCGCAGCGCCCCGTCGGCGTCCTGCGGGACCGTCACGGTGCCGGTGAAGGAGCCGTCGGCTGCCTTGGGGTCGGCTCCCTTGCCGCCGTCGGCGAGGTCGATCGCCAGCGGGGAGAAGCCGTCACCGGTCAGCTCACCGCGGACGCGCAGCCCCTCGTAGTCGCGCGGGTCCTTGATCTCGTAGCCCTCGCGCGTCTGCAGCCGCATGGTCACCGTGACCTTCTCGCCGGCCTGCGGCGAGGGCGGGTCCATGGTGATGGCGCCGCGCAGCTCGCCCTGCCACAGCACGCTGACCGCGACGGGCAGCGAGCGGTGGCCCTCCGGGGCCTCGGCCTTCACCTTCCAGGTGCCGGGCAGCGGGTCGACGATCTTCAGCGCCTCGACGGTGCTCGTGCCGCCCGCCAGCTCGAAACGGGACTTCTTGTACGTCCCCGAGGTGTCGGTGATCTCGTGGCCCGCCGGGTCGATGTAGGTGATCTTCACCTCCGGGTCGCCCTTGTCGACGACGATGCTGCCGACGGTCGCCAGCGGGGAGATGCCGATCTCCTGGGTGGACGGCGGCCGCTGGGGAGCGGGGCCGGGCTCGTGGCGCTGGCAGTGGGCGGCGGCGAAGATCTTCTCCAGCGTGGTGCCGACGTCCTTCGCCCCGGAGACCTTGTGGGCCCGGGGGGTCGCGGAGGGCAGGGCGACGCAGCCCTTCCGGTAGCCGCCGGCGGCGATCTGGTCGAGCTGCTTCCTGTCCGGCGCGGGACCGAAGCCCAGCGGCCAGATCTGGACGTTCTGCTCGGCGGCGTCCTTCAGCGCCTCCTTCAGCTGCCGTTCGCCCTCGGCCGCGCGGTGCGCCGGATCGCCGTACTTGGGGCTGTCCTCGACGTCCATCTTCCCGTCGGTCAGCAGGAACAGCACCCGGGGCACCGAGGCGTCGGAGCCGTCGGTCAGGTCGTGCACGCCCTGGCGGATGGCGCTGGGCAGGTCGGTGCCGGTGCCCTCGCTCTTCTTGCGGCTGCGCAGCTTGTCCACGCAACTGCCGATCGTCTCGCGGCCCGCCGCGTCCAGCGTGGTGCGCGCGCACACCGGGTCCACGGCGCGCTGGTCGTCGTTCTCCGCGGCGGCGAAGCCGAAGACGGTGACCTGCGAGGACGACGACACGTCGCCCAGCGCGATCCGCTGGGCCGCGGCCTTCTCGGCCTTCATGTCCTCGGGCGCGAGGCTGGCCGACTCGTCCACGGCCACCGCGTAGTTGACCGCCGGGAACGCCGGCTCGGAGTCCGCCGCCGGCACCGGATCCTGACCGGCCGGTGCCCACAGGGACACGAGCACCGCGGTGCCGCCCAGCACCGGGACCGCGGCGCGGCGCACCCGGACCCTTCCTGTCTGCCGTCTTCCCGTGACTCTTCCCACGGCCGTCCCCTTGGTCTTCGAATTCGTGCGCGAGGTTGGTGCTTGAGGTTCTGGTTCGTCTTGCTGAGGTGCTTTGTTCGTCGTGCGACGTGTACGTGGTGACGCGTCTGGGTCGTGCCTGGTGCGCGCAGGCGCCGGGTGCGGCGATGCGTTGGCGTGTGCGCGGTGGTACACCGGTGTTGCGTGCGCCGTCGGGATCAGCCCGCTGTCAGCCCCCAGACCACGGCCAGGGCCGCCGACGGGGCGAGCGAGCCCACGCCCCAGCGGATGGCCCGGTACTTGGCGGACAGGATCGAGCTGACGTCCACGGCCTGGACGAGCAGCCACCGGGCGGGATCGCGCCCGGCCTCGACGACCCGGGCGGTCAGCCTCGCGAGATCGTGGGGCCCCACCAGATCGCCGAAGTACGTCACCCCGTCCCCGGCGCGGACCGTGCCGGTGCGCGGCATCAGCGCGGCGACCAGCGCGGCCACCGCGACGCCCCACAGCAGCCCGGAGAGCACCAGCGTCAGGTCGGCGACCCCGTCCCACCCGGGTGTGCCGCGCCACCCGGCCAGGAAGGCGGGCAGCGCGAGCGTCCCCGAGAGCAGGACGGCCGCCTTGGAGTCGGCGCGGCCGAGGTCCTCCCGGACGGTGGCCAGCAGCCGCTCGGCGATGCGCTCCCCCGCCCGGTCGTGGCAGTGCCGACCCCCGTCCGGCACAGGCCCGACCGGGTCGGGGGAGGTCCGTGCCGCACCGCCGGCGGTCATCGGTCCTCTTCCGCCCAGGACCAACCGTCGTCCGCGGCACGTCTGCGGCGGCGCGGCCGTTCCCGGTCGAGGTCGTCGTCCGGGTGGTACGGCTCGGGCCGGTAGGTGCGGGAACGGTCGTCGCGGGCGCGCGGGTCGTCGTAGTCGTCGGGGTCCGGGCCCGAGGGGAGCTCCGGCCGCGCGGGCCGCCGCCGGGCCCGGCTGCCGGGATCGTCGTGGTCGCCGTCGTCGTCCGGGTGGTATGGCTCGGACCGGTAGGGGCGGGGACGGTCGTCGCGGGTGCGTGGGTCGTCGCGGCCGGTGTCCGGGCCTGTGGTGTACGGCTCCGGCCGGTAGGCCTGCCGGTCTGTGCGGGCGCGCGGATCGTCGTGGTCGCCGTCGTCGTCCGGGTGGTACGGCTCGGACCGGTAGGGGCGGGGACGGTCGTCGCGGGTGCGTGGGTCGTCGCGGCCGGCGTCCGGGCCTGTGGCGTACGGCTCCGGCCGGTAGGCCTGCCGGTCTGTGCGGGCGCGCGGTGCGTCGTCCTCGCGGTCCGCTCCCGGGTAGGGCTCCGGGCGGTAGGCGCGCTGCCGGGAGGTGACGCGCGGCTCGTCGTACTCGGCGTCGTCACGCGGGTAGGAGGGTCCGGGCCGCTGGGCCCTTCCCCGGGCGGGGGCGCGCCGGTCGTCGTCATCGCGGTCGTCCGCCGGGTAGGGGTCCGGCCGGTGGTTGCGGCGCCGGGTGCGGGTGCCCGGGTCGTCGTAGTCGGCCCGGTCGGGCCCGGGCCGGTGGGAGCGGCGGCGGGGCGGTTCGTCCGACACCCAGTCGGGGGTGAACGGCCCGTCCGCGGCCGGCTCCAGCTGCCGCGGCTCCCGGCGGGGCGGGAGCGACCCGATGGGGCCCTGAAGAGGGCGGCGCCCCTTGGGGTTGAGGAGGTTCAGGATCTGTGTCTCGACGTCGACGGTCGAGAGTTCGCCGCTGATCGCCATGGCGTAGAGCCGGTCGACCCGCTCCCTCTCGTCCTCCCTCCCCTCCTGGCGGATCTTCTCCAGGAAGTCCTTCGCCCCGTCGGGGTCGGCCGCCAGCATGAAGCTGAGCTGCTCCAGGTCGCCGCCCTGCAACATGCGCCGGTACTCCGCCTGGCGCTGCCGGGTCACCTCGGCCTCGGCCGCCACCTCCCGCTTCTTCTTGGCGTGCGCGATGGCGTCGTCGTCCACGCCCAGGCGCACGTACAGCCGTACCCGCAGGCCGAGTTCGGCCCCCAGGTCGCTCCAGCGGCCGCCGGCGCACTCGCGCGTGATGGTCCGGTTGGCCTGCTCGGCGTCGGTCACCCGGTAGGACAAAGTCACCTCGCGCAACCGCTCCAGGATCGGGGCGGTGAGCCGCGTGGCGACGTCCTTCACGGCCTGGACGGCGACCATGTGCGGATCGGTCACCTCCCACTCGATGTCCACCTCGGCCTTGAAGAAGGAAGTGCCGCCCGCGGCCGGGAGCTCGATCCGCAGGGGCGTCACGAGCGTGCCGACCGCGATCTCGCAGACGGTGTACGGCCGGGCCAGCATCGGCTTGTCGACGTGCCGCACGCCCAAGGCGGTGACCACGCTGTAGCCGCCGTTCCGGTAGAACACCACCGAGGTCTTCTGGGCGCTCACCGCCGGCAGCCCGCCCGTCGGTGCGTACTCCCGCAGGAACGGACCCTTGGGGCCGGTGTCCGCGGCGGCCCGTCTCGCCTGGAGCCGCTGCTTCGCCTGCGCCCTCGCGTCCTCGTTGTCAGCCATGCCTCTCCTCCTGGCGGGTCCGCTCCGGCGCGGGGACGGCGAGGAACCACAGGTCGCGCGCCTTCGGCTCGGGGAGCGGCTTCTCGGGGTCGTTCATCATTCGGCGCAGCAGCCAGTCCAGCCGCCGCCGGTCCTGCTCGTCCGTCGCCAGCGCGGGCAGCAGCGCCGCCAGCCCCGGCCGGGTCCACTCGCTGCCGTCCTTGCGCACCGCCGACCGCAGCAGCTCCTCCAGCGCGTCCATCGCGACGTCCTTCGACCGCGCCGTGTTCAGCGCGGTCCACATCAAGTCGGCCATCGCCTCGACGAGTTCGGGCCGGATCGCGGCCAGGGCCAGCACGAGCGGCCAGTCCCCGCGGTCCGCCCACGGGGAGTCGCAGTCGTCCAGCGGGGCGTCGGGGTCCATCAGCAGCTCGTCCACCGTCGTCAGGGCGAGCCGCACGGTGGCCGCCAGACCCAGGTCCTGGTACGGCTCACGCTTGTGGTGCGTCCACTCGGCCATCCGTGCCAGCACCTCGGCGGCGTCCGGCAGCACCAGCAGCCGTACGACGTTGTGGGAGGCGACCGACACCAGCTCCCCCTCGTCCCGGGCCCCGATCCGGGCCAGGGCGTCGAGGGTGGCGTCCATCGAGGCGGCCGCGTTGCCGTAGCCCAGCGCCCACGCCGCGGACCAGCGCTGCGACGGGGTGCCCCGCTTGACCCAGTCACCGATCAGCCTGTGCACCGCCTTGCGGTGCGAGGCGTGCGAGGCCGCCTGGTCCAGCGTGGTGGCCGCGAAGATCAGCCGGCGGTTCGCGGTGGACTCGGCGAGCGGACGGACCAGTTCGGTGTAGCCGTGGTCGAAGTCCCGTACGCACAGCTCACCGGCGGCCACCGCGGCGCGCATCCACACCTGGGAGCGCGGATCGTCCGCCAGCAGCCGCAGCCAGCGCACCACCGGCGCCCGGACCGGGAAGTGCCGGTCCCACAGCTCGGTCAGCACCGCCGACGGCAGGGCGGCACCCCGGTACCAGATCAGCCGGGCCGGGACGTCGTGCCCGGCCACCTCCACCTTGCCGTCGGTGAGTTCGGCGCGCGAGAGCGCCACGTCGGCTTCCGGGTCGTCGCAGAACAGCGGGCGGGCCGGGGTGTGGTCCGGGTCGGACTGGACCGACAGTTCCCAGGTCAGCAGGTGGGCGGCGGTGGCCACGGCGCTGTGCGAGGCCCCGCCGAGGACGGCGAGCGCGATCCGGAACGCCACCGGATGGAACAGTGTCGCCGTCCCCGGCCGTGCCGCGCCCCGGTCCGCCCGCTCCGCTCCCTCCGGGGGCGCGGCCAGCGCCCGGTCCACGCCGGCGAACCACTCCTGGGCCTGCTCGGCGGCGATGCTGCGGCAGCCGGACAGCAACTCCTCGTAGGAGACGTCCCCCAGCACATGCCCGGCCAGCAGCGACGCCAGCAACTCGGCCTCGGCGGGGCGCAGGTCCTTCAGCCCGACGGCGTCGTCGACCTCCGCCCGGGCCGCGAGGTCCTCCGCCCGGGCCAGCAGGTCGTCCAGGGACGTGTCGTCCACCCGGGCATCGGCGGCCCGCTCCTGAAGCTGCTCGCGTAACCGGGTGGCCAGCAGCTCCTCGGTGGGCGCGGGCGGGCAGAGCATGCCGTACCGCCCGGCCAGCAGCGGGTTCGCCGCCGACCCGACGGCCACCACGACCACCGCGAAGGCCTCCCGGCGGGCCAGGGCCGCGGCGAGCTCGTCGAGGTCCATCTCGTCCGGGGGCAGGACACCGGGCCGCGCCAGGGACAGCTCCAGCAGATGGCCCGTGCCGCGCCAGGCGTCCCCGCCCTCGCTGTCCAGCGTCTCGGCCAACTGCCGTATCCCGCCGTCCGAATCCACCCGCCGGACGCGGGCGACGGACTCCGCGTCCGTGCCGTCCGCCGTGGAGGTCGTGACCTCGTCGAGGAGCGAGAGCGCGGTGCTCGTACGTCCCGTGCCGGGCGCGGCACCGAGCACGAGCAGGCGCCGGGCGCGCAGCGCGGTGCGCAGCCGTACGTACCCCTCCGGCTCCACGTGCACCCGGCGGAGCCTGCGCAGCTCCTCCTCGGGCACGGGGCCGCTGCGCATACCGGCGCCCGCCTGGCGGGAGCCCAGCAGCAGGTTGAAGTTGTCGCCGATGTGGGCGCTCTGGAGCCGGGAGTGGGCGAAGCTGATCAGATCCCGGCGGACGTCGAACAACTGCCGGGTGGCCCGGCGGGTCCGTGCGGCGGCGGCGAGATCGGTCGGCCCTTCCTCGCCCTGCTCGTCGGCGAGGGGGTCGCGGGTGCGCTCCTTGAACCGCCCGGCGGCGCGCTCCCGTTCCTTCTCCCGCTCCTTCTCCTTCTCCGCCTCCTCGTCCTCCGCGGACTTCTCCTCGTCGGACTTGTCGTCGCCGTCACGGGCCCGGTCGTCCCGGTCCTGCCTGCCCCGGTCCTGCTTCCGGTCGTCGCCGGCCTTCCTGTCGTCCCCGGCCTTCTTGCCGTCGTCGGACGACCGTCCCGCGCCGGGCTGCTCGGGGGCGTCGTCGGCCGCGCCGCCCGCCTGCTCGTCGTCGCTCACCCGCCTCAGCCCTTCTGCTGCCCGGTGCCGTGGTTGTTGGTGGTGCCGCCGCCCATCTGCACGTTCCCGTGGAAGACGGAGCCGTCGTTATGGAACGCGTCGCGCCTGACGTTTTGATGAATCCCGACGCGGCCGGCCCGATGGCCGGACATGTCGACGACCTCGAACTCCTCCTCGTCGGCGCCGTCGAGCTCGTCGTCGACGGCGGGCAGGGGAGCGGCGGCAGGCGTCGGCGCCGGCTCGTCGGACGCCGCCGCTGCCGGTGCGGCGCTCTCGGGGATCTTCGGCGCGGGCCGCCCGGGCAGGTGGAAGAAGGCGGTGACCTCGCCCTCCTTGAGCCGCAGCCGGGCCGGCGCGTAGCGCGCGGGCTCGATGAACTTGCCGCCCGCACTGACCACGTCCTCGTACAGCGCCTGGGAGGTCACCAGCACGAGGTCGGCCTTCTCGGCGTCGAGGAGCCGCCGGGCTACGGGGGAGTCGGCCAGCCGGCAGGCGAGGTCGACGGCGCGTCCGCTGATGCCCCGGTCGTCGTGCCGGACCGGGCCGACGTGCATACCGATGCGCAGCCCGAGCGGGACCGCCAGATCACGGTTCTCGTCCCGCAGGTTCTCGTGCACCTCGACCATCCACAGGCCGAGCAGCCGGCTCACCGCGATCCGGCCCGCGACCGACAGCAGCACACCGTCGCCGCGGTCCTCCATGTGGACGGCGTCCCGAGCCACCTTGGCGTGGGTGAAGGCCGTCTCCAGCACCCGGTAGATCCGGGCGCGCATGCGCGGCTTGCCGACGTCGTCGTACTCGCCGGAACGTCTGGCGTCGACGCTGATCACCAACTCGTAGTGCGCCTCGGTGAGTTCCAGAGCGTCGTGGTTCACCCGTGCCCCCTGCGTGTTCTGTTCGCTTGCCGAAGAGGTGGTTCGTCCTGCTCGAAGAGGTGGTTGTCCGGCCCGAGGAGCCGGTGCGCGGAGGTGGCCCGGACAGTGTCGTGGCGGTCCTCGGGAGGGGTCCCGTCCGTTCCCTCAGAGTCGGGCCCCGGGCGGGAGGCGTCTGTAGCCGTTTACACACGGCCGGGCGTGGGTCTGCTCCTGGGGCTACTCCTCGTGCCCGTCCGCGAGGAGGGCGAGCAACGCGGGGTCGAGGATCTCCACCATCCGGTTGCCGGTGCGCACGATGTTCTGGGTGCGCAGCAGCCGTAGGGCCTTGGCGACGGCTTCGCGGGTCGCCCCGATCGTGGCGGCCAGTTCGTCCTGGGCCAGGTGGACGACGGGGCCCAAGGCGGCGGAGCCGTTCGAGGGGCCCGCCGCGGACGGGGCGTAGGGGCCGGAGGGCTCGGCTCCCGAGAGTTCGGTGAGCCGGCCGGCCAGGCGCTGCAGCACGGTGAGCGAGGCGAGCGCGGACCGCTCCTGGTCGGCGCTGCGCAGCCGGGAGGTGAGCTGACGTATCACCAGGCCGCTGACGCGGGGGTGCAGGGCGAGAAAACGACGAAACGCATCCCCGGATATGACCTGGGCCTCTATGGGGCCCAGGGCGCGCACGGTGGCGCTGCGGGGATGCGGATCCAGCGCGGCCATCTCACCGAGCAGTTCGCCCGGGCCGCGCAGGCCGAGTATCAGCCGGGTGGCCCCACGGTCCGTCGCCACGGACACGGTCACCCACCCCCGAAGTATGATCACGACGTGACTGGACCGGTCACCCTCTGTGAGCAGATGGGCGTCGGCCGGGTAGCTCTTCCGGTTGCCGAGGGCCATGACGCTCTCGTGCTCCTGGGGAGTCAGCGTGTGCGCGAACGCCCGCTCATTTCCGAGCAGCCCCATGGCCGGCCCCCCGCCGCATTCCGGACGCCTGGATTTTCGATGGGTGTTGATGGTGGCAGGGCGAAGTTTCGGGCCGAGCGGATTGCGCCATACCAGGGGTACTGACCGGTAGTTGCGGAATGCCAGGTTGGTCGCCCTGTCGCCGCGCGCCCCCGTCGTATCCCGGCCACCGGCTCCCGCCGCAGGCCGGGCCCGCCCCACCTGCGCGCGAAGGGACGACCTTGAGGTCAGACCCGGCGCTCGAACAAGGGGTCGCATCGACGCCGGAAATCGGTCAGCCGGTGAGGAGTTGGCGAAAACTCGGGTTTGAGCTGTGACCACGGTGATGAAGAGGTGGTGGCGAGGTGAGAGGACGGTGCGTCGGGCGGGAGCCGTGAGGCGGGGCGACTGCGGGACCTTCACGGTGGCCCTCCGGCGGGTGCGGACGAGGGAAGCGCCGCCGTCCGCCGGTTCCCCCCGGTACCGACGGACGGCGGCCTGCGCGGCGTGGCCGCTGCCCCCTGGGTGCTGCCGTCAGCTTTCCGCGGGGAACCGGAGAGAATGTTGAGGAAACCTGTACGCGCAGGTCGTGCGGCATGGACCATGCCGGTCGGAAGGCATGGTCGGTGACGGGAGGGCGGGCCGGTGGAGATCCGGTTGCTGGGGCCGGTACAGGCATGGGCGGACGGCGCGGAGATCGACCTCGGCCGGCCCCGTCAGCGGTGCGTGCTGGCCGTTCTCCTCCTGGAGGCCAACCGCGTCGTACCGATCGAGACGATCGTCGACCGGGTGTGGGGCGACGACCCGCCGGCTTCGGTGCGCAATGTGATCTACGGCTATGTCGGCCGCCTGAAGACCGCGCTGCACCAGGCGGACACGGCGGCCACGGGCGTACGGCTGGACCGGACCCAGGGTGGCTACACGCTGCTGACGCCCACCGAGCGCGTCGACCTGTACCGGTTCCGCGACCTGGTCGGCCGGGCCCGCGCACAGGAAGCCGTTCGGGAGGCCGACAGCGACGACCGGGCCGCCGAACTCTTCGAGCGGGCCCTGGAGTTGTGGCGCGGCGAGCCTCTGACCGGGCTGACGGGGGCATGGGCGCAGGCGATGCGGGACAGGCTGGCGAGCGAGCAGGCCGTAGCGCTGCTGCAGTACCACGAGGTGCAGCTGCGCAGGGGCCGCCATGCGGAGATCCTCCCCCGGCTGCGCGAACTCGCCGCCGACCGTCCCCTCGACGAACGGATGGCCGGGCAGCTCCTGACCGCCCTGTACCGGAGCGGATTACAGGCCGAGGCGCTCCTCCACTACGACGGCATCCGCAAACGCCTCGCCGAGGACCTCGGCGTCGACCCGGCACCGGAACTGCAGACCCTGCACCGCCTCATCCTCGACAACGACCCGGCGGCGGCAGCACCGGCACCGGCCCCGACCCGCGAGAGAGCACCGTCCGTCCCGGCCGAACTGCCCCACGACGCGGCGGGTTTCGCGGGCCGGGTGGAGGAGCTCGCCCGGCTGCACGCGTTGCTCCCGCCGGAGCCCGGTGAGGGACCGGCGAACACGGTCGTCATCTCCGCCATCGGCGGCGCCGCCGGCATCGGCAAGACCGCGCTCGCGGTGCACTGGGCACACCAGGTGCGCCATCGCTTCCCGGACGGCCAGCTGTACGTCAACCTGCACGGCTTCGACCACGACCGGCCGCCGCTCACGGCCGGCGAGGCACTTGAGCTGCTGCTGCGGGGCCTGGGACTGCCGGCGTCGGAGATTCCCCTGCACGAGGAGGCCCAGGGCCGCCTGTACCGGACCCTGCTGGCCGACCGGCGCCTCCTCGTCCTCCTGGACAACGCGGCGTCGGCGGAACAGGTCCGCCCGCTGCTCCCGGGCAGCCCGTCCTGCTGTGTCGTCGTCACCAGCCGCAACCGCCTCGGCGACCTCGTGGCCCGCGACGGGGCCCACGCCCTGCCCCTGGACCTGCTGCTGCCGGACGAGGCCCGCGCCCTGCTGGGCGAGATACTCGGCACGCCCCGCCTGTCCGCGGAACCGCCGACGGTGGTCGACGACCTGGTCCGGCTGTGCGGCAGCCTCCCGCTGGCGCTGCGCCTGGCCGCCGCCCGGCTGGCGGGCGACCCGGGCCTGCGCCTGTCCGACCTGGTCGCCGAGATGGCCGAGGGCAACCGCCTGGAGGCGCTGGCGCCGGACGATGCCGACAGTTCGCCGTTGCGTACGGCTTTCTCGGCGTCGTACGGAGTCCTGTCCCCCGCCGCACGGCGACTGTTCCGTCTGCTCGGGCTCTTCCCCGGACCGGAGCTCACCGCCGAGGTCGCCGCGGCCTTCCTGGACGTACCGCTGCCGCAGGCCCGGCGCCTGATCGGCGCGTTGGCCGCGGCCCACCTGATCGAGCCCGCGGCGACGGGCCGGTACCGCTTCCACGATCTGCTCCGCGAGTACGCGCAGGAGCGGGCGCAGGTGGAGGAGACGGCAGCGGACCGCGACGCCGCGTTGAGACGTGTCCTGCTCTGGTACGTGAGCGCCGCCCGTGTGACCGGGGGGACCTGGATGTTCCCCGAGCTGACCCATGACCTCATAGGGGACGGCCGACCGGGTCTGCCGCCCGCCGCCGGAGCCGGACAGTGGCTGGAGGCGGAGCGGGCGAATCTGCTCGCCCTCATCAGCCATGCCAAGCGCCACGGGCCCCGCCCGGTGGCCTGGCATCTGGCGAACGCGCTGTTCGGCTACTGCTGGATCAATCTGCCCCGGGCGACCTGGCAGACCGTGGCGCAGACGGCGCTGGACGCCGCCACGGCCGAGGGCGACCTGTTCGGTCAGGCGGCCATGCACAGCGGCCTCGGCCTGCTCAAGTCGGACCGGGGGTACGGCAGGCAGGCGCTGCATCACCACACCCGCGTACGGGAGATCAGCCGGGAGATCGGCTGGGCGACGGGCGAGGCCGCGGGTCTCGGCGGTCTGGCCCAGGCGGAGTGGAGCATGGCGCGCCTCGACAGCGCGTTCGAGCACGTCACCACGGGTCTGCGGATCACCCGGGCCGCCGGAAACCGCTACCTGGAAACGCTCGGCCTGGTCGTCCTCGGTGTGACCTGCCGGGATCTGGGCCGGCTGCGCGAGGCCGCCGATCACCTCGAGACGGCCATCCGCCGGAACAAGGAGATCGGATGGAACGACCACAGCCTGGCTCTGCAGAATCTGGGCCTGGTGTACTGGGAACTGGGCCGTCTGACCGACGGCCTCGACGCCTTCGGCCCCGAGCTGATCGCTGACCGCAAGGGCGGATACCGCAACGACCGCGCCATGATGCTGGACTCGGTGGCGAGGATCAACATCGAGCTCGGCCGTCACGACGAGGCGCTGGAACAGGCCGAAGGGGCTCTTGCGGTGGGCAAGAACAGGGGGCGGCGCTGGATCCAGGCCGGCATCCTCAACACGATGGCCACCGCTCACCGGCAACTGGCCCGTCCCGACCGGGCGGTGCGGGCGGGTGGCCAGGCTCTCACCCTGGCCCGCGAGTCGGGGCACCGGCGCACCGAGGCGGACTGCACCCTGGGGCTCGCCCTCACATACCTGCGACTGGGACGGCACGACCAGGCCCGCGGCCATGCCGAGCAGGCGCTGGGCATCGCGCGCGACCACTCGTTCCGCGTGGTGGAGGGCCAGGCACTGACCGCGCTCTCCCTGACGGCGGAGGCGAACGGGGACCACACCACGGCCGTCACCCTCGCCCACGAGGCCCTGTCCCTGCACCGCGACACCGGCCACCGCCTCGGCGAGGCCCGCACGCTCCTGACCCTCGGCAGGAGACAGGAGGCGCGGGACATCTTCGCGGACGTCGGCGTGCCGCCGCAGGCCGATCAGTGGCCGTAGGGCGGCTCGAAGCAGCCGGTCTCCGGGTACGGGCCGTTGGTCCTCACCTCGTAGTTGGACTTCTGCACGAACGCCGAGACGCAGGCGTCGGCATGGACGCGCAGGGCGACCAGGGCTCCCTCGGGCGTGACATAGCCGTCGTCCTGGTAACGCGGGAACATCTCCCGGACGGTGAGCGTCCCGCCGAGCCGCTTGCCGTCCGGTGTGACGCGTTCCTCCTCGTAGCCGAGCCGCAGCAGGGCGGCGCGCACCGCCGAGGGGTCCCAGGTGCGCTGCTTCCACAGCCGTTCGAGCACCGGCCTGATGCGCGCGGCCTCCCGCTCGGCGTCCCTCGCGTGCGCGGGGGTCATGTCGCCGGACTGCCGGTAGGCGTTGTTCTCGTGGTAGTGAGGGGCGCCGTCACCGGCCCCCGGCTCCACGTACGGGGAGGCACCCGGAGCACTGGCACTCGCCGAAGCACTCACCGAAGCACTCGCCGAAGCGCTCGGCGTGGCGGCGGCCACCGAACCCGGGGCGCGCACCTCACCGCAGGCGGTGAGGGTCAGGGCGCCGGCCAGGACGAGACCGGCAACAGGTGTGCGCCGCAGGGCGGTTGAGGGGGGCATGGAGCGAGTCTCTCATCCGTCCTTCGCCGTGTCGGGGTAGATCAGCCCGACGCCACCGTGGATCGCTCCGTAACAGCTCAGCAGGAGGGCGAAGCGGCCAAGCCGCGCGCCGCCCTCCCAGTCGGCCGCGGGCCCGAAGAACAACCAGGTCGCGAGAGCTATCGCCGCGATCACCAACATCAGGCCCGTCAGCCGACGCACCCCGTACCCCATTCCCTACGATATCCGTACAAACCACCGTTCACCCCGCGGGGTTCAGAAACGGTCGACCATCCCTCGCCGGCCCGCCGTCGGCGCGGCCTGGCAGGTCACGTCCGTGGCCGGCAGCCTGCCGGTGGTCAGATAGGCCGTGGCCGTCTTGTCCGCGCAGGACTTGGAGCCGTAGATGCCGTGTCCGACGCCTCCGAGGACGGTGACCATCTTCGAGCCCTTCATGACCCGGTGCAGGCCCTGGCCGCTGGTCAGCGGCGTCTGGGGGTCCCACTCGTTCTGCAGGATCAGCGTGCCGACCTTGTTGTCGACCTTGGTGGCGGCCTCACCGCCGTTCGTCTTCCAGAACGCGCACGGCTTGATGCTGGACGCGAAGTCGCCGTACAGCGGGTACCTGCCCTTGTCCCGGATCGCGTCGGCGCGGTACTGCTCGGGATCGCGCGGCCAGTTGCGGGTGTCGGCGCAGACGACGGTCCAGAAGGCGGCGTCGCCGTTGTCCTCGGGCGGCGCGGCGCGGCCGAACGACGGCGGTACGGGCGTGGGCGTCCTCGTCGCCCCGCCACCGGAGCGGGACCTGCCCTCGGCGGCCTTCTTCAGCCGGCCGACCCACTCGGCGGCGTCGCGCACGCTGAAGACGATGCCCCGGGCGTTGGAGCGGATGTCGTCGCCGGTCAGCTTGGCCCCGTCGAGCTCGATCGGCTTGCGGTCGGCCCGGGCGACCAGGTCGTAGAAGGTCTTGCGGACCGCCTCAGGGGTCTGCCCCAGCTGGTACGTCGCGTTGCGCCCGGCGGTCCACTCGGCCCACCGGGTGAACGCGGGCTCGCCGCCCTCCGCCCAGACCTGGATCATGCCGCGCCAGACCCGGGCCGGGTCGACGGCGCTGTCCAGCACGAAGCGGTCGGAGCGCCCGGGGAACATCTGCGTGTAGACCGCGCCGAGGTAGGTGCCGTACGAGTACCCCAGGTAGGAGATCTTCTTCTCGCCGAGCACGGCACGGATGACGTCCATGTCCCGGGCGGTGTTGCGGGTGGTGATGTGGCGCAGCTTGTCGCCCTGCTTGGCGTAGCACTTCTCGGCGACGGTCCGGGCCCACTTCACGTCCTTGGCGAACGTCTCGGGCTTGTACGGCCGTTCCCAGTTCTGTTCGCCGGCCGTCATGCCGCAGGTCACGGGGGAGCTCTGCCCGACGCCTCGCGGGTCGAAGCCCACGAGGTCGTACTTGCGCTTGACGGACTTCGGCAGTTCGCCCGCCAGGAACTGCGGCATGTCGACGCCCGTACCGCCCGGGCCGCCCGGGTTGAGCAGGAGCACACCGCGGCGCTCGCTCTGCACGCTCGTCCGGTACCTCGATATCGCGAGGTCGATCTTCTTGCCGTTCGGGCGGCTGTAGTTGAGCGGCACCTTGATCGTGGCGCACTGGAGGGCCGCCGGCGCCTCCCGGTCGCAGCGGTGCCAGGCCGGTCTCTGCTGCAGGTACTGGCTCAGGGGGTTCTCGGCGGCGGAGGCCGTGGCCGGTGCGAGTGCGGGAATCAGAGTGGCGACGACGCCGGCCGCCAGGAACGGGGCTGTTCGACTACTGCGCACGTGGGGGAGGTCCTTGAGGTCGGTGCGTATGGGACGCACCAACCCTCCCGTGCAAAGGAGTTGAGCGAATCCACCGGAGAGACAGGATTTCTCCGACCGCGGACGGACGGACGGGCGTGCCGATGGTCCCCGAGTCGGACAACCACGACCGGCTCTTCGCCGTCTTACTCGGAACCCGGCTCTCTACCACGCCCGGCCGTGTGCCGGTTGTGCGTACAGCCCTCCGTTCGTTAATTCTCGGAGAACTCTTCTACAACCTTCGGCCCCATACGTCTGTCTGGTTATCGCAGGGATGTCCCGGGGGTTGGTGAAGAGGAGCTCAGAACGTGACCGTGCGTTCCTTTGCGCGGCGGATGCGACCGCGAGTCGAGCGGAAGGCCGCCGAACAGGTCTGGCAGCTGCGGACCATGCGGCGGCGCCGCAGAGCAGCGGTCACGGACCCGGTGCTCCGCCCGGTGGCGGTGCGCGGCCAGCAGCTCTACGGACGGGTCGTGACCCGGTTCAGCGCCGCCGAGGCGGCCGCCGCCAACCTCGGCCTGGTCGTCGCCGCGCTGGAGCAGGAGGGCATCCCCTACTTCCTGGTGCCGGCCTCGCGCACCCGCCACACGGTCGGCGTGAACGCCGTCGACCGGGAGCGTCTCCTTGCCGCCCTCGAGAAGCAGAACGCGGGCAAGGCGGTGTTCATCGGCAGACCGCTGCCCGGCGGACAGCTCAAGAACCCCGCCCTGTTCCTGGACGGTGTCCTGCCGGCCGCCCTGCGCACGGCCCCCGTCCTGCGGGTCGGTGAGAACCGCCTCGGCCCCTCGGGTCAGCTGCTCGCCGGGCCGGAGCTCGCCTGTGACGTCGAGTTCTGGGAGGACGGGGCCCAACTGCTCGCCTCCCCCGACGGGCCCCGGCGACTGGCCAAGGTGCAGCCGCAGGCGTCGGAGGACATCTTCGCCGAGTCCCTTGTCGCGCCCCGCAACAACGGCATCACGGACGTACTGCCGGCGTCCGAGCAGAAGCCGGCCACGGTCCGGATCGGCGACCGGGAGCTGCCGACCTTCGCCCCGCTCACCCTGCCGACCGTGAACGAGGTCACCTTCCCCGTCGACGTCGTCTACACCTGGGTCGACGGCGAGCAGCCGGAGATGCGGGCGAAGCGGGCCCGGTACCAGGGCCAGGGCATCGCCGAGATCCTGGACAAGGAGACCAACGCCTCCCGCTACACCAGCCACGACGAGCTGAAGTACTCGCTGCGTTCCCTCGCGATGTACGCCGACTTCGTCCGGCACATCTACATCGTGACCGACGGCCAGAAGCCGCACTGGCTCGACGACGGTGCCCCCGGCATCACGGTCGTCGACCACCGCGACATCTTCCCGCCCGACGTCCTGCCCGTCTTCAACTCGCACGCGATCGAGACCCGGCTGCACCACATCCCGGGCCTGTCGGACCACTACCTCTACTTCAACGACGACGTGTTCGTCGGCCGCCGGGTCACCGCGGAGCACTTCTTCCACGGCAGCGGTCTGATGAAGATCCCGGTGTCCCCGCTGAAGATCGGCGTCGGCAAGCCGCACGCCGAGGAGACGGCCACCAACTCCGCCAGCAAGAACGTCCGCCGCCTGCTGCTGGAGAAGTTCGGCCGGATGACGACGAACAACTTCATGCACACCCCGCTGCCGCAGCAGCGCGAGACGTTGCAGGCGCTGGAGGAACTCTTTCCCGAGGACGTCCGCCGCACCACGGCGTCCCGCTTCCGCTCGCCGCAGGACATCGCCATGACGGCCCCGCTGCTCTACCAGTACGCGCTGATGACCGGCCGCGGCGTGCCCGGCAAGTACGGCTTCCGGTACGTGAACATCAGCCGCCCCGACGCCGAGGCGCGCCTGCGTGACCTGCGCCGCAACCGCCGCTTCGACTTCTTCTGCCTCAACGACGTCGACGTGCCGCCCGAGGAGCGCGAGCAGGTCGGTGTCCGGATGAACGAGTTCCTGGAGGACTACTTCCCCTTCCCGAGCCCCTTCGAGAAGCAGAAGTAACAGGGCTGGGGGGGGATGGACATGGGGGGCATGAGCATCCGTCACCGTTCCGGACTGCCGGGGGGCAGCCGGGCGGCGGCCCGGGACGTTCTGGTGCGCCTGAGGCACGTTCTGCTGCGCCTGCGGCTCTGGTCGGCGGCCCGCCTCTGGGCGCTGCGCGCGACCCGGTCCCGGCGGCGCCTGCGGACCGCCGTCCCCGGACTGCGCCGGGTCACCTTCGGACCGGTACGGCTCTACGGCCGTACGGTCACCGCCTACACCGCCGGCGACGCCGTCGAGGCCGATCTGGAACGGGTGTGCACCCTGCTGGAGGGGCTGGGCGTCCCGTACTTCCTGGTCCCGACCGACCACGGGTACGGCGCGCCCCGGCAGGTCGTCGGCGTCGAGGAGGCGTACCGCGAGGCGGTCCTCGCCCGGGCCGCCCAGCGCTTCGCCGGCACGGCCGGGTACGTGGGCGCCGTGGACCCGGACGGCGCCGTGACGACCGCGGCGCTCTGGGCCGACGGAAGGCTGCCGCGGGCGGTGCGACGGGCCGCCGTGCTGCGCACCGGCGTGGTGCGCCTCGGCCCGCAAGGCCAGGTCCTCACCGGCCCGGAGACGGGCTGCGACATCGAGTTCTGGCACCACGGCCGGGACCAGGGCACCGCCCCGGACCCCTCGTGGCTGACCGTGCCCGGCAGCCGGCTGTCGCCGGACGTCTTCGGCCCGGCACTCGTCGCCCCGCGCCGCAACCCCGTGTCGGAGGTGCTCCCCGTGACGGCACAGCAGCCGGCCGCGGTCGCGGTCCGCCGCCGCAGCGTGCCGACGTTCGCCCCGTTCGCCGCGCCGGGCATCGACGAGGTCCGCTTCCCCGTGGACGCCGTATACACCTGGGTCGACGGCGACGACCCGGCGATGGCCGCGAAACGCCGCACGTATCAGGTGCTGTCCGACAACGTCATCGCCCCGCGCGAGACCGGCGCCTCCCGCTACACCAGCCACGACGAGCTGAAGTACGCCCTGCGCTCCCTGGAGATGTACGCCGGTTTCGTCCGGCACGTCTACCTGGTGACCGACTCCCAGCTCCCCGCCTGGCTGGACCCGGACACGGAGGGCCTGACGGTGGTGGACCACCGGGACATCCTCCCGGCCGACGCGCTCCCGGTCTTCAACTCGCACGCCATCGAGAGCCGCCTGCACCACATCCCGGGCCTGTCGGACCACTACCTCTACTTCAACGACGACGTCTTCATCAACCGCCCGGTCCGGGCCGAGCACTTCTTCCACGGCAACGGAATAGCCCGCATCCCCCTCTCCCCCCTGAAACTCGGAGTCGGCGCCCCGCACCCCCTCGAACCGGCCCCGAACTCCGCGGGGAAGAACGCCCGCGAGGTGATCACCCGCTTCCACGGCAGGAACATCACCCACAAGTCCCTGCACACCCCGCACCCCCAACTCCGCTCGGTCATGCGGGACATGGAAGCCCTCGGCGTCGAGGAGCTGCGGCAGACCTCCTACTCCCGCTTCCGCTCCACCACCGACGTCGCCCCGGCCTCCACGCTCCACCACCACTGGGCCATCGCCACCGGCCGCGCCGTCCCGTCGTCCGACTACCGCTTCCGCTACGTCCAGCTCGGCACCCCGGACATGCACCGCCGCCTGTCCCGCCTCGCGGCCGGCGAGGACGTCGACTTCTTCTGCCTCAACGACGTGGACACGGCTCCGGAGGCCAGACCGGCGGCCGAGGCGGCCATCCACGCCTTCCTGGAACGCAAGTACCCGTTCCCGAGCCGCTTCGAGGGGGCGGCCAGGGACACCTCGCGGCCGGTGACGCGGCTCACGGAGAAGGTGCCGGCGCAGCCCGCCGGCCGTGAGCGGAGCCGAGGGTGACAGATTGCATCCGCAACTGGCATGCTCACGGTCGCGATCACAGTCGACACCGGGGGAACGATGGCTGCAGGCCCAGGAGGCTTCTCGGCGGACACCCAGTCCATTGACGGCAGTTCGCATCTCCTGAACGAACTGGCGGGACTGCTGTACGCCGGGCGCATGGACGCGGAGAACGCCACCCAGTGCCGCGTACCACGCTCGCATCCCGAAGTGGCCGAAGCCGTAGAGGACTTCGCCCGGTTCGCCCAGGACCAGTACGGCGACCTGGTGACCTTGCTGTCGGCCCTGTCGACGAAGCTGCGGTCGACGGGAAACGCGTACGTGAAGGCCGACGCCGACGCGCAGCGCGCCATGGACGACCTGCTCGACAAGGGGCGTTACGTCGCCCCCGAGGACCGGTGAGCGCCATGGCCTACCGCGCGGACGTGGAGTTCCTCGACACGTCGAACCCCCAGCTGATCGAACGGACCGCGGCCGAGTACGGCCGCCTGCACACCCTCCTGGCCGCGTGCGACGACGACTTCCGCAGGGCCGGGAAGGTCGAGTGGGAGAGCGAACACCGGGAGCGCTACACCAAGCGGCTGAGGGAAGCGCTCGACCTGGCGGAACACCTCTCGGCGGCCTTCAGCCGCGTACGCAAGGCGCTGGACACCTATGCCGCGGCCGTGGAGCGTGCCAGGGGACACTTCGAGAGCGGGCGGACCACGGAGGACCGCCTGGCCGAGGTGATGTCCCGGGAAGCCGACGCGATCACTCCCGCGGCGCGTGCCGCGGAACCCCTGCGCCGGTGGGAAGACCTGCGGGACACGACCGGCTTCCTCGACTGGCTGGCAGAACTCACCGTCGACGCGGACGCGATCCGCGAAGAGGCCGAGCACTACTACCACGCCACCAAGCAGCACTACGGCGACGCCCGGCGTGTGGAGTCCGCGGCCCGCGAGGACTGCGTGCACGAGATACGGGCGGCCCTGCGCTCCCTGCCGGACTTCCGTGGCGGACACGCCGACTACCCCACCCTGCTGACAGCCACCGTGGACGCGCTGCGCCACGAAGTGGGCGACGCGAGCGTGAACCCGCTCACCCAGCTGCCCGGCACCGGCATGAAGACCGACGCGATCCCCGGGGCGCCGGGCGGCACGGCCGTCTCACCGCCGCTGCAGCGCATCCGCGACAGACTCGCCCACCTGCCGCCCGCCCAGGACCACTACCTGTACCTGCCCTCCGACGACGACGCCGGCCGCCGCAGGTACATCTCGGGCAACAGGACGCTGATCAAGGATGCCGCGCACGTATCCGGACTGCCTCCGGAGATGCTGGCGGGCATCGCATGGCGGGAAGTGGAAGGCGACCCTTCCTGGATCGACGACGCGGCCTACGGCGTCCGCCGCCACCTGCCCGGCCTGGGAGAGGCCGACCAGACCTCCATGGGCCCGCTCGCCATCCAGATACGCCGCTCCGCCGAAGTCCTCGGCTACGACCCGGAGAACCTCACCGACGCCCAGCGCGAAGAGGTCGTCAGCGCGACCAAGGACCCCGGCCAGAACATCTACATCGCAGCGGAGTACCTCGCCCAGCTGAAGGCCGAGAGCGAATTCGCCGACGTCCCGCCGGAGCAGATGACCAGGCAACAGATGCAGGAGCTCGCGGCGCGCTACAACGGTGGCCCGTACTACCGGAGCGACGACGCGCAGGCCTACGGCCGCGTGTTCGCGGAGAAGGTCGACGAGGCGAAGCGGGCACTCGAATCATGAGGGCAGCGCAAGCCAAAGGCGTCGCGTGCGCGTTCCTGCTGGTCATCGGCTGCCTCCTGGCGGGAGCCGCCACCGGCATCGCCTACCTGTCGAACCCACTCGGCCCCTGGGACCACGAGTCCTTCGACCACGTCCGCCTGTTCAGCAAGCTCGGCCTCACCCTCGCCCTCCTCACCACACCGATCGCCGTGCTGGCGGTCACCCGCCGCTGGCTACGGCTGTGGTGGCTCGTTCCGTGCACGACGATCATGCTGGTTGCTTGGGCACGCCTGACTGTGCTCTTTCCAGCACACTGACCGGGGCCCCCTCGTCCTCCCCGAAGTCCGGGGCCTGGAAGGGGTTTGTCGCCGGAGGCGGCGATGCCTCGGTGGAACAGCGGGGTTGCTTTTCCAGAGCGGAGAACAGCGATGTCGGATCGATGGGAGAGGTCTGCCTTTCGTTACTACAGCTTGGTCATCTTGGCGTACGGGCTCAGGACCCGGACTTGCGCCGAGCCGAAATCCACGTACGCCGCGATTCCGTCCTCGATGCCGATCACCCGGCCGAGGCCGTACATGTCGTGTGTGACCTGGTCGCCCACGGCGAAGTGCTTGGGAGCCGGGGGGACCGGGGCCTTGAAGGGGCTGGTGGGCAAATGGCGCTTCGGAGCAGCAGGCTTTGTCATCGCCCCCAGTATGCGCCTCCCCGCGTGCCGTTGGCTGTGGCCGTCCACACAGACCCGGCTCAGGAAGCCTGCCGATGCCGCCGGCGAACGACCCACCAGGCCGCGGCCGGCAGGGACACACAGATCAGGACGATCAATCCCGCGATCCATCCGCTGTCGGCGACGCGGGCCCCCAGCACCATCGCCAGTGCGGCAAGCACCACCGGGATCAACGAGAAGGCCAACAGGCGCAGCACGGAGAACACGCCGGCCGCCCTGGGCACCCGCGGGGCCCTCCGCACACCGGTGGCACCCGTGTAATACGCGGCTGCCCGTGCACCGAGCCGCAGAGTGGCCTTGCGGTACAGCACGGCCAGGCCAGGCATCCAGATCAACGGAAGCACCAGGCCCAGGAGGAACAGCAAGCCCACAGCTGTGGTCTCCGCGGCCCGCCGGAGTCGGCTGCGCTCGTCGCGAGGGCCGATGATCCCGAGAACCGCCGCCATCCTGACGATCATCCGCCATCGCGTCCCCCGGGGCAGACGGCCACGACCGCCGTAAGGCCGTCGCTTGGTTTTCGCCAGGGCCGCGCGCGAGGCCTCCGGAGAGGAGTACACGCTCTGCAGCACCAGCAGGTCCACCACGCGGTCCTCCGACGCGGGGGCGCGTCCGGACAGCGCGGCCAGTTCGAGCACCATCTGTGCCTGAGCGAGCAGGGCCGCGACGAAGGCGGCCGGAACCAGGACCACGAAGGGCCCGCCCACGAGGGCGCCCTCGGCGATCGTCACCCGCGTGCCCTGGGCGATCGCGCCGCCGCTCAGTTCGCCGAACCCGTCCGCGGGGTTGGCGCGCCGGCGCCGGTCGGCTGCCGCTGAGGCGCGTGGCCCGAAGCGCCTGACGGCGAACATCGCCAGCTGCTCCGGCATGTGCTCAGGATCTGCCCAGATCATCGGCAGCAACGCCTGGGCAGCCGGCCTCGCCGACCCGGTGGGCGGCCTGGGCCCCGGATCGCCGTGAGAAACCCCGCTTCCGCCCATGGTCCGGATCTCCTCTTCCCGCTCCCCCAGGGCGCTCCACGCAGAGGTGGCGATGTCCGGCCGGTGTTCGGACGTGTTTTCAGCCTGCTCCCGGGCCGGGGCGGACGCACCCGCAGAGCGCCGGACCGGGCGGGTGGCCTCGCTCCTCTATGCGTCGGAGACCCTCGTGGCCCGGCGGAGGACCTTTGGCCCTTTTGCAGCGCGCGCATGTGGACAGAAGCTGTGATTCTGATGGAAGAGCAGTAATCCACAACCCGCTGGACAGGGCGGTGGCGCGGTGGCAGTGAGCGATGAAACCTCACACGGGGCCGCGGCCCCGTACGTGGATCCGCTGGGTGTCCCGTTCCTGCCGACACGGTTCGCCGTACCGGCGAGGCCCGTCACCTTCCTGCGGCGCGAACGCCTGGTCGACCACCTCGACCAGGCACTGCGGACACCGCTGACGATGGTCAACGGATCCGCAGGCGCGGGCAAGACCCTCCTGGTCGCCGACTGGGCCGCGCACCTCGGGCAGCCCGTCGCCTGGCTCACCCTCGACGCGGGGGTCCAGAGCCCGGGAATGTTCTGGGCCCATGTGCTCCACGGCCTGCGTACCAGTGGTGTGCCGGTGTCCGACCGGATCGGCTCCCCCGCGGACGCGGGCCGGGTCAGCGCCACACTGCTGAGCCGACTCGCCGCACAGCTCGCCGGCGGCGACCGTACCGTGACCCTGGTGCTCGACGAGTACGACCGGGTGACCGCCCCGGACATCTCGGAGCAGCTGGAGTTCGTCCTGCACAACGCGCGGCCGGGACTGCGTCTGATTCTCGTCACGCGCACCGAGCCGTTGCTGCCGCTGCACCGCTACCGGACGGCGGGCGAGATGACCGAGATCAGGGACGCCGAGCTGGCCTTCACCTCCGAGGAGACGGTCGCGCTGCTGGAGCTGCACGGGCTGCGCCTGTCCGTCGAAGCGGCGGGAACCCTGGTGGACCGTACCCGGGGCTGGGCGGCCGGCCTTCGGCTGTGCGCCCTGGCCGCGCGGCAGAGCCCGGACCCGGAGGTCTACCTCAAGGAGTTCGAGGCCGGCCACAGCACGGTCGCCGACTTCCTGCTCGCCGAGGTGCTCAAGCGGCAGCCGCACCGGACCCAGGACCTCCTGCTGCGGGTCAGTGTCCTGGACCGCTTCTGCGCCGATCTCGCGGACACACTCATCGGGGGGACCGACGCCGAGCCCATTCTCGTCGCGCTGCACCGCGAGAACGCGTTCGTGGAGGACCTCGGCCACGGCTGGTACCGCCTCCATCCGCTGTTCCGGGAGATCCTCCGGGCCCATCTGCGGGAACGCTCTCCCGGCCTGGAGCCGGAACTGCACCGGAGGGCCGCGCACTGGCTGCGGCGGTCCGGATCCCTTCCCGAGATGCTGGTCCACGGCGCCGCCGCCGAGGACTGGGAGTTCACGGCCCGTGCCCTGGTCGACGACCTGGCGATCGGACAGCTGTTCACCGGACTGTGCTCCGGCGATCTGGCCGGCCTGTTCGCCCGTATGGGGTTCGAGACGTCCAGCCCCGAGAGCCACCTGGTCCACGCGGCCCGGGACCTGTCCCGACACGACGTCGATCGCGGGCTGGTTCATCTCCGCCGAGCCGAGGAGCAACTGACCGCCGACGGTTCCGGCCCCCCGGCGGCCCAGCTGAGCTGCGCCCTGCTGGAGGCCCTCGCGGCCCGGCTGACCGGCTCCCCCCACCGGGCGGAGCAAGCCGCGGAAGCCGCATGGGAACTGGAGCGGGAAGTCCCCGCCGAGCTGCTGGACCAGCACCCGGAGGTGCCCGCTCTCCTGCTGACCCATCTGGGCTCGGCACGGCTGTGGGCCGGGCACTTCGACGGGGCGCGCGCCGCCCTCACCGAGGTGGCCGACAGCCCCGGTGGTGCCTCCACGGCGATCCCGCGGGCACAGTCCCTGGGGCACCTGGCGCTGATCGACTACCTCAACGGATGGCCGAGCAGGGCGGAGCGCAACGCCTGCGCGGCGATGACCGAGTCGGAGCAGTTCAGCCTGCCCCAGCCGTGCGGATGCGGACTGGGACAGCTGGTCCTGGCCGCGGTCGCGGTCGACCGGGGCGAGCTGGCCCGCGCCCAGGACCTCCTCGACCGCACGCCCGACTCGGTGACGCGGGACCCGGTGACGGAGGCGGGCCGGTCCATCGCGACGGCCCGGCTGCTGCTGGCCCGGGGCAAGGCGCGCGCGGCCGTGGCGGCCGCGGATCCGTCCGTGCAGGCCGACGTGGCCTCGCCCTGGGCGGAAAGCCAGACCGCGCTGGTCGCCTCGGCCGCCCACCTGGCCGAAGGCCGCCCGCACGCGGCTGCCGAGGTGCTGCGGCAGGTCGCCGACGCGCAGCCGGCCTGTGCCGTGGGCGCGGCACGGGCGCACCTCGCGGCCGGGGACCGGACGCAGGCACTCCGCCTGCTCGGCGGCATCGCCGCCCAGGGACGCGCCGGCCCGGCGGTGCGGGTCCGTGCCACGCTGGTGAGGGCGCAGGCCGCGCACACGGCGGGAGACGCCGCCGCCACCCGCAAGCTGCTCGCCGAGGCGCTCCTGGAGGCCCGGCGGGAGAGGCTGCGCCTGCCCTTCCTCGAAGCCGGGCCGTGGCTCGGGCCGCTCCTGGCATCGGAATCGCTACGGCACCTGGCCGCCGGCTGGCTCACGCCGGGCACCGCGGCACACGGCGAGCCGCTCCGTCCGGAGGCCGACGCCGTCCCCGTGCTGGTGGAGCCGTTGAGCGGGCGTGAGCGGGACGTGCTGCAGCGCCTCGCCCAGATGATGTCCACCGAGGACATCGCCGCCGATCTGTATGTGTCGGTGAACACGGTGAAGACCCACCTCAAGAGCGTCTACCGGAAGCTGGCGGTGAACCGGCGCCACGAAGCGGTACGGCGGGCCCGTGAGCTGGGCCTGCTGTGACCGCACGCGGGCAGTGTCTCCCCCACGGCGGGTGAGGTGCCCGGTGAGGGTTTCGGGTGCGATGGCGAGGTGGACACCATGAAGCGCTGGCGGCCCCTCATCGTTCTCGGAACGGCCCAGTTCCTGATGGTCCTCGACACCTCCGTCATGAACGTCTCGATCAGTCAGCTGGTCGAGGACTTCGACACCGAGGTCACCGCCATTCAGGCGGTCATCACGCTCTACGCCCTCGTCATGGCCGCCTTCATGGTCACCGGCGGCCGGATCGGCGACATGCTGGGACGGCGACGCATGTTCCTGATCGGAATGTGCGTCTACGGCACCGGCTCGGCCCTGACCGCGGCGGCTCCCACCCTGTGGGTCCTGGCCCTGGGCTGGTCGGTCATCGAGGGGCTCGGCGCCGCCATGGTGCTGCCGGCCATGGCGGCCCTCGTCGCGCAGTCCTACCACGACCGGGACCGGGCCCTCGCCTACGGCGTCATCGGCGGCCTCGCGGGCGCGGGGATCGCCGTCGGCCCGCTGCTCGGCGGCTGGATGACCACCTACCTGACGTGGCGCCTGGTCTTCGCCGGCGAGGTCGTGGTCGTCATCGCCGTACTGCTTGCCCGGCGGGCGATCGCCGAGACCCCACGCACCGGACCGCGCCCCCGGCTGGACCTGCTCGGCGCCGTACTGTCGGCGGCCGGGCTCGGACTCGGTGTGCTCGGGATCCTGCAGAGCAGTTCCTGGGGCTGGGTGCAGCCCCGCAATCCGCCGTTCACCGTCCTCGGCTTCGCCCCGACGCTGTTCGTCGTCGGAGCCGGCGTGGCGGTCCTGGCCGTCTTCACGCACTGGCAGCGGCGGCGGGACGCTGCGGGCGCCGACCCCCTGGTGCACCTGTCCCTGCTGAACAGGCCCCCGCTGCGCGCCGGTCTGATGACGCTGGTGAGCCAGAACCTCATCCTGCTCGGGCTGTTCTTCACCATCCCGTTGTATCTGCAGGTGGTGCAGGGCTTCGACGCGTTCGAGACAGGGCTGCGCCTGCTCCCCGTCTCCGTGGCCATGCTCGTGGCCTCGACGGTCGGTTCCCGGCTGGGGCGCAGGGCGGGACCGCGCCGGGTGGTCCGGTTCGCCCTGCTGGTCCTTGCGGCGGCCGTCGTGTGGCTGCTGGCCACCATCGACCCGGTCATCGACGACGCCCAGTTCGCCGGAGCCATGGCCCTGCTGGGGCTGGGCATGGGCCTGCTCGCCTCCCAGCTGGGCAACGTCGTCCAGTCCAGCGTCGGCGAGGAGGAACGCAGCGAGGCCGGCGGACTGCAGTTCACGGCACAGAACCTGGGCTCCGCCCTGGGCACCGCCCTCATCGGATCGCTGCTCATCGGCGCCCTGACCCAGGCCTTCACCACGCAGGTGGAGGACGACCCGCGGTTGTCGGAAGAGACCCGGCAGCAGACGGGTGTGGCGATCCAGGCCGGCATCACGTTCGTCTCCACCGACCAGGTCCGCACGGCTGCCGAGCAGGCCGGTCTGCCGCCGTCCGAGGTCGACGCCGTCACGGACTCCTACGCCTCGGCCCAGCTCGACGGCCTGAAGGCGGCGATCCTCGCCGCCGGCGGCATCACCCTCGCCAGCTTCCTGGTCACCCCCCACCTTCCGGCGGGCCGCGAGCGGCGTTCCGGGCGACCGGAGACCGACGCCCGTAACGCCGCTCGCTGACCCGCGGAGCCGTCATGCTGAGAACCGACCCTGCCGCAGCGCGGGAGCGCAGAGCGGAGCGCCGTGCCCATGCCGACTACACCGGTGGTGTCTACGGCTCCATGCTCGCCGCCAGTGTGGTGCTCGGCGCCGGCACCCTGGACCACTTCCCACGCCTGGAACTGGTCCTGCTGCTGCTCCTCACCAGCGTGGTCTTCTGGGTGGCCCATGTGCACGCCCAGTTGTTCGGCGCCCGCCTGGCCCAGCACGGCCTCGACCGCCGGACCGTGCTGCACGTGTGCCGTGACGAATGGCCGATCGTCAAGGCGGCCGTACCGCCGGCCGCGGCCGTGGCCGTCAGCCCGCTGCTGGGGCTGGGCGTACCGGGTGCCCTGTGGCTTGCGCTCGCCGTGGCCGTGGCCGGGCAGGTGGGCTGGTCGGTGGCCGCGGCACAGCGGGTCCATGCCTCACGCGGCCTGATGGCCCTGACCGCGTCGGTCAACCTGGTCCTCGGCCTGCTGATCGTCCTGTTCAAGATCGTCCTGACGCACTAGCGCCGCGACCGGGGTGCCGGACGACAGGTCACCTGCGCCGGGTGAGGTGGGACGGTGTCCGCAGGCGGGACGATTGCGGAGCAGAGCGCAGCAGGTTCTGGCATCGCTGTCGGCGGGAGAGCGGCTCATGCGCTACGAGATCCGCGTCGAGGGACACGTGTCGGAGACGCTGGCCAAGGTCTTTCCGGAGCTGGACCACGTGGTGATGTCCGGTCAGACGGTGCTGTTCGGACCCGTGGTCGACGAGGCACACCTGTACGGACTCCTGGCCCGTTTCCGGTCGCTGGGGCTGCGCGTGGTGGAGATGCGGCAGTTGCCCGAGTGAGCTGTCCATGGTGTCCGGCCGCGCGATGCCCTTCCAGTCCCGCAGCCGGCGTAGGGAGAAGTCCCGGCCGTGTCCGTCGAGGCCCATTGGCCTGCAGCAGCAGGGGATCGTCGTCGTCCCTGCCGAGCAGGAGCAGGATCCGGCACCGCGTCCCGACGCTGTGGCTCACCCTCCGCTTCCGCCGGGGTCGTCGTCCTGCTCCTGCGACTGTCCGCCCCGCCGCCGCAGCCCCGTCTCCACCGCCTGCGCGAGGACCCGCGCGAAGACGCCGACGAGCACCAGGCCGCCGGCCATCTGAAGCATGGTCACGACCCGCCCTGTCTGGGAATCGGCGGTGATGTCACCGAAGCCGACGGTGGAGAAGGTGGTCAGGGTGAAGTAGAGGGAGTCGGTCCTGGTCAGCGGTTCGCTGAAGGAACCCGGGGTGGACTCTTCCAGCAGGTAGTAGACGCCCGCGAAGAGGACCAGATACAGCGCGAGCGTGGCGGCGAGCGCCTCGACGGCCTTCAGCCGGGGATGGGGCGAGCGCGCGATGGTGCGGACCTCCCAGAGGAAGACGACCGCCACTCCGAGCAGGCCGCAGGCGAGCAGTGTCGCGGTGGCGCCCGTGTCGGTCCTGTCCAGGGGCAGCAGGTAGTAGGCGGTGACGAGTCCCGCCGCGATGAGGCAAGCCCGCACGACGGTCAGCGTCATCGCCCTCCGGCCCGGATTCGGGACACTGCCCGGCGGCGGCGCGGCCGCCTCATCCCGCCTGCTCTCTTCCGTCCGGGCCGTGGCTGGATCGCTCATGTCCTGACGCTTCGTTCCTGTGGAAACCGGTGGATCAACGCCACGTCCACCCCATCGCCGCCCCGGCCTTTGCGGATCACCCGTCATGGGTGACCCGTGGGCGGGGCGGCGCGCGGGACGCTGGCCCCGGTGGGCACCGCACACCGTCCCGTCGGCGGTCCGGCGGAGACCGGCCGCATCACGCGAGGAGGAGCCATGACCGTGTCGCGTGGTCCGGCAGCGCACGCCGGACCGGAACCTCTGTCCTCCGGGGCGGGCCCCGCCCCGGAGGACGACCTGGCGCAACTGCCGGCGGAACTCGGCGCCTCCTGGACCTGGTTGCTGGGCTCGGCGGTGGCGACGCTGGTGCCGGGCATCCTGGTCCTGGTCTGGCCCGACGAGACCCTGCACGTCCTGGCCGTGCTCATCGGGCTGTACCTGCTGGTGACGGGTGCCTTCCGGTTCGTCGCGGCCTTCGCCCGGGCGCACGGCGACCGGCACACGGGACTACTGGTCGCGGTGCTGTACGTCCTGGCCGGCGTGCTGTGCCTGCGCCACCCGCTGCAGACCATCGCCGGGCTCTCCCTGATCGTCGGCGCCGTCTGGCTGGTGACCGGCCTGCTGACCGCCTGGGTCGCCCTCGCGGCCAAAGGCCTGCCCCACCGCGGCTTCGTCCTCGGTGCCGCGGGGCTCGGTGTCGTCGCGGGCGTCGTGGTGCTGGCGCTGCCGGCCGAGTCCGCCGTGGCCCTGACCCGGCTGGTCGGCCTGTGGCTGGTGCTGCTCGGTGTGGCCGAGGTGGGGGTCGCCTTCGCCTGGCGGGCCGCACTCCGCAAGGCACGCGCCGGACCGCCGTCCGCCACGCCGGAGACGGCCTGAGGCCCGCACGGGCGGACCGGCCGGTTCACCGACCTGTACGGCCCGGGGCGGGCGGCCCGCGCCGTACGTGTCCTGGCGGTGCCCTGACCCGAGACTTCACCCGCCCCGGGTGAGGCCGTCGCGCAGTGGCGTGCGCACGCTGAGAACAGCCGGGACCGACGGTCGGCCGCCCACCCGGAACCGGCCGCCCACCCGGAACGGAGGAGACAGGGGAGACAGGGGAGACAGGGGAGACAGATGAATACCCAGACGTATCTCGCCTACGACTACCCGCTGCTGGGCATGTTCTGGACCCTGCTGGTGGTCTTCCTGTGGATCCTGTGGTTCATCCTGCTCTTCCGCATCATCGTCGACGTCTTCCGCGACGACGAGCTGAACGGCTGGGCCAAGGGCGGCTGGCTGGCCTTGGTCATCGTGCTGCCCCTCCTCGGCGTGTTCGTCTACGTCATCGCCCGGGGCAAGAACATGGGCCGCCGGGAAGTGGCCCACGCCCGCGCACAGCAGAAGGCGTTCGACGACTACGTCCGGGAGACGGCGGCCGGCGGCAGCCGCACCACCAGCGTCGACGAACTCGCGAGGCTGTCCGAGATCCGTGCGCGCGGCGACATCACGGACGACGAGTTCCGCCGCGCCAAGGAACTCGTCCTGAGCGGCTCCGGCCCGTCGGCTCGTTCCGACCCGGCCGCATCCGCCCGCCACTGAGTACGGACAAGGAAACAAGGCGGAAAGATGACCAGTTCACACGCGCCACGGGCGCACGAGACGAAATACGCGTGGGCCGAGGGCCTCATGGTCTTCGCGGCAGTCATGCTCACGCTCGGCGGACTTCTCGGCATCTTTCGCGGCATCATGGCGATCGCCGAGGACGACGTCTTCGTCAGCACGCGGAACTACGTCTTCGAGTTCGACCTCACCGGCTGGGGCTGGATCCACCTCGCCCTGGGAGCGGTCGCCGTGATCGTCAGCATCGGACTGTTCCAGGCGGCGACGTGGGCACGGGTCGCCGGAGTGGCCATCGCGGGCCTGGTCATCATCGCCAACTTCCTCTCCCTGCCGTACTACCCGGTGTGGTCCGTCATCATGATCGCGCTCTCCGGGTTCATCATCTGGGCGCTGTGCGTCGCCCGGAAGGAAGATTTCAGCGACCCCTTCGACACGATGCCGCGCGGCGACAGGATGACGCGCGGCGACATGTGAGCCGCCCGTGGGCCCGCCCCTGCGGCACCCGAGCCGATCCCGTGCGATGCCCTCCGCCGACATCACCCGCAGCAGGATCTGGCAAGCGCGTACGGCGCTGCTCGCCCTGGTCGCCGGTGCGCTGATCCCTCTCACCGTCGCCGGGCTGCGGAGCCTGCTGTGGCTGGTGCTCGGCATCGCAGGGCTGGCGCTGGCCGCGGTCGGAGTGTGGTGGACCCTGGCCCACACCGGCGTCGTACGCGCCTGCGGTGCGGCTGTGTCGGTGGCCGTACCGTTCACCGTCCTCGCCCTGTACGCCGCGTACGGCATGCTCGGCCCGGCGCTGGTCTCCCTCGGCCTGTGGATGCTCGCCGTCGCGGCGGCGCGCAGTGCCGTGGCACCCCGTCACCGTGCCGGTACCTCCGCTCCCGCGCAGACGCCCGCCGAGAAGCCCTGCCGTCCCTGGATCCTGATGAACCCGCGCTCCGGCGGCGGCAAGGTGGACCGCTTCCACCTGGTCGACAAGGCGCTGGCGACGGGCGCCTCGGTGACCCTGCTCGGCATAGGGCAGCAGGACGTGGTCGAACTGGCCCGGCGTGCCGTCAGGGAGGGAGCCGACCTGCTCGCGGTGGCGGGCGGGGACGGCACTCAGGCCCTGGTGGCCGAGGTGGCCCACGAACACGACCTCCCGTTCGTGGTGATCCCCGCGGGCACTCGCAACCACTTCGCTCTCGACCTCGGTCTCGACCGCGACGACCCCGCGGCCGCCCTGGACGCCGTGACCGATGGCCTCGAACTGAGGGTCGACCTCGGCTTCGCCGCGGACCGGGTCTTCGTCAACAACGCGTCCTTCGGCACCTACGCCGCCGTGGTCGCCGACCCCGCCTACCGCCAGGCCAAAGCGCGTACGGCGCTGCAGGACCTGCCCGAACTGCTCACGGGCGACGCCTCCCACCGCCTGCGGATGCGGTCCGGCGAGCACCGCGCCGACGCCCTGCAGGCGGTGCTGGTCAGCAACAACCCCTACCGCTCCGTCGTCGGCCCGCACGGCGGCCGCAGGGAGCGCCTGGACTCAGGACTGCTCGGAGTGCTGTGCGTACACGTCGACAACACCGCGCAGGCCGTGCGCGCCGTACGCGGCGGGCGTTCCACCGGCTTCACCCGGCTGACCGGCAAGGAAGTGGTCGTCGACGCGGACACCGACACCGTCCCCGTCGGCATCGACGGCGAACACGTCACACTCCCCGCCCCGGTGGTATGCCGGATCGCGCCCGGCGCCCTGCGGGTACGCGTCCCCCGCCACCGTCCCGGCACCCCGAAGAGCCGGGCCGCGACCGACTGGCGGCGTGTGGCACGACTCGCACGGGGACTGGCCTGACCGCGGCCACGCAACGACGAAGGTCCCGGCCGTCTCCCGGCCGGGACCTTCGTTTCGCCTGTTCAGGCGGCTGCGGAGGATACGAGATTCGAACTCGTGAGGGGTTGCCCCCAACACGCTTTCCAAGCGTGCGCCCTAGGCCTCTAGGCGAATCCTCCGCCGGAAACATTACATGACCGAGAGGAGTGCTCGCGAACTCGTTCCCGCCCCCTGCCATCGGGTACTGTTTGGGCAGCCCCTCACGCGGCGCTATCTGACTGAACTCCCCCAGGGCCGGAAGGCAGCAAGGGTAGGTCGGCTCTGGCGGGTGCGTGGGGGGCGCTTGCGTTCCCGCGGGCCGGGTTGTCAGTGGGCGCCTATAACCTCGTATGCGTGTCGTCTCTCGCGCTGTACCGCCGCTATCGCCCGGAGTCGTTCGCCGAGGTCATCGGGCAGGAGCATGTCACCGACCCGCTGCAGCAGGCGCTGCGGAACAACCGGGTCAATCACGCGTACCTGTTCAGCGGGCCGCGTGGGTGCGGGAAGACCACGAGCGCGCGCATCCTCGCCAGGTGCCTGAACTGCGAGCAGGGGCCCACACCCACCCCGTGTGGGGAGTGCCAGTCCTGCCGCGACCTCGCGCGCAACGGCCCCGGATCCATCGACGTGATCGAGATCGACGCCGCGTCGCACGGCGGTGTGGACGACGCCCGTGAGCTGCGGGAGAAGGCCTTCTTCGGCCCTGCCTCCAGCCGCTACAAGATCTACATCATCGACGAGGCCCACATGGTCACGTCGGCCGGCTTCAACGCGCTGCTGAAGGTCGTCGAGGAGCCGCCCGAGCATCTGAAGTTCATCTTCGCCACCACCGAGCCCGAGAAGGTCATCGGGACCATCCGGTCGCGGACCCATCACTACCCGTTCCGGCTGGTCCCGCCGGGCACCCTGCGGGACTACCTCGCCGACGTGTGCGGCAGGGAGAACATCCCCGTCGAGGACGGCGTACTGCCGCTCGTCGTGCGCGCGGGCCAGGGCTCCGTGCGTGACTCCATGTCCGTCATGGACCAGCTGCTCGCCGGCGCGCGGGAGGAGGGTGTGACGTATGCCATGGCCACCTCCCTCCTCGGGTACACCGAGGGGTCGCTGCTCGACTCCGTCGTGGAAGCCTTCGCGACCGGTGACGGGGCCGCCGCCTTCGAGGTGGTGGACCGTGTCATCGAGGGGGGCAACGATCCCCGGCGTTTCGTCGCCGACCTGCTGGAGCGGCTGCGGGACCTGGTGATCCTGGCCGCCGTGCCGGACGCCACCGAGAAGGGGCTCATCGATGCCCCCGCCGACGTCCTGGAGCGTATGCAGGCCCAGGCCGGCACCTTCGGCGCCGCAGAGCTGAGCCGTGCCGCCGACCTCGTCAACGAGGGGCTGACCGAGATGCGAGGGGCCACCTCGCCGCGGCTCCAGCTGGAGCTGATCTGCGCGCGCGTGCTGCTGCCTGCGGCCTACGGGGACGAGCGTTCCGTGATGGCCCGGCTCGACCGGCTGGAGCGGGGCGTCGGCTTCTCCGCGGGCGGCGGCATGCCCGCGATGGGGTACGTGCCGGGACCCGAGGCCCATGGCGGAGCGCCCGTCGCGCCCGTCTCCCCGGGTGGTGGACCTGCCGCGGCCCGGGCAGCCGTACGAGCCTCCGGCGCCCCTTCGACCGGGGCCGGTGCGCCGACCGGCGGTACGGGCGGCGGCATGGGCGGTGGCGGTACGGCCGCCCCGGCTCCGGCAGGACCGGGCGTGCCCATCGGCCAGCCTGCCTCCCCGCCTTCCGTGCCTTCCGCGCCCTCGGCCCCCGGCGGTCCGCCGCAGCCCGACCGGCAGCCGCAGCCGGCCCGGCCGCCCCAGACGCCGCCCGCCCCGGCACCCGCGCCCGCTCCCGCCGCCGCGAGCCCCTCGGCACCCCCGGCCACCGCCCCCGGCGCCTGGCCCACCGCCGCGCCCGCAGGCGGCGGCCGACGCCCCGGCGGCTGGCCCACGGCCACCCCGGCAGGCGGCGGCAGCCAGCCCCCGGCCGGGGTCGGCGCCACCCCCGCACCACCGCAGCCCGCCGCGCCTGCGCCCGCCCCCACCGCGGGCGCCGCACCCGCCTACGCACCCCCGAGCGGCGGCCTCGACCCCCGCATGCTCTGGCCGAACATCCTGGAGGCGGTCAAGAACCGCCGCCGCTTCACCTGGATCCTGCTCAGCCAGAACGCCCAGGTGGCCGGCTTCGACGGCACCACCCTCCAGCTCGGCTTCGTCAACGCCGGGGCACGCGACAACTTCGTCAGCAGCGGCAGCGAGGACGTCCTGCGGCAGGCGCTGTCGGAGCAGTTCAACGTCCAGTGGAAGATCGAGGCGATCATCGACCCGTCGGGCGGAGGCTCGGCACCCGCACCGGCCGGCGGCTCCTCGGGCTTCGGCGGAGGCGGCGGCGGTTACGGCGCGGGCGGCAACAGCGGCTCCGGTGGCTACGGCAGTGGCGGTACGACGGCCCAGCGCCCGGCCCCTCCCCAGGCGCCCACGGCACCCACGCCGCCTTCATCCGCCTCCCCGGGCCCGGCCCCGACGGCCGCGCCCACCCCGGCGCCCCGGCCTTCCTCTGCCCCCGAGCCGCCGCCCCCGGTCGCCCCCGAGGACGACATCCCCGAGGACGACGACCCCGACCTCAACGAATCGGCCCTCTCCGGCCGCGAGCTGATCGTGCGGGAGCTGGGGGCGACGGTGGTGGAGGAGTTCATGAACGAGTAGCGGGAACCGACCGGCGCCGGTTCAGGCATCTCAGCCCGTCCGGCGTTTGAGGACGAGGCCCCTTCAGGGCCGAAAGCGGGGGTCTGGGGGGCGGCAGCCCCCAGTCGACGGCGACGACAGCGCCGGGCCGGTTTGGAGGAACGTACAGGTCACCCACCCCCCGGCTCTGAGCAGGCCGCACAAAAACCCCGTTAGGCTGACCCCCGTGAAGGTCCTCGTCATCGGTAGCGGCGCCCGCGAACACGCCCTGTGCCGCTCCCTGTCCCTCGACCCCGACGTCACCGCGCTGCACTGCGCCCCCGGCAACGCCGGCATCGCCGAGGTCGCCGAGCTGCACCAGGTCGACGCCCTGGACGGCAAGGCCGTATCCGCGCTGGCCGAACAGCTCGGCGCCGACCTTGTGGTCGTGGGGCCGGAGGCGCCGCTGGTCGCCGGGGTCGCCGACGCCGTGCGCGAGGCGGGCATCCCGGTCTTCGGGCCCTCGAAGGAGGCCGCGCAGCTCGAGGGCTCCAAGGCGTTCGCGAAGGACGTGATGGCGGCGGCCGGCGTCCCGACGGCCCGTTCCTACGTCTGCACGACCCCCGAAGAGGTCGACGAGGCCCTCGACGCCTTCGGCGCCCCGTACGTCGTCAAGGACGACGGTCTCGCCGCCGGCAAGGGCGTCGTCGTGACCGCCGACCTGGAGGCGGCCAGGGCGCACGCCAACTCCTGCGAGCGCGTCGTCATCGAGGAGTACCTGGACGGCCCCGAGGTCTCCCTGTTCGCCATCACCGACGGCGAGACGGTCGTCCCGCTCCAGCCGGCCCAGGACTTCAAGCGGGCGCTGGACGGGGACGAGGGCCCGAACACCGGCGGCATGGGCGCGTACTCCCCGCTCCCGTGGGCGGACCCGAAGCTGGTCGAGGAGGTCATGCAGACGGTCCTGCAGCCGACCGTCGACGAGATGCGCCGCCGCGGCACCGCCTTCTCCGGCCTTCTCTACGCCGGTCTCGCGATCACCTCCCGCGGCGTACGGGTCATCGAGTTCAACGCCCGCTTCGGCGACCCGGAGACCCAGGTCGTCCTGGCCCGCCTGAAGACCCCGCTGGCCGGCGTCCTGCTGGCCGCCGCCAAGGGCGACCTGGCCGACCTGCCGCCCCTGCGCTGGAGCGACGACGCCGCGGTCACCGTGGTCATCGCCTCGCACAACTACCCCGGCACCCCGCGCACCGGCGACCCGATCACCGGCCTCGACGAGGTGGCCGCCGAGGACGCCCCGCACGCCTACGTCCTGCACGCCGGCACCAAGCACGACGGCGACACGGTCGTGAGCGCCGGCGGCCGCGTCCTGTCCGTCACGGCGACCGGCAAGGACCTCACCAAGGCCCGCGACCGCGCCTACAAGGCCGTGGCCCGCATCCGCCTCGACGGCTCCCAGCACCGCACGGACATCGCGGCGAAGGCGGCGGCAGGCGCGTAAGCACCGCCCACGGCCGCCCCGATAAACCCCGCAGGCCCCGAATCCGTCTCAGGATTCGGGGCCTGTTCCCTGCCATGGCGGAACCGGCGGCATGACCGGGATCACGGGCCTGATCCTCGCTGTCCGTCATCCACCTTTCCCCAAAGCCATTCCATCGAGTGACCGATGCCCCATCCGGCTGACGTGGGTCGACGCCCCAACTAGGGTGCGGCGCAAGCGTTCCGGCACTTGGCCCACCGGCATTGCGATGTCAGTCGTGGGTGCCACAGTGGGGGAGTGAGCAAAGCCAGGACAGTCCGGACAGCCAGGGCAGTGCGGAGGGGGTGAGGTCCGGCGTGACCGGTATGGGTGTGGAGGCGGGTGCGCAGGCCGCGCGCGCCCGGGCCCTCGCCGTGCTGCGTATCCGCAGCCGTGCGCTCGCCGTGGCCCTGCTGCCCGCGGCGGTCGCCGTCGTGCTGCTCGTCGGCGCCTCCACCGGCCACCTCGTCGGCCCGGGCTGGCACGCGGCCCGCTGGGTCGTGACCCCGGCCGCGGTCGTCGTCCTGCTCGCCGCCGCCGTGATCGCCCTGGTCGTCGCCCGCGCCCGCCCCGCCGTCAGCCCGACGGTCCCGGTGGGCGAGGAGCAGGCCCCGGACCTGTACCGGATGGTCCGCGACCTCGCCGACCGCCTCGACGTCCCCGCCCCGTCCGCGATAGCGCTCACCCCGGACTGCGACAGCTGGCTGGAGGACCGCACCCACCCGTCCCACGGCCCACCGTTCGCCGGGGGCGGCGACGAGGACGGCATCAACGGCCTGCGCGGCGCAGGCAGCAAAGGCATGCGCGGCGTCCACCGCCGTACGCCCGCCGCCCCCGTCCTCGTCATCGGCTCCCCGTTCCTGTGGTGGATGCGCGTCGGCGAGCTGCGCGCGGTCCTCGCCCCGGTCGTCGCCGGTACGGGACCGTCGGCGCACCCCGACATAGCCCAGGCCCGGCGCTTCGTCCGGGGTCTGGACGCCGCCGTGGCCGTCGCCTCGACGCGTGGCCGCTGCCCGGGGTCCCGGGCGGTGTGCGCGGGCCTCGGCTGGGTCGCGCGGGTGCTGTTGCGCAGTTGCCGGGACCACGCCGCCGAGATGGAGCGGGGCGTGGCCGCCGCGGCCGCCGAGCGTGCACAGGCTGTGGATTACGGGCTGCGGATCGTCGCCCAGGAACAGGTCGGGCTGGCGTACGCGGGCTGGGACCGGCTGCTCACGCGTGTCGCGCTGCCGGCCTGGCGGATGGGCCGCTGGCCGTCCCGGCTCGACGCCGGCGTCGTCGCGGCGCTCACCGAGCTGTCCCGCCGGGACCGCCTGGCCGAGGGCTTCGCCTCCCGGCTGGGCGAGCGCCCCGCGTGCGACCTGCTCGAAGAGCCCGGCGTGGTCGACGAGGCCGCCTCGCTCCTGGCCGCCCGCCTCTTCCACGGCGGCCCCGCCGAGCCCGGCCCGGACTGGTCGCCGGTGGACTGGCAGGCGTACCCGGAGGAGGTCGTCGACCGCAAATGGCGTACCGACGCGGCCCGCCTCCACCGCGTCCTGGACGCCCTCGGCGTCCGCCGTGCCACCGGCGGTACACCTCCGGAGGCGGACGGCCCGACCCTGGCCCGCGTCATGGACCACCTCTCGTCCTCATCGGCTCCCCCGGCCGCCGGGCCCGACGCCGCACCCGCCCGGCCCCCCAAAGCGCCCAAGGCTCCGTACGCGTCCATGGCCGAAGGTGCCCCGGGGGACGAAGACCAGGAGACCGAGCGAAGCTCCGCCCTCGCCGTCGGCCTGACCGCCGAACTGGCCCGCGAAGAGGCCGCGGCCCCCGCGAAGCAGCAGGCATCCCCGGCCCCGGATCCCGGCACCACGCTCCTGGACACCGGCGCGCTGCCCCTCTTCCCGCTCCAGCCGCCCCGCACCGCCCGCGAGTTGCTCACCGACCACGTCACGGCGATGGTGTGCTGCGCCGCGATGGACACCGCCGGGGCCGCCCCCGGCCTGGACTGGCTCGACGGCCCGACCCTCCTCGTCAACGGCGAGAGAGCGGCCGACCTGACCCCCAGAGTCCTCAGCCTCATCGAGGACGGCGACCCGACGCCCCTGCGCGCCTGGCTGGTGGAGTCGGGGATACGCCCGGAGAAGCCGGTGCGCCTGGTCTGACGGCCATCCCGGTCCGCGTGGGCCGTACGGGACGGCAGTACAGGAGCCGTATGCGGCCGTAGGGGAGCCGTATGCGGTCGGAATCCCCGGTTCCACTTTCGGTTAATTCGCAACGAATAGTGACAACATGCGTGCGGAATGTGATGTGCTGGGATCGATAACGCATATGGCAAGGGCTTGCGACATACGACAGCCATACAAGAGCCCGGGCCGCACACGGCGTTCGAGGCATTACCACGGGGGCACGAGGGAGGGGTACGGCCATGGGATCGGAGCAGATCCGCCGCTGGGAGTCGGGCGCACTCGCGCACGCCGTGACGGACCCCTTCGGCCAGGGCCCCGTCCCCTGGCTGCGCGGCAATGTGACGTATTTCGACGACACCGGCCAGGTCGTCCCCTGGTACGTCGACGGCCAGGCCCACCCCCCGACGGCCGGCACCCCCAGGGTCCCGGGCCCGCGCACCGCCGGAGGCCCCCGCTCCGCCGACGACGTCCACCGCCAGATCAAGGGCTTCACCTCGACGGGCGCGGTCGCCCCCGGCGAGGCCGTCGACTTCCACATCACCGTCGACCCGCCCCAGGAGTTCGGCGTCGACATCTACCGCATCGGTCACTACAGCGGTGACGGCGCCGCAAAGATCACCACCAGCCCCCGCCTCTCCGGCATCGTGCAGCCCCCGCCGCTCACCGCCGACCGCACGGTCTCCTGCCACCACTGGTGGCTGTCCTGGCGCCTGCAGATCCCCTCGTTCTGGAGCATCGGCGCGTATGTGGCGGTCCTCACCACCGCCGACGGCTACCGCTCCCACATCCCCTTCACCGTCCGCGACAACCACCCCGCGGACCTGCTCCTGCTTCTCCCCGACGTCACCTGGCAGGCCTACAACCTCTACCCCGAGGACGGCCGCACCGGCGCCAGCCTCTACCACGCCTGGGACGAGGACGGCCGCCTGCTCGGCGAGTCCGACGCCGCCACGACCGTCTCCTTCGACCGCCCGTACGCGGGCGCCGGCCTGCCCCTGCACGTCGGCCACGCCTACGACTTCATCCGCTGGGCCGAGCGCTACGGCTACGACATCGCCTACGCCGACGCCCGCGACCTGCACGGCGGCCACGTCGACCCCACCCGCTACCGCGGCCTGGTCTTCCCCGGCCACGACGAGTACTGGTCGACGAACATGCGCCGCACCGTCGAGCTCGCCCGCGAGAACGGCACGTCCCTGGTCTTCCTCTCCGCCAACTCCATGTACTGGCAGGTCGAGTTGGGCCCCTCCCCGTCCGGCGTCCCCGACCGCCTGCTCACCTGCCGCAAGCGCAAGGGCCCCGGCCGCCCCGTGCTCTGGCGGGAGATCGACCGCCCCGAGCAGGAGCTGATCGGCATCCAGTACGCGGGCCAGGTCCCCGAGCCGCATCCCCTGATCGTCCGCAACGCCGACCACTGGCTGTGGGAGGCCACCGGCGCCCACGAGGGCGACGAGATCGCGGACCTGGTCGCCGGCGAGGCCGACCGCTACTTCCCGCGCGCCCCGCTGCCCGAGCACGAGGAGCGCATCCTGCTGGCCCACTCCCCGTACACCGACCGCGAGGGCGTCCTGCGCCATCAGGAGACGTCCCTCTACCGCGCCCCGTCCGGCGCCCTGGTCTTCGCGTCCGGAACATTCGCCTGGTCCCCGGCACTGGACCGCCCGGGCCACGTCGACGCCCGCGTCCAGCGCGCCACCGCCAACCTCCTGGACCGCATCTGCAAACGTGACTGAGCCCGACCCCTGCTGAAACCACCCCCGTCCATGACCGATCCCCGACATACGGGAGAATCGATTCCACTTGGACAGAACCACGGGGAGGAACCGTGTCCGGATTCGTAGAAAAGCCCGAGCCGATCCAGGTTCCGGGCCTGGTACACCTGCACACCGGCAAGGTGCGCGACCTGTACCAGAACGAGGCGGGCGACCTCGTGATGGTCGCCAGCGACCGCATCTCCGCATTCGACTGGGTGCTGCCGACCGAGATCCCCGAAAAGGGCCGCGTCCTCACCCAGCTCTCCCTGTGGTGGTTCGACCAGCTCGCCGACCTGATCCCCAACCACGTCCTGAGCACCGACGTCCCGGCCGGCGCCCCCGCCGACTGGGCGGGCCGCACCCTCGTGTGCAAGTCGCTGCAGATGGTCCCGGTCGAGGCGGTGGCCCGCGGCTACCTCACCGGCTCCGGCCTGGTCGAGTACAACGAGTCCCGTACCGTCTGCGGCCTCGCCCTCCCCGAAGGTCTCGTCGACGGCTCGGAACTCCCCGCCCCGATCTTCACCCCGGCCACCAAGGCGGCCGTCGGCGAGCACGACGAGAACGTCTCCTACGAGGAGGTCGCCCGCCAGGTCGGCGCCGACACCGCGGCCCGGCTGCGCCAGGCGACCCTCGCCGTCTACTCCCGCGGCCGGGACATCGCCCGCGACCGCGGCATCATCCTCGCGGACACCAAGTTCGAGTTCGGCTTCGAGGGGGACGAGCTCGTCATCGCCGACGAGGTCCTCACCCCCGACTCCTCCCGCTTCTGGCCGGCCGACCAGTGGCAGCCGGGCCGCGCGCAGCCGTCGTACGACAAGCAGTTCGTCCGTGACTGGCTGACCTCGCCGGAGTCCGGCTGGGACCGTAAGAGCGAGCAGCCCCCGCCGCCGCTGCCGCAGCAGGTCGTGGACGCGACCCGGGCGAAGTACGTCGAGGCGTACGAGCGCCTGACGGGCACGAGCTGGAGCTGACCACACGAGAGAAGGCCCCGGCGGGAAACGCGGGCCCGGTTTTCGAGGACGTGAGCTGCCCGGGCGCGAGCTCTTCCCCGGACGCCGGGCCACTGCCCGGGCGGGAGCTTCCCCGGACACCGGTGCACTCCCCGGGCGCCGACCCTGCCACCGCGTACGACGAAGGCCCCGGTCGCAGTGACCGGGGCCTTCATGAACCGAGCGGACGACGAGGCTCGAACTCGCGACCTCAACCTTGGCAAGGTTGCGCTCTACCAACTGAGCTACGTCCGCATTGCGCCGTGGCGCGAGAGCAACTATACCCAACCTCGCTCGCGCGCGAGACGCACTGCCGCGTGCCGGTTCTCCGCCCCGAGCTTGGAGACGGCCGACGACAGATAGTTCCGCACGGTCCCCTGCGACAGTGCCGCCCGCTCCGCGATCTCCGCGACGGGCGCCCCGTCGGCGGCGAGTTCCAGCACCTCGGCCTCCCGCGCGGTCAGCGGCGAGTCCCCGGCGGCGATCGCGTCGGCGGCCAACTCCGGGTCGACGTAACGGTTTCCGGCATGCACGGTACGGATGATCTCCGCGAGCCGCTGCGCGCTGACGGTCTTCGGGACGAACCCGCGCACACCCGCCTCAAGGGCCCGCTTCAGATGCCCGGGCCGCCCATGACTGGTCACGATCAGCACCTTGCAGCCGGGCAGTTCGGCGCGCAGGGATGTGGCGACCTTCACACCGTCCGCGCCGGGCATCTGCAGATCGAGGACGGCGACATCCGGCTGGTGCGCCCGCGCCATGGCCAGTGCCTCCGGCCCGCTCGCCGCCTCGGCGACGATCACGAGGTCGTCCTCCAGCGACAGCAGCGTGGCGAGCGCCCCCCGGATCAGATGCTCGTCGTCGGCGAGCAGCAACCGCACGGGCCCGGTCACACGGCCGGTCATACGGCGACCTCCCGCACGTCCGCCGCGGCCCCCGCCAACGGCACCTGAGCCACCAGCCGGAACACCCCCTCCTCGACCAGGCCCACCTCCAAGGTGCCGTCCACCGCCGCGAGCCGCTCCCGCAGCCCGGCCAGCCCGGAGCCCCCACCCCCGTCGGGGGCTCCGGCAGCCCCGTCGTTCTCCACCGTCAGCACCACACGCCCCTCCGACACCCGCACTCCCACCGTGCACCGCCCGGCATCCCCGTGCCGCAGCACGTTGGTGGTCGCCTCCCGCACCACCCACGCCAGCGCGGACTGCACCTCGCCCGGCAGCCCGGTCGCCTCCCCGGTCACCTCGCACTCGATGCCGGCTGCCGTCAACACACCCTGCGCACCGGCGAGTTCGACCCCAAGGTCGGCCTCCCGGTAGCCCCGTACGACATCCCGGACCTCGCGCTGCGACTCCTGAGCGATCCGCTGCACCTCGATCATCTGCTCCACGGCCTCGGGCCGCCCGCGCCGCGCCAGCTGCACGGCCAGCTCGCTCTTCAAGGCGATGACGGCGAGATTCCGCCCCATCACGTCGTGCAGGTCCCGCCCGAACCGCAGCCGCTCCTCGGCGACGGCGAGCCGGGCGCGGGTCTCGCGGGCCTCGTCGAGTTCGTAGACGGCCTTCACCAGCCAGACCGAGAAGACGGAGCTGGCGGAGATGAACCCGCCGCCCAGCAGCACCATCACCGCACTGGTCACGGCGAGGACGGCGGACATGCCCAGGGCGAGCGCCACGACGGCCGATCCCGCGCTGAAGGCCGCGACCATCGCGCAGACGCGACGCCGACTGCGCACACCGAGCGCGAGAATGCCCATGCCGTAGATCACCACGACCCCGAAGACCCCGCCCGCCGCGGAGCCGACGCGCTCCCGGTGGGGGCCGAACTCGGCGACGGCGATCGCCAGGGCGGCGACCGTCGCGGTGGCGGCGCCGAGCGTCCACAGCAGTCCCAGAGGCTGCTCACGCCGGCCGCGCACCGAGTCCAGCGCGCGCGAGTTGGTCAGGCAGCAGAGCGCCGCGTGCACGCACACCGCGAGGAAGACCCAGCCGCCCAGCTCGGACCCGACCGCGGCGACGAGGCCCGGCCCGACCATCAGGACCTCGACGGCCGCGAGGGAGTGGAACGACCACCGTACGTACGTCTCGAACTTCGCCGGTGTGCTCTTGCGCCGCCACCAGCCCCCCGCCTTGCGCATGTCCCAGCTCCCCGTACGTCAGCGCCTCGGTTCCCACCGGAACCACCGCCGTACAGCAAACACGCCCAGAGCCGTCCAAGCCAGCGCGGTCATGACAGCACCGACCGCCTCGTACACCGAGAGATTCCCGGTCCAGCCGCCGCGCACCAGCGTGATCACCGGGGACAGCGGCAGCAGTTCGCACACCGACGCCAGCCGGTCGGGCAGGACCTCCAGAGGCACGAACATCCCGGAGAAGATCATGGACAGGAAGACCACGGGCAGTGTCGTGACCTGCGCGTTCTCGACGCTGCGGGTGAACGAGGCGGTCACCGCGGCGAGTGACGCGCACAGGACGAACCCCAACAGCAGGCCCAGCACGGCGAGGTGGGGAGCACGGGGCGCACCCACGTCGAGCAGGACGGCGCAGCCCACCGCCAGGACGACGGACTGCGCGAGGCCCGTGGCCAAGGCCGGCAACGCGGCCCCGGCCAGGATCTCGTTGTCCCGCAGCTCCCCGGTGCGCAGCCGCTTGAGGACGAGTTCCTCGCGCCGGGCGGTATAGACGCTGACGAGCGTCACATACACCGCGTAGAGCAGCGAGAAGCCGATGGAGGCGGGCAGGATGACCGTGCCGAGGGTGAGGCCCACCTCCGCCAGGTCCATCTGCTTCGCTGCCTCCCGCGCGCTGAAGGGCAGGACCAGCGGTACGAACAGCGCCGCGAACAGCGTGCCCCTGCTGCGCCCGAGCAAGGTCAGCTCGGCCCGCGCCAACGCCGTCATGCGCCCGACCGGGGTGGTCATCGCCGTACTCATGCCGCGTACTCCTCCGTCCTGGCAGCGTCGGCCGCCTCTCGCGCGATCCCCAGGAACGCCTCCTCCAGCGAGGCCGACCGCACATCCAGCCCGCGCAGCTCGACGCCGGCCTTCTCGGCCCACACCAGCAGCCGGGTCGCCGCCCGCTGCAGCTGATGCGTGCGCAGCCGTACGAGACGGCCGTCGACCCGGTGTCCGCTCACCCCCAGCTCACCGAGCGGCGGCAGGTCCCCCAGGAAGTAGCCCTCGGGCAGCTCGAAGGAGATCCGCGACGGCTGGGAGGCGGTCACCTCGGCCGGTGTCCCGCCGGCCGCGATCCGCCCCTTGTGCAGGATCGCGAGCCGGTCGGCGAGTTCCTCGGCCTCCTCCAGGTAGTGCGTGGTCAGCAGCACGGTCGTACCGGCGTCGCGCAGCTGCCGCACCAATTCCCAGGTGTCCCGGCGCCCTTCGACGTCCAGTCCGGTCGTCGGCTCGTCCAGGAACAGCACCTCGGGATCGCCGAGCAGCGCGAGCCCCAGGTCCAGCCGCCGCCGCTCACCCCCGGACAGCTGCTTCACCCGTACGCCGGACTTGCCCGCGAGCCCGACGAGTTCCAGCACTTCCCCCTCGGGCCGGGCCCCGCTCACGCACCCCGCCCACATCCGCGCGGTCTCGGCGACGGTCAGCTCGGAGGGAAAGCCGCCCTCCTGCAACATCACCCCGGTCCGGGGCCGTACGGCGGCCCGCTCGGCGTACGGATCGTGCCCGAGCACCCGCACGTGCCCTCCGGCCGGCCGGGCGAGCCCCTCCAGCAGTTCGACGGTGGACGTCTTGCCCGCGCCGTTGGTGCCGAGCAGCGCGAAGACCTCGCCGCGGGCCACGGAGAACGTGATGCCGCGCACCGCCTCGAACCCGCCCCCGTACACACGCCGCAGGTCGGTGACCTCAATCACGTGTTCGTGTTCGTTGATGTTCATGACATCAGCGTCCCGGCACCGCGGGCCCGGCAGCAGTGCGCGCTGTCACCACTCGGCATGACAAATGTCAGTCGGCCGGTCACGGCACATGAAAAAACCCCGGTCCAGTGGACCGGGGTTTTCACCGGAGCGGACGACGAGGCTCGAACTCGCGACCTCAACCTTGGCAAGGTTGCGCTCTACCAACTGAGCTACGTCCGCATTGCCTCCGACCGGCTCTCACCGATCGGTGCGAGCACCAGCCTACCTGATCCACAACAGTGGTCCGGACGGTGGTGCAGAGCGGGTGACAGGAATTGCACACTGCGCCTTCCCCCTGGAAGGGGGATGTTCTGCTACTGAACTACACCCGCAAGCTCCCCGAGCTGGACTTTTCTGCCCCGCCCGGCGGCGTGTCCCAGACATTAGCTGATCGGCAGGGGGGTAGCGCAAGTCGGTTGTCGCCAGGGCCCGCTGACGGGCCCTGGACCACACCGTCGGCCGGCGTCACTGTGCAGCGCTGAACGCCTCGTACACCTTCTTGGGGATCCGGCCGCGGGCCGGGACCTCCATCTTGTTGGCCTGGGCCCAGGCCCGCACGGCCGCCGGGTCCGGGGCGACCTCGGTCTGCTTGTACGCCTTGCCTGACTTCGACCGCTTGCGACCGGCCTCCACGTACGGCGCGAGCGCCTTACGCAGTTTCTTGGCATTGGCTTCATTCAGGTCGATCTCGTACGACTTGCCGTCGAGTCCGAAGGCGATCGTTTCCGCCGCTTCCGAGCCGTCGATGTCGTCAAAGAGAGTGACCACGACCTTCTGCGCCACGAATATCGGTCCCTTCGTACGGCACGGTGACAATTCATTTGTACAGTGCCCGACAATGCGATGTGAAGCTCGACTAAATCCTTCCGCGTGTCCGAGCGCAATAGGTATCGGGTGTCGATCCGGGATCTTTTCCGGAACTTTTCGCGGACCGGCAGTCTTCCGTCGGGCCGTGATGGCCGTCACGTAGATTCCTACAAGTCGACGCGCGTAGAAATTTTGTGCAGGTAGTCTGAAACCACCTGCAGGAACCTGCTCAGCACCACACCACCGGGAGTGCACGTGGCACGCGTCGTAGTCGACGTCATGCTCAAGCCGGAGATCCTCGACCCCCAGGGCCAGGCGGTGCAGCGCGCACTGCCGCGGCTGGGTTTCGACGGCATCTCGGACGTACGTCAGGGAAAGCGTTTCGAACTGGAAGTTGACGGGCCGGTCGACGAGGCCGCGCTCGCCCGCATCCATGATCTTGCGGAATCCTTCCTCGCCAACACCGTGATCGAGGACTTCACCGTCCGCGTCGAGGAAGTCGCGGAGGCCGTGAAGTGACCGCTCGTATTGGCGTCGTCACTTTCCCGGGCTCTCTCGACGACCGGGACACGCAGCGTGCGATCCGGCTCGCGGGCGCCGAACCCGTGGCCCTGTGGCACAAGGACAAGGACCTCAAGCAGGTCGACGCGGTGGTGCTGTGCGGCGGTTTCTCCTACGGCGACTATCTGCGCGCCGGGGCCATCGCCCGCTTCTCGCCGGTGATGGACACGGTCATCGAGCAGGCGAAGGCCGGTCTGCCGGTCCTCGGCATCTGCAACGGGTTCCAGATCCTCACCGAGGCCCACCTGCTGCCCGGCGGGATGCTCGGCAACGACCACCTGCACTTCATCTGCCGTGACCAGAAGCTGCGGGTGGAGAACGCGGACACCGCCTGGACCACCGACTACACGGCCGGCCAGGAGATCCACATCCCGCTGAAGAACATGGACGGCCGCTACGTGGCCGACCAGTACACGCTGGACAAGCTGGAGGCCGAGGGGCGCGTCGCGTTCCGCTACCTCGACTTCAACCCCAACGGCTCGCTCAACGACATCGCCGGCATCACCAACGAGGCCGGCAACGTCGTAGGCCTGATGCCGCACCCGGAGCACGCCGTGGAGCCGCTCATCGGCACCGGCCGCACCGACGGCCTCCCCTTCTTCACCTCGATCCTCAAGAAGCTGGTCAACGCATGAGCCGGACGCCTCTGGACACGGTCGAGCACGCGGCCGCGACCCCCGACGTCGAGCTGCCCTGGGCCGAACTCGGCCTGAAGAAGGACGAGTACGAGCGGGTCGTGGAGATCCTCGGCCGCCGGCCCACCGGTGCCGAGCTCGCCATGTACTCGGTCATGTGGTCCGAGCACTGCTCGTACAAGTCCTCCAAGGTCCACCTGCGCCAGTTCGGCGAGAAGGCCCCGCAGAGCGACGCACTGCTCGTCGGCATCGGTGAGAACGCCGGTGTCGTGGACGTCGGCCAGGGCTACGCGGTCACCTTCAAGGTCGAGTCGCACAACCACCCCTCCTACGTCGAGCCCTACCAGGGCGCGGCCACCGGCGTCGGCGGCATCGTCCGCGACATCATCGCCATGGGCGCGCGGCCGGTCGCGGTCGTCGACCCGCTGCGCTTCGGCGCCGCCGACCACCCCGACACCAAGCGCGTCCTCCCGGGCGTCGTCGCCGGCATCGGCGGCTACGGCAACTGCCTGGGCCTGCCCAACATCGGCGGCGAGGTCGTCTTCGACGCCTGCTACCAGGGCAACCCGCTGGTCAACGCCGGTGCCATCGGTGTGATGCGGCACGAGGACATCCACCTCGCGAAGGCGTCCGGCGCGGGCAACAAGGTCATCCTGTACGGGGCCCGCACGGGTGGTGACGGCATCGGTGGTGCCTCGATCCTCGCGTCCGAGACCTTCGACGACGCCAAGCCCTCGAAGCGGCCCGCCGTGCAGGTCGGCGACCCCTTCCAGGAGAAGCTCCTCATCGAGTGCACCCTGGAGGCCTTCCAGGAGAAGCTGGTCGTCGGCATCCAGGACCTGGGCGCCGCGGGTCTGTCCTGCGCCACGTCCGAGCTGGCCTCCAACGGCTCCGGCGGCATGCGCGTGACCCTGGACGACGTACCGCTGCGCGACTCCACGCTCTCGCCCGAGGAAATCCTCATGAGCGAGTCGCAGGAACGCATGTGCGCGGTCGTCGAGCCGGAGAAGGTCGACCGTTTCCTGGAGATCTGCGAGAAGTGGGACGTCATCGCCACGGTGATCGGTGAGGTCACCGACGGCGACCGCCTGGAGATCTACTGGCACGGCGGCAAGATCGTCGACGTCGACCCGCGCACGGTGGCCCACGAGGGCCCGGTCTACGAGCGGCCGTACGCCCGCCCGTCCTGGCAGGACGAGCTGCAGGCGGACGACGCGAACAAGCTGCCCCGCCCGGAGAGCTCCGACGAGCTGAAGGACCAGGTCCTGAAGCTGGTCGGCTCCCCGAACCAGGCCTCCAAGAAGTGGATCACCTCGCAGTACGACCACTTCGTGCAGGGCAACACGGTCCTCGCCCAGCCCGAGGACTCCGGCATGATCCGCATCGACGAGGAGACCGGCCTCGGCGTCGCCATCGCGACGGACGGCAACGGCCGGTACGCCAAGCTGGACCCGTACGCGGGCGCCCAGCTGGCCCTCGCCGAGGCCTACCGCAATGTCGCCACGACCGGCGCCAAGCCGCTCGCGGTCTCCGACTGCCTGAACTTCGGCTCGCCCGAGGACCCGGCGGTGATGTGGCAGTTCGCGGAGGCGGTGCGCGGCCTGGCGGACGCCTGCCAGCAGCTCGGCACCCCGGTGACCGGCGGCAACGTCTCCCTCTACAACCAGACGGGCGAGGCGGCGATCCACCCGACCCCGGTCGTCGCGGTCCTCGGCGTCATCGACGACGTCGCCCGCCGCACGCCGGTCGCCTTCCAGGAGGAGGGCCAGCTGCTGTACCTCCTCGGCGACACGCGTGAGGAGTTCAGCGGTTCGGCCTGGTCGCAGGTCGTGCACGACCACCTCGGCGGTCTGCCGCCCAAGGTCGACCTGGAGCGCGAGCGGCTGCTCGCCGAGATCCTGATCTCCGCCTCCCGCGACGGCATGATCGACTCCGCGCACGACCTGTCCGACGGCGGCCTGATCCAGGCGGTCGTGGAGTCGGCGCTGCTCGGCGGCAAGGGCGCCCGCCTGATCGTCCCCGACGGTCTGGACGCCTTCACCTTCCTCTTCTCCGAGTCGGCGGGGCGTGCGGTCGTCGCCGTACCGCGCTCCGAGGAGGTCCGCTTCAACGACATGTGCGGGGCGCGTGGCCTGCCGGTCACCCGCATCGGTGTCGTGGACGGCGACTCCGTGGAGCTCCAGGGCGAGTTCGCACTCACCCTGGAGGAACTGCGCACGGCACACGAGGAGACGATCCCCGCGCTGCTGAAGTAGCCGGCGGTTCTACGGTTCTGAAGCCCCCGTCCGGTCCACCGGGCGGGGGCTTCGGCATGCCGTGACTTACCATGAACCCGTCATTACGCTGCCCCACCTGCGGTAACTCGCGGCACACCAGGCAGTCTTGACACTCTGACGGCACGCAGCACACGGGGGAGGGCGCGTTGAGCGCTGTGGGGGCCGGGAGCGGCTACCAGGTTCAGGCCGGCTCGCTGGATACGGAGGCGGGCAAGCTGGACGCCGCCGGGGACGACACGGACGGGATACGCAAGGCGATCACCGCCACCCAGTGCTACACGCCCGAGGCGCTCGGCGGGTCCGACATGGGCCCCGCCTTCGGCGACTACGCCGGGGCCTGGGAGGCCGAGGCGAAGACCCTGGCCGACGCACTGCACGAGCTCGCCGACCGGGTGCGTACCTCCACCCGTGCCTACAACGCGGCGGAAGGGGACGCCATCGCCGGACTGAGCGCCGCGCACTCCGGCAGCGGCACACAGCCCGCTCAGGCCGCCCCGGGCACCACCCTGTCCGACTTCGACTGAGCCCCGCCCTCCCGACGCCCCTTTCCCGCACCGCCCAGGGACCGCTGTGACCGAATCCACCACCGACCGCCGCGCACGCCTCGCGGACCTGCGTTCCACCATCGCAGGCGCCGAGAGCAAGAACGATCTCATCGAGGCCATCGACGCCGCTCTGGCCGTCGCCGCTCCGTCCGGCGACCCGGACACGCTCAGGACCCTCGCCAAGCGCTACCGCTCACAGGCCGACGACGCCGACGACGTGCGCGACCGCGTCGACAAGGTCGCCCGGCAGGGCCTGCCGAACGCCTGGGTCGGCACCACCGGCGCCCGTGCCGGTGAGGTCGTCGGCGCCGCGTCCCGCTCGGCGGACCAGATGGCCTGCGCCTTCCGCGGCGGCGCCCAGGCGCTCCTGACCCTGGCCGACGCCCTCGACGACGCCCGACGCCGTGACCGGACCGGGCGCGAGCAACTGCGTGACGCCCGCGGACAACTCGGCGGGGAGGACGGCTGGTTCGACGACCTGCACGAGGACGACGGCGAGGAGCAGGCCCGGGTGCGCGCCCGGTCGATCGCCACGGCCGGAGCCGACGACCGGCACGCCGCCGCGGTGACCGCCGACGACGCGGCCCGGGCCGCCGCCCGGGACCTGAACAAGTACGCCGCCGAAGCCCGCGCGGGCCAGATGCACACCGACAGCCTCTCCGCCGCCGACCGTCTCGTGCTGGCCGACACCGCCAACATCGACGGCGACCGCGAGCTGAACGAGATCCTCACCGCCAACGACCTCGAACGCGCCGGCAACCGCATGGAGAAGCTCTCCCCCGCCGACCAGGACCGGATGGAACGCATGCTGGCGGATGCGAGGACGCCGCAGGAGCGCGCGTACCTCATGAAGTCCCTCGCCGCCGGCTACAGCGTCGACGAGGTCGAGGACTTCGCCGGGAAGATCCACGGCAAGGACCCGCGGTGGCTGCAGGAGCACCTCGCCCCGGTCACCACCAACAGCTGGGGGCAGGAGCAGCAGACGTACGGCGACGCGAACTGGTCACAGGACGGCTCCACCTGTGTCCCGTCCTCCACCGTCACCGCGCGCGCCATGGTGGACCCGGTGTACGCGCTGGAGCTCACCGGCGGTCCGGACGGCACCGACGACTCGCCCGAGGCGTTCCGCGAGCGGCTCACCGACGAGCAGCTGCGGCTGCACGAGGAGGGCGACGGCGCCAACTCCGGCTGGCTGTGGGACCGGCAGCCCGCCGGCATGGACTCCGAGGGGCAGGAGGAGATCTCCGACTCGCAGCTGTCACCGCACACCGGAGACCGCTACGACGTGCAGGAGATGGGCTCCGACGACGACCGGCGCGATGTCCTCACCGACATCGAGAAGTCCGTCGCCGAGGGCAAGCCCGTGCCGATCAACATCGAGGGGCACGAGGACAACGGCGACTGGGTGGGGCACGGCATGATGATCGTCGGCCAGGAAGGCGACATGCTGCAGATCTACAACCCGTGGGGTACGACGACCTGGGTCAGCGAGGAGGACTTCGTCAAGGGAGACCTCAGCGCGGCCAGCGACGACCGGTTCACCAACGTCAACAACGTCTACATCGAGCAGGACTGAACACCGTGCGCATACGCACCGCCCTCTGGGCGCTCCCCCTCGTGGCCCTCGCCGGCTGCGGGCTGACCGGACCTTCCGCGTACGGCACCGACGAGCGCTCGGTGACCGCCGAGGTCGGCGAGGAGTTCACCCTGGAGGTGCCCGCCAGCCCCACACTCGGCGAGAACTGGTACCTGGCCGAGCCGCGGCCGGACTCGGCCGTGCTGCGCTACGAAGGCAGGGGCGAGGAAACAGAGGGCAGCGCCGAAGGCATCAGCGGCGGCGGCAGCGGCACCCAGCACTTCGATTTCACCGCGGTGGCGCCGGGCAGGACCACGGTGAAGCTGCTGTACTGCCCGCACGGGCTGTGCCACAGCGCGGCCGAGGTGACCGCGAGTCCGCCCCCCTCGGGAACCGCATCCCCCGTACCGGTCATGACGGCCGCCGCGACAGCCACCCCGAACGACACGGACAACCCCACCTACTACCTCTACACGATCACCGTCCGCTGATCGCCCCGCAGCCGAGGATCACCGCCATGCCGCCCACCCCCACCACCCGCACCGACGACGAGCTGATCGCGGCCACCGACGTCGGTGGCCTGCTGCGCTACGGGCTCAGCCGGGACGCCTTCCGCACCGCACTGTTCGGGGACGGGGCCGTCGCGGCCGCCGTCACACTGGACCGGCTCGGGGTGCTGCCGCGCTCGGTGGCGTTCCTCGCCGACACGGTGCGGGCCGGGGGCGTGCGGTACGTCGCCGAGCTGCCCGAACCCCTGCCCTCGGCCGAGGCGTCGGAGGTGCTGCGCGGCTGGCTGCGTACCGCCGCGGACGTGGCGGCCGCTCCGGACGCCGAGGACCGGGCCGCCCGCTGGCTGGCCGGCGTCGCCGAACTCATCGGAGCGCGCCGCGATGCCCGCGGGTCCCGCCGGTAGAGGCGGACAGGCTCTGACGAGGCCGTCGCGGCCTGCATAGGCTGCCCCCATGTCCCCGGCCAAGAAGCGCGCCCGCACCTACGACCCCGCCAAGATCCGCACCGCGGTCCTGGCCCAGTTCGGGAACGTACGGGCGGCCGTACACACCCTCACCCCCGAGCAGCTCACGCGCCCCACACGCCTCGGCGACTGGACCGTACGTGAACTGGCCGCGCATATCGCCATGGCCGTCGAGAGCGTCAGCCGGACCATCGACCTGGAGCCACCCGCGAAGGCCGAACTCGCCCTGCTGGACTGGCCGTTCGCGACCGCCGCACTGGCAGCCGCGGGCGCCGACCTCGGCCGCGAATTCGCCCGCGAGCACCCCGACCTCGACGCGCTGTACGCCCACACCGAGCAGCGGCTGACCGAGCGGCTGGCCGCCACCCCGGGCGAGCGGCTGCTCGTCACCCGTCCCGGTTTCATGACTCTGGCCGACTACCTGGTCACCCGTACCGTCGAGCTCGTCGTCCACACAGACGACCTGAACGCCGCCGTCCCCGGCCTTGACACCCCGTACGACCGCCAGGCCCTCGCCGCCTGCACCCGCCTCCTCGCCGACGCCCTCGCCGCCAAGGCGCCCGGCGGTTCGACCGAGGTGCGGGTCCCGCCGTACGCCGTCGTGCAGTGCGTCGAGGGACCGAAGCACACCCGGGGCACCCCGCCCAACGTCGTCGAGACCGACCCGCTGACCTGGATCCGCCTCGCGACCGGGCGGGTGGCGTGGCAGGACGCCGTCGCTCAGGCCAGGGTGAGCGCGAGCGGGGAGAGGGCGGACCTGGGCGGGTTGCTGCCGCTCATGGGCTGACCGGCCCCCACGCGCCGAGCGGCGACAAGCGGAACCGGTCCGGTGTCCCTCCCGTCCCACCGGCATGGACACACTCGGCATGGACACCCCGCAGCGACTGGCCGCTCTGGCCGTACTCACCCTCCTCCCGCTCGCCGTGGCCTGCGGCAACGAGAAGGCGGCCGGCGACACCGTCGGCGCGGGCGCGGCGGCCTCCGTCAGCGGCGTCCACTGGGCCGTCGACGACATCACCGTCGACGGGAAGAAGAGCGACGCCCCGGGCGGCGCCTGGCTGCGCATCGCCGACGGCGGCAAGGTCAAGGGCAGTCTCGGCTGCAACAACTTCGGCGCCGATGCCGCCTTCGCCGACAGCCACATCACGTTCGACCAGGTGCAGGCGACCGAGATGGCCTGCGAGGGCGTCCCCCCGGCCTTCGAGGAGACCCTCGCCCGCACCCTCGCCGACGGGGACCTCAAGACCGAGGTCGTCGGCGACAAGCTGACCCTCACCACCGCGGACGGCGACCGCGTCGCCCTCACCAAGCAGGACGCCGCCCCGCTCAAGGGCACGAAGTGGACCATCACCAGCCCCGACACGGCCGGCAAGGCCCACCTCACCTTCGACGAGAAAACCGGACAGGTCAGCGGAAGCCTCGGCTGCAACAAGGTGAAGGCCACGGCAACGGTCAGCGACGGCCGTATCACGCTCGGCACCGCGTCCACCACGCGAATGATGTGCGACACCTCACTCATGCATACGGAGAAGAGCCTCCTGAAGCTCTTCGACGGCACGGTGAAATACACACTCGATCACCGCACCCTCACTCTGACCAGCGAAAACGGCGAGCGTGTCAACGCGTCCGCCGCCGAGTGATCCTTTACGGGCGCGTATCCCCAATTCGGACCAGTGGTCGATCTCGCCTACACTCGGTGGCGTGCCACGTGGTGACGGTCGACTCAATCACGATCTACTTCCCGGCGAGAAAGGCCCCCAGGACGCGTGTGGCGTCTTCGGTGTCTGGGCTCCGGGTGAAGAGGTCGCAAAGCTCACGTACTTCGGGCTCTACGCCCTCCAGCATCGGGGCCAGGAATCCGCGGGAATCGCGGTCAGCAACGGCTCCCAGATCCTCGTCTTCAAGGACATGGGCCTCGTCTCCCAGGTCTTCGACGAGACCTCGCTCGGTTCGCTCCAGGGTCACATCGCGGTCGGACACGCCCGCTACTCGACCACCGGCGCCTCCGTGTGGGAGAACGCCCAGCCGACGTTCCGCGCCACCGCGCACGGCTCCATCGCGCTCGGCCACAACGGCAACCTGGTCAACACGGCCCAGCTCGCCGAGATGGTCGCCGACCTGCCCAAGCAGGAGGGCGGCCGAACACCGCGCGTGGCGGCCACCAACGACACCGACCTGCTGACCGCGCTGCTCGCGGCCCAGGTCGACGAGGACGGCAAGCCGCTGACCATCGAGGAGGCCGCCCACACGGTCCTTCCGCAGGTCAAGGGCGCCTTCAGCCTCGTCTTCATGGACGAGAACACCCTGTATGCCGCCCGTGACCCGCAGGGCATCCGCCCGCTGGTCCTCGGCCGTCTGGAGCGCGGCTGGGTCGCCGCGTCCGAGACCGCCGCCCTCGACATCTGCGGCGCCAGCTTCGTCCGCGAGATCGAGCCGGGCGAGTTCGTCGCCATCGACGAGAACGGCCTGCGCACCTCCCGATTCGCGGAAGCGAAGCCCAAGGGCTGTGTCTTCGAGTACGTCTATCTGGCCCGCCCGGACACCGACATCGCCGGCCGGAACGTCTACCTCTCCCGCGTGGAGATGGGCCGCAAGCTCGCGAAGGAAGCCCCGGTCGAGGCCGATCTGGTCATAGCGACCCCGGAATCCGGCACCCCGGCCGCCATCGGCTACGCGGAGGCCAGCGGCATCCCGTTCGGCGCGGGCCTGGTGAAGAACGCCTACGTCGGCCGTACGTTCATCCAGCCCTCGCAGACCATCCGCCAGCTCGGCATCCGGCTGAAGCTGAACCCGCTGAAGGAAGTCATCAAGGGCAAGCGCCTGGTCGTCGTCGACGACTCGATCGTGCGCGGCAACACCCAGCGCGCCCTGGTCCGCATGCTCCGCGAGGCAGGCGCCGCCGAGGTCCACATCCGGATCTCCTCGCCGCCCGTGAAGTGGCCCTGCTTCTTCGGCATCGACTTCGCCACGCGCGCGGAGCTCATCGCCAACGGCATGACGATCGACGAGATCGGCACCTCGCTCGGCGCCGACTCGCTGGCGTACATCTCCATCGACGGCATGATCGAGGCGACCACCATCGCCAAGCCGAACCTGTGCCGCGCCTGCTTCGACGGCGAGTACCCGATGGAGCTCCCGGACCCCGAGCTGCTCGGCAAGCAGCTCCTGGAGACCGAGCTCGCGGCCGGTACGGCCGCCCCGGCTGCCGTCGACGCGATCCGTCGCCCGTAAGCCCGTAGAAACCAACCCGAAAGATCCCAGGCAATGTCTGAGACAACTACCGGTGCTTCCGGTGCGTCCTACGCGGCTGCCGGCGTCGACATCGAAGCGGGCGACCGCGCGGTCGAGCTGATGAAGGAGTGGGTGAAGAAGACCCAGCGCCCCGAGGTCCTCGGCGGCCTCGGCGGTTTCGCCGGCCTGTTCGACGCCTCCGCCCTCAAGCGCTACGAGCGCCCGCTGCTCGCCTCCGCCACCGACGGTGTCGGCACCAAGGTCGACATCGCCCGCCAGATGGGTGTCTACGACACCATCGGCCACGACCTGGTCGCCATGGTCATGGACGACATCGTGGTGTGCGGCGCCGAGCCGCTGTTCATGACCGACTACATCTGCGTCGGCAAGGTCCACCCCGAGCGTGTCGCCGCCATCGTCAAGGGCATCGCCGAGGGCTGTGTGCTCGCCGGCTGCGCCCTGGTGGGCGGCGAGACGGCCGAGCACCCCGGTCTGCTGGGCCCGGACGACTTCGACGTGGCGGGCGCCGGTACGGGCGTCGTGGAGGCCGACCGGCTGCTGGGCGCGGATCGCATCCGTACGGGTGACGCGGTGATCGCCATGGCGGCATCCGGCCTTCACTCGAACGGGTACTCGCTGGTCCGGCACGTCCTGCTGAACCAGGCCGGCCTCGCCCTGGACGCACAGATCGACGAGCTGGGCCGCACCCTCGGCGAGGAGCTGCTGGAGCCCACCAAGATCTACTCGCTGGACTGCCTGGCCCTCACCCGCACCACGGACGTGCACGCGTTCAGCCACGTCACCGGTGGCGGTCTGGCCGCCAACCTGGCCCGGGTGATCCCGGACGGCCTGCACGCGATCGTCGACCGCTCCACCTGGGCCCCCGCCCCGATCTTCGACCTCGTCGGCAAGACCGGCTCGGTCGAGCGTCTGGAGCTGGAGAAGACCCTGAACATGGGCGTCGGCATGATCGCGATCGTGCCGGAGGAGTCCGCGGACGTGGCCGTGGCGACGCTGGCCGACCGAGGCGTGGACGCCTGGGTCGCGGGCGAGATCACGGACCGGGGCGACCACGAGACGGGCGCGGCCCTGGTCGGGGACTACGCGAGCTGAAGACCTGCGGGTAGCACAGAACCCGGTCGGTGACCGAGGTCACCGACCGGGTGAGTGCTCAATGCAAAGTCAAGCGCCGCGACGCTGCTCCGAGGGGTCCTCGTCCTGATCCTCGTCGTCGTCCTCATAGAGGTCGGCGTACTTGGAGTACAGGTCGTCGTCCTGCTCATCGTCCTCGAAACGGTCGCCGTTCGGCGACTGGTTCGACGTCGATGCGCCCAGCTCTTCAGCCAGGCGTGAGAGGTCCGTCCCACCGCTGTTGTACTTCAGCTGGCGGGCGACCTTCGTCTGCTTGGCCTTGGCCCGGCCGCGCCCCATGGCTCGACCCCCTCAACGACGGGGCTCGACGGCCCCAGAGTCTGACACGCGTTCATGATCCGGAACGGACTCTCCGTGGAGAGGCCGGTCCGTAGGGCTTCCACGGTACCTGAGCCCGCGCCCATACGGTACGTCGCCCGCAGCACAGGCGTGTGCCCAGGACCTTCGAGGCGCCCTGTCCTCGCTGGTCAACCGCGATTTTAACCACTTATTGGCGGTCGACCCGCCGGTAAGAGTGAGAGTTCTCTCCAACTGCCCACCGGCGGGTACCGGCCAAACCCGTGTTATGGGCCGGCCGATCGGCTCAGAGCGCCGTGCGCGCCTCCGCCATCCGCTGCTCGGCGATCCGGTCGGCCGCGGCGGCCGGCGGAATCCCATCTGCCTTCGCACGTGCGAATATGGCCAGCGTGGTGTCGTAGATCTTCGCGGCCTTCGCCTTGCACCGGTCGAAGTCGAAGCCGTGCAGCTCGTCGGCGACCTGGATGACACCGCCGGCGTTCACCACGTAGTCGGGCGCGTAGAGGATCCCGCGGTCGGCGAGGTCCTTCTCGACGCCCGGGTGCTCGAGCTGGTTGTTGGCGGCACCGCAGACGATCTTCGCGGTCAGCGCGGGCACGGTGTCGTCGTTCAGCGCCCCGCCGAGCGCGCAGGGGGCGTAGATGTCGAGGCCCTCCACGCGGATCAGGGTCGCGGTGTCGGCGACGGCCGTGACGCCCGTCGGATGGGCCGCGAGGATCCGGCCCACGGCCTCCTCGCGGACGTCCGTGATGACGACTTCGGCGCCCTCCGCGCGCAGGTGCTCCACCAGGTGGTGGCCGACCTTGCCGACGCCGGCGATGCCGATCCTGCGGCCGCGCAGCGACGGGTCACCCCACAGGTGCTGGGCGGAGGCGCGCATGCCCTGGTAGACGCCGAAGGCGGTGAGCACGGAGGAGTCGCCCGCGCCGCCGTTCTCCGGGGACCGTCCGGTCGTCCAGCGGCACTCGCGTGCCACGACGTCCATGTCGGCGACGTACGTACCGACGTCGCACGCGGTGACGTACCGACCGCCGAGCGAAGCCACGAACCGGCCGTAGGCCAGCAGCAGCTCCTCGCTCTTGATGCGGTCCGGGTCGCCGATGATCACGGCCTTGCCGCCGCCGTGGTCGAGCCCGGCCATGGCGTTCTTGTACGACATCCCGCGCGCGAGGTTCAGCGCGTCGGCGACGGCCTCCTCCTCGGTCGCGTACGGGTAGAAGCGCGTACCGCCGAGGGCCGGGCCCAGGGCGGTGGAGTGGATGGCGATGACGGCCTTGAGGCCGCTGGCGCGGTCCTGACAGAGCACTACTTGCTCATGACCCCCCTGATCCGAGTGGAACAGGGTGTGCAGGACGCCGTGTGTTACGTCGGTCACTGTGGTGACTCCTGAGTACGTTGCGGCGATCGGAGCGAGCTCCCGTACGGGTGGCGGGTGCTGTGAGCATGAGATTAGACCCGGAAGCGCCCCTCCAACCCGCAGTGCTCAGGATCACCTACTCCCGGAGTACAGCCGTGCGACGATTTGCATAGTTTTCCCGCATCTTTGTGAGCGGGTTTCGCAGGTTTTCCTGGCAGACGGCGGGGGAGGGAGCAGGCGTGCCCAAGGTGTCCTCGGTGATCGTCCCGTACGCGACCTATCTGCGTGTGTACGAGCCGCTGGCAGCCTTCCCGGAGCCGGAGCGCAGCCACTGGGCGCGCTACGCCCGCCGCCCCGACCGCCCCTCGTACCAGGACGAACTGCGCCGCTCCCTGGCCGACTTGGTGCCCACCCCGCCGATCCCGGTGCCGGTGCACGAGAGCAGCGACGCCTTCGTGCTGGAGGCCGACGGGGTGCTGTGCGTCTGCCCGTGGCGTACCCGGCTGCGCGGCTGGCAGGCGCTCGGGGAGCTCGCCGAGGAGCTGCCGAAGCCGGTGCTGGAGGCGGTGCTGCCGGAGGTGGTGCGGCGCCAGACGGCCCAGGACTACGAGCGCTGGCTGGCCCGCAACCCGGACGCCCGGCCGTGGATCCGCACCTCGACCTGGCAGGTGCCGCTGCACTGGTTCGTGCTGGTGTCGGACGAGGAGCGGCGCTTCGACAAGGGCTCGGGCGAGATCCCGCCGATGCTGCGCTACCGGACGCCCATGGTGCAGGCGCGGCGGCGGGTGGCGCGGGCCCTGCGGACGCTGAAGGAAGCCATCGACGAAGGCCCGCTCATCGACGGCCTGGTGGACGTCGGGCGCTGGCTGGAGGAGTTCCACCCGCGCTCACTGGTCGAGCTGGACTACGGCGGCCTGGTGCACACCCTGCCGGCCGGTGACCTGGAGGACGATCACTCGGCGGCCGATGTGGCCGACGGCATCGAGGCGCTGCGGCTCGGCGACGGGGCGGCCGCGGGGGCGGCCTACACGCGGCTCGTGGAGCGGTGGCGGGCGGTGCGGGACCGGCGGTCGGCCAACTGAGCGCTGCGGGCGGGGCGGGCCGGTGTGATCTGGCGCACTCGGTGAGGTAACGAACTGACGTTTGACGAGACGCCCGTTTTGGGGTTTCGTGCTCGCTCTGAGGTTCTTGATGCCTCGTCAACAAAGGACGTAGGACCCGATCCGGGCGTATGCATCAAGGATGTGTCAACGCGTGTAAGCGTGACGGACCGCACTTACGCGGCTCTTGCGCCCCTAACCCCTCCTCGTGCCAAAATAGGACAAGGAGTCCGGGGAGGGCTCTAGCTCGACATTGCACGCTTTGGGGGGTCTTGAGACTCCTGCACGCCACTGTGACTGATCGTCACAGTGGCGTGACTGTCCGCTATGGCATGGTCCATCGGCTTCCGTCGCTGATGAACACCTGGGAGGGCAATTCCATCGGTTTGGCCGACGCGGCTGGACAGATGGTGTAGTTGTAGTGCCGAGGACAAGCCGTTCGTCCTATAACCGACTCGACTCGCGTCCGCCATTTCGGGCAACGCGGGTCAAGGTGCAGAATTTAGAGGAAAGAACCGAGAAGGTTCGGTTCTCCCGAGGAGGCCGCTCATGACCGCTCGCACCCCTGATGCCGAGCCGCTGCTGACCCCGGCTGAGGTCGCCACCATGTTCCGTGTGGACCCGAAGACGGTCACGCGGTGGGCGAAGGCCGGGAAGCTCACGTCCATCCGTACGCTCGGCGGGCACCGCCGTTACCGCGAGGCCGAGGTCCGCGCACTGCTCGCGGGCATCCCGCAGCAGCGCAGCGAGGCCTGAACAACTCCATAACCGGGCAAACCGGCGGTTCCCCCAACTTGCCGCGGCGCCCGAACTCTAGCTCCAAGCGACGCGGGTTCTGCCCCAACAGAGCCCACGCCCAAGCCGATCAGAGCTCTTCAGGCACGTAACAAGGGTGCGTCGTCGATCGCGCTGGACTCCGCCGGGTCCAGCGCGATCTTTTTTGTGTGCGGACCGTGTGCCGGCCGGGGCCCTGTGGGCGGGCTTGTCGGACTCTGGGGAGGCCTGTCGGATCTCCTGTGGAGTCACCCCGGGGCGGCTCTTGAGCAGTCCTTGAGTGGGTCCTGGGCGGCCCTTGGGTGCTCCATGGGTGGTCCATGGCTGACCCAAGGGTCGTCACTGAGCGTATGCCGGGCGATCGCTGGAAGCTGGTGCAATTGCACATATTAAATTGACCAGTTGTAGGCAGGGTGTAAGTACCGCACTCCCGGAAACTCATGCGGTGACACCCGTCACATGCCGCGGTGCTTGTTGCCTCTGGCCTCTGTGCGCTAGAGGGGGGGCGCATGCTCCAGCGCCCCATGGCCGCACGGGAGTTGACGCCCATGAGCGGTCAGGCAGTGGAAGCGGTTTCGTCCTCGGTGACCTCGGCCGGAGCCGTCCGCGGGGTGCGCGGGGCGGAGTCCATCGCCAGGCGCAGCAGGCGGTGGCAGATCGGGCAGTGACGGGTGAGATGCCGATAGGAGGTGGCGGCCGACAGATGCGCGCGGAGCAGTGCCCGCGTCTCGTGCCTTGCCGATGCCGCCATACGCCACCTCCGGGGGCCACACGGGAAGGTGCCCTGATTTCTGGGTACCGAGCGAATGTGACTCCGTCAAGGTGGCGGGGGGCTCCGCCGGTTGCGCCGCCGCTGTGAAGCGCCCGGCGCTGCAGCGGCCGTCTGCCGGGGGCTGCCGCCCCCAGACCCCCGCTCCGGCCCTGAACGGGCCTCGTCCTCAAACGCCGGACGGGCTGGTTGATGCCGGCCGGCGCCGGGAGCTGCGAACCGGCACTGGGGGGTGCACTGGGGGCACGAGTAAGGCCCGCCACCCCTTGCGGGGCGCGGGCCTTTGCTCTCAATGCGGTCCTGACGGGATTTGCTGTGCCCGATTGCGGCTGCGCCGCGGGCGCGGCCTGCACCTTGGCTGGGTGGCGCGGGGTGTCGTGTGGAGTTGCGGTACGAGTAAGGCCCGCCACCCCTTGCGGGGCGCGGGCCTTTACTCTCAATGCGGTCCTGACGGGATTTGCTGTGCCCGATTGCGGCTGCGCCGCGGGCGCGGCCTGCACCTTGGCTGGGTGGCGCGGGGTGTGGTGTGGAGTTGCGGTACGAGTAAGGCCCGCCATCCCTTGCGGGGCGCGGGCCTTGACTCTCAATGCGGTCCTGACGGGATTTGAACCCGCGGCCTCCACCTTGACAGGGTGGCGAGCACTCCAAACTGCTCCACAGGACCAGGTTTCGCTGCGCCATTCGTGCGTTGCGCTGCGAGAAGAGACTGTACAGGAGGGTGAGCCCCGGGTCGAACTCACCCTGCGTGTGCATGCCGTTACGGCGCCAGCGTGTCGATCGTCTTCACGATCCGCTTGTCCGAGATGGGGTACGCCGTGCCGAGGGCGTGGGCGAAGTAGCTGACGCGGAGCTCCTCCAGCATCCAGCGGACGTCCAGGACCTGCTGCGGGACCGGGCGGCCCTGCGGCATCTGCTCCAGGAGCCAGGCGTACTCGTCCTGCATCTCGTGGACCTTCTCCATGCGGGTCGTGTCGCGCTGGACGTTCGTCGGCATCTGCTGGAGGCGGCGGTCCACGGCGATCAGGTAGCGCATGAGGTCGGGCAGGCGGCGCAGGCCCGCCTCCGTCACGAAACCGGGCCTCACAAGGGCGTCCAGCTGCTTACGCACGTCCGTGAGGTTTGCGAGCAGGGCAGGGCTGCGTACGGCCTTCAGGCGGCGTTCAGCGGCCTGCCAGGCAGCCAGGACCTGCTGCACCTGAGCCACCGTACGGACCGTCGTGTCGACGATCTCCGCGCGCACCTTGTCGTACAGCTTCCGGTACGACTCCTCGTCCCACGCCGGCCCACCGAAGTCACCGATCAGCTTGTCCGCCGCCGCCGTCGCACAGTCCTCGAAGAGCGCCTGGATGGAGCCGTGGGGGTTGGCGGACAGGGCGAGCTTCTGGGCGTTCGTCAGGCGCTCGCTCGCGAATTTCGCCGGGTTCACCGGGATATTGCGGACGATGAGGCGGCGCGTGCCCTTCCACATCGCCTGCTGCTGCTCCGCCTCCGTGTCGAAGAGACGGACCGACACCGTGTCGCCGTCATCGACGAGCGCCGGGTACGCCCGCACCGGCTGACCGGCCCGGCGAGTCTCGAAGACGCGGGTGAGCGAGCCGATCGTCCAGTCGGTCAGACCTTTGCGCTCCAGGGACTCCCCGCCCTCGCGGGACGCGGTGGCCGCGGCCGCCTGGGAGAGGGCCTTGCGCGCCTTCGGCTTCAGGCGCAGCTTCAGGGCCTCCAGATCCTTGTCCTCGGCCAGCTTGCGGCGCCGCTCGTCGACGATCCGGAACGTGATGCGCAGATGGTCCGGGACCTTCGTCCAGTCGAAGTCCTCGGCCTCGAACGGCACTCCGACCATGCGCTTCAGCTCACGCGCCATGGTCACCGTCAACGGCTCCTGCAGGGGCACGGCCGCATCGAGGAACCGCTTCGCGAAATTCGGCGCCGGCACGTAGTTGCGGCGAATCGGCTTCGGCAGGGAACGGATCAGCTCCGTCACCAACTCCTCCCGCAACCCCGGGATCTGCCAGTCGAAGCCCTCGTCCGTGACCTGGTTGAGTACCTGGAGCGGGATGTGGACCGTCACACCGTCGGCGTCCGCGCCCGGCTCGAACTGATACGTCACGCGGAACTTCAGCTGCCCCTGCCGCCACGAGTCCGGATAGTCGGCCTTCGTGACCGCCTCCGCCGACTCCCGGATGAGCATCTCGCGCTCGAAGTCCAGGAAGTCCGGCTGCTCATGCCGCTTGCGCTTCCACCAGGAGTCGAAGTGGGCGCCCGAGACGACGTGCGCGGGCACCTTCTGGTCGTAGAAGTCGAACAGCGTCTCGTCGTCGACGACGATGTCCCGGCGCCGCGCCCGGTGCTCCAACTCCTCGACCTCGCTGAGGAGTTTGCGATTGTCGGCGAAGAACTTGTGATGCGTGCGCCAGTCGCCCTCGACGAGCGCGTTGCGGATGAACAGCTCGCGAGACGCCTCCGGGTCGATACGGCCGTAGTTAACCTTCCGCTGGGCGACGATCGGAACGCCGTACAGCGTGACCTTCTCGTACGCCATCACCGCCGCCTGGTCCTTCTCCCAGTGCGGTTCGGAGTACGTCCGCTTCAGCAGGTGCTCCGCGAGCGGCTCCACCCACTCCGGCTCGATCTTCGCGTTCACACGGGCCCACAGACGGCTCGTCTCCACCAGCTCGGCGGACATGACGAACCGGGGCGGCTTCCTGAAGAGAGCCGAGCCGGGGAAGATCGCGAACTTGGCGTTCCGGGCGCCGAGATACTCCCCCCGGCCACCGTCCTTGCGTACGCCCGGACCGGAGTCCTTGGACTCCTTCACATCCTTCATCCCGATGTGCGAGAGGAGGCCGGCGAGGAGGGACACATGGATCCGGTCGGCAGGGGCATCCTCGTCGTTGAGGTGGATGCCCATCTGCTTGGCGACCGTACGCAGCTGCGTGTAGATGTCCTGCCATTCCCGAATACGCAGGAAGTTCAGGTACTCCTGCTTGCACATGCGCCGGAAGGAGCTCGACCCCCGCTCCTTCTGCTGCTCACGGACGTAGCGCCACAGGTTGAGGTACGCGAGGAAGTCGCTCGTCTCGTCCTTGAAGCGGGCGTGCTGCTGGTCGGCCTGGGCCTGCTTGTCGGCGGGGCGCTCGCGCGGGTCCTGGATGGACAGCGCAGCCGCTATGACCATGACCTCGCGGACACAGCCGTTCTTGTCGGCCTCCAGGACCATGCGGGCCAGACGCGGGTCGACGGGCAGCTGGGCGAGCTTGCGGCCGGTCTCCGTCAGCCGCTTGCGTACGTCCTTCTGCGCCGGGTCCAGCGCGCCGAGCTCCTGCAGGAGCTGCACGCCGTCACGGATGTTGCGGTGGTCCGGCGGGTCGATGAACGGGAACTTCTCGATGTCGCCGAGGCCGGCCGCGGTCATCTGCAGGATGACCGAGGCGAGGTTCGTACGGAGAATCTCGGCGTCCGTGAACTCCGGACGGGCGAGGAAGTCGTCCTCCGAGTACAACCGGATGCAGACACCGTCACTGGTCCGTCCACAACGGCCCTTGCGCTGATTGGCGCTGGCCTGCGAGATCGCCTCGATGGGCAGCCGCTGGACCTTGGTGCGGTGGCTGTACCGGCTGATCCGGGCGAAACCCGGGTCGATCACGTACTTGATGCCCGGGACGGTCAGCGAGGTCTCGGCGACATTCGTAGCCAGAACGATCCTGCGCCCGGTGTGCGGCTGGAAGACACGGTGCTGCTCGGCATGGGACAAGCGGGCGTAGAGGGGCAGGACCTCGGTGAACCGGTAGTTCTTCTTGACCAGCGCGTCGGCCGTGTCCCGGATCTCCCGCTCACCGGAGAGGAAGACGAGGATGTCGCCCTTGCCCTCCCCCTGAAGCTCCTCCACGGCATCGCAGATCGCGGTGATCTGGTCCCGGTCGGAATCCTCGCCGTCCTCCTCGAGAAGGGGCCGGTACCGCACCTCCACCGGATACGTCCGCCCGCTGACCTCGATGATCGGCGCCTCGCCGAAGTGCCGGGAGAACCGCTCGGGATCGATGGTCGCCGAGGTGATGACGACCTTGAGATCGGGCCGCTTCGGCAGCAACTGCGCGAGATACCCGAGCAGGAAGTCGATGTTGAGGGACCGCTCGTGTGCCTCGTCGATGATGATCGTGTCGTAGGCCCGCAGCTCGCGGTCGGTCTGGATCTCGGCGAGCAGGATGCCGTCCGTCATCAGCTTGATGAAGGTCGCGTCCGGATTCACCTGGTCCGTGAACCGCACCTTCCAGCCGACCGACTCACCGAGCGGCGTGTCCAGCTCCTCGGCCACCCGCTCGGCGACCGTCCGGGCGGCGATACGACGGGGCTGCGTGTGCCCGATCATGCCCCGGACACCCCGCCCCAGCTCCAGGCAGATCTTCGGGATCTGGGTCGTCTTCCCGGACCCGGTCTCACCGGCGACGATCACGACCTGGTGATCGCGGATGGCGGCCGCGATGTCGGCCTTCTTCTGGCTGACCGGCAGCTGCTCGGGATACGTGACCGCGGGCACACGGGAGCGCCGCGCGGCGACACGCTCCTCGCCCCTGACGATCTCCGCCTCGATCTCGGCCAGCACGGCGGCCCGCGCCTCCGGCTTACGGATCTTGCGGGCACCTTCGAGCCGCCGACCGAGCCGCTGCGCATCGCGCAGGGACAACTCGGTCAGGCGGGGGGCGAGGGCGCCGAGGGCCGGGGTACCGGGGGCAGGGTGCGTAGACATACGCGATCCAGGATCTCATCCCCTGGAAAACCCTGGCGAACGATTTGCCGGGGGGCGATCCGGTCCTGCACCACCCGCCTTTACGACATCGGACCGGGCCGGCTTCAAGGCCGGAGCGTGCCCCCAACCCGTAGGGGGATGAAAAACACCCCCGTCGATCATCTCGACGGGGGTGTTTGCTGTGGCTGGGGCCGGGGTCGAACCGGCGACCTTCCGCTTTTCAGGCGGACGCTCGTACCAACTGAGCTACCCAGCCACGAGGCTCCGAGAAGCCTCAGCGGTCCTGACGGGATTTGAACCCGCGGCCTCCACCTTGACAGGGTGGCGAGCACTCCAAACTGCTCCACAGGACCAAGCGATGTGTACGACAGTGTCGCACACCGTACTGCGTGCCCCCAACGGGATTCGAACCCGTGCTACCGCCTTGAAAGGGCGGCGTCCTAGGCCGCTAGACGATGAGGGCTATCGGCCCGCCTGGGCGCTTCTCAGCGCGTCGGGGACGTGAGAAGCATATGGGATGGCGGGAGGTATCGCCAAAACGGTTTACGGGGAGGGGGTGGGCGAGGGCGTCGGGGGGCTTGGCGAGTCGGTCGCTCCCGGTTGCCCGCGGCGGAGCCGCTAATCGACAGGGTCCTCGGCCAGGTGGCGGCGTACCTCGGCGGTGGTCAGGCCCAGGCCGCCCAGTTCGATCTCGTCCCAGGCCTGGAGGCGACGGGTGTCCCGGTCGAAGTAGAGGATCGACGTCTGGATGGGGTCGGGGTGCTTGCCTTCCACGGCGCGCAGTCCGCTGCCGCCTGTGGAGCCTTCGATGCGCAGGCGGGTGCCGTAGCGCAGGAGCTCGGTCTCCTGGTGGTGGATGTGGCCGGCCAGGGCCAGGGGGACCTCGCCGTCGGTCTGGCGGGCGGCCACCGGTTCGTGGGCGACGGCGACGTCGACGGGGGTGCCGGCGGTTTTCTGGTCGCGCAGGGACGAGGCGAGGCGGACGCCCGCGAGTTCGTTCGCGGCGTCGCCGCCGGGTACCTGGGTGCGGTCGGGGGTGAACTGGGGGTCGCCGATGCCGGCGAAGCGCAGGCCGGAGATCGTTTCGGCCTTGCCGTCGTCCAGGACGTGGACGTTCTTGAGGCCTTCCAGGTAGCGCTGGGTGACGCGGGAGTCGTGGTTGCCGCGGACCCAGACGTAGGGGGCGCCGAGGTCCTCGATGGGGTCCAGGAAGCCGTTCTCTGCGGCTGTGCCGTGGTCCATGGTGTCGCCGGAGTCGACGATCACGTTGACCTTGTACTGGTCGACGAGCGAGGCGATGATCTTCCAGCTCGCGGGGTTGAGGTGGATGTCGGAGACGTGCAGGACGCGGATCGTCGACGGGTCGGGTGTGTAGGCGGGGAGTGTGGAGGTGGCGTCGTAGAGCTTGGTGACGTTGGTGACCAGGCGGGCCAACTCCTTTTGGTAGACGTCGAATTCGGTGACGATGCTGCGTGCGTTGCCGACCAGGGAGGGGGCGGAGGAGAGGAGTCCGGAGAACTTCGGTTCCAGGACCGATTCGGGGTTCCAGGTGGCGAGCGCCGTGCCGCCCGAGGCTGCCAGGAGGGTGAGGGCGAGTCCGCCGGCGGCGAGGGCGCGGCGGGGGCGGCGGTAGACGGCGAGGCCGAGGGCGGTGGCGCCGGAGACGACGGCGACGCAGGAGCGCAGGGCGAGGTCGCGGGTGCCGTTGGCGACGTCGTGGGCGACTTCGTCCTGGAGGCCGGAGAGGCGTTCGGGGTGGTCGACGAGGGCCTGGGAGCGGGCGGGGTCGAGTTGGTCGACGTTGACGTCGAGGCGGACGGGGGCGATGTGGCTGTCCAGTTGGAGGGCGCCCAGGGGGGAGACGTTGATCTTCGTGCCGCCGGTGAGGGAGGGGCGCAGGGTCATCGTGGTGTTCATGGGGCCGACGGGGACGCGTACGTTGCCGACGATGAGCAGGCCGAGCCAGGCGCCGAGGAGGACGACGGCGATCAGCCCGAGGGCGCGGCCCCAGGGGCGTGGCTGCGCGACGAGTTCCAGTGTGGTGGGCCGGTGGCGGGTGGTGTGGCGGCGGGTGAGGGCGCGCGGGGCCGTGGGGAGGTGACCGAGGGCTTTCAGGACTGCGGCGGGGACGCGGGCCATTGGTCCCGTATGCCCAAGTGTGGCGGCGGATATGCGGGGCTGTTGGCGGCTCCTGTACGGCGGGGTCGTACCCGACAATGGGCCTGTGCTGGAGATGACGCGCGAGGAGTTCGAGGAACTGGTCGCCGAGGCGCTGGACCGGATCCCGCCGGAGCTGACGCGGCTGATGGACAATGTCGCGGTGTTCGTGGAGGACGAACCGCCCGCGGACGATCCCGAGCTGCTCGGGTTGTACGAGGGGACTCCGCTCACCGATCGCGGTGAGTGGTACGCGGGGGTGCTGCCGGACCGGATCACGATCTACCGGGGGCCGACGCTGCGGATGTGTGAGTCGCGGGAGGAGGTCGTCGAGGAGACCGAGGTGACGGTGGTGCATGAGATCGCGCATCACTTCGGGATCGACGATGCGCGGCTGCATGCGCTCGGCTATGGGTGAGTGGTGCTCCGTGGGGTCTGTGAACCTGTGAATGCGGGGCGCGTGTCCTCTTGTGGGCGGCGGGAGTTGGGCAGGTTGACTTCTTCGCCCGCCCTTGGAGGTGGCTTCCGTGCGCCCTTTGTACGTACCCGTCCGTCTGGCCGTCACGGTCATGGCCGTCGCCGCTGCCGCCGGCTGCATGAGCGTGGGCGACGACGGCTCCGGCGGGGGCGCGAAGCCGTCGCCGTCCGCCGGGCAGCGGGGCGGTGAGGCGCCCGACGGGGGGTCGGCCGTGTCGGGTGGCGGCTTCGGGTTCGGGGCCCATGGTGAGGGCGGCGAGCGGGGGAAGGGCAGGGGGAAGGACGGCAAGGGTGAGAAGAAGAAGGGGGCCGGGGAGTCCGCGGCTGCCTCCGCTTCGCCGTCCGTGGGGGTGAGTGCGTCCGCTTCGGCGGGGGGCAAGCCGGCGCGTCCGGGGGCGACCGAGAAGCCGGGGCCCACTCGTACGGCTGAACCGACGCCGACTCGGACGCCGGATCCGGAGCCGACGCCGACCGGGGAGCCGACGTCTGCCTCGCCGACGCCCACGCAGGCTGAGCCGTCGTCGTCGGCGCATGAGCAGACGGAGCCGCAGCTGGGGCAGCGGGAGCCGGCGCCGGCCGCGGGGGCGCCGGCGTGAGGGGGGTTCGGTGGGGATGCCGGGCATGCGGCAGGTGACGTTGGCTACACCGGCGGCACTCGGTTTGCCTTGGGGGGTTGGGGGTGCGTATGGTGGTAGATCGTTTGATCCCATTTGCCCGGCGCCACCGCAGAGCGCGCCGTGTGGCGCGTACTCTCCCTTGCCGTGGCGGACCGCATTGAGGCGGTCGTATTGCGAATCACGGAGTTGACGGGCGCGTGCCGACGAGACTCCGGAAGGTTTCGCATACGCATGTCCATTTCCAGTACTGATCACGTCGTCGTGTCCGAGAACGACGAGAACGCAGCCGTCGAGGAGACCCCCGAGGTCACCTTCGCGGACCTCGGTCTCCCCGAGGGCGTCGTGCGCAAGCTCGCGCAGAACGGCGTGACCACCCCCTTCCCGATCCAGGCCGCGACGATCCCGGACGCCCTGGCCGGCAAGGACATCCTGGGCCGCGGTCGTACCGGCTCCGGCAAGACCCTGTCGTTCGGTCTGCCGACCCTGGCCCGCCTCTCCGGTGGCCGCACCGAGAAGCACAAGCCGCGCGCCGTCATCCTCACCCCGACCCGTGAGCTCGCGATGCAGGTCGCGGACGCGCTGCAGCCGTACGGCGACCAGCTCGGCCTGAAGATGAAGGTCGTGTGCGGCGGTACGTCGATGGGCAACCAGATCTACGCCCTGGAGCGGGGTGTGGATGTGCTGGTCGCCACTCCGGGCCGGCTGCGCGACATCATCAACCGTGGCGCCTGCTCTCTGGAGGACGTCGAGGTCGCCGTGCTCGACGAGGCCGACCAGATGTCTGACCTGGGCTTCCTGCCCGAGGTCACCGAGCTGCTCGACCAGGTCCCGGCGGGCGGTCAGCGGATGCTGTTCTCCGCGACGATGGAGAACGAGATCAAGACCCTCGTCGACCGGTACCTGAGCGACCCGGTCCTGCACGAGGTCGACGCCGCGCAGGGTGCCGTGACGACCATGTCGCACCACATCCTGATCGTGAAGCCCAAGGACAAGGCGCCGGTCACCGCCGCGATCGCCTCCCGCAAGGGCCGCACCATCATCTTCGTGCGTACGCAGCTGGGCGCCGACCGTGTCGCCGAGCAGCTGCGCGACGCCGGTGTGAAGGCCGACGCGCTGCACGGCGGCATGACGCAGGGTGCGCGGACGCGGACGCTGGCCGACTTCAAGGACGGGTACGTCAATGTGCTCGTCGCGACCGATGTCGCCGCGCGCGGTATCCACGTCGACGGCATCGACCTGGTGCTGAACGTCGACCCGGCGGGCGACCACAAGGACTACCTGCACCGGGCGGGCCGTACGGCGCGTGCGGGCCGTACGGGCACCGTGGTGTCCCTGTCGCTGCCGCATCAGCGCCGCCAGATCTTCCGGCTGATGGAGGACGCGGGCGTCGACGCTTCGCGCCACATCATCCAGGGCGGTGCCGCCTTCGACCCGGAGGTCGCCGAGATCACCGGTGCCCGTTCGATGACCGAGGTGCAGGCCGAGTCGGCGGGCAACGCCGCTCAGCAGGCCGAGCGTGACGTGGCCCAGCTCACCAAGCAGCTGGAGCGGGCGCAGCGGCGTGCGACGGAGCTGCGCGAGGAGGCCGACCGGCTGATCGCCCGTGTCGCCCGGGAGCGGGGCGAGGACCCCGAGGCCGCGGTGGCCGAGGCGCAGGCGGCGGTCGTCGCCGAGGTCGTCGAGGTGTCGGTGCCGGAGCAGCCGGTGGCGCAGGACGTCGACAAGGCGGAGGCTTCGACGTCGTACGAGCGTCGTGAGCGTCGGGACAACGACCGTGGCGGGTTCCGTCGGGACGAGCGTCGCGATGACCGGGGTGGGCGTTCGTTCGAGCGTCGGGACAATGACCGCGGTGGGTTCGGTCGTGACCGTGGTGAGCGTGGTTTCGAGCGTCGGGACAACGACCGTGGCGGGTTCCGTCGGGACGAGCGTCGCGATGACCGGGGTGGGCGTTCGTTCGAGCGTCGGGACAATGACCGCGGTGGGTTCGGCCGTGACCGTGGTGAGCGTGGTTTCGAGCGTCGGGACAACGACCGTGGCGGCTTCCGCCGGGACGACCGTCGTGACGACCGGGGTGGCCGTTCCTTCGACCGTGACCGTGGCGGCCGTTCCTTCGAGCGCCGTGACAACGACCGTGGCGGCTTCCGCCGGGACGAGCGGCCGGCCGGTCGTTCCTTCGAGCGCCGGGACGAGCGCGGCGGTCACCGTGGCAGCGACCGTCCCTTCAACCGTGACCGCCGCGACGACCGCCCGGGCTTCCGCTCCGGCGGCCACGAGCGTCCGTACGGCCGGCGTGACGACCACCGTGGTGGCGGCTCCTTCGGGCGCCGTGAGGACAAGCCGCGCTGGAAGCGCAACGGCTGACGGCTGAGCAGTACATCGGCTGAGCAGTACATCGACAGAGCGCCGTGGTCCGGTTCGGGCCACGGCGCTTTGCTGTGTGATGGGCGTGAGCGGACTGTAAGATCAGCCCACTTTTGAGGGGGATGCCGGAGCCGGGGGCATCTGACGCAGGGCACGCTTCCCCTCTTGCTTCTGGGGAGGGTTCGCCTTGGCTCGTCATGCCTTCGTACGTCTTTCGCGCGCGAGACGCACAGCCGTCGCGGTGGCGGCCTCCGCGGCCCTGGCGGCGGGGCTGAGCCCGCTGCTGCCGGCCGCGTCGGCGGCGGAGGTGCCGCAGGAGACGGTGGTGCCGGCGACGTTGCGGAGCTCCCACACACAGGCGGTGCTTCGGGGGACGTCGACGCACACCGGCCATGACGGTGCCGGGGTCCAGGGCGTTTTCCACACCCTGGAGGGCACCGGCGGGCTGCTGTGGACGCGGTACGCGGACGGCAGGTCGGTGAGGGTGCCGACGGCAGGCACGGCTCCGATGACGACCGGCACCGATGTCCTGGCGTACCCGTACAGCGACGGCCGTGTCGACTTCTGGGACGCGACCGACGGCACCACGCGCAGCCTGCGCATCCCCGAGGGACTCAGCCGCCTCACGTCCTACGACAACCTGACGGTGGCCTATCGGAACGTGGCCGCCGAAGACGGCACGACCACACGCGTCGTGCATCTGCTGACCCCGAGTCCCGACGGGGCGACCGGGGACCTGACGGTCACGGGAGGGCCGGCCGGCATCAAGCTCGGGCTGATCGCGGGCGGAGACGCCACGATGGTGTACTTCCTCGCGTCCGTGGACGGGCAGGTGGGGCTGGCCGCGGTGGACCGCGCGAGCGGTGAGGTGCGCGGCTGGAGCGGGCCGCTTCCCGTCGGGTACCGCCATGTGGATGTGGGCGGTGGCCATGCCGTCGTCTCCGCCTACGACAAGGCCACGGTCCTGGTGTTCCCGCGCGACCTGTCGGCGGCCCCTGCGGAGCTCGCGCTCAAGGGCTTCAGCGATGGCGTGAACGCCACCCACGACCTGGCCGTCGTCGGTGACTGGCTGGTCAACGGGACCGGCGTGGTGACGGCGCAGCCCATCGCGGGCGGCGAGCCGGTGACCCTGCTGCGGTCGTCGGAGTACGGGATCGCGGCCGGTCCGGGGGGCACCGCCGTGAAGATCGGCCGTACCGGCACCGACGACTGGGGCGTCCAGCGCATCACCCCGGGCGCGGACGGCGGCCCGCCCGTCGTCACGCTGGTCAAGGCCCTGCCCAAGCCGCCGCGGCCGATCCAGGGCCTGTCCCTGGAGCAGGGGCGGCTTGTCGTCCTGGACTACCCCGGCGTCGATGTGCGCGAGGACAACGTTCGGACCGTCGCCCCGTCCGGCACCCCCGTGTTCGGCGAGCGCGGCGAGTTCACCCCGGGTCTTCCCATCGCCGCCTGCGCCACGACGGACGTTGCCTGCGCCCAGGTCCATGGCACGGCGGACGGCCGTATGGCCTGGCTCCTGCACGACGAGACCACCGACCGGATCCGGGTCGGGGGGCGCGGCAACAGCGACATCTGGCAGCGCACGGGGCTCCCTCGGGGCGGGCGGATCACCGATGTCTCCGGCCGGTACCTGATCCATACGACCGCGACTCAGCAGATCGTCCTCGAGATCGGCAACTCCACTCCGGTGCTGACCCGCACCCCCGCCCCCGCCGCCCTTACCGGCGACACCCTGTGGACCGCGGCCGCCACCCCCGGCACCGTGACCGCGTACAACCTGACCGCCAGGAGGACCACCGAGACCCTCACCACCGACGCAGGCTGCACGCCCACCGAACTCCAGGCGCTGGGCCGGTACTTGTACTGGTCGTGCGCGGACGGCGAGGCCGGGGTCTACGACCGTACGGCGAAGCAGTCGGTGCCCGTGCCGGGCGGTGAGGCCAAGCTCGGGGACGGGTACGTCGTCACGCACGACAAGCAGGCCGGCAAGCTGACGCTCACCACGGTCGCGGACGGCACGCCCCACAGCCGGGTCATCGGCGACCTGCCCGACACCGGCGTCTCGCAGCGGGACGTGCGCTGGACGGTCGACGAGGCGGGCGCGAACGCCGCGTACGTCGACGACCAGGAGCGCGTGCACCTCGTGCCGTCCGGAGTCGCGCAGCAGCCGCTGCGGCTGCTGGGGCCGGTGCGGAAGGCGTCGCACGTCGAGGCGCGGGAGTTCGACACGACGCCCGACACCCTGGCCACCGTGCTGCTGTCGAAGCCGTCCTCGGGCTGGGACCTGACCGTGCGCCATCGGGCCACTGGAAAGGTCTACGGCGACGGCGAGGACGGCGGCCCCGCGCGCGGTGAGCTGAGCGTCGGCTGGAACGGCCTCGATCCGAAGGTGGCCGGATCTGCCTTTCTGCCGAACGGCGTCTACGACTGGACCCTCACCGTCACGCCGGCCGACGGCGTCGGCGGTCCGCTGCAGGTGCGCGGCTCGGTGCAGTTGCTGAACGGCAGTCCCGTGCGTCACGACCACGTGGGCTCGGAGGGCATGCCGGACGGCGCCGCCGACCTGCTCACCCTCAACTCCTCCGGCACCCTGACCTTCCAGCAGGGCACCGGCAAGGGCACCTTCTCCGGGAAGGTGTCCGGGGGCGGCTGGTCGACGTCGGTGGTCGCGGTGCCCTTCGGGGACCTGAACAACGACCGCTGCAACGACGTGCTGGTGCGGATGAGCGACGGCTCGCTGCGCGGCTACAAGGTCAAGTGCGGGCTGGCGCCGACGCCTTCGATGCCGTACACGAAGCTCGGCACCGGCTGGAACGCGTACGACGTCCTCACCTCGCCCGGCGATCTGACCGGCGACAAGCGGGCCGATCTGCTGGCGCGGAAGGCGTCGACCGGGGACGTCTACCTCTTCGCGGCGAAGAGCGACGGGACGCTGGCCGCGGGGAAGAGGATCCGCTCGGCGTGGACGGGCTACACGAAGGTCGTGGGTGCCGGGGACCTGAACGGCGACGGGCACGGGGACGTCCTCGCCCGTGACCGGGCCGGGGTGCTGTGGCGCTACGACGGCCTGGGCAACGGGCTGTTGAAGGAGCGGGTGAAGGTGTTCTCGGGCTGGGGCTCGGGTTACGACGTCGTCGTCGGCGCCGGGGACATCACCGGGGACGGGAAGGCCGACCTCGTCTCGCGGGACGGCAGCGGCACTGTGTGGCGCAACAACGGTGACGGCAAGGGGTCGTTCGGGGCACGGGTGAAGATCGCGAGCGGCTGGCAGGGCTACAAGGGCATCTTTTAGCCGAGCTTTTTTGGCCATGCTGTGACGCATGTCACGCCCCCGGTGAGGGAATCGCTGGGGGCATGACAGATGACGCCATAGCGAGTGGGCGGTCCTCCGGGGGTCTCTCGGACGAGGAACGGCTTGCCCAACTCGGCTACACGCAGGTTCTCGCCCGCCGCATGTCGGCGTTCTCCAACTACGCGGTCTCCTTCACGATCATCTCGGTCCTGTCGGGCTGTCTGACCCTGTACCTGTTCGGCATGAACACGGGCGGCCCGGCGGTGATCACCTGGGGCTGGGTCGCCGTAGGACTGATGACCCTTGTCGTCGGCCTGTCGATGGCCGAGATCTGTTCGGCCTACCCGACGTCGGCGGGCCTGTACTTCTGGGCGCACCGGCTCGCGCCGCCCCGTACGGCGGCCGCCTGGGCGTGGTTCACGGGCTGGTTCAACGTGCTCGGCCAGGTGGCGGTGACCGCGGGCATCGACTTCGGGGCCGCGTCGTTCCTGGGCGCCTATCTCAACCTGCAGTTCGGCTTCGAGGTGACGCCGGGCCGCACGATCCTGCTCTTCGCGGGGATCCTGCTGCTGCACGGCCTGCTGAACACCTTCGGCGTCCGGATCGTGGCGCTGCTCAACAGCATCAGCGTGTGGTGGCACGTACTGGGCGTCGCGGTGATCGTCGGCGCGCTGGCCTTCGTACCGGACCGACACCAGTCGGCGTCCTTCGTCTTCGGCGAGTTCGTGAACAACACGGGCTGGGGCAGCGGGGTGTACGTCGTCCTGCTGGGCCTGCTGATGGCCCAGTACACCTTCACCGGGTACGACGCCTCGGCCCACATGACGGAGGAGACGCACGACGCGTCGACGGCGGGCCCGAAGGGCATCGTGCGGTCGATCTGGACGTCGTGGATCGCGGGATTCGTGCTCCTGCTCGGCTTCACCTTCGCCATCCAGTCGTACGACAAGGCGCTGGCGTCCCCGACGGGCGCCCCGCCCGCGCAGATCCTGCTCGACGCGCTGGGGGCGACGGCCGGCAAGCTGCTCCTGCTCGTCGTCATCGGGGCGCAGCTGTTCTGCGGGATGGCGTCCGTGACTGCCAACAGCCGTATGATCTACGCCTTTTCACGTGACGGCGCCCTGCCGCTCTCCCATGTCTGGCACACGGTCAGCCCGCGCACCCGCACACCGGTCGCGGCGGTGTGGCTGGCGGCGGGCGGGGCGCTGGTGCTGGGACTGCCGTATCTGATCAACGTGACGGCGTACGCGGCGGTGACCTCGATCGCGGTGATCGGCCTCTACATCGCCTACGTCATCCCGACGCTGCTGCGGCTGCGTAAGGGCGACGCCTTCGAGCGGGGCCCCTGGCATCTCGGCCGCTGGTCGGGGCCCGTGGGTGTGGTGGCGGTGGTGTGGGTCGGCGTGATCACGGTGCTGTTCATGCTGCCGCAGGTCTCGCCGGTCACCTGGGAGACCTTCAACTACGCCCCGCTCGCCGTCCTGGCCGTCCTCGGCTTCGCCGCGACCTGGTGGCTGGCCTCGGCGCGGCACTGGTTCCTCAACCCCGACCACGAGCGGACGATCGCGCGGGAGGCGGGGCGGGCGGGGGCGCCCGAGCCGGTGGATCCGTAGCCGACGCGGCCGTGTCCCCGATACCCGATCGGAGACACGGCCAGGTGCGGCTATGCTCGGGGTGGCAACATCGCCTGGGCCCTTAGCTCAATTGGCAGAGCAGTGGACTTTTAATCCATTGGTTGTGGGTTCGAGTCCCACAGGGCCTACCGGTGGCGGGAGAGGCAAGTGCCCTCTGACCTGCTGTGCAGCGCCTGAGTCGGCTTCGGTCGGGTCGGGCGCTGTCTCGTTGCGGAGATACGCAGGGCTCGGACCGGCATCAGCCGGCCCGGGTGCCGTCCTGCTTGCCGTGGGTCGGTCCTGAGTGGTGTTCGGTCGGGGCGACGACGGTCGTCAGGAAGGGCACTGCTCCCCGCTGCTGGTAGAAGCGCATGGCACCGTCGTTGCCCGCCATGACGGCGATCTGAACAGTCGCCACATCCTCATCGGCGAGAAGTTTCATGGCCTGTTCGTACAACTGGCCTCCCAGCCCCATTCCGCGGTACTGCTCCCGGACGACGAGGGTCTCGAGCACACCCACCCGGTCGCCCCAGTCCCGCGAGCCCGAGGCGGTCCTGATGCGGACCATCGCGTAGGCGGCGAGCTCCCCGTCCACGTGCGCCGTCAGACATCGACTGAAACCCTCGTCCATCCATTCCAGATATTGACGGCGACGAAATTCCCAAAAGGTCGCTTCCGGGTGCAGGTCGCCAAATCGGTCAAGATGGGGCGAGACCCGGGCGTGATGCTCTACCAGCTCTCGCCAAAGAGGACGCAGGCTGTCGACGAGACCCACCGAAAGGTGGTTGACTTTGATCATGAGTGAGTTAGCCTTTCCTTTGAGTCACGTCGGCAGGGGCCGTACCGCGGGCCCACGAGATGAGCGGGAAAATGCCACACAAGGCGATTGTAAAGCTCATCTTTTCATGCCCTAAAGGCATGGTCAATATGTCGATCGCGCGATGGGGGAAAGTAAAGCACTGATGCACACTCTCATAGTCGACAACTATGATTCCTATACCTACAATCTCTTCCAGCTCATAGCTGACGTTTCCGGGGAGAGGCCGACAGTCGTCCGGAATGACGAACTGTCCTGGGCGCAGCTCGAGCAACTCGAATTCGACAACGTCGTGATATCTCCTGGTCCCGGCACCCCTGCGGCGCCCGGGGATCTAGGCGTGTGCGCCGACGTGCTGCTGAAGTGCCGGAAGCCGGTGCTCGGGGTCTGCCTCGGGCACCAGGGCATCGGCTGGACGGCTGGGGCCGAGATCGTGCGCGCACCGGAGCCGATGCACGGCCGCATCTCCAGAATCACCCACGACGACGAGCTCTTCGCCGGCATCCCGCAGGGCTTCGCTGCGGTCCGTTACCACTCGTTGGCGCTGGCCACGCCACTTCCCGCCACCCTGCGCGCCATCGCGTGGAGCGACGACGGCGTCCTGATGGGCGTGCGTCGCACCGACAAGCCTCAGTGGGGGGTGCAGTACCACCCCGAAGCCGTCTGCAGTGAGTACGGCGAGCAACTGGTGGCGAACTTCATGACTCTGACAGGCGATCTTCTGGCCGTCGCCTGATTCACGCATCGCGAACAATTCTCCTTTCCCTGACCAGGAAATATATTGAATCTCAAGCACGGGCTTCGGCTCGTCCATGTCCAGACGCAGTGCGCTCTGCCTGCTGCTGCCGTGTTCGAAGAATTCTACGGATCTTCACCTGATGCTTACTGGCTCGACAGCAGCCGGTGTGTCCGGGGGGCTCGGTACAGTTTCATGGGTGACGCGAGCGGGCCGCTGGCCGATGTGATCACCTATCGCCACGGCTCACAGCAGGTGGAATCCCGCAACCACGGCCCCATTGACACGTCGATCTGGGAATACCTTTCCCGCCGGACCGGCGTGGACTTAGAGCAGGAAACGGAGCTCCCGTTTGATTTCAACGGGGGGTTCGTAGGCTATTTCGGATACGAGCTCAAGGCCGAATGCGGCGGTTCGGATCGATACCGTTCCCGCTACCCGGACGCGGCGTTCATCTTCTCGGACAGATTCCTCGCCTTCGACCACGAGGAGGGCCGGGTTCACGTCTGCGCGGTGACCGACCAGGCGCACCTGGCGTCAGCCCGTGCGTGGGCGGAGGAGACGAGCCGGCGCGTGGCGGCGGTCTCCGAGCCGGCCCGCAGACCCACCCGGGCAGCGGCATCCGCCCCGGGGCCCCTCGTCCTGCGGCACGACAAGGACGCGTACCGGGCTCTGATCGGGCGGGCTCAGGAGCTCATCCGGGCAGGGGAGACCTACGAGGTCTGCCTGACGACCAGTCTGACCGGTGAGCCGGTCGACGATCCGCTGGCGCTCTACATGGAACTGCGCCGCATCAACCCCGCTCCGTACGCGGCCTACTTCGCCCTCGGAGACATCCAGGTCCTGTGCTCCTCCCCGGAACGGTTCCTGAAGCTGGACCGTGACCGCCGCGTCGAGACCAAACCGATCAAGGGGACCATCCAGCGCGGTGCCACCCCCGAGGAGGACAGGGCGCTCGCCGAATGGCTCCGCGGCGACGAGAAGACGCAAGCGGAGAACATGATGATCGTCGACCTCCTCCGCAATGACCTCGGCCGCGTGTGCGAGGTCGGCACCGTGAAGGTCGACAGCCTCATGCACGTCGAGTCGTACGAGACCGTCCATCAGCTCGTGTCGACGATCTCCGGCACCCTTGCCGAGGGCACGGACGCAGTCGAGTGTGTGAGGGCGTCCTTCCCCGGCGGCTCCATGACGGGCGCCCCCAAGATCCGCACGATGTCCTTCATCGACGAACTGGAAGGCGCTCCACGCGGCATCTACTCGGGCAGCCTGGGCTACCTCGCCCTCAACGGCACCGCGGACCTCAACATCGTGATCCGGACGGTGGTGAACGACCCGGCAGGCGTCCATGTCGGCGCGGGCGGCGCCATCGTGCACATGTCGGATCCGGACGACGAATTCGCCGAGGTCGCCCTGAAACTCGAGCCCCTCGAGCGCGCGCTGAACGACGCTCCCGTCACCCTCCGGAACGGTCACGCATGACAACCACCCCGCACGACACCACCTTTCTCCAGGTCGGGCTTCCGGACGTGCACGGACGCCTCACGGGTCGCCGGCTGCTGGTCAACTCCGACCAGCAGGCTCCCGCACCGTCCTTCACCGCCCGGGACTACGTCCTGGCCACCGACATCGACCTGACCGAGGCCGAACCGGAGACCGAGACCGAGGGACTGCACTGGTACACCGGCGACGGCGACATCGTCGTCAGGGCGGCCGAGGACTCCCGCGTCTACGACCTCGGCGACGCGGGCAGGCTCGTACTGGCCGATGCCCACGACAGCGCGGGCCGTCCGATCCACGCCGCACCCCGGCAGGTCCTGAAGGCCGTTCTGGCCGACGCCGCCCGTCTCGGCCTGCAACCGGCCATCGGCACCGAGGTGGAGTTCTACGCCTACGGCCAAAGCCCCCAGGCGCTCCGGGACGACACCTTCCGCGACCCTCGCCCACACTCGCCGTACATCCCGGACACCCTGCTGGAGACCCCTCCCGGTGACCGCGCCCTGCTCGAAGCGATCTGCCGCGCATGCGGACAGGCGGGCCTCGACGTGGAGGGCTACGCGAACGAGGGCGCGCCGGGGCAGTTCGAGATCAACTTCGGATACGGCGACTTCCTGCAGGTCTGCGACGCGCACGCGGTGTACAAGACCATCGTGCGGGAGACGGCTCGCCTGCACGACCGCACGGTCACCTTCATGGCCAAGCCGACCGACGACAGCTTCGGCAGCTCCTGCCACATGCACCTGAGCCTCGGGCACGAGGGCGGCAATGCCTTCCACGACGAGAAGGTGCTGCGCTCGTTCATGGCGGGCGTGCTGACACTGCTGCCGGAGAGCTCGCTGTTCTACGCCCCGTACGTCAACTCCTACAAGCGCCTCCCGGCCGGCGCCTCCGCCGCGCGCCTCGCGTGGCACCGCAGGCGTCGCTCAACGCTCCGTCTCATCTCACCGGAGCACAACCCCAGGCTGGAGCTCCGGATCGCGGGCGCCGACGCGAACCCCTACCTCGCTGCCGCAGCCTTCCTCGCGGCGGGCCTCTACGGCGTGGAGCAGCGGCTGGACTGCCCGCAGGAAGGGGAGGCGCTGGACACGTTCCCGTCGACCCTCGCGCAGGCGATCGCCCGGACCAGGAGCGGTACCGCGCTGCGCGGCGTCCTGCCGGCGGGTGCGGTGGAACTCGTCACCGCGGTGGCCCAGGTGGAACTGGACGAGTTCGAGCGAACCGTCACGTCCTTCGAACGGGAACGGCTGCTCGAACGGATCTGAGCCGCAACGTGCGCCGAATCCGTACAGAACCTCACATCAACGGAGAGAGAACAGTGGCAGAGGCGGAGAGCCGTCGCCATCTCGTCCTGGTGGACGCACCGGGCGGGCCTCAAGTGGCCGACATCGTCAACTCCCTGGCCGGACTGGCCACCTGCACCGTCGTAAGCCTGCGCTGGGGCAGCCCGGCGGAGCACGCTCGCCGGGTCGACGGGCTGCGGGCGCTGGGGCGGGTCGACATCATCGAGCGGGCGGACCAGGTGGTGGACGCGGTGCTGGCCGTCGCCGCCGGCGGCCGGCCCATCGACGGTGTGCTGGCCTTCAGCGAGATCGTCAGCTACCACGCGGCCGTCGCCGCAGCGGCCCTGCGCCTTCCGGCGAACTCCCCCCAGGCCAGCATCCGGCTGCGCCGCAAGGACCTGCAGCGCCAGGCACTCAGCGCGGCCGGGGTCCCGTGCCCGGCGTTCGCCGTCGTCACCGACGAGGACGAACTGGAGGCCGCGTCGTCCCGCCTGGCCTTCCCGGTGGTCCTCAAGCCGGCCATCGGCGTCGGCAGCCTCTGCGTCACCATGGCCGAGGACCGTGACCAACTCGTCGAGGCGTTCGCCCGAGCCGGCCTGCAGTACCGCGACGACCCCCGGGTGAACGGTGCCAGTCCCGTCTTCGTGGTCGAGGAAGTCATCCAGGGCGACAACTGGCACGCCGACGAACGCATCGGAACACGCGTCAGCGTGGAGTCGTTGCTGGATGCCGGCGAGATCCACCACCTGGCCATCACCGACAAACTCCCGCTGGCCCCGCCGTTCCGGGAAGTGGGCGATGTCATGCCCTCAGGGCTCCCCGAGCAGCGGCGTGCCGAGATCCTCGATGTGACGACCCGGGCCCTGCGGGCGCTCGGCGCGACGTCCGGAGCCACCCACACAGAGCTCATGCTCACCTCGGACGGACCGGTGATCATCGAGGTGAACGGGCGTATCGGTGGCGGTGTCTTCGAACTGCTGCGAACCGCGGCCGCATACGACATGGCGAGGCAGCAGGCCAGGATCGCCCTGGGGGAGCGGTTGGAGGAACGCCCCCGGTTCTCGGGATACGCGGCTTTCATCACCCCGCAGCCCCCGTCCGGCGACTACGAGATCCTCTCCGTGGGCGGCCGGGAGGAGATCGCGGCCGTACCCGGCGTCGTAGAGGTGATCCAGACGAAGTTCGCCGGCGCCGTACTGGCGAAGGAGGCGGGCACCAACGCTCACACCTTCAGGGTCCTCGCGGCCGGCCGGGAACCCGACGAGTTCTTCACCCAGCTCAAGGCCATCGAGGAGAGCATCCGCCTCGAACTGGGCCCGGTGCCCTCCCGTGGTGCGCAGGAGCCGCAGCGTGTCTGACACCGACCGTGAATACCTCCAGTCCCTGGCGGCGTACCGGGCACAGATCGACGGACTCGACGAACAGATCATCGCCCTCTTCTCCCGGCGCCTGGATGTCAGCGAAGCCGTCGGCGCTCTCAAAGCCGCGCAAGGCAAGGCCGTGGGCGAGGAAGGCCGGGCCGATCAGGTGCTCGACCGATACCGGCAGGCAGGCCGGCTGAGCCAGGAAGGACAAGCCGCCGACTGGTTCGCCCGGCTGGGCGAACTGATCCTGGACGCCAGTGCGGCGTTGCAGGACCGCATCATCGACGCCGACGCCGACGCCGACGCCGACACCGAGAGCGACAGCGCACCGTGACCCCGGGCACCTACTGGATCGACGGCCGTCTCGTCACCGATACCGAGGGCGCGGCATCACTGTCGGCCCACGGCCTGCACTACGGATACGGCGTCTTCGAAGGAATCCGGGGCTACGCCGTCGGCGGCGATGTCGCCCTCTTCAGGCTCGACGACCACCTGCGGCGCTTCGAACGGTCCGCCCAAATCCTCGGCATCCCCCTCGGCCACTCCGGTGCGGAGATCACCCGGGCCGTCGTATCCCTGACCGAACGGGCGGGCTTCGGGGACTGCTACATCAGGCCCATGGCGTTCTACGGCGGAGGCCCGCTCGGGATGGGTACGGCGGGCCGCACCGCCCATGTGGCCGTCCTGGTGGACGAGTGGGAGCAGGAACGCTTCGACTCGGAACCCGAGGGGATCCGGGTCGCTGTGAGCACGTGGCGCCGTCCCGGCCCGGACACCCTGCCTTACCAGGCCAAGTCCACGGGCATGTACCTCAATTCGGTGCTCGGCAAGCGGGAGGCCCAGGCCTCGGGCGCCGACGACGCGCTCTTCCTCACCCAGGACGGGCTGGTCGGCGACGCCAGCGGGGCGAACGTCTTCACCGTCTCGGACGGTGTGCTGCGTACGCCGCCCCGCTCGACCGGTCTGCTGTGCGGCATCACCCGCGACACCGTCATGGAGCTGGCGGTCGGAAGGGGGCTGCGGGTGGTGGAGGAACCGGTCACGCTCGCCGACCTGTCGACGGCGGACGAGGTGTTCCTGACGGGAACCGGCCTGGAGATCCGACCGGTCGAGGCGGTCGGCGACAGGGTCTACGGATGCGGACCGACGACCCGTCTGTTGGCCCACGACTACCAGAAGGCGGTCCGGGGTGACATCGACGGGTTCCGCCACCGTGTGACCTGGCTGCGGCGGGACACTCAGTGAGTCCCTATCGGGCGCTGCTGCGCACACCCGGCTCCCTGCGAGCAGAAGTGTTCTCCCTACTGGGACGCCTGGGGTACGTGATGTGCGGACTCGGTTCCCTCTTTCTGGGAACCGATCGGATGGGCATCACAGCCGGTGGTCTGGGAGCCGGTGCCTTTGCGCTCGGTGCGGCCGTGGGAACTCCCCTGTCCGGTCGGCTGAGTGCCCGGCACGGCACGCCAAGGGTCTTTTCCCTGATGGCGGTGACCAGCGTGCTGGGCACCTTGACGGCCCTGTTGAGTACCGCTGGGCACAGTCTGCCCGGGTTCGCCCTGGGGTGCGTGATCATCGGCGCGACCGCCCCGCCCGTGGGGGCCGGCATGAGGGCGCTGTGGGCCAAGGCCGACATCGCGGAACACCTTCGAGGTCCGGCCAACTCGCTCGAATCCGTGGGTATGGAAGTGCTCTTCATCCTCGGACCGCCGCTGGTCGGTCTGCTCGCCACGGTGGATCCCGTGCTCACGCTTGTCGTCGCCGACGGTTGCGTGCTGGTCGGAGCGATCGGCTTTGCCACCGCCCCACTGGTCCGGCGGCTCCTCGGTCCGACGACGGACCGCTCGGGCGGGCCGTCGCGCCGGGTGCTGAGCGGTCCGGTGGTGTGGCTGCTGTGCGTGGCCGGCCTGACTGCGGCCGCCTCGGGAGCGATGGACGTGGCCGTGGTGGCCGCGCTGCGCGAGAGCGGCTCCGCGCACAGCGCGGGGCTCGTGCTGCTCGCGCCGGCGGTGGGCAGTGTGCTGGGCGGCATCGGATACGGCTGGGTCTCCGCGGAGCGGATGCCGGGTCGCAGGCTCGGCCTGCTGCTGCTCGCCTGGATGTGCACCCTGATCCTGGTCGCGACCCAGAACACCCCGTGGCCCCTCGCGCTCGCCCTCTTCCTGTCCGGCATTCCGATGGCGGCGCTGGGAGTCGAGGAGTTCAACCTGCTCGGACGCGCGAGCCCGGACCCAGCACGCATCCAGGAGGTGTACTCCTGGGCCGGTTCCGGCATCAACGTCGGCGTCTCCACGGGAAGCGCCGTCTGCGGGTTCGTAGCAGCGCACTCCCCCCAGGGCCTCGCCTTGTGGACTCCCGCGGTCGCTGTCCTGGCCGCCTGTCTCCCGTACACCGTCGCCCGCGCGTCGTGGAGGAGGTCCGCCTCGACCGACTCCGCCACGGCGACCGAAGTTCTCCGCTGACCAAACGTCACCATTCCAGAAGGCTGTGAACCGCCATGACATCGCGACGAGTTCTCGTCCTGGGTGGAAACGCCCGCACGCTCGGCAAGGCCGCTGCCCTGGGTCTGGAAGTCGTGAACTTCCAGAAGCCCGCCCTCTTCAACCCAGAGGTGGTCTCACACTGCGTACAGGTCCATCTGATCGACTACCAGGACATCGAGCTGGTGACCCGGCTCGCGCGCACACTGCACGCTCTGCACCCCTTCGAGCGCATCCTCACCCAGAGTGAGATAGGCCAGTTGGTCGTCGGGCACCTCAACGACGAACTGGGACTACCGGGCAACGGCCTCACCGTGATGCGCACGCTCCACGACAAACTCGCCCTGCGCACATTGCTGAACGCCAAAGGCATCGGGCCGGTGGGTGTCGTACGGGGAACGACTCGCGATGCACTCCACCGTTTCGTTGCCGAGCACGGGAGCGCGGTCGTCAAGCCCGTCATGGGATCGGGCAGCCTGGGAGTGCGCAAGATCGGCTCCGTGGCCGAAGTGGACGAAGCCTGGGACTGGCTCTCCTCCTTCGGTATCGGCACGTTCATGGTTGAGGAACTCCTGCAGGGCCGGGAGGTGAGCGTCGAGACGTTCTCCTTCCGCGGCAAGCATCATGTCCTGGCCGTGACGGGCAAGGAGACCGGTGGCGGCGTGGTCGAACTGGGGCATGTCGTGCCGGCTCCGCTCGACTTGGCGGAGCAGCGGACTGTCGCCGACTTCACCGCTGCCGTCCTCGACGCGGTGGGAGTGGTGGAGGGCACCGCGCACACCGAGCTCATCCTCACGGCGGCCGGTCCGCGGGTGGTGGAGTCGCACGCCCGGTGTGGCGGTGACCGCATCACCAAGCTCGTCGAACTGTCGACAGGCATCGACATGGAGGAGCTGCCTTTCCATCTGCTGGACACGACGGGCTTCTCCGTTCCGTCGCCGGAGGCCAAGGGCGGCGCGGCCATCCGGTTCCTCACGGCTGAGCCCGGCCGGGTCGTCGCAGTCGACGGTGTCGAGAAGGCCCGCGCCCACGAGGCTGTGATCGAGCTCGACGTGAAGGTTCAGGAAGGTGATCTCGTACGCCCCCTGCACTGGTCGGAGGACCGGTGCGGATACGTCCTCGTCCACGCGGCCAGTACCTCCGAGGCCCTCGCGCAGGCCGACGGGATCAGCTCCTCGATCGAGATCAGAACGGAAGCCGTCGCCGACATCCCGGAGGTTCACATGAATGACGTGCTTGCCGAAGTCGACGAGATTCTGGACCCCTTCGCATGAGCCACAACGGCGCGGCGGCGACCCGAGCTTCAGCAGAGAGCGCGGCGGCAGCACCGACTCCTGAGGAGCAGCAGCACCTCATCGCACGACTCGACGACGCGATCATCCGACTCATTCGTCAACGGAATGCCGAATGTGCGCGGCTCGATCGGGTACGCCAGTCTCTCGGGCAACCGCGTGTGGAGCTCTCCCGGGAGAACAGCATGCTCCAGCGCTATCGGGACGAACTCGGCGCACACGGCACCGACCTCGGGCTGCTCCTGCTCAAGATGTCGCGGACGTAGCAGACGTGTCCCACAGGGCAATTCGCCATTGTGTACGTATGGCCCCGCTGGTAGCGTCCCCGCCTGTAATGATCAAGCAATTGCCTGACCGGCAATTGCGGAATGCACGCGCGAACACGGCGCGCAGGCGGCGACGGCGGGGCAGCTCCGCGCCGGCGCTGATGAGATCTGCACCGTCCTGGGTATCGGCAGTGGTGCGGCAGGGCTTTGTCCTACAAGAAGTACCAGGCCATGAGCGATCTCAAGAAGCTTGATGCGCTCGGCTATTACTGCCGGAAACAGGAAAGTGGCGGCGGGGCTGCCGTGGGAGGAGCGCTGGGGGTGCTCTACTTCGGGTGGCGCTGCCTTCGCGCACGCACAGATGCGCAATGAGGTGTCCCCGACTCCCAGTTGACCGGTAGGGCCGTCTACCCCGCTGTCTTCCTCAGCCGTGGTGCGGAGGATGCGGCGGCGGGGGCGGCATGGTGGACAGGCCGGGGGCCGGTTCGGGCCAGACCAGCAGGGCGGGGCAGGGAGCGTGGTCGACGACGAAGCGGCTGGCGGGGCCGAGGCTGCGTGGTCCGAGATGGGTGCGGTCGCCGTCGCGGGCCAGGATGAGCAGGTCGGCCCCCTCCGCCGCGGCGACGACCTCGTGCTCGATGCGGCCGGTGCGCCGGGTCCGCGTGCAGGGCCGGCCCAGGCGGTCGGCGGCGGCCTGGAGGAGTTCCCCGGCCGAGGCGGCGGCCAGGTCGGCCAGGCGTGTGCCGGGATCGCGGTCGGGACGGCCGCGGCCGAGCAGCCCGGCGAAGGCGCCGTGCGCGACACCCGGGACTTCCGCCGGGGTGACGTACAGCAGGACGACGTCGGCGTCCTCCGGGGCGTGGGCGCGGGCCGCGTCCACACACGCGGGCCAAGTGCCCTCGACGATCCAGACGACCACGGCCATGGCGTCAGCCTCCTCCGATCGCGGCCAGTGAGGCCCACAGTGCCAGTACTGAGGCGCCCAGGCTTGCCGGTACGGCATACACACCGAGACGGGTGAACTCCCTCAGCTCCACCTCGCCGTCGTGGGCGTGCACGATGCGCCGCCACAGCAGGGTGGCCAGGGAGCCGGCGTAGGTGAGGTTGGGGCCGATGTTCACGCCGAGCAGCACGGCGAGGACGGCGCCCGGCCCGGACGGGGCGGTCAGCGGCAGCAGGACCAGCACCGCGGGCAGGTTGTTGATCACGTTGGCGAGGACCGCGGCCAGAGCGGCGATGCCGAGCAGGGCGGGCAATCCGGTGCCGCCGGGGATCAGTTGGCCGAGCGCGGAGTCGAGACCGTTGTCGACGACGGCCCGTACCACGATGCCCAGGGCCAGGACGAAGGCGAGGAACGGCACCGAGGCCGCCCCGAGCAGCGCCTTCGGGGTAGTGCGGCGTCGCACGAGGGCCCGGGTGGCGAGGGTCAGCGCGCCCGCCAGGGCCGCCCACGCCGGATCGATCCCGAGCGCGGACGTCAGCAGGAACCCGGCCAGCGTGCATGCCACGGTCACCAGGGCGAACAAGGGCAGTTCGGTCGTCTCGGTGACCGAGGGGGCCTGCGCCCCCGCGTCCAGGTCCGTGGCGAAGAACCTGCGGAAGACGACGTACTCGACGGCGATCGCGGCCAGCCAGGGCAGCGTCATCAGCGCGGCGAACCGGGCGAAGCTCAGCCCGCTGGCCGCGAACGCCAGCAGGTTGGTCAGGTTGGACACCGGCAGCAGCAGCGAGGCCGTGTTCGACAGGTGGGTGCAGGCGTAGACGTGCGGTTTGGGGCGGGCGCCGAGCCGGGCGGCGGTGGCGAACACCACCGGGGTGAGCAGCACCACCGTGGCGTCCAGGCTGAGCACCGCCGTGATCGCCGAGGCGGCCAGGAACACCTGGACGAGCAGTCTGCGTGGCCGGCCGGCCGCCGTACGCGCCATCCACGCCCCGCACGCCTGGAACAGCCCTTCGTCGTCGCAGAGTTGGGCGAGGACCAGTACGGCTGCCAGGAATCCGATCACCGGGCCGAGTTGTGCGGCCTCGGCCCGCGCGTCGTCCAGGGAGACGGCCCCGACGCCGACCAGGAGCGCGGCGGCCGGAACGGCGACCACCGCCTCCGGCAGGCCGAAGGGCCGGACGACGGCGCACGCCAGCACCAGGACGAGCAGAGCTGCGGACAGCGCCTCCGCGAGCGGGGTGTTCAGGGTCGTTCCTTTCCGAGCGGCGGCGGACGGGCCGCCTTTCCGTGCGGCGGCGGGAGAGCCGCCGGCGCATCACGGCGAACGGTATCTCCACCGGGAAAAGTCAGCATCTCACGTTTCTGGTTGCGCCCATCCGTGAGACACGGTTAGCTTTGCCTCACGGATAAACACCTACTCAACCGTGAGGTCCGCCGATGGCCGCCACCCGCATCACCACCCCCACCACCGCACAGATCCCCGTCCGCGTCTTCGGCGGCCCCACCGCCCTCATCGAGTACGGCGGCCTGCGACTCCTCACCGACCCCACCTTCGACGCCCCCGGCGACTACCCCATCGGCGGCGGCCGCGCGCTGACCAAGACCGCAGCCGCCTCCGCCTCGCCGGCCGAAGCCGGTCACGTCGACGTGGTTCTCCTCTCGCACGACGAGCACCCCGACAACCTCGACGTCTCCGGCCGCGCGCTGCTGGCCGACGTACCGCTCACCCTCACCACGCCCGGTGGCGCGGGGCGGCTGGGCGGCACCGCGCGAGGGCTGGCGGACTGGGAGTCCGTGGAGGTGGACCGGCCCGGCGGAGGGGTGATCACGGTGACCGGCGTGCCCGCGCTGCACGGCCCGGGGGAGCGCGAGGAACTCGAAGCCGTCGTCGGCCAGGTCGTCGGCTTCGTGCTGACCGGCGAGGGGCTGCCCACGGTGTACGTCAGCGGTGACAACGCCCAGCTCGGACCGGTCGAGCAGATCGCCGAGCGGTTCGGGCCGGTCCACACCGCCGTCCTCTTCGCGGGTGCCGCGCGCACCGCCGTCCTCGACCGTCAGCTGCTCACCCTCGACAGTGCCCGGGCCGTGGAGGCCGCCCGGATCCTCGGGGCCCGGTGGGTCGTTCCCGTCCACTTCGACAGCTGGGCCCACTTCACCGAGGGGCGGGAGGAACTGGTGGCCGCGTTCACCGCGGCGGGTCTGGCCGACCGGCTTCAGCTCGGCTGACCGCGGGTCAGGAGGGGCGCGGCGCGGTCGGCCCGGGGCGGGCGTCCGGTGCCGGGCGCCCGCCCCTTCCTGTTGCCGTCGTTCGTGCGGCCGTCGTTCGCAGGGCTGTTGCTCAGCCCACGTTGAGCCCGGCCAGATCCCCCAGCGGCAGCGTGTGCTGGGTCTGGAGCACCTTCGCGCGCAGGTAGCGGACGTTGTCCGGGGTGGCGAAGACGCCGGTGGGGACGCGGTCGCGGACCTCGATGCCGAGGGCGCGCAACTGGTCCGCCTTGTCGGGGTTGTTGGAGAGCAGGTCCAGCTCGCCGATACCGAGGGCGGTGAGCATCTGGGCGGCCGCCGTGTAGTCGCGGGCATCCTCGGGGAGGCCGAGGGCCGCGTTCGCGGCGTAGGTGTCGAGGCCCTGGTCCTGGAGGGCGTACGCGTCGAGCTTGTTGTAGAGACCGATGCCGCGGCCCTCCTGGCGCAGGTACAGCAGCACGCCGCCGCGCTCGGCGATGCGCTCGACGGCCTCGCGCAGCTGGGGGCCGCAGTCGCAGCGGGCCGAGCCGAAGACATCGCCGGTCAGGCACTCGGAGTGCAGGCGGACCAGGGGGGTGGTGCCGGGGGCCGGGTCGCCGAGGACGACGGCCACGTGCTCCTGGCCGTCGGCGAGTCCGTGGAAGGTGACCAGTTCGGCGTCGGCACGGTAGCCGTCGTGGAAGCGCAGCGGGACCCGGACGCGGGCGCGCTGGGTGGCGGCGGCGGTGAAGTCGGGCATGCGGGTTCTCCGGGTTCCGTCCGTGGGCTTGCTGCTTCAGATTTGAAGCAGCTCCTCGGCCAGGACCCTACCCCATGCTTTAAATTTGAAGCAACAAGTTTGTCGCGCGCGTCACGTACGGGGTGTGTCGCGAGCGGGATGCGTCACGTACGGGGCGTGTCAGGGACGGGCCGCGTCACGAACAGGACTTGCCGGAGCGCCGCCGCCAGGGCACGTCCTCCGGCGTGGCGTGGGCGCTGTCTCCCTGGAACCCCTCACCGACCGCCGTGAAGATCTCCTCCAGCTGCCCGACCTGCTCCGGGGTCAGCCGGTCGAAGAGCAGCGACCGTACGGTCTCGACATGGCCCGGAGCCGCGCGCTCCAGGACCCGCATCCCCTCGTCCGTGAGGGTCGCGATGCTGCCGCGCTTGTCCCAGCGGCAGTCCTCGCGCCGCACCAGGCCGTCCTTCTCCAGGCGCGAGACGCCGTAGGTCAGCCTGCTGCGGGTGATCTTCAGCCCTTCCGCGAGGTCGGTCATGCGCAGCCGGCGCTCCGGAGCCTCGGACAGGGTGGCGAGGATGGAGTAATACAGATGAGGCATGCCGGCTTCCTGCTGGAGCTGCCGGTCCAGCGCGTCCTCCACGAGCGCGGCGGCGGCGATGTACGCGCGCCAGGCGCGCTGCTCTTCGGGAGTGAGCCAGCGAGTCGTCATGCGACCAGTGTAGGTTTGTTTCAAACTTGAACCAAGCCTGAGATGCCGAGAAGCCGAGCCGGAGAGCGCGCCGATGCCGTCGTACCCCTACGTCCTGCTGTCCGCCGCCGTCTCCCTGGACGGCTACCTCGACGACACCACCCCCGAGCGACTGCTCCTGTCCAGCCCCGCCGACTTCGACCGGGTCGACGAGGTACGCGCGTCCGTGGACGCGATCCTCATCGGCGCAGGCACGATCCGGGCGGACAACCCGCGACTGCTGGTGAACTCCGCCGAGCGGCGGGCGGCGCGGGTGGCCGCGGGCAAGCCGGAGTATCCGCTGAAGATCACGGTCAGCGCGTCCGGCGAGCTGGACCCGACGGCGAACTTCTGGCACACCGGCGGCGAGAAGATCGTCTGTACGACGGAGAAGGGCGCGGAGCGGCTGCGGCGGGCGCCGGTCGCGGCGGACGTCGTCGCCCTGGGCGCGGAGCTGCAGTGGCGGGGCCTGCTGGAGCATCTGCGCGAGGTGCGCGGCGTCGAGCGGCTGATGGTCGAGGGCGGCGGCACGATCCACACGCAGCTGCTCCAGCAGGGGCTGGCGGACGAGCTGCAGCTGGTGCTGGCCCCGCTGTTCGTGGGGGACCCGGACGCGCCACGCCTGTTCGGGCCGGGCGGGTACCAGGGCGGACGGCTGCGTCTGCTGGAGGCGCGGCGGATCGAGGACGTCGTGCTGATGCGCTACGAGCCGACGGCGCCGGGTACCGGCGTTCTCCCTGCCGCGGCCGACCGGCGCTGGCTGGCGTTGGCGTGCGAGCTCGCCGCGCAGTGTCCGCCGTCGGCGACGGCGTTCAGTGTGGGAGCGGTGGTCGTGGCCGCCGACGGGACCGAGCTGGCGCGGGGGTACTCCCGGGAAGGGGGCGACCCGGTGGTGCATGCGGAGGAGGCGGCGCTGGCGAAGATCGCGCCGGGGGATCTGAGGCTGGCCACCGCGACGGTGTACAGCAGCCTGGAGCCGTGCACGCGCCGGGCGTCCCGGCCTGTGCCCTGTGCGCGGTTGATCCTGGAGGCGGGGGTGCGGCGGGTGGTGACGGCCTGGCGGGAGCCGGACACCTTCGTGGCGGGGGCCGACGGGAGCGGGGTGCTCGCGGGGGAGGGGGTCGACGTCCTGGTCCTGCCGGAGTACGAGGAGCGGGCGAAGGCTCCGAACGCTCATCTGCCGGGCTGAGCGCAACTGCCGGACGGGCTGAAACCCGGCGCCGCGCGCCCCCGTAAAATCGATCCCACTGTGTCTGACTCCCTGAACACCCCCGAAGCCGCCGGCACCCACGGCACCCCCGAGCAGTCCGGCGTCTCCGGCGAGCATCCGCATCACGTCCCAGGTGTCTCCGTCCGGCACACCCGGGCCAAGGGCGAGCCCCGGTTCCCGGACGGGCCCAAGGCCGATCCTGCCGGGTCGCACTTCGAGCGGCGGATCCGCAGTTTCCAGCCGCGCCGGAGCAGGGTGACCGCGGGGCAGGCGGACGCGTTGCAGCGGCTGTGGCCCAAGTGGGGGCTGGACATCGACGGGCAGCGCGTCGTCGACCTCGGGGAGCTGTTCGGGAACGGGAGCCCGGTCGTTCTGGAGATCGGGTTCGGGATGGGGGAGGCCACGGCCCAGATGGCCGCCGCCGACCCCGGCACCAACATCCTCGCCGTGGACGTACACACCCCCGGGCAGGGCAATCTGCTGGGCCTCGCCGACCGGAACGGGCTCACCAACCTCCGCGTCGGCAACGGCGACGCCATCATCCTGCTGCGGGAGATGCTCACCCCGGACTCGCTCGACGGGCTGCGCGTCTACTTCCCCGACCCCTGGCCGAAGAAGCGGCACCACAAGCGGCGCCTCATCCAGCCCGAGTTCCTCAGCCTCGCCGCGACCCGGCTGAAACCCGGCGCCCTGGTGCACTGCGCCACCGACTGGGAGCCGTACGCGGAACAGATGCTCGAAGTGCTGACCGCCCACCCCGACTTCGAGAACACGCAGGCCGACGGCGGGTTCGCGCCGCGTCCTCGGTTCCGGCCGCTGACCCGTTTCGAGGGGCAGGGACTGGACAAGGGTCATGTCGTGAACGACCTGCTCTTCCGCCGCGTACAGCGGTAGGAACAGCGGGAAGAACCACCTGCAAGAGCAACGGGCGCCGGAACCCCTCGCGCTGCTGCGGGCGGCGCCCCCGTCTCGTTAGGGTCAATGCCGTGGCCACCTGTCCCCCGTACCCGACGCACCCCACCGGTCCCGCCGGCGGCGCACTGCGGCACGCGCACTGGTGGCAGAAGCGGTGGGTGCGTTACGGCGCGCTCAGCACCCTGCTCGCGCTCTCGGGGCTGGTCATCCTCGCGCTGGTGCGTGAGCAGACCGGCACCGAAGGGTTCCTGGTCGGGCTCGGGCTCGCCGTCCTGCCCGTGCCGTTGCTGGTCGCCGCCTTCCGGTGGCTGGACCGGGTCGAGCCGGGCCCCTGGCGCAACCTGCTCTTCTCCTTCGCCTGGGGCGCCTGCGCGGCGGCGCTGATAGCGATCGTCGCCAACAGCTTCGCGACCCGGTGGATAGCGACCGCGACGGCCGATCCGTCGCACGCGGACACCCTCGGCGCGACCGTCATAGCGCCCATCGTGGAGGAGACGGCCAAGGCGGCCGCCGTCCTGCTCGTCTTTCTCTTCCGCAGACAGGACTTCACCGGAATCGTCGACGGCGTGGTGATAGCCGGGGTCACCGCCACCGGCTTCGCCTTCACCGAGAACATCCTCTACCTCGGCACCGCCTTCGGCACCGACCAGCTCTCCGGCGACAGCGGCATCGCCTCCGTCACCGCGGCGACCTTCTTCGTCCGCGTCATCATGTCGCCCTTCGCGCACCCCCTCTTCACCGTCCTCACCGGCATCGGCTTCGGCATCGCCGCGCTGTCGGGCCCGCGCCAGCATCTGCGCCGCGTTCTCCTCCCGGTCTCCGGGCTTCTGCTCGCCATGGGCATGCACGCCACCTGGAACGGCTCGTCGGCGCTCGGCGAGTACGGCTTCTTCGCCGTGTACGTGGCCTTCATGGTGCCCGCGTTCGGGCTGCTGACCTGGCTGGTGATCTGGACCCGGCAGCGCGAGCTGAGGACCGTGCGCGAGGAACTGCCCGCCTACGTCGCGGCCGGGTGGCTGACCCCGGGCGAACCGTTCGCGCTCGGCTCGATGCGGGCCCGGCGGGTGGCCCGGCAGTACGCGCGGCGCCACGGGGGGCGGGCGGCGGCCCGGGAGGTGGCGCAGTACGAGGCGTACGCCACGTCGCTGGCGTTCCTGCGGCACCGGGGGCGCCGTGGGCGGGCCGGCGCCGACTTCGCCGTACGGGAACGGGAGTTGCTGCACGAGCTGTGGGGGCGCCGGGCGTTCGCACGCCCGGCGCTGAATGCCGCGCAGGCCTGGCCGGCGTATGGATATCCGGCGCCGGTTCAGTGGCAGCCGTACGGGCCGGGGCACGGGCCGATGTACGGGCACGGGCCCATGTACGGACAGGGGCCCATGCACGGACAGGGGCCCCTGTACGGGCCGACGGCGCCGTATCCCGTGTACAACCCGTATCGGACGTGACCTCGCAGGACGTCAGGCGGAAGCCGCTGTCAGCCTCTCCAGCTCCCCCTCCGTCAGCGTCAGCTCTCCGACGCCCAGCAGCGCGGGCAGCTGCTCGACGGTCCGGGCCGAGGCGATCGGGGCCGCGACCGTCGGCCGCGACGCCAGCCACGCCAGGGCCACCGTGGCCACCGGCACCTCGTGGGTCTGGGCGATCTCGTCGAGGGCGGCGAGCACGTTGCGCCCCCGCTCCGTCTCCAGGTACCTGCCGGCGCCCTGGGCGCGCGGGCTCCCCACCGTCGTACCGGCGCGGTACTTGCCCGTGAGGAAGCCGGACGCCAGGGCGTAGTACGGGACCGCCGCGAGGCCTTCCCGCTCGGCGAGGTCCTGGAGTTCGCCCTCGTAGGTGTCGCGGGAGACCAGGTTGTAGTGGGGCTGCAGGGCCACGTACCGGGCGAGGCCCTCACGGTCGGAGATGTCCAGGGACGCCCGCAGCCGCTCGGGGGAGATGTTGGAGGCGGCGATGTGCCGTACCTTGCCCGCCTTCACCAGCTCGTCCAGGGCGCCGATGATCTCCTCGACCGGGACTTCAGGCTTGTCGAAGTGGGTGTAGTAGAGGTCGATGCGGTCGGTGCCGAGGCGGCGCAGGGAGGCGTCGGCGGCGGCCTTGATGTTGGCCGCGGTCAGGCCCTGGAAGTCTGGGTGCTGGCTGACCTTCGTGGCGATGAGGACGTCGTCCCGGTTGCCGCGTGCCCGCACCCACTTGCCGATGATCGTCTCGGACTCGCCGCCCACGTTGCCCTCGGCCCACGCCGAGTACGAGTCGGCCGTGTCGATGAAGTTGCCGCCCGCCGCCGTGTAGGCGTCGAGGACGGCGAAGGACTGGGCCTCGTCGGCGGTCCAGCCGAAGACGTTGCCGCCGAGGGCGAGCGGGGAGACCTCGAGGTCGGAGGAGCCGAGCTTGCGAAGAGAAGTCATGCTCGGCATCAACGCCCTTGACGGAGGCCGGTCTTCCGGCACGCCCGCAAATTTCCCGTAAACAAGCGGACCCCGGCGATCCGGAAACCGGCAGCCCTGACGTGGGGGGTAGGCGTCAGGACCGCCGGTGGATCAGGGCCGGGGTGTCAGAAGCGGGAGAACCTCAGGGCGTGAGGCCCTTGCTCTGCAGCCACGCCATCGGGTCGATGCCGTTCGCGTTCCCGTCGGGGTGCACCTCGAGGTGGAGGTGGGCGCCGGTCACGTTGCCGGTGGCGCCGACGCGGCCGATGACGTCGCCCGTGTTGACCTTCTGGCCCACGCTGACGCTGATCGACGACTGGTGCGCGAACCAGAGCTCGGTGCCGTCGTCGAGGGTGATCTCCGTCTTGTAGCCGTACGAGCCGTCCCAGCCGGCGAAGGTGACCGTGCCGGAGTGGATCGCCTTGATCAGCGTGCCGGTGGGGGCGGCGAAGTCGAGGCCGGTGTGGTAGCCGGAGGACCAGTAGGCGCCGGCCTGACCGAAGGTCGAGGTGATGGTGTACGAGGAGGTCGGCAGCGTGTACTGCTTGGCCAGCTCGGCGAGACGCTCGGCCTCGGCCTTCTTGCGGGCCTCCTCCTCGGCCTCGGCCTTCGCGGCGGCGGCCTTGGCCTCCGCCTCCTTCTCCGCCTTGGCGGCCGCGGCGGAGGCCTCCTTCTCGGCGGCGGCGATCGCCTCGGCGGCGGCCTTGTTCTCGATCTGGTCCTGCTGCTGCTCGACCTGGGCGATGATCCGGGCCCGCAGCGCCTCACCGGCGTCGCTCGTGCCCTGGGTGGTCTCCTCGGTCGCCTCGCCGCCCATGGTGCTCAGCGCGCTCGCGGTGTCCTCGGGGGCGGAGGAGTCGTCGGAGATCAGGGGCAGGTCGGGGATGGAGATGGCGACCGGCGGCTTGCCGCTCTGCGCGCTGGCCATGCCGCCCGCGCCGACGGCGGCTATGACACCGACGCCGAGAACCGTGGAGCTGCGCGCGAGTCCCCCGCCGCGCTGCTTGGCGACGCGATGCCTGCCGCGTACCGGACGAATGGACTCCGCGGTGGGGTTCCACTCCTCGTACGGGCCCTCGTCGGTGCGGTAGCGGTCGTAGCCGAAGGTGTCGGTGCTGCGCTGGCTCGGCACGAACGGGGCTTGCGTAGCAGGCCTGTTGGACGCCACGTGGGCGTACTCCTTTCCTTCCTTCTCGCCTACCGGGTTAGCTGACGGGTTCGGAGCAGGAAGGTCTCCTACGCGCGTATACCGTCCGTGACTTCACGGCGGAATCCGCGCGATTCACCCCAGGGTGGTGGTTCCCCGGCTCCCTTGCGGGATTCGGCGCGTGCGCACGGAGCCGCCTCTTGTGACGGCTGGGACGACCGCGCTGCGTTATCGAACGTTAATAGACGCGAGGTGCGGATTCCAAGCTGTTCCGCTTGATCATTAACTATTTTCGACGGGACTTAGGGGTCATGAGCGGCCTAAATCGGGCGAGTTGGCCGGGCCTCAGGGAGCGCACAGGTATTGACGGTATGTCAGTTGTTATGCGGAGGGCGGTCGCCCGATCACCGTTGGTGACAAGGTCCGCGGTGAGGGGAAAACACTCAGGGCCGGAACTGAACTGATCAGTTCCGGCCCTGAGCCTTCAGTAGCGGGGACAGGATTTGAACCTGCGACCTCTGGGTTATGAGCCCAGCGAGCTACCGAGCTGCTCCACCCCGCGTCGGTGACTCCATAGTACGCCATCCGCAGGACCAGAAGCACACGGCTTTCTCCGGCCGGCCTCTGACCAGCACTGCAGGGCACTCCACTCCTCGACGCCGGCCCGGGCATCCCAGCCCGTCCGGCGTTTCCCGGCACCCTCGGAGCACCCCGCTCAAGCCGCCTCCAGCACCGCCAGCGCCCGCCGAGCCACCTCCCGCCCGATCGGCAGAGAAGCCGTGGCCGCCGGACTCGGCGCATTCAGCACATGCACCGCCCGCGCCCCCTCCCTGATCAGGAAGTCGTCCACCAGCGACCCGTCCCGCAACACCGCCTGCGCCCGCACCCCCGCCGCCGCAGGCACCAGATCATCGGACGTCACCGCGGGCAACAACCTCCGCACCGCCTCCGTGAAGGCCCCCTTGGACACCGACCGCCGCAGCTCCCCGGCCCCGTACCGCCAGTGCTGCGCCGCCATCCGCCACACCCCGGGCCAGGCCACGGTCGTGCCGACCTCCCGCGGCCGTACGACACCCCACCGGTACCCCTCCCGGGCCAGCGCAGGCACCGCGTTGGGTCCGATGTGCACATCCCCGTCGATCCCGCGCGTGAGATGCACCCCGAGGAACGGGAACGCCGGATCCGGCACCGGATACACCAGCCCCCGCACCAGCCCGGGCCGCGCCAGCGAGTAGTACTCGCCCCGGAACGGCACGATCCGCACGCCTGGCTCGTCCCCCGTCAACCGGGCCACCTCGTCGCAGTACAGCCCGGCGCAGTTCACCAGCACCCGCCCCCGCACCACGTCCCCGCGCGTGGTCCGTACGGCGACCCCCAGCTCCGCCCGCCGGTCGATCCGCTCGACCTCCGCGCCGTACCGGATCTCCGCCCCCGACGCCTCGGCCAGCTGCCGGGCGACGCCGACGAAGTCGCACACGCCCGTCGTCCCGACGTGTATGGCCGCGAGACCCCGCACCTCGGGCTCGTACTCCGCGATCTGCGTGGCGCCCAGCTCCCGTACCGGAATCCCGTTCTCCCGGCCGCGCTGCACCAGCGCGTGCAGCCGTGGCAGCTCATCGCGCTCCGTCGCGACGATCAGCTTGCCGGTGACGGCGTGCGCGACGCCGTACTCCGCGCAGAACTTGACCATCTCGGCGGCGCCCCGCACCGCGTACCGTGCCTTCAGCGACCCCGGCCGGTAATAGATCCCGCTGTGGATGACTCCGCTGTTGCGCCCCGTCTGGTGCCGGGCGGGCCCCGGCTCCTTCTCCAGCACGGTCACCCGCGTCCCCGGCGTGGCACGCGTGATCGCATACGCCGTGGACAGCCCGACGATCCCCCCGCCGATCACGAGCACATCACAGTCGTAGCCGACAGACCGCACCTGCCCTGCCACCTGCACCACCTCCGGCTTCGATAGTGCACTGCGCCACTGACAACGCGTTCAAACCAGGGGGACTGCCACGCCTTGAAGGGGCGCGAGGAACTGCGCGACAAGCCACAGGCTGCCGGCAGCCGCCGATCCACAGCACCAGGCGGACGCGAAGGCACCCTGCCCCCGAAGCGGAGCGCTACGCCGGAGCCATCAGCAGCGGCCGAGCGCGCTCCCGCAACTCCACCACCCGCGGCTCATCCCCATACGGCTCCAGCCGATGCAGAAGATCCTTCACATACTCGGTGGTGCGAGCCGACGATATGCGCCCCGCGACCTCCACCGCCCGTACGCCCTGCTCGCACGCCGCATCGAGATTGCCCGACTCGAGCTCGGCGACCGCCGAGACGACGAGCCGCAGCCCGTGCGAGCGTACGAACTCCTCCGTCGGCTTGGACAGGGCCTGCTCGGTGAACCGCCGTACCTGGCGCGGTGCCTTCAGGTCCCGGTAGCACTCCGCGGCGTCGGCGGCGAAGCGGTCGTAGGAGTAGAACCCGAGCCAGGAGGGATCGTTGTCGCCCTCCCTGGACCGTTCGAGCCAGCCCTCCGCCGCCTTCAGCGCCGCTCCTGCCGCCTGTGCGTCACCCGCGCGTGCGTGCGCGCGTGCCTCGACGAGCCGGAAGAAGCTCATGGTGCGGGCCGTGGCGAGGCCCCGGTTGCGCTCCAGGGCCGCCTGGGCGAGGTCGACGCCCTCGTCGCCGAAGCCCCGGTAGGTCGCCTGGAGCGACATCGACGCCAGGACGTACCCGCCGAGGGGTACGTCGGCCGCCGCGCGCGCGAGCCGCAGCGCCTGGATGTAGTACCGCTGGGCGGCCTCCTGCTGCCCGGTGTCGAAGGCCATCCACCCGGCGAGACGCGTGAGTTCGGCGGAGGCGCCGAACAGCGCCCGGCCCACCTCGTCGGAGTACGAGCCCAGCAGCAGCGGAGCCGCCTCCACGCGTAAGCACTCGGGCACCATGGACGAACGCCAGTCGCCGCCTCCGTACTTGGAGTCCCAGCGCCTGGCGTCCTCGGCGGCCTCCCGCAGCTTCTGCACATCGCTGTGGCCGACTTTGAGCGGTGCGCCGGAGCCCTCGGAGGTGCTCGCCTCGCGCGCCACCGAACTGTCGGCCGGGGTTATCAGCCACCGTGAGGCAGGCGTTGCGTATGCGCTTACTGCGAACGAACCGGCCAGCGACTGCCAGATGCCGCCGGCGCCGGCGCGGCGCCCGGCGAGGTCGAGACGGTAGAGCTCCGTCGCCGACTTCACCGCCTGTCCGACGTCCCGGGGGAAGGCGAGGCCCACTTCGGGTGCGGGGTCCGCGTCCGCCAGGCCGATCTCGTGGAGCGGCACCGGGCGGCCGAGCTTCTGGCCGATGGCGGCGGCGATGAGGTGGGGCGCGGCACCCTGCGGCACCATGCCTTTCGACACCCAGCGCGCCACCGACGTCTTGTCGTAGCGAAGAGTCAGTCCCCGCTGAGCGCCAAGGTCGTTGACGCGTCGGGCGAGGCCTGCGTTGCTGATTCCCGCGAGGGCGAGAACGGCGCCGAGCTTTTCGTTCGGCCCGCGTTGCTCCCTGGACATGCGCCACCCCTCGACACAGACGGCTGCCGCGCTGGCATAACCACGCGGCATTCGTAAACCCAGCGTAGTTCGCCGCATCCCAAGCGTTAAGGGGCATTGTTCCGGATGGCGGGATTGTGGTTCGTACTGAAGTACGCCCTCTGTACGGACAGTTGTGACGTGCTCCCGCTGTGTGGCTGTGCGCCCGTCCGTGCGCTCTTCTCCAGCCATCGGGGGAGCGGTTCCATGGCTCGTGCGTGGGTCGGCCCGCTGTACTGGATCCAGTGGGCTGGGGGATTCCGCCGCCTTCATCCCCGCGGGCGGCGGAACGGTCCGGGGGGCGCACTCCGTTCCCCGGACTGCGCGCGCGGCGAGCACGGCGAGTAGTCCGCAGGGCTTGTACGGAGCGTGCGTGAGCCTGTCCGTGCGACGCCGATTTGGCCGAAAATCGACCCTGTCGCTCGTGGGTGATTACCGCTCCTACCACGGAACTTGAGGGCGCGAACGGCGTTTTTGGGGAGCGTATCGGGGGCGCATTCGCGTCGCAGACGTCCTGGGACCTGCCCGGGATCCGATCGCCCCGCGCGCGTGGATCCCCTTGCCCCGTCCGGGTGTTCGGGCGGCGCCCGAACCGGCACGAGGGCGACACGGGGGCGCAGACACAGGCGCATTCCCGGATCCCGAGCGGCTCCGCCGCCCCTCCGGCGCGCGTCCTTCATGGCAGCATGGTGAACCGGTTCGTACGGTGCACTGGTTGTCCACAGCCTGTGGAGGCGTCGATGCGGTGGTTGGTGGGATGGAGCAGCACCGCCGCGGTGGCCGCCGGAATCGGTTCCGCGGGGGCCACCGGGAGCGACGGCGAGACGGTGCACCCGGTGGGTTCCCAACTCCTGTGGGGTGACCCCGATCCACTGTGGGCGGTCGGCGACTGGCGCCCCGACGAGGTGCGCGTCGTGAAGGCCGACGCCCAGACGCGCATCGCGGTCCTCGGCACCTGCGGAGCGACCGACGAGCAGCTGCGGGTCGGACTGTTCGCCGCGCGCGGAGGGGCACTTCGGCATCTGACGGCGTGGTCCGGCAGCTACACGGCCGTCGTCCAGGTGGGCCGCAGGGTCACGGTGTGCGGCGATCTGGCGGGCGCACGGCCCGTGTTCTACACCCCGTGGGCGGGCGGTACGGCCTATGCGACGGCCGCGCTCCCCCTCGCCGACCTCATCGAGGCCAACCTCGACTTCGGGCACCTCGCCGCACTGCTCGCGGCGCCCGACGTACCGGCGGCCGTGCACGACTCCACGCCGTACGACGGCGTGCGGCGCATTCCGCCGGGGCATGCGCTCATCCTCCGCGCCGGGGCGCGCGAGATCGCCGGGTACGAGCCGGTCGCCTCGCTGGCGGTGGCGGCACCCACGGCGGATCCGGACAGCGCGGTGGACGCCGTACGCGACGCCCTCGTGGAAGCGGTACGCGCGCGCCTGTCGGCGCCTCGCCATGTCCCCGGCGCCGACATAGACCCGGGTCCGGTCCCGGGGATGGGCCCCGCCGAGCGGCGTGCCGCGCGCGGGATGCCGGTACCGGGCATCGGGGCGGACCTGTCCGGAGGGCCGGCTTCGGGCACCCTGGCCCTGCTGGCCGCCGGCCTGCCGGGAATGCCGGGCACGGTGCTGGGACACGGCACGGGCGCGGGAGAGCGGCTGCTCGCCGTGACCTTCAACGACCTGGCGGTCGGCGGCCGCGAGGCCGAGCTGGAAAGAGCCGGCACCCTGGCGGCCAACCCCCGCCTGCACCACGTGGTGGTCACCGGCGGTGAGGAGACACTGCCGTACGCCGACCTGGACGGCCCGCTGACGGACGAACCGGGCCCGAGCCTGGTGACGGCGGCCAGACACCGCGCGCGCCTGGCGTCAGGCAGCGCGGACCATTTCACGGGCTACGGCGCCCGCCAGGTCCTCGACGCCCACCCGGCCCGCCTGGCGGACCTGCTGATGGACCGCAAACGCCGCCACCTGGTCCGCCCGGTCGCGGCCCTGGCGAAGGCGGACGGCTCGGTGCTGGTCCCCGCGCGCGTGTACGGCGCGGCCCGGAAGCTGGCCCGCACCCCCTACCGCACCGGCCTGGAATCCCTGGCGGACCGCCTCCTGCACCGCCGCTTCGACGAGCCCGGAGGTGCCGTAGGGGCGTCGCTCGCCGCGCTCACCTGGGCCAGACCGGGCCCGGCGGCGCGCTGGCTGACCGGTGAGGCGCTCGCTGAAGTATCGGTTCGCCTGCAGGCGGCGACGAGCCGCAACGGCATCGGCCCCGGCCAGCGTCCCGGCGACTACCGCGCGCGTGCGGCACTGGCCCGCCACGCATCGGACCTCCGTGTCCTGGAACAGGCCGCCGAGATCCGCTCCCAACGCCTGCACGCCCCGTTCCTCGACAACCAGGTCGTCCGCGCCTGCCGAGCCCTCCCCGAGGCACTGCGCGTCCAGCCGGGCGCCCGCGCGGCCATCCTCCGCACGGTCCTGGAGGGCGCCGGCGTGGCCGACCTCCCACCCGGCTGGGGCGCCCCGTCCCACGCGTCGACGGCAGTGGCCGCGCGAACGGGCCTGAGGGTGGCCGCAGACTCCCTCACGGCCCTGTTCGGCACCCCCCTCCTCGCCCAAGCAGGCCTGGTCGAGGCCCGAGTCGTCCGCAAGGCCCTCCGCGCGGCAGCCGAGGGCGAGCCCCTCCCCCTGGACGGCCTGGCAGACCTGGTCTCCCTGGAACTCTGGCTCCACCGCCTCCTGGCCCGCCGCGGCACCTGCTGGACGGGAACGCCCGCCCGACAGCGCGCAGTACCGGCGGGGATCACACCGCAGCGGGGGGCGCTGGGGGCGGGGGCGCGGCGGGTGTGAGGGCGGGTGGTCCGCACTGCCTGCCCCTGACCACCACCGTCAGGCGGACTCCGGCTCCGCTCACGGCATTCTTAGCCCGTCCGGCGTTTGAGGACGAGGCCCCTTCAGGGCTGAAGCGGGGGTCCAGGGGGCGGCGGCGCCCTGGCGGGGTGGAAGGGGCGGAGCCCCTTCAGGGATGGGACGGGTAGGGGCGGCGGGGGCGAGAATCCTCCCGGCCCGCACCCGGCCGACCCCCGCACCCACCCCGACCACTCCCCCCCCCGGCCCCACCCACGCCACCCCCACCCAGACAAAACCCGTGCCCCCCAAAGCCACCCCCGCGACAATGACCCGGTGCGGTACAGAATCCTGGGCGTCACCCAGGCGGAAGACGACCAGGGCACCGTCATACCCCTGGGCGGCCCCCGCCTACGCGCCCTGCTCACGGCCCTGGCCCTACGCCCCGGCCACCTCACCACCCCCGACACCCTGATCGACGAGGTCTGGACCGACGACCCACCCCAGGACGCCCCAGCCGCCCTCCAGGCCCTGATCGGCCGCCTGCGCCGCACCCTCGGCAAGACCGCCGTCACCTCCGCCCCCGGCGGCTACCGCCTCACGGCGACCAAGGACGACGTAGACCTCTTCGTCTTCGAACGACTGGTACGCCAGGCCACCTCCGCACTGCAGAACGGCGACCCCACCACCGCCGCCCACGACCTCGCCACCGCCCTCGCCCTGTGGCGCGGCCCCGCCCTCGCCGACCTCCCCGACCGCACCGCGGCCGCCACCCGCCCGGAGGCCCTGCGCCTGGAGGCCACCCGAGCCCGCGCCGAGGCGGACCTGCGACTCGGCCGCGCCCAGGACGCCGTACCCGAACTCAGGGAACTGACCACGGCGCACCCGTACGACGAGCCGCTGCACGCCCTCCTCATCCGCGCCCTGCGCGACACGGGCCGCACGGCCGACGCGCTCGCCGCGTACGAAACCGCCCGCCAGGCCCTCGCCGAGGGCCTCGGCGCCGATCCCGGCCCAGAACTCCGGGCCCTGCACGCCGAGCTACTGAAACCAGCCGCCCTCAAGCCGCTGCCCGGGACGGCTCGCCACGAGGGCCCCGAGGCGGCTCGCCCGGCAGCCCGCAAGACGCTCCCCGTGACCACTCGCAACACGGGCCCCCAACCCAAAGCCCAATCCCAGCCGCAACTTCTGCCCCAGCCCCAGCCTGAATCCCAGAGCCAGCCCCAGTCCCAGCCCCAGCGCCAACCCCAGCCCACCCCGCCCCCCACTCCCCACCCGGACCGCCATGGCAACCTCCGTCCACGCCTTACCTCTTTCGTGGGCAGGGAACTCGAACTCGCCGCCATCCGTTCCGAATTGCACAGGGCCCGACTGGTCACGCTCACCGGACCGGGCGGCTCTGGCAAGACCCGCCTCGCCGAGGAAGCCGCCTCAGGCCTACCGCAGGCATGGCTGGTCGAGCTCGCCCCGCTCGACCGGCCGGAGGCGGTACCAGGCGCGGTGGTCAACGCGCTCGGTCTGCGCGAGACCGTGCTCATGACCAACGAGCTGACAGCCCCGCAGGACGACCCGACCGCCCTGCTGATCGAGTACTGCGCCCCGCGCAGCCAACTTCTGATCCTTGACAACTGCGAACATGTCATCGGCGCGGCAGCCACCCTCGCCGAGACCCTCCTCACCCGCTGCCCAGGGCTCACCGTCCTCGCCACCAGCCGCGAACCCCTGGGCGTCCCCGGCGAGTCGGTGCGCCCGGTCGAACCCCTGCTCCCCGACCAGGCGCACCGCCTCTTCGCGGAGCGCGCGGCGGCCGTCCGCCCCGACGCCGCCGCCGTGCTGGGTGACACGCGCGACCAGGAAGCCGTCGCGGAGATCTGCCGCCGTCTCGACGGACTGCCGCTCGCCATCGAGCTGGCGGCGGCCCGGCTACGGCTGCTCACACCCCGCCAGATCGCCGACCGCCTCGACGACCGCTTCCGCCTCCTCACCTCCGGAAGCCGTACGGTCCTGCCCCGCCAGCAGACCCTGCGCGCCGTCGTCGACTGGTCCTGGGAGCTGCTCGACGAGCGGGAGCGGACTGTGCTGCGCGAGGTGTCCGTCTTCGCGGGCGGCTGGGATCTCGCGGCGGCGGAGGCGGTGTGCACCGGGCCGGCCGCGGACCTCATCGGTGCGCTGGTCGACAAGTCCCTCATCGTGGCCACCCCGTGCGAGCGGGACGGTTCCGACGGCATGCGGTACAGCCTGCTGGAGACCATTCACGAGTACGCCGTCGAGCGCGCCGCCGAGGTCCCCGAGCTGCGTCTGGCGGCCGAGCGCCGGCACCGCGCGTGGGTGCGTGCGCTCGCGGAGGAGGCCGATCCGCTGCTGCGTTCGGCCGGTCAACTGCCGTGGGTCGCCCGCCTGGAGACGGAGCTGGACAACATCCGTGCGGCCCTCGACCGCGCCCTCACGGCCGGCGACGAAGCGGATGCCGCCTCCATCGCGCTCGCCATGGGCTGGTTCTGGTGGCTGCGCAACTACCGCCGCGAGGGCAGCGCATGGATCGACCGGATCCTGCGGCTGGGGACGGCTTTGGACACCGTGGGCGGCGACTCCCTGAAGGCCCACGACAATCGGCGGACAGCCAATGACGATCCCCGGATAGCCCATGACCATCCTCGGCTGGCCGACGACGGTCCCCCGAAAGCCCCAGACGATTCCTTGACCGCCGCCCTGGACCCGGTCGACGTCTTCCTCGCCACGCAGGAAGACCAGTCCCACCACCCCCTGCACGGCCCGCGCATGGATCTCCGGCTGCTGCACCTCTTCCTCAAGTCGGAGACCGAGCCGATCGACACGCTGCTGAACGAGCGGATGCGGCGCTACCTGATGCGGGTGCGGGCCTTCTTCGAGCGCGGAGGCCCGGTGGCGGCGCGGCTGCCGGGGCTGGTCTGGCCGCTGACCGCCTTCTATCTGAGCAGTTCGCGGGACATGAAGGCCGACATGGACCTGGCCGTCGCCAACTGCCGGGCCCACGGCGGTGACTGGGAGGTCGGCGTCCTGCTGATGTTCCGCACGCACATGGCCGTCGACTCGCACGGCGACCTGGCGGGCATCGACGACGACCTGGCCGAGCTGAGGGTGCTCAGCCGCCGGGTCGGCGACCGCTGGATGCGGGCCCAGGTGTGCAGCGCCGCCGGCGAGACGGCCATCTCGCGCAGCCGTTTCGAGGAGGCCAAGGGCGAGTACGAGGAGGCGCTGCGCCTGGCCCACGAGGTGGGCGCGTACGCCGAGACCCCGTTCCTCGTCGCCCGGCTCGCCGAGATCGCCTACCGCGCGGGCGACCGTACGGCCGCGCTGACCGCGCTGGACGAGGCGAGCGCGGCGGCCGACCGGTACGGGGTGGCGGACTCCCGGGCCTTCGTCCAGCTGATGCGGGCCCAGATCGCGCTGGACGACAAGGACACCGCACGCGCGCGCGAGATGTGGGAGGCGGCCCGCTCGGAGACCGCCCTCGGCACACCGCCGCCCCATTTCATGGTGATGCTGAACGCGATCCACGCCCTGGTCGTGACGGCCGAGTCGGGCCCGGAGCGCGGGCTGCCCCTCCTGGCCGACACGTTCCATCTGGCCGTGGAGAACCGGGTTGCCGACGTGATCACGGCGGCTCTCGCGGAGGCCGCGGCCGATCTGCTGAGCCGTCTCGGCGACCACCCGCGGGCGGCCCGCCTGCTCGCCGCCTCGGAGCAGTGGCGCCGCGGCCATCCCCGTCCGCAGCCGGAGCGGGCGAACGCCGAGCGGGCCGAGGCGGCCGCCCGCACCGCCCTGGGCGCCGACCGGTTCGCCGCCGAGCAGGCCCGCGGAGCCACCCGGACCCGGGAGGACGTGCTGCGTGAACTCGCCGAGGCCGTGCGCGCCCTTCACCGCCCTGCCGAGCAGGCGCCGTAGGCCCGGGCCTACGGCGCTTATGCGCAGCGGAACTTCGACTCGGCCCAGTCCGCCAGCAGCAGCGTGTCGAAGGTGGTGTGCGGCTCGACCACCAGCTGCACGGTGCGGCGCCCGGCGAGGTTCACATGGACGGGCACCGCGGGGTCGCCGCTCTTGAGCACGGGGGACTGCCACAGCCGGACGCCGTCGGCGCGGACGGAGAAGGAGAACGCGCCGAGCCCCGCGTTCGTGTCGTCGACGCCCACCATCGCGTCGTAGGCGGAGCACTCCCGGTTGAGGTCGATGGTGACGGAGGACCGGCCGTGCACGGTGACGCCGTGCGCGTACCGCTGGTCGGCGATCGACACGCCGTACCGCTGCCACACCCAGCTGCTCTCGCCGATCCGCATCTCGGGCTCGGTGCCGTCGCCGGCGACGTCGTACGACAGCTCGCTCCACTGGTAGACGACCGGGGCGGGCGGGGGCGGCGGAGTCGGGGTGGGCGTCGGTGTCGGAGCGGGGGCCGGGGGCGCCGGCGGGGAAGGCGTGGGCGCCGCACTCGGCGTGCGGGTGGGCGACGGCGACGGCGTCGGCCTGGGGGTCGGGGCCGGCTTGGGCTTCACGGCCGGGACGATCGCCGGAGGCCGCGGAGTGGGCTCCTTCTTCGTCGGCTGGGGCGTCGGCGTGTCCTCGACGACGGGGGAGGGGGCGGAGGGCTGCTTGGCGTCCTCCTTGTGGGCCGGACGGTCGTTGCCGGCCAGCGCCAGCATGAGAGCCGCCGCCGCGGCCACGGCGACCACACCGGCCGCGATGCCGGCCTTCACCGGCGCGCCCAGCCCCTCGGCGGCCGCCGCACCGCCCCCGGAACCCGCCCCGCCGGACGAACCGCCGCCCGCCGCGCCGACCCCACCGGCGGCACCGCTCGACGAGCCTCCGCCGGCCGCCGCGGCCGCGGCCGCGCCCGCGGCACCGGCGGCGCCCGCACCACCGGCGATGAGCCCGGCCGCCTTTGCGTACCCGGCGGCACCGAACCAGCCGATGACCGCGACCGGCACGACGGCGGGGATACCGCCGGCGACCTCCTTGATCTGGCCCGCGGCCAGCCGGCACTTGGCGCACTCCTCCAGGTGCTTGCGCAGGCCCCGCTCGGCACGGGTGCGCAGGCTGCCGCGGGCGTAGGCGCCGAGCCGGTCGGCATAGCGGGCGCAGCCCTCGTCGCTGGCGAGGCTGGCGCTGACGTGGGCCTGGAGGTAGGCCTGCTTGAGGCCCTCGCGGGCGCGGCTGGCGAGCACTCGCGTGCCGTTGGCGTCCAGCCCGAAGAGCGTGGCGACCTCGCTGGGCGACTCGTCCTCGACCTCGGTGTGCCACAGCACGGCCTGCCAGCGTTCGGGCAGCGACCGGAAGGCCTGCATGGCCATGGACTGCTCGGCCTCGTGCATCGCCCGCACATCGGCGCCCAGGTCCAGAGTGTCGTCGTCCGAGACTTCGGAGACCCGCGCGGTCTGCGCGGCGAACACCGCGAAGTCGTCGACCAACTGCTCGCGCCGCGCCGACCTCGTCCAGTCCGCGGCGGCCCGCCGGATCGAGGTGAGCAGATACGCGCGTACGGCGTGCTCGGGCCCGGAGCCGCCCCGTACCGCCTGGAGCATGCGGGCGAAGACCTCGGCCGTGAGGTCGTCCGCGGTGTGGGCGTCACGGCAGCAGGTGCGCGCGTACCGGCGCACGGCCTCCGCGTGGCGCCGGTACAGCTCCTCGTAGGCCGTGTCGTCGCCGGAGCGCATCCGGCCGATCAGGTCGGAGTCGGACGGCGGAAGTCCGCGCGGCGCAGGCAGCGTGCTGTCCTCGCGCCGGTCGCGCTGGGCCGGGACGCTGCGTTCCGCGCGCCCCTGCCTGCGGCCCTCCGTGGAGCCGCCCGGCGGCAGGTCCGCCCGTCCGCCCTGATTCGGCACCTGGGGAGTCGCCGAGTCGCCGTCACCGCGCGACTCGTCCCACCCGTCAACGCTCATCGCGGAAAGCCCCCGCCGCCGGCTCCACCAGTCCTGGACACCGGGTCAGGGTGCCACATTGGATTTTGGTCAGGACCCACCCGTACGGAGGATCCACTCGTCCGTGGGGACTTCCGGTAACGCGATACTGGCCCTCGCCCGTACGGGGAGGGCTCAACGGGCCCTGGACGGCGGCGAGTTGAATGCTGCGCTCGAATGGCCCGAGATGTGCCGTGATGGTGTTCGAGGCGAGGGCGGCGCAGCACCCCGCCTCTTGACACCCGTTCCGAGCAGCGGACGTTTCGCGCCCCCTGCACAAGGGTCGGCTCACATCTGAGGCCGCGACCGCAACCCCTCCAGCAGGATGTCCAGCAAACGGGCCGAGGCCGCCGCCTGCTGAGCCGCATCCGGCAGCGAGGGCGCCGCCGTCGCGATCACCAGCAGGACGTCCGACACCGACACGTCGGCCCGCAGCTCACCCGCCGCGCGAGCCCGCTCCACGAGCTGGCCCACCACGTCGAGCAGGGCCGCAGCCCCGGCGTCGTCCATCGAGTCGGCCGGCACGGCCGGGGCCTGGTCGGGCACCAACCGCAGCTCACCGGCGCCCGGCTGGGTCCGCTGCTGCGGCACCCGGGCCTCGTCGAGCACGGTGCCGTCCTCGGCGACCCCGACCCGCAGCACCTGCGGCGGCAGCAGCCGACCCGCACCCGAGGCCACGGACGTGCGCAGGAAGCGCGACAGCGCCGACCACGGCTCGTCCTCCTGGCCGAGCGCCGCACGCGCCTGGTCGGTCAGCCGGGAGGTCTCCTCCTCGGCTATCCGCCGCACCAGGACGTCCTTGCTCGGGAAGCGCCGGTACACCGTGCCGACACCGACCCGCGCGCGCCGCGCCACGTCCTCCATCGGCGCGCCGTACCCCAGCTCGCCGAAGACCTCGCGCGCCGCACGCAGCACGTGCTCCAGATTGCGCTGTGCGTCCACGCGCAGCGGCGTCGTACGCGAGCTGTCCCCGCGTCCGTTGCCCGCAGCCGCGCTCATCGTGCCGCCCACCGCCCCGCCACCCGCTGTGATGGCGGACGCGGAAGACCAACGAGAATCCTGAACATGCATAAGCGATCCCCCGGTAATGACGTCTCCCCCCGGAGACTCTCCCCGTCATTGCAAAGCCGGAGCGTCGCGGAACAAGCCCGGACAACGAGCCCGCCGTGTGTGACTCACGGACCCGAAGAGCGCATCCCCCTACACCCCGTCGAGACACGAACATAGTTGAGCGAGGGTCAATTCAGAAGGGGCACGTTCCGCACGGAGCGCCCCTCGATCGGAGTACGAGTCGTTTACGTCCCGATTGAGCCACCTGCGACCCCCCGGCGCACGCCCCCTGACCTGCGAATTTTCCCCGCACTCCGGCAATTCGGCCAAATCGCGGTTCCGACGGGCTCCGGTCACACAAATTGTCGAGCCTGTGGACAAACGCAAGCGCCGGGTGCGTCATGGGATGGTGAAGGAACGTGCGCGCATTCTCGTTGTCGGCGGCGGCTACGTCGGGATGTACACGGCCCTGCGACTTCAGCGGAGGCTGAAACAAGAACTGGTGCGGGGCGAAGCCGAGATCACGGTGGTCACTCCCGACCCGTACATGACGTATCAGCCGTTCCTCCCGGAAGCGGCCGCAGGCTCCATCTCCCCACGCCATGTGGTCGTACCGCTGCGCCGCGTCCTGCCCCTGTGCCGGGTCGTCATCGGCGAGGCCACCGCCATCGACCACGCAAAGCGCACCGCGACCCTCACCACCCTCGCCACCGAGGAAGAGGGCACGGGCACCGAACAGCTGTCGTACGACGAACTCGTCCTCGCCCCCGGCTCGGTCTCCCGCACGCTCCCCATCCCCGGCCTCGCCGCGCACGGCATCGGCTTCAAGACCGTCGAAGAGGCCATCGGCCTGCGCAACCACGTCATCGAGCAGATGGACATCGCCTCCTCCACCCGCGACCCCGCGATCCGCGACGCCGCCCTCACCTTCGTCTTCGTCGGCGGCGGCTACGCGGGCGTGGAGGCGCTCGGCGAACTCGAGGACATGGCCCGCTACGCCGCGCGCTACTACCACAACGTCCGGCCCGAGGACATGAAGTGGATCCTGGTCGAGGCCTCGGACCGCATCCTGCCCGAGGTCGGCGAGGACATGGGCCGCTACACCGTCACCGAACTGCGCCGCCGCAACATCGACGTACGCCTGCACACCCGCCTGGAGTCCTGCACGGACCGCGTCGCCGTCCTCAGCGACGGCGCCCGCTTCCCGACTCGTACGGTCGTCTGGACGGCCGGCGTCAAACCCCACCCCGTCCTCGCCGCGACGGACTTGCCGCTCGACGGCCGCGGCCGGCTCCAGTGCACCCCCGAGCTGACCATCGAGGGCACCACGCACGCGTGGGCCGCGGGAGACGCAGCAGCCGTCCCCGACGTCACCGCCGGCGATCCGGGCAAGGAGTGCGCCCCCAACGCCCAGCACGCCCTGCGCCAGGCGAAGGTGCTGGGCGACAACATCGCGCACGCCCTGCGCGGCGAACCCCTGGAGACGTACGCCCACAAGTACGCGGGCTCGGTCGCCTCCCTCGGCTTCCACCAAGGGGTCGCACACGTCTACGGACGCAAGCTGAAGGGCTACCCTGCCTGGTTCATGCACCGCGTGTACCACCTCAGCAGGGTGCCGACCTTCAACCGCAAGGCCCGTGTCCTGGCCGAATGGATCCTGTCGGGACTCTTCAAGAGGGAGATCGTCTCCCTGGGTTCGCTCGAACATCCCCGAGCGGAGTTCGAACTCGCGGCCGGTGGAAAGCATCCTCTCGACCCGCAGGACGACTCGAAGGGGTCGTCCTGACCGGACCCAGGAACTCCACCGACGAGGCAGGCGTCTGACGGGTGTCGGCCAGGTCGGCCGCACTGCCAGACTGATCCCCGAACCGATCCCGAACACGAGGCTCTCCCCACAGTGCTGCGACTCAGGGGTGCCACCCCGCAGACCCCCGGCCTGGTCCGGAGCCGGCAGAAGACGACGACACGAGGCAAGGATTCGTGAACTTCACGCGCTGGAGCGCCCGGCTCCCCGGAACGCAGCGCCGCGCCGCAGCGCGGACCGAAACAGCGGCGGCGGTCACCCACGACCGCCGGGGAGAGGGCCCGGGTGCCGTCCCCGCGGCCCGCGCCGAACAACTCACCGACGAGGCCAAGCCGATCCCCGCCCTGGACGAACTCCCGGTCCGCGAGGTCCTGGACCGGGTCCCGTCCCTGGTCGCCCTCGTCCACGGCCATGACCACCGTCTTGCGTACGTCAACGACGCCTACGTCACTGCTTTCGGTGTACGTCCTCCGGGCGAACCGGCCCGCGAGGCCCTCCCCGAACTGGCCGAACTGGGCCTGCTGCCCCTCCTCGACCAGGTCCTGCGCAGCGGCAAGCCCCGCACCCTCAAGTCCCGCAAGGCCCCCGACGGCCGCTCCTACACCTTCACCTGCACCCCTGTGACCGAGGGCGACGGCGGCGTCCTCATCTTCGCCACGGACGTCACCGACCACGCGGAGGCCGCCGAGCGCCTGCGCGCCAGCGAACGCCGCCAGCGCGAAACAGCCGTCACCCTCCAGCGCTCCCTCCTCCCCCAAGAGCTCGAAGAGCCGGACGACCTGCGCATCGCCGCCACCTACCACCCGGGCGGCACGGAGGCCGCGGTGGGCGGCGACTGGTACGACGTGATCACCCTGGGCGGCGGCCGCACGGCCCTCGTCATCGGCGACGTGATGGGCAGAGGCGTCCGAGCGGCTGCCGTCATGGGCCAACTCCGTACGGCGGTGAGGGCCTACGCCCGCCTGGACCTCCCCCCGCACGAGGTCCTCCAGCTCCTGGACGGCCTGGCGACGGAAATCGACGCCAACCAGATCGCCACCTGCGTCTACGCCATCCATGACCCGAACGAGGGACGCCTGGTGTACGCCTCCGCCGGCCACCTGCCGATCCTGGTCCGCGACGAGAACGGCACCGTCCAGCGTGCCGACGAACCGACCGGCCCGCCCCTCGGCACCGGCGGCTGGATGCACGCGTCGGGTTCGATCGCCCTGAGCCCCGGCTCCACCGCCGTCCTCTACACGGACGGCCTGGTGGAACGCCGGGACGAGGACCTGGACGAGGGAATCGCCTCCCTCGAACGCGCCCTGGCCGGCGCGACCGGCACCCCCCAGGTCATCTGCGACCGCCTGGTGCGCACGGCAGGCGTCACGGCGGACCACGACGACGACGTGGCGGTCCTCGTCCTCCAGCACCCGTCCCGCACGGGCCCCGACGGCGACCTCTTCCGCAACGCCGCCCTGGAACTGCTGGGCGGCGTGGAAGCGGCCCCCCGCGCCCGTGCCTTCGCCTCCGGCGTCCTGACGAGCTGGCGCTTCCCGTCCGACCTCCATGACCTGGGCGTCCTGGCAACCAGCGAACTAGTCGCCAACTCCCTCCAGCACGGCACCCCGCCCATGCGCCTGCGCCTGCGCCGCACCGACCGCCGCCTGATCATCGAGGTCACCGACGGCGACGACCACCTCCCACGCCGCCGCCGCGCCGAACCGGCCGACGAGTCCGGCCGGGGCATCGCCATCGTCGCCACCATCGCCTCCGCCTGGGGCTCCCGCCGCACGCCGGGGGGTGGGAAGGCGGTGTGGTGCGAGTTCGTACTGCCGCAGGCGGCGACTTGACGAGAAGGGGGGATCGCGCGCCACCCCGGCGATGCGGGCCGCGTGAAGTCGGGTCTCGACGCCGAGCTCGGTGTAGACGCGCCGGAGGTGGTCCTTGACGGTGTCGGGACTCAGGTTCAGAGCGCTCGCGATCTCGCGGTTGGGCAGTCCGTCACCGACGAGCGCGAGGACGTCCCATTCGCGCGGGGTGAGCGCGGACACCAGGGCTTCGCCGCGGTACTGCGGGTCCTCCCCGAGAGCGGGCCACGCCGCCGCCTGGTACGCCGTCAGCTTGCCGCCGACCGGCGCAGGGCCTGTGCCGCCCTGGCCGTCCTCACGGTGCTGTTCGGCGCCTCACTGGGCTACGTCACCCTCCTCGACACCCTGATCCGCACCGCCGAGAGGCAGTCGTACCCCGAGGTACTCCCCGGTCAGGTCCTTCTGGCCGGCACCAGGAGCCACACCCTGCCGCCGAGCGAGGCACTGCTGCGACGGCGGTCTGCTCGTCTGGAGGAACGCCAACGACGCCACCACCGGCACGGGCGAGCGCGCCGGCCTCGTCGTCCGCGAGGGTGACAAGGTCCTGGGCCGCACCGCCGAACTGCCCACGGCCACCGTCGCCCCCGAACCGGCCGCGTGGCGAACCGGCTCCGACGGCATCATGCTGCGCTCCGCCGCTGACGCGCTGGAACTTCCGGTGCAGCCCGACGGCCCGCTCATGGTCACCGGTGTCTCCGCGGACCGGGCCCACGCCTTGCAGCAGGCCGTCATCGATGCGGGCATGGACGCCGGCGCGGTCCTGATCCACGTGAAGCCGGACGACCCGGTGCCTCCCGCGGCGCTACTGGCCACCGCCGCCGGCCTGGTGACCCTGGCCCTTCTCGCGATCCTGGCCGCCACCCGCAGCCAAACCCGCATCCTGCGCCGCTATCCGGCCCGGCTGATCGCCGTCGGCATCCCACCGCGCTGGGCCCGCCAGGTCCTGCTCTGCCGGCATGGCGCCCTCATCGCGGTGAGCGCCCTGCTCGGCCTGGTCATCGCCGTCATACCCAGTGTGGTCCTCGCCGCCCGGATCTCCGGATTCGTGCTGAGCGTCCCGTGGTGGCAGCTGGCCGTACTCGCCGCGGCGATCTACCTGGCCGCACTCCTGGCCGCCGCCCACTCGGCCCACAGGCTCCGGGCGACGGAAGCGCGGGGGGCGTGAACCGAGCTCCGGGCGCGAAGAAACTCAGGCACGCGCCCGAGCCGACCCGGACGCCGACCCGGCCCCCTGCGCCACCACCCGGCTCTTCGCCAGCCACGGCTGATCCTGCACGGCACTGAGCTGCCGCCCCAACCGAACCGCGAGATACGTGATCCCCAACGAGAACCCGAGGAACGTCACGACATACGCCCCATGCAGCGAGGCCCCCATGGGCCCGCCCACCGCCGGCCCAACAGCCAACGCGAGCTGCTTCACCAGCGCGAACGCGGAGTTGTACTGCCCAGCCATCCCCTCTGGAGCCAAGTCGGCCACCAGCGGAGCCACAGTCGGCGACAACATCGCCTCCCCGAGCCCGAACAACGCGTACGTCGCAACGAAGGCAGCCGTAGCCATCTCCTTGCTCCCGTGCCCCAGCCCCGCATACGCCGCCGCAACCCACGCCACAGCCCAGATCAACCCCACAGCCGCGATCACCCGCGACCGCCTCCGCCGCTCGACGAACCGCAGCACGGCGAACTGCGCCACCACGATCACCGCGGTGTTGGCGGCCAACGCGGTCCCGAGCGCCGAAGTGGACACCCCGGCGGCCTCGACCCCGTACGCACTCAGCCCCGACTCGAACTGCCCGTAGCAAGCGAAGAACAGCACGAAGCCCAGCACACACAGCTGCACCATCGCCCGGTTCCGGAGCAACTGCTTCCAGCTCCCCCTCGCCGCCCCACTCCCCGGCGCCCCTTCGATCCGCGGCGCGCGCGGCATCCGCACCGTCGACATCACCGCGACGAGCAGCACAAACACCCCCGCCTCGATCGCGAAGAGCAGCGTGAAGGACGCAACGCTCGTCGTGTCGACGAGATGTCCACCGATCAGCCCGCCAACCCCCAGCCCCAGGTTCTGCAGGAAGAACTGCATCGCGAACGCCCGCGACCGAGTCCCCGCGCCGGAGCAGTCCACGATCATCGTCGCGAGCGCCGGCTGCATCACGGCCTGCCCCGCCCCGAGGGCGGCCGCCGACAGCAGTACGGTCACCGCACTCCCCGCCAGCCCCAGGCTCAGCGCGCCGAGCGCGGCGGTGATCAGAGCGGCGAGCAGCACCGGCAGCGGGCCCCGCCGGACGATGGCCCGCCCGGCGAACGGCAGCACGATCAGCGCGGCCACGGCGAAGACGGCGAGGACGAGCCCCGCCGTCAGCGAACCGAGCCCCCGGACCTGCGCCACATAGACGTACAGGTAGGGGACGGTGAAACCGAGCCCGAACGCGCTGAGTGCGTTGCCCACATGGATCCGGCGCATCGCTGCGCCCATCGCCCTGGTCACGTTCACCTCTCTCGATCAGCCCTGAATGCAGGCCTGAAGACTTCAAAGCTAAAGTTCGAAGCTAAAGAGTACATCCCGAAGGACTTCAACGCCAAGCAAGCCCATGCGATACTCGGCCCATGGGCGACACCACAGGCATCAGCGAGCCGACACTCGAAGAGCAGATCGCCGCCTACCAGCGCGAGTTCCGGGACCTCGACCCCCAGGTCGAGAAGATCGTCTCGGCGCTCTCCCGCCTGAACCGCCGTATGAACGTCGCCTACGGCCGCCAGACCGCCGCCCTCGGCATCAGCAACGCCGAGTGGGAGGTCCTCAAGGCCCTGGTCCTCTCCGGCGCCCCCTACCGCATGGGCCCGAGCGACCTCGCCAAGCGCCTCGGCCTCACACCGGCCGCCATGACGCACCGGATCGACCGCATGGTCGCGGAGGGTCTGGTCACCCGTGAGCGCGACGAGTCCAACCGCGTCCGCGTCATCGTCGAGCTGACCGCGGAGGGACGCGAGAAGTGGCTGGAGGCGATGCGGCTCGCGTCGGTCTTCGAGGAGGACCTGCTCCAAGACCTCTCGGCGGACGAACGCACCGTCCTCGGCGAAGTCCTCACCCGTCTGCTCCGCAGGGTGGAGCACGCCCAGCCGGACGCCGGCGGACGCCTCACTGACCTGGACTGATGCGGTCACTGCCGCCGACGCAAAAGATCTTGACAGGGGACGCTTGACAGCCCCCTCCCCGATCCGTACAGTTCTTCGGGTTGCCGCGGAGCCGTAACGGTTCTGCGACAGCACCTCCCGCCGCGAAAGCGGCAACCCAAACCACAGCACGATCTCCCGACGGGGTTGATTTCGGCGTGCCCGAATTCAATTCGAATGGGACTCGGCGGCCCGATTGGGAATCGCCGAGAGAATCCGCTAAGGTTTGAGACGTCGGAACGGCTCAACGGCCGCGAAGACAACCCCCGCTGACTGGGAGTCAGGCCCGAGAGGATCTGATAAAGTCAGAACCGCCGGAAAGGGAAACGCGAGAGCGGGAACCTGGAAAGCGCCGAGGAAATCGGATCGGAAAAAGATCTGATAGAGTCGGAAACGCAAGACCGAAGGGAAGCGCCCGGAGGAAAGCCCGAGAGGGTGAGTACAAAG